>WRDO01000037.1 GCA_009779755.1 Defluviitaleaceae bacterium | reverse complement strand
TCATCGTCGCCCCTCGTGCATGGTTTTACGTGGGTTCTTCACGTTTTCCTTGCACTTATTATATCATCTGGGGGCTATGATCGGCTTGCTTTCTCGACTCTTTAGGTTGTTGGGTAGAGCCTAGTTACATGATATACTTTTACATAAAACTTAAACAAAGAGCCGTATAAATTTATTCATCGTCCGCCCATTCACTAATATCCAACTTTGATAATTCGAAGGGATGCCCCACCGTTATCCTGCTTGGGCGGCAATACGCGCAAAAAGGAACAGGATTTGCAAGAAACCTATAGATTTCATCACGGTTTTTTGCTTTATATATATTTATGCCGTCATATTCGGAAACAGGCAAATCTGAATTAAAATGCTTATTAAATATTTTAATCAAAGGGATTCTTGCGCATGTATAAAGTTTACCATTCATTAGACATATACAATCATTTGCATTACCGCACGAAATAAAATTAATTCGGCTATCATAATCTGAATATCCTTTGTTACGTGCTTTTCTTTGCAATACGATGGGATAGCGCCATAATGTTTTAACACCTTCACCTTCATTCATATAAAAATGCCTTATATCATAACCATTAACTAATTCTTCAATGCGCTTATAATCAATATTTATTGGAAATTTTGTTTGTTCAATCGTTACATCGTTTGCTTTCATGGAATTCCAAAATTTTTCATCTTGTTTCGTTAACAATATCCCGTTGGTTACGAGCCTAAGATTTGCGTTTGGGAAATAATTCCTTATTATATACGGGTATTCGTATACCGATGGATTAAGGAGCGGTTCTCCGCCGGTTAGAGAAAATGAACGTATTTCACCATCATCAAATAGCTCCGAAAGTCTTTTCATGTCTAATCGGAATTGTGTCAAATCAAGAAAATCCCCATCCGTTACATTATTAGCACATGGTGCATATGTGGCGCACCCCATACAATTCAAATTGCAATGCGTTGTAAGAAAAAAGCCTATTCTTAAATTGTTTCTAGGCATGATACGTATCATAGCTTGGCGTTGAAAATCAAACATTTGTTTTATATCGGCTATTCCGTGCCAAAGACGGTCAAGGCAAGTATGGGCATGGTCGATTTTTGCATTTAATAAATTTAATAAATCCAAATCATTTAACATGGGATAATCCCCTTATTTTATGCTTTTATATTAAAAGCAAAATATTTAATTAATAAGAAGTTAATTGGTGTCGTAATGGTTATATTTATGATGGGAGCTATGATATACGATATCCCCAGCAGTTCAACCATAGTGAAAAGCAAGACGATTTGTATAAAATATGTGAATAGATAACATATCGCCATCAGGAAAAATGATTTTAATTTACCTGCCGCACTTCCCTTAAATACCCATTTACTGTTCCACAAATATGAGTTTAGTACACCGGCTATATAACCAAACGTATTTCCGACGAGATACAAGGCTTCGTTAAAAAAGACAAAGATATAGTAAACGATTAACGTAACGAATACATTGGAAAATCCAACCAAAACAAATTTCGTAAATTGGGTAAGTATGCGAATATGATCATCACGTACGGTTATACGAAGTAATGCAAAACTTTTTTTATATAAAATGTGTATCATCGTACGTGTACGAACATTGAAACCCCGAATTGCAATAAACCTTGGACAAACGCCGGATGTCCATTTTCAAAGTAAAATGATACGGAATAAATATCGGGATACCCAAAAGGTCGCCCTTCTTCTTCGAATATAAAGGTTAGCCATAAACGGTCAGGGGTTTCCGCTTGTTTAATTGTGGCTAGTTCGTTACCTTTACGGTCGTGGAATACTGCGTACATGGTCGTATCGAAATTGGTGATTGCCCTGCGCACACCCAGCGATAAAACATAACGATCCTCAAGGTTGCTAATGTCACCCAACACAGCTGTACAATAAAGTATATCTGTTATATATGGCAGCCCCCCGGGGTTAACCACCGCGAAAACGGGTTCACCTTCGCCGATATTTTGAAAAGCAAAATTCTTTGCTTGACTGTTATGCCAAAGCCCGATCCATTCAAAGGGCCACCATCGATTCACCGGGAGGTGATAAGCAAATTCACGATGTGTTATTTGATATACGCTTCGCCATTGGGTCGCAATATGATAAGTAGGCATAAAATTTCGTGAAGGCAAACTTCCCAAAAATATTATTATTAATATAAAAAATATAGTTCCTATTTTTAACGGTATATTTGCCAAATAATAAAATAATTTATTTTCTTTTTTTAACATAATATAAATTGCAGATATATACGGGATTATTTTTATTTTAATTCTATACAGTAAAGTCGCAAACATAAACAACATGGCTACATAGGCGATAATAAAATGTTGGTTGGCGTCTTGGTAGTGGGTTTGTCGCCAGTTTATGTTATCGGCAAAATTTTGTTGAAATGCAATTCTGTCCCAACTTCCACTTACGATAATGACAATCATTATCGTCCCCATACCTATCGCAATATACGATAATATTGCACTCGCAAATAAACGTTCGGATTTATTGGTAAATAATAAGAAAATACTATATACCGCTAATATAATAAGAAATAATAATATAATTATATTCCCGGAAAATCCATTAAAATGTTGAACTATTGGGCCAAAAAGAATCGATTGTATAACTTGCACCTGATAATAAACAGTATTATTAATAATTTGAAATAATCCGATGTTCATAAAATTTTCAACGAAATTTGCGCTTTGCATATCCGACCCGGCAAATCTTGCGGAATATAAGGCGTTTAACAATGCAAATATAAAAACGGTATAACAATATATTTTAAACCGGTTTCCTAATTGTTTTCCAAT
Source organism: Defluviitaleaceae bacterium (assembly GCA_009779755.1). Classification (GTDB taxonomy): domain Bacteria; phylum Bacillota; class Clostridia; order Lachnospirales; family WQUN01; genus WQRX01. The sequence goes on along the minus strand of WRDO01000037.1, from coordinate 22,851 downwards.
TGTTAATAGTAAAAATATTGAAACGATAATTAACGGAGCGTAAAAAATTCTTGAAAAACATAATACAATAGTAAGTATAAGTGCTGAATAATATAACCATGCTTTCATTTTTTTCATGTCGATTAAAGCAAAACCAATAAAGAAAAATATTCCCCAATAACTTGTAGTAAAAAACCAATATATTGGTCGTTCCACTATTAAAGCACCGATAAAAAAGCAAAATACAAATCTTACTTCATTAGTAAAATATTTTTCAAACGATTTTAAAGAAGGCATTGATACAACCGCTGAAATAAAAGAAAGTACCATTACTTGTGCAATTGTAAAAATATTTTTATTTGAAGGCGATAATATATTTGCTACCCAAATTAAAATACGTTCAAGCCAAGATAACGCATAACCGGACATTAATGTCATTAAACTTCGAAAAAAACCCAGTTGGTCGGCTTTATACCAAAATTCGTAGGTTGCTTCGCTTTTAGGTTCTCCTAAAAGCCCCGCCGTGGGGTGCACAATACAAATAAAAAGGAATATCGTTGCAAACGAACACCAAAACAACACATTCCTTTTACCAAGAAACACTTCCTTATAAGTCATTAAATAAGCGGTTACAACGATTACGATAATTAATAGCAAGAATAGTATGGTATTATGATAAAAATATCGATTATATATAAATATATTATAAGAAAGCACCATCGGTCCGTTTAACGAATCGCCATCGATAAATGCCGTGGGTAATCCCGACACGAGCGTTGGCGACGTTAAAATATATACTTGGCTGTTATAGGATAACCCTGTAGACCAAACGGTTACTACAGCAGATCCCTTTTGAAACTGCGAAAGACTCAGCCCTATATTGAGTACATTTTGGTTTTGCATTATTTGGGAGATGGGAACTGTTTCTTCTACAACGATTTCGTTTTGATTAATCCTAACGGTTATGGTACCGGAATAATTATTTTCCCCGATAATTACCAATGGTATCGATAAGTTGGAAATACGCCCTTCTATATATATTTCTTGGTTTATTTCATTTTGGCAAATTGGGTTAAATAAAGAACCGCTGGCATCTACATCAACCCGTTTTCTACTTTGGAAATATATGTCAGGTAAAACATGTGGAACAATCAATAAAAAAAATAACGTTAGGATTATGAATAGCCTTACCATTCGTGTTTTAACGATGTGTTCAAGTTTCATTAATCTTTACCTTCCCGTAACCCCTAATCTTCACAAATATATTATAAGCAAATAACCGCCTTTTGGTACCGCGCGGAAGGAAGAAATCCATGATTTTCTTAAACCGCTTCCTTATCGACCTACGTTCCTTAACGATGCTTTGGGGAATTAAGGGAAAGCACAGCGGCGCGGTCCTTTTGACTGATTCCGTAGCAAGCAATTGCAAGATGACTTCATAATAAGGGGTTTGGCGTGCGTAAAACCAAAAACGCTCGAACATATCCGGCGTATCGGAGAAGCAGGGGATCGCCCGCCCAACATAATGTATGATATAAGGGTTTAACCGGGCCTCGGCGTATTCCTTAAATAAATCGGGTTTTAAAAAAAACTCTCGTACGTCGTGCATGACGTTCGCTACCATCACATTCCATCGGATGGGGAGCCGTTTAATTTTACCATGAAATAATTTGTTTATCAAATCCTGATCCAGCCACCTCAGTTTGTGTACCGCCGCTTGCTTTATCAAGTACCCCGGCTCGAAGTCTCTTTTAATCGCGGCGACGTTATACAGGGATACCCCCGCTTGAAAATATTCGTCAGGGTTTTTCATTTCCAACACGTCCCGGTTGTATACCCGTTGCTCTATTTGTTCATCCATGTGGCACACGCCTACGATATGGGTATCATAAGCGGCCGCCATATAATAGCCATCCAAATCGGTATTGAACATTTTCGCAATATCGCAGTTGACCACAGTATCGCTGTCCAAATACACTACCTTCGGGTAATTCGCGAATATTTCGGGTACGAGCAAGCGGTAATAGGTCTTGGCTGTAAAATGGGCCCATGTATAGAAGGTCATGTTCTTAATCAGGTTTTCGATATTTACGATCCGTATGGAGACATTGCCGTTCCCATTTCTTAACCCGCTTAATCGCCTATGGTTTGCCATCGTCATATCGTCGCTTAGTATAACGATGTCATAGTTATGTAGCGGGTTGCAATTCATAATCAGCGAGTGTATCACGACACCCGCGAATGGCGCGTATTCATCGCTTGACACGATGCATACCGCCACATTGTTTTTATCGAACGCCGGTACCATTACGGAAGGGGTATCCGGTAATGGATACGCCTTCATTTCAAAATCATTTAACGAATAGACTGCGTTCATATATATCCTCCAATAATCTAAAAACCGCCGTATTTATCCATGAATTCGGCGAAGGTTTGTAAAATTATATCCTTTTCGGAAAGGATTACATCAACGTCGATTTTATCCAGTGGCCATTCTATACCGATATCCGGGTCATTCCATCGGATACCGTCGTCGTATTCGGCGTAGAACTTCTCTGAGCATTTATAGCTAACGATCGAATTTTCCAAAACTAAATAACCGTGCGCGCATCCGGAAGGTATCAATAGTTGTTTTTTATTTTCACCGGTTAAATTAAAGGCTTGGTATTTTTTAAAGGTATGGCTGTTCTTGCGCAAGTCAACGATTACGTCATAAATACTACCGCTTAAGCAACGTACCAGTTTCGGCATTTGCCTTTCCCTTTGGAAATGTAGCGCACGTACCACCCCTTTGTAGGAATTGGTATAAAACACTTCCATAAGGTTATGGTCGATATCGTTTTTTTCGAATATTTCCTTCGAATAATCCTTGGTAAAGTCCCCCCGGATATCCCTTGCCGTAAAGGGTTGTATTAAGATTAACCCGGGGATTTCCGTTTGTTCGAATAAAAACGGTGTAATCACTATATCAAGCCTCCTTCAACCAATTGTATGTTTTAACGATACCTTGCGGGAAGCTGATGGATGCCTTAAACCCGGTATCCTTTTCAAGCAAAGAAGCGTCAAATGCCGACAAAGGTAGGTTGATACCGGTAAAAGGAACATCGCCGAAAATAAAGTCCCTATCCGGCGCAAGCGTTTGCTTGATTTGTAAGATAAATTCCCTAAGCGGTTTGGCATGGGAGCTGCCGATTATATATTCGCTGAACGGTACGCCCCTTTCCGCGATGGCGGCAAAAGCCTTGGCGATATCATCGATATATACAAAATCGTAATTTTGGGTGCCTGACGTGAATTGGAGCGGCTCGTTAGCCATAATTTTACGTAGGGTCGTATTAATAAAACGGGGTGAACGTTCCCCAACACCGTAAGCGTTCGTAATTTGCGCCCACAATAAGTCAACCCCCAATTCCGCAGCCAAAGGTTTGCTCATAGCGTGCGCGGCCAATTTACCGCTCCCGTATATGAATGGGGTAGCCGGACGGCAACCCTGCGTAAAGGCTGCGGCTATTACTTCGTTTTCCATAATCGACCCGGCGCATACAAAGCGCTTGCAATTTATATCTGCACATAACCGTATACAATCTGTGGTCCATTTGACGTTATTAAGTTGTAATTGGATATCAGACCGTTCCGGACCGGCGGAACCCGTCCACGCGAAATGCAAGAACGCGTCGAAGTCGTTATATCCCTTAAGCAAGCCGAGTAACGGGGATATATCCGCAATATCCATCGGTACGAAATCAACTAAGGGCGATATTGGCAGGTTGTTGTTTCGGCCCGGCATATCCATCGCAACTACCGAAACGTTGTTTGAAATAAGCAAATCGACGACCGCGCTCCCGATAAAACCATTCGCGCCCGTTATAACAACCCTATTCATTTAAAACCCTCCATGTACGCCGATATTTGCCGATCCATAATGCGTTCCACGTTATCGCTCGCCAACCACGCCTTGGCCCATTCACATGTTTTATTTATAGCTTCGTTAATATTCCAAATTGGCTTCCAACCGAATACCGTTTTGATTTTGGATGAATCCAACCTTAAAAAATTCGATTCATGGGGGCCGCCGTCCCATTTGTTTTCCCAAGTCGCACCTTCGCCCCATGCATCGCAAAACATCGTAACCAAATCCCCGGTTTTCACGCAATCGCAATCGTCCGGCCCTACGTTATACCATCCGGCCTTCGCCAATTCGTCGTATTGCCTTTCGGCAACCATAAGATAAGCGAACAAGGGTTCAAGCACGTGTTGGTAAGGGCGGGTGGAATGGGGGTTGCGTACGATAATCGTTTCAACCTTTTGCATGGCCCTTATGCAATCAGGGATAATACGGTCGTTGGCAAAATCGCCCCCGCCGATTACGTTGCCGGCCCGAGCGGTGCTGATGGCGACTTGCCTACCCTTAAAAAAGCTGTCCGTATAACTGTGGGTCACAAGCTCGGAGCAGCTTTTGGAATTTGAATAGGGGTCGTAACCGTTTAACGGTTCATTTTCGCGGTATCCCCATTCCCATTCCATATTTTTATAGACCTTGTCGGTCGTGACATTGAGGAAGCTGCGGCAACAATTTGACAGGCGAATGCATTCCAGTATATTTACGGTTCCCATAACGTTCGTTTCGTAGGTATAGTGCGGGTCTTTATAGCTGTCCCTCACGATGGGTTGCGCCGCAAGGTGCAGTACGATTTCCGGCGATACCTTGTCATACGCTTTCTTAAGGGACGGTAGGTCTCTGATATCCCCGAATACGGAATCCATTCTTTGTTTTATCCCGATCAACTCAAAGAGAGCGGGTTCGGTTGCGGGTGCGAGCGAATAACCTGTCACGCTTGCCCCGGCATTAATCAATACCTTACTTAGCCACGAGCCCTTAAAACCCGTATGCCCGGTTATAAATACCTTTCTATCTTTATAGAAAGACAGGTCTACCATCAATCGTCCCACCTTTTCCATGGGGCGCACCCGCTTTGCCAAAGTTTCTCCAGCATTTCCTTCTCCCTCAGTGTATCCATGCACTGCCAAAATCCGTCGTGCTTGTATGACATTAACTGGCCGGATTTTGCCATCGCCTCCATAGGCGATTTTTCCAAAACCGTGGAATCACCCTCGATGGAATCAAAAAAGTCCGGGTTGATTACCATAAATCCTATATTAATCAGGCCGCCGTCGTCTTTCGCTTTTTCGCGGAAAGCCTTAATAAGCCCATCGGCGCCAATGTCCAGAATGCCAAACCGCTGCCCCATATTAAACGCTGACATAGTGACCGTTTTGCCGTGGGACTTGTGGAATTTCACGAGTTCCGTAATGTTAATGTCGGACAAGCCATCGCCGTAGGTTAGCATAAAAGGTTCATTATTTACGTATTTCCGGATTCGCTTTACCCTTCCGCCGGTCATTGTATTAAGCCCCGTATCGACAATCGTCACTTTCCACGGTTCGGAATGGTTATGGTGTACCTTCATTTCGTTCGCATTTACGAAGTCGAAGGTTACATCGCTTTGGTATAAATAATAGTTGGCGAAATATTCCTTTATTGAATGTTGCTTGTAACCGGCACATATAATGAACTCATTAAACCCGTATGAAGAATAGTGCTTTAATATATGCCACAACATGGGTTTTCCACCGATTTCTATCATGGGTTTGGGTTTAAGATGGCTTTCTTCTGAAATCCTTGTACCGAAACCGCCCGCTAATATTGCAACTTTCATATTTCTTCCTCCTCGTTGAAGTTTATCCTTTTTTCTTCTACCACCAGAGGGCGGTTCATTACCCTTGTATTAATACTAAGGATATATTCACCCAAAAGTCCGATAAAAAATAATTGAATTGAACCGAGAAAGAATACTCCCACGATAACAGCAGCCATTCCCATTTGGAATTCATTACCGATAACAAGCCTCAAAACAAACGTATATATGGCAATACAAAAACAAACAATCGACATTAGAAACCCAATCAATGTTGCCATCCTTAATACGATTGTTGTATAAGACGTTATTCCCAACATTGCCAAATCATAAAGCCTAAAGAAATTAAACTTCGTCTTCCCGTGTTGTCGTTTATCCTGCAGGTATTCCACTTCTTTAAACATTGGTCCTAATTCGGCTATGATTCCCTTAAGAAAAGGTAGTGGATCTTTAAGTTCCCGAAGTATTTTTATGAAAGATGCATCATACAAGCCAAAACCCGTAAATTGGGAGATATGCTCGACGTCCGACGCCATTTTTATAAATTTGTAATAAATTTTCCTAAAAAAGAATTTTATCGGGTTTTCCTTGCTTTTATTCTTTACCCCCACTACGACTTTATAACCGCTTTCCCATTCTTCAATAAATTTCGTTATTACTTCCGGGGGATCCTGCATGTCGCAATTAATTAATATAACGCCATCACCCTCGGCTTGGGTAAGGCCATAGAAAATGGAACGGATGAAACCGAAATTTCGTGCATTAAAAATTGCTTTTACGTATTTATTTTCATGACACAAGTCATTGATCAAGAGCCTTGTTTTGTCAGTTGAATAATTATCAATAAATATTAATTCAAATGTATATCGATCGGACAGTCCATTCATAACCTTTGAAATTCTATCAAAGGCAATTCTTACGTTGTCTTCTTCATTGTATGTTGGGATTAATAGAGATATCGTTTTCATATAATCATCCCTTTTATAGTATTAACATGCGTTAAATATAATTTTTACAAACAATTATTCATTTATTGTTCTATATTATAGCGTTCTGTAAAAAATTTTATTAATTTTCTTGGAATAAAAGTTATTATACGTCCAATTAAATAACTTTTTGATTTATTAATACTTTTAATTTGGGTTTGTTGTTTAATATCCATTTCAACCATTTTATTACTTATTTCATCAATCAAATGTTCGGTTCGTATTAACTTATGTTCTAAATAAATAATCATTTGTTTTTGCTCATCTATCAATTGTTCTGTTCTGCTTGTCCGTTGTTTATAAACGTCAACCATTTGCTGTTGTTCTTTTATAAATTGTTCCTTTTTGTTCATCTGTTGTCCAAACATGATAACCATTTGGTTTTGTTCATCTATTAATTGCTCGGTTCTATTTATACGGTGTAACACGATATTCTTAACATCATTTTTAATTATTGCGGTGCTTTTATGCAGCTCGTTTATATTTTTATTAATTTTTTCAATGTTTTGATGGGTATTAAACGCAAAACCCTCCAAGCTGATAAACTTTTCGTGGGCGGTTTTAGTTATAAAATCTTCGTGCTTATTTATCCTTTCTTCTGTTCTATGTTTAAACATTATTTTGTTTTTTTGTTTGACGGCAAGTTTTAAGAAATCCATGCTTTCGATTCGTTCCCTGTTTAATATATCCGTTACGTTACTATAATCAATCGTCGTGACGTTTATATCCTTAAGCCCTCCTAAATCATATATTAAACGATCATCCAGTTTTAACAACCTAAGCAACGACGTAAAGCGGGTAAGCCCCCTGTTTACCTTTTTGTCAGCGACCGCGATGAAGGGTTTTTCGTAAATGATCGCCAAGCATACGCCATGGAAAGAATCGGTGATAAAATAACTACCGTTTATGATGTTGCTGAGCCAATCCTCATTAAAGACGTATTCGTTTTTATTTTCTATTTCCTTCGTATAGAATATCTTTTCCTTGGCGTAAAAATAATGGGTTTCCAACTTAAGTTCCTTTGATACGTGGTTGATTATATCCAACTTGGTTTCGGTGGAATCCAATAAGTAAACCGCGCAATAATCGTTTATACGGGACCGTTCGCCGATTTCCGCCAGTCTATCAAAATGCTTGGTTTCGCACAAGAGCACAGGGTCCAACACGTGTTGCGCGGTTACGCCGAAATCGTCCCGCGCGATGGTTACCCCACTATCCTCCCGTACCGAAAAATAATCGAACCTGCGCATGGCATGTGACATTTCAGCCTTGGTTGCCTTACTACCCGTAAATTCAGAAAAACCAAAGGAAGCGGCGTATGAGGACCTTACCTTGTCGTCGTGTACCCAATCCAAGGTTATATACTTACCAAAAGCGTGGTACAAATCGTTATAGAAGAGTTGGTCCGAACCTACCAAAAAGACGTCAGTGCAATCGTTTAGGGCCTCCATTTCATGTTTCGTGTTATATATAGGTGCGATATCAAACGGGCGATAGGGCATACCTCTGAAGGCATGGGGTTGGAAATTGGGTTGCCAATGGGAATGGTAGGGGCGCTCTATCATCAACGGTTCCAACCCCATATCGCGCAATATACGGTAAAGTGCGTAGTAAGCTATATTGGAACCGTAATTTTCCACGCTCCATACCCCCACGATTCCAACATCCCATTTATTATCAAGGCAATAACGGACTGCTTTGCCAAAGGGCATGTACTTAACCAATTCATAGAAACGGTCCCTTGCGGGATGGGCGGGAAAGTCGTTATGCACCCTATTATTCATAACCCACGCAAGCGGTACGGTTTCGCATATCTTGGCTTTTTGCTTAAATATTTCTAAAAGCCGTTGCCCTTTATCGTTGTTTGTCAAAACCACGCTTGTCCCTTTTTTATCGTCAAATTTGGGGTCGTGTTCACCGATACCCCAAAAATCGCCTATAGTAGCATCCCCCAACCTGGGAAATCCGCAAAACAGGCAATTCTCGCATGTATGGTTCATAAATAACCTTGCTTGGAATCCGGCTTGGTAGGCATCGCCGTCAATTGAATATTTTTCTTCGTCTTCGTATGTCCTTACCTTATGGGTACCACTCGTCCAATTCCATATACCTTCTTTATCCCTTTTATTCCTAAAAACGAATTCGTTTATATTTCCTTCCCCATATTCTTCATCCCTATATTTTTTAAAATGCGCTGCGGAGGGTGCATGGTTGCATAATATATCAATGGTAAATAGGTTGTCGTAATCTTCGCCAAGAAAATTATATAACGCGGCTACATGGCAAGGGAGGCCGGTAAATAAAACATTCTGACCGTGTATAAGTAAATTCTTTATTTCGATATAGATATCCCCGGTTATGCATTGCACGTATTTACTGCGTTGTAATTTGTGAATGTCTTTCAAATCATCTATGATAATAAATTTTACGGTTAGGTCATTTTGCCATGCCGCCCCACAAACCACACCACCTTCGTTCAATATATATTCCGCAAGTACGGGAAAGAAACCTCCGCTTGAGCTGCCTTCCCTTATTTCATCGTCGGCGACGCAAGCGTAGCAATCGGGGGTTTCCGTATTTTTATTTACGGTTGGGTTTTGTACGGGGCATACTTCGTCGCACTTGCCGCAATTTACGCAAGCATCGGCATCGGTAACCGGTTTCAGGAAACCATCACAATCCCCATGCAATCCCAGAGCATCTACCGGGCAAACGTTTCCGCAAACCCCGCAACCCACACAATGTTTAACCATCCTATGCAACTTCATGGTACATACCATTTATATCTTCGACCGACCCCATGCAAACTATTTCACCCTTTGAAAGTAATATGGCGCGAGTACACATACGCATAATCGCGGTTATATCGTGGGAAACGAGCAAAACCGTAGCTCCTGTTTCAATCATGCTTCGTATGCGATCCTCGCACTTCTTCATGAACAAATGGTCGCCGACGCCCAATATTTCATCCACTATCAGGATATCCGGCTTTACAGCTGTAGCCACGGCAAACCCCAGCCGAGCATACATACCGGATGAAAAATTTTTCAATGGTACATCCTCGAATTCCCACAATTCGGCGAAGTCTATTATATCTTTATAAATGGTCTTCATGTATACCGGTGAATGCCCGAACATCGCACCGTTCATATATACATTATCCCTCGCTGAAAATTCAGGGTCGAACCCCGCCCCTAGTTCCAACAAGGGGGATATCGCCCCGTTTACAGTAATATTGCCCACCGTAGGTTTAAATACACCGGCTATCAGCTTAAGCAACGTCGATTTACCCGAACCGTTTAACCCCAGTACCCCAACCGTCTCACCCTTACGTACGTCGAAGTCAATATCCTTCAATGCCCAAAACTCGTCATAGAACAATTGACGCTTTAATGCCTTAACTACATATTCCTTCAACCCCATAACTTTATCCCGACTGAGGTTGAACATCATGGAAACATTCTTGACCGATATCGCAATGTCGTTCATGTCTTTAATCATGCCCCTTACAGATATAGGATATATTTATCCTGCTGTGCCATTTTAACGTATAAGCCAATGCCTAAAGCGGCCAACGCAAAGCCTAAGCAAATAATGTTCGCCCACAACCCCGGTATGTTGCCGTATAGGGCAACATCGCGGAAATAACCGACGAAATGGAACATGGGGTTTAGGTGTATCAGATGGTATACCCTTGGCGCAAGCATACTTATCGGCCAAAAGATAGGCGTAAGGAACATAAGCAACGTAATCCCTATGCCATATATATAATTGATGTCGCGAAAGAACACAGCCATCGAAGAAAGCAACATCCCTACACCCATGGAAAATATGATGATGTATAGGATCGGAATCGGGATCATGAAGAAAGTCCAATTAAAGGGATGCCTTAACAATAAGAATACAAACAGGAACGCGGTAAATGAAAACCCCATATTAACTATTGATGAAATTACTTGTGAAATTGGAAAAATATATTTTGGAACATAAACTTTCTTTATCATTCCGGCACCGCCAACGATGGAATTCATCGCCAAGGAAGTCGATTCGCTAAAAAAGTTGAATATTAATTGTCCACTCAGTATATAAATAGGGAGAAATTCAATTTCGAACCGAAAAACGGTTGAAAAAACCATAGTAAGCACCAACATGGTAAGGAGTGGGTTAAGCAACGACCATAAGATTCCCAAAACGCTCTTGCGATAACGTGTCACAAAATTACGTTTTACCATTAAATACAATAAGTGTCGAAAGCGTTTAAGCGTATTTAATTGATTTATCACATATTTTTTCTTTATTAGTAAAATCAAGCAAGCGGTTACGATAAGTGCAGTGGTTAAGGCGATAAAAGCGTTATAAAAAATAAGCATTGGTATGTTGCCCGGCCTGTTCCCCGCCACTTCTACAGGGAGATAATTCCAATACAAGATAAAAAAAGACACCGACAAGATTATCGCTATATTAACAAATGCTTTTTTCGATAGGTTCATTTAACACCCACAATTCTTATTAACGAACGTTTTGTAATACTGTGGAACGCATAGCGGAATGTCAGAAGCGTTGAAGTGAATCTACCATATCCGATATGGAGATATGTATTACGCGTCATTATAGCGGAACCGATGCGTTTTGACGATTTTGAATGCTCGCTTATTCGATAAAACACGAGCGTTTCATTAATTCCATGCGCAAGTCCGGTCTTTTTTACAATTTTTAGCCATACGGCATAATCCTCGTGTATGTAACCCTTTGGGAATTCCATCATAATTTCACGACGTACCATCACGGATGAACATGACATAATATTACGCCGCAGAAGTTGTTTGTAATTGAGTGTCTTATTTATTTTTGCTATATATTTATGAATTTTCCCCAAGGTGTTTATATATGCTGTCCTTGTGAAAGAAATTAACACATTGTTTTTTTCCATATAATGAAATTGCTTCATCAATTTTTCCGTATGCCATAAATCGTCACTATCAAGAAACGCTATATACTTGCCTATGGCTTGTTTTATCCCAACATTACGTGCAACAGCTACTCCTTGATTGTATTTATTCAAATGCAGGATGATTCTGCTGTCTGTTTCGATAAAAGATTTAATAATATCAACCGTATTATCAATAGACGCATCGTCGACGATAATTAATTCCCATTGAAGATAAGTTTGGTTAAGAATTGATTCAATACTTGCTTTTATAGTTTTGTTTCCATTATAAACAGGCATAATAATGCTTATAATATTATTTAAATGTGTCATTATTATTTCCCCACATTATAACCACGTAAATGCATAATCATTAAATAAATTTTTTATTCATTATTGCAACATATTGTTAAACATTAAAAATATATCTATATAAAAAATCGCTCAAGAAACCGATCATTCTTGTAATTATCACCATGTAAATGAAATAAGATACTACTCAGCACAAAACAGACGTACAAAAGATACCATATATTTTATTATAACACAAATATTAGCATTTATTTTATGTTCATATTATTGTTATATTATTCTTACATACAACAAGGACCGACATCGCTGTCGGCCCTTGGTTTCGTTTATGCAAGCGGGTTGGTTATGTTTACGGTATTCGCCGTTAGCTTCAGCAGGCCCGTTAACGCGCCGCGTTCGGGGTCCATGATATCATGGGCCAACAGCAGGTCCACCGCGGCTTGCAGGTCTTGGGGGGATAGGTTGGGGTCTATGTCAGCGACCCGAATGCTCCTGCGTGATCCGCCGTCGGTTGCGAATGTCAGTTGATAATGCGTCATGGGAATTTCACCTCCTTCCATCGTTTATGGGTAAAGCGCGGTGCCTTATTACGCGGCATCGGATATTTCAATATCGGACACAACATGGATACGTGCCTTAACCGGGCCGCGGTTATACATGTTTTGTATTCCCTTAACAAAGCCCGCTGCGTTTGCCGCGTTCATGTTGGGGTTGACCCCGCTTATGCTGCACACGGCGCGGTTCGCTTCGTTTCTGATTCGAAGCGCTGCCGATGCGGTTTTTATGCTTGCCATTTCGTTCACCTCCTTTCGTTGTTGAATCGTTTATCGTGGAAGCCCGGGCTTCCGGCTGTGTTGCTTGTGCCTCATGAGGACTTGTTTGCCTTGCCTTGGGGGAGGCGGTACCGTGGGTTTCACATTCGGCTGAGCTCTTGGCCGAATGCTTCACCCCCTCCCGTGGGGCATGGCGATCGTGGTACGGGGTGCAACGGCAGGTGAGGGGTTCCGGCGTGGCGCGGTGCGCCCCGTTTCAAGGCCCGAAGGCCCCTTCCGGGGATGGCAAAGCCCGCCCTTGGCTATCGGACGCCTCGGTTCGCTGTTGCTGCGCAAGTATAGCACGTACGTTCGGTCATTATAATGTTGACATGTCCGAACTGTTGTGCTATATATTTGCGTTTATAGCATTGACGAATGGAATATATGCGGGTATACTAAAATTATATTTTATATTTAACGGAGTGGTATTTGTGTATATCAAACGCGCATTGGAAAAGCGTATAAGAAAGGCAAATGAAAATTTCCGTGCATTGATCGTGACCGGACCCCGCCAAGTGGGGAAAACGACATTGCTCAAATATATGGCAGGCGACGACAGGGGTTACGTAACCCTTGATAACCCCGTCGAGCGGGAAGCCGCGCTAAGCGAACCGGCTTTATTTACGGAAAGGAACGCACCCCCCGTTATTATTGATGAAATACAATACGCGCCGAATCTGTTGCCTTATATAAAGATGCATGTGGATGAACATAAAATAAAAGGCGATTACTGGCTAACCGGTTCCCAAAAATTTCATTTAATGAAAAATGTATCGGAAAGCCTTGCCGGGCGTATTGCCGTCATTGAGATGTACGGCTTGTCGCAAAGCGAAATTGACGGCAGGGAAAGCGAACCGTTTGCTTGCGATCATACCGCCATGTTAAACCGTGCGGATACTTGCAAGCTCATGAGCTTGATGGATGTATTTAATCGGATTTTTATCGGTTCCATGCCGGAGGCCTATACGGGCAGCTTTGACCGCAATGAGTTCTATTCGGGATATGTAAAAACCTATCTGGAAAGGGATGTCAGGGCATTGACACAAGTCGCGGATGAAATGGATTTTTTCCGCTTTATGACCGCTTGCGCCGCCCGCACAAGCGAAATCGTGAATTATACCGATCTTGCCAAGGATATAGGCATCAGCATCCCCACCGCCAAGCAATGGTTATCCGTTTTGGTTACGAGCGGCATCGTTTCCCTGATCCAACCCTATCACGGCAATACGTTAAAAAGAGCGATAAAATCGCCGAAAATGTATTTTATGGATACGGGATTGGCCGTATACCTCACCCGTTGGCAGGACGCAAGCACCTTGGAAGCCTCCGCCATGTCGGGCAAGGTATTCGAGACATACGTCGTGGGTGAAATAATAAAATCCTACCACAACGCCGGTATACAACCCCCCATTTATTATTATCGGGACACAGACGGGAAGGAGATAAACCTGATCCTTGAATATAACGGCACGATATACCCCATCGAAATCAAAAAAACCGGGAACCCCGGTAAAAATGACATCAAGAATTTTTCCGTTTTGTTAAATACCGGCAAACCCATAGGCGAGGGTGCGGTGGTATGCCTGTATAACAGGATTTCACCCATCGACCGCAATAATTGGATTATACCGGCTTGGTTAATTTGAAATATCCTTACCCAACACCACACCGAAAACGGTTTTGATGATGATCCCCACATCCAGCATAAACCCCATACGCCTTGCGTATTCCCCGTCCAACGCGGCTTTTTGCGGGATGGGGAGTTCGTCACGACCGCTGACTTGGGCCAAGCCGGTAAGGCCTACTTGGATGGCGTTGGCGCCGTATTTCTCCCGTTCGGCGATGAGGTCGTCCTGGTTCCACAAAGCGGGGCGCGGGCCGATCAGCGTGAGGTCGCTTTTGATGATATTAAAGATTTGCGGCAATTCGTCCAGACTTGTTTTACGCAGAAAGCGCCCTACGGGGGTGATGAGTGCTTTCGGGTTTTGCAACAGGTGCGTGGGCACATCCTTGGGCGCGTCGATGTACATACTGCGAAATTTATAGATTTGAAAAAAACGAAGATTCTTGCCGTATCTCTTTTGCTTAAAGAAGATCGGACCGGGGGAAGATAATTTAACGCACAGGGCGATGACCGCCATGAGGGGTATCCACAACGGCGAAAAGGCTATGATTAACAGCAAATCGATCAGGCGTTTTATATATCCGTACATACGGATACCCGAACACTTTCCTCGTATTCCATGACATTGTACTCCGCTTCGTCACCGCTTGGGTCGCAGGTTAGTGTACCGAACAACTTATATAATGAAGGAACGCATTTCATCAACGGTAAAATCAACGGGTTAAAAAAGCGTGTGGTACGGATTTTTTTACCGCGTAATGAAGCGATGAACAGCGTCAATCGGGTGGTGTTGATATACTCCGCGTTTTGCGGCGAATGGATGCCGTCGAGGTTTTTTTGTATGGCCAGGCACAGGAATTCGCATAGGTTATCGATATAGATCGCGCTGCGCCGATTGTTTACATCCGGGAAAATGGGGGTCCGTTCGGCCAGCTTCACCAGCTTGGGGAAATTTCCTTTGCAACCCGGACCGTAAACCATGGGCGGCCTTACGATGCAAACGCGGAAATCGGGGGAGGACAATTCTTGTAATCCCTGTTCGGCTTTCATTTTACTGCCGCCGTAATAATCCTTGGGGTTTGGGCGGTGTACAGCCATGCTGCTGAGGAAGATAAATAACCCGACACCGGACGCCTTCGCCTTTTTTGCGACTTCGAGCGCCAAATCGCAATTGACTCGGTAATACAGGGGTTTCATATCCTTCCTTTGCTTTACATGAACGATCCCCGCAACGTGCAATACCGTATCAACGTCGGTGAAGTCGGCCTCCTGCCAATGGTTGTCACGGGCATTTACGGTTACGATATTGTATCGGTCGGCAGCGTATCGGGCGAACCGTTCGCCGATATAACTGCCTTGGCCGACGATGAGAACATTTTTATTCATTGTCGTCGTTTACGTTTGCGTCGATCTTATATTCCGGTACAAATTCCATCAGCAATCCCCGCACGTCGCCTTTGTCCGGCAATCCCGCTTCCAACAATTGGAGCAATCGATTGAGTTGGGGCGTAACGGCGGGTTTCGCTACGTGTATCCTGTTGTTTAGGGTGGCGTTTAACCCCTCTTCCGACAGGAGCAGTTCTTCATACAACTTCTCCCCCGGGCGCAATCCCGTATATTCGATTTTAATATCCACGCCGGGGGTAAGGCCGGACATACGGATAAGGTTTTCGGCGAGGTCGGCGATTTTTACCTGTTCACCCATGTCGAGGATGAAGATTTCGCCGCCCTTGGCCATGGACCCGGCTTCGAGCACGAGTTTGGCGGCTTCTGTGATGGTCATGAAGTAACGGATGATCTGCGGATGGGTAATGGTGACGGGGCCGCCCGCGTCGATTTGGCGGCGGAAGATCGGGATGACGGAACCGTTGGAATCGAGCACGTTGCCGAAGCGCACGCACACGAATTCGGTAACCTGCGCCGCGTTAAGGCCCAGCGTGACGAGTTCGGCCAAACGTTTGGAAGCACCCATCACGTTGGTGGGGTTAACGGCCTTATCGGTTGAGATCATCACGAAGCGTTCGGCTTTGTGGCGGATGGCGGCTTGCGCCGTACGGAAGGTACCCAATACGTTGTTGTCGAGGGCAAGGCGGGGGCATTCCTCCATGAGGGGTACGTGCTTGTAAGCGGCGGCGTGGAATACGATGGCGGGGGTGAATTCGGCGAATACGGCGTCAAGGCGGTCGGTATCCTGTACGGAACCGATACGTACGGCTACGCGGTAACGCCCCGTATTGCCGAACGCGACCTTAAGCTCTTCCTTCAAATTGTATGCGTTGTTTTCGGAGATATCGAAGACGACGATTTTTTTTACGTTAAGGCGCAGGAGTTGGCGGCAGATTTCCGACCCGATGGACCCGCCGCCGCCGGTCACCAGTACGGTCTTTTCGGTAAGCCAAGCGTTGAGCGGGGTTTCGTTTAACGCGATTTCGGATCGGCCAAGCAAGTCGGCGATGTTAAGCTCGCGTAACATATCGCCTGATTTATCCTCGGATATACCCGTCAAGAGCCGCACCTTGCACCGTTTAATGGGCGTAAGCCTTACGATGCGGCGCAGGTCGTCGTTCGCCATGGAAGGGACAGCGATAATGATTTCCGATATATCGCGTTCCTTTACGAGTTGCGGGATTTTATCGTCTCCGCCCAAGATCGGCACGCCATGCAGGGTATAACCGTGCTTGCGCGGGTCCGAATCCAACACGCCGATGATACGGCGGGGGCGCGTGCCTTGGCGGCTGGGGTTGATTAACAAGCCGGAAGCGGTTTCGCCCGCGCCCACGATGAGGGTACGGATGGGGTCGTTTATCAAGCTCGGCGGTAATTTTACGAACCGGCCGAAGTACAGCTTTAAAATTTCAAACACCTTGGGGGCGATTCGGGGGGTTAGGCTCAATGTCAGCAAAAAATAAAACGCCATGACGCCGAGCCCGGGATTGGGCCAAACGCCAAGGCGAAAGAAGATCACCGTATATACGCCGAATGTGGCAAGGAAAGCGGCGGCGGTGATGCGGATCATCGTGCCGACGCCGGGATGCTGCCACAAGGTTTTATACACGCCGCAAAGCGTATAAAAAATGAGTATGGATAGTGCGATAATCCAAGCGTTATTATTTACGATATCGGTAAGGGAATAATCATATTCGGGGTGTACGAGGAAAAGAGGGTCACGGGTGAAGAGATAAGTGGTTGTAAAAACGGCCGCCATCCAACTCATCCATGAAAAGAGGCAATCGAGCAGAACCAAACAAACGGTTTTGATATAGGCATGTACGCGCATTACATACCTCCATAATAAAACTCCCCTTACGGGGCAGCTCCCCTCCGGGGCAGCGGGTGAAGGGAATCGAACCCTCGTATCGAGCTTGGGAAGCTCGTGTTCTGCCATTGAACTACACCCGCGAAGAACATCAATCCTGTATTTAATATATCACAAGCCAAGTTTAATGTACATGTTCGGGGACAAATCGGGGACAAATTTTTACATTCAGTTACTCTATAAAATCCAATACAATCCGTCCAATCAACCCACGCGTTGCGCTTAGGTCGGATAAATCCTTTACATACCCTTTTACCGTGCTGAAGCGCGTACCTTCCTCGCGTTTGAGGTACGGTTTTATACTGGGCGGGAAGATGTCAATCGTGTGGCGGTTGATATACGCTTTGCCGTTCATCAACACTTCCACTTTGTCGCCGGGTTTGAACAACGCCGCATACCCGTTTTTGCTTTGCATCCCGCGGATAAGCGGAATCCATACCTCCCCCACGGGTTCCGCCATGAACCATACATCGCGGCTGCTCTTTAACCCGTTGCTGCGCGCGAGGTACATCCATACATCCATACGGGTCATGCCGTAATATTCCAACACGTCGTTCGCCGCCGGAAATTGTGTTTGTTCGGGTGCGATGCCGCATAAAATGGGGGGCAGTATGCGGTGTTCCGTCACTTCGCCGTTTAGGTTTTGTATAAACACATCTTTCGTGCGTTGCACGTAACCCACACATTCGTTATTAAAATTCATTATCATCAATTTGTCTTGCACGGTATTCACCCGCCTTTCCGGTCATATACGCGATACGTGCTTGTAAAAGAGCGTTCAACCATGCGCAATCTTGCGGGAAGTGTTCTTCCCATAACGGATTGCGGATTTGCGTCACGGTAGATAATCGTTGCATAAAATCGTTGACTTCATCGTTGTGGTATTTCACGAAGTATTTTAGCATCGTATCGTGACGCTGTTTATTTTCATCCGTAATATAAAAAGGCGTGGTAACCCCACGCATGAAATAATCGATGTCGTTAATAACTTCATCCCCGCCGAAAGCATAATTGTGGTCGAACAACGGCACGACGCACCCGTCCGTTATTCCCCAATTTCCCGCGTGGCGGTCCTCATTCATAATCAAGTAGTCGAACAGGCACATCCGAACGAACCCGTTTAGTGATATAAAATCCTTGACGGAATAACTCACTTTATCTTGCGGTTCTGTATAAACCCCCACATCATAGCTGGCGACACCCATCAACATACCCGAACGTGCTAATTTCGTTTCCGCTACAGGGATGTCCAACTGTACGGCTAATGCGTATGCGAACAGCTCCGCGCATATTTCATTGTTGGTTAAATCGAATTTAAAATAAACCTCCCCACGAGGGGATGTGTACACACGCTTTGGGCGGCTCGCTCCCGCACCCCGATTAAGGGATTTTCGGTAATGGGAAAGATCAAGCAGAGTTTCCTCCGATATGATTGTGTTATCGTTTGTCATGTGTTCTGTTGTCAAGTTAAAGACCTCATTTGCTCGACAGATAAATTATGTATAATATTATACATGATTTATGTGTACTTGCACCCAAATCATCTTACGGGTTCGTTAAATATTAAAATATTCGTCGTGCCATTCGCTGTAAATTTGACACCTAACCATAAAAAAGATATTATCAACAATGCGTTATATTTACGCGCGAATATTGGAGGTGTAAGGAAGTGACTGTCCCAATCGTTATTGGTACTGTCGCTCTTGCTCTTATTGTAGGCATTATTGTTGGTTTTTTCACAGGCGTATGGCATAGGAAGCGGATTGCCGAGTCCAAGTTGGGGCACGCCGAGGTTCAGGCGGAGAGTATTATAACGGAGGCCAAAAAGACAGCGGAGGCCCGCGCCAAGGAGATGCTTTTAGAGGCTAAGGAAGAAAGCATCAAGACCAAAAATGAAGCGGAAAAAGAAGCGAAAGAGCGCAGAGCGGAAGCACAGCGTTTAGAAAAACGTTTGCTTCAAAAAGAAGAAACATTGGACCGCAAGCTGGAAACGCAGGAACGTAAGGAAGTACAGCTCCAAGAGCAACGGGAGCAGTTGGAACACAAGCAAAAAGACGTGGACGCCATGCTCGCACGCCACAACGAAGAGTTGGAACGCATAGCGGGCATGACCGCCGAACAAGCCAAGGAACTGTTGAAAGCCGCCATCGAAAACGACGCGCGTATCGAATCCGCCAAAAAAGTGCGTGAAATCGAGAACAACGCCCGCGCCGAGGCCGATAAAAAGGCCAAGGACATTCTCGCCACGGCTGTGCAGCGTTGCTCGGTGGACCATATCACCGAAACGACCGTCAGCGTCGTAAACTTACCCAGCGACGAAATGAAGGGCCGTATCATCGGCCGCGAAGGGCGTAATATCCGCACGTTGGAAAGCCTGACCGGCATCGACCTTATCATCGACGACACACCGGAAGCCGTTATCCTGTCCGGCTTCGACCCCATGCGGCGCGAAGTCGCCCGCATCGCGTTGGAAAAATTGATCATCGACGGCCGCGTCCATCCCGCCCGCATTGAGGAAATGGTGGAAAAAGCGAAAAAAGAAGTCGAAATCAATATACGCGAAGAAGGCGAAAGCGCAACCTTCGAGACGGGCGTACACGGCGTACACCCCGAGCTCGTGCGCTTGTTGGGTAAGATGAAGTTCCGCACCAGCTACGGCCAGAACGTGCTTAAGCATTCCATGGAGGTTTCCTACCTCAGCGGCTTGATCGCCGGGGAATTGGGCGTGGATATAACGCTGGCCAAGCGAGCGGGCTTGCTGCATGACATAGGGAAAGCCGTTGACCACGAACAGGAAGGCTCCCACGTTTCCATCGGCGCGTCGCTGTGTAAGCGTTTTAAGGAGTCGCCCTTGATTGTCAACGCCGTTGAAGCGCATCACGGCGATGTGGAGCCCACCAGCATCATCGCAATCATCACACAGGTAGCGGATGCCGTATCCGGCGCAAGGCCCGGCGCACGCCGCGAAACGCTGGAATCCTACATCAAGCGTTTGCAAAACTTGGAAGCCATCGCCGAATCCTTCGATGGCGTGGAAAAATCCTTCGCCATCCAAGCCGGTCGCGAGCTGCGGATCGTGGTCCTGCCCGAAGTGGTTAATGACGCGACGATTACGCTGCTGGCGCGCGATATCGCCAAGCGGATTGAAGAAGAACTGGAATATCCGGGGCAGATAAAAGTAAGTTTGATAAGGGAGACGCGTGCGGTAGAATACGCAAGGTAGTATTTAAAAATTAATAATTATAGCTAAAGCCGCGCATGAACGATGCGCGGTTTTTTTGTTTCTCCGGATTGAAAATAAAGAAAAAATGTGTTACGCTGTATTACGAAGGAGATGATTTGCATGCCGCACGTATCTTTGCGCGTTACCGAAGAAGAAAAAGATATAATGGAAAGTTATGCCGCGGTGCATAAAATCAATATAACCGACGCGATAAAAAAAACGTTTTTCCAAATGATCGAGGACGAATATGATTTGCAAGCGATAAAAAAGTATAGAATTGAAAAAGCAAAGGGGAACGTAAAGTTGTATACCCATGACGAGGTGAAGAAAGAATTGGGCCTTGTTTGATGGGATATATCGTTAATTACAGCGACAACGCCTTAAAAGACCTTAAAAAAATGGGACGTAACGAAGCCCTGATCATTGTCGCATGGATAGAAAAAAACCTTGTCGGATGTGAAAACCCACGATTACACGGCAAACGGCTTGGATATGAAAAAAGAGGCGAATGGAGGTATCGCGTCGGTTCATACAGGATTATTGCCGATATACAAGACAACTTTGTGACGATTGAAATAATTAATGTCGGTCATAGACGGGATATATACGGATAAGGGAAGTGTTTGGACGATGCGCGGTTTTATGATATATGGTAATATACCGGCAGCAACCAAAACAAAGGAGCGGTTAAGAAATGCAAAAGAAAACCACCCCCATAGGTTATGTGGAGTTACCGAACGGTTCGAAGGCCATATACCCCATGAACGATATCTTCCTTAACTTCACCTTCGAAAACGCCGCGTACTGGGAAACCCTGCGCACAACCGTAAACCTGTTGATAGAAGCCTATCGTGTACACAACCCCGAAACCCGCTTGAAACCCATCGAAGGAACCATCCATGTAAGGACCCAGTTTAAGCATATGGTGGACATCAATAACACGACAAAGGATCAGGATATCAAGCTAACCGATGAAGACGAAGGATCAACCTACATCGAATTCCAAAACAGGGGCAAGACCGACATACCCATCGAAATCCGTTCAATGAAGTATTTCGGCTTGGGGATCGGGCAGGGCAAAGGAAGAACGGCGAACCAAATGTGGTTGTTGGCCGAGGACGTGGACTCCGTGTTACAAAGGAACACATTCGCGCGATACATACTAAAGGACGAATCGACGGGTAACATGCACCCGACCGATTCGGGTATACTGTATATAAGCCTGAGGGGGCTATCAAAGGAACACACCCCCGCAGGGGAGCTGGCTTTGTATTTACTGGGTAAGGAATCCGAACCCGTGCATAAGGAAGTACAAGCCATCATAAACGCGTTTCAAGCGAGTTTTCACGAGTTTAAGGAAAGCAAGGAGGCGGTCAGGATGTTATCACTGTACGAACGCGCCATCAATGAAGGTCGGTATGAGGGGATTGAAGAGGGAATTAAGTTAGGTGAAGCTCGGGGTGAAGCTCGGGGTGAATTTAAAGGAGCCCGAGCCACGGCCTATGCGATCGCCCGCAACATGAAGACCACCGGAATGGACAAACAAATGATCAGCCAACTAACCGGCTTAACCCTTGATGAAGTGGAAGAAGCGTAATTAATCGGATAAAACATAAACCCGCAACCACACAGGATAAACAACAAACACCCCCGCATATGCGGGGGTGTCGTCGTTTACGTTGGTTATCGTTAGTTTAGAAGTTTAGTTTACTTCGGGCATGAAGCCGAACAGTTGGGCAAATGCTTGAACATTCACATACCAGCTGCCGTCGATTACGCGAGCTGCAACGGGTATCGGCGTTAAGCCAACCATTGCGATTACGCGTGCGTTCGGGTAGGCGCCTTCGATGGTGATGTTAACTATGGGGCCTTCAGCATGGGGTGCGCTGAACAGAGCCAGCCTTGTACCGTCAGCTGCCCTTGTGCTGTCTACCATACCGTTGAGCACTTCTTCCATCATATAACGAAGGTTG
>WRDO01000036.1 GCA_009779755.1 Defluviitaleaceae bacterium | reverse complement strand
CTGACCCGTACTAATAGGCCGAGGGCTTGACCATTACTGTTCGTTGGTTCATTTTGGCTTTAGGTTACCTTCGTAGCACATGCTGCCTTCGTAACCATTCGCTTCCCCTTCTCTGTGTTCAGTCTTCTTGGTGACCGCGTATAAAAGCGCGGTATAATTATATAAACGTTCCTCGATAGCTCAACGGCAGAGCAACCGGCTGTTAACCGGTAGGTTCCTGGTTCGAATCCTGGTCGGGGAGAACAAGAAAACCCTGTGAAATCAACATTCGCAGGGTTATTTATTTTCTTCCCCCGGATCACGCTTCGACGCTGTACGAGCGGGTTGGGTCACAACCAGCGCGGCGGGGGTGCTTCAACCTTTTTAACAGTACTATAATAAAGGTACGGATATATATCAAAACGTAATTTTTCACAAAAATTTATAACAAAGTATGTACCCATATTTATGTATTATTTATTGTAGTACATATATATAAATGATATATTTACTTTAATTTTTTTGAAAGGAATGAAATATACGCTATTCAAGCTGTAAAAAAAGGGGTGCGATAATGCCTGTAAGCAAGGCACAACAAGTAGTAACAGCAAAATATAAAAAGAATAAATATGACCGCATGGATATTGATGAAGCGGTAGAGCGGGACGTTAAATCCAAACAAACAGAAGCGGGTGAAGTTGAATGACACCGCTTTATTCCAAACAAGCAACAAAATATATCAATGCCTTAGATGCCGGCACACAACAACGAATAAGAACCGCGATAAATAAATTACCCAATGGCGATACCAAACTAATCAAAGGACGTGGCATAGCCACATATCGGCTTCGTGTAGGTGATTGGCGAGTATTGTATTCCTTTGAAGGGAATAATATACTCATTGAAAAAATCGCTCCCCGTGGCGATATCTATAAAGGGGTGTAAGTTATGTCAACGGCTCAACAAATAGGCTC
Source organism: Defluviitaleaceae bacterium (assembly GCA_009779755.1). Lineage (GTDB taxonomy): Bacteria > Bacillota > Clostridia > Lachnospirales > WQUN01 > WQRX01. The sequence continues at coordinate 25,151 of WRDO01000036.1, read as the reverse complement.
GATGCTTGAACAAATGCCGGAAAGGAAGCAATCCCTCATTTTAGAATTGATTAAAACAATGATTTCACCCGATGATTATTTGTCAAATGATGATATAGCCGACATCCAACAAGCTCGCCTTGAATACGCGCGCGGTGAATATGTTCGAGAAGATGAAATAAACTGGAAGTAGATACAAGCCCGCTATTATTTGATATAAAATTTAACGCACAACATAACAAAAACGTGCGTTAAATAGCCAAACAATAACGAACATGCAAAGATAAGAAACCGCCATTTAACAGGCTTTGCGGGCGTTTACCAAACGCTGCGAAACATTCCTTTAACAACTGTTAACCGGTAGGTTCCTGGTTCGAATCCTGGTCGGGGAGAAAGCAAAACCCTGTAGATTTAGTGTCTGCAGGGTTTTTCAATTTCCTGAAAAAAAGATTGTCGGGATAATATCGTGATTATTCCCAATCACATATAAAAAGAGTATTGCCGGAATACGCCATGCCGCTCTTGGTAAGGATAATACCATGAGAGGAATGGTATGTATGGAAACCGCTTTATGTTCTGTTTGGAGCGAAACAACCGCAAGGGAAATACGCCCGGCACTTGAAGAAAACATTAATGTTGACGTGCTTGTCGTTGGTGGGGGTATATGCGGAGTCCTCGTCGCGTATTGGTTGAAAAAAGCCGGGGTGCGTTGTATTGTGGCTGAGGCAAAGGAGATTGGCGGCGGCGTTACCAAAAATACCACCGCTAAGATTACCGCACAGCATGGGCTTATTTATGGTGATTTAATTAAGCGTTTCGGAAAGGAAAAGGCACGGCAATATTACGAAGCTAACTCCCACGCAATACGGCGTTATCATGAATTAGCCGAGCAATTCCCTTGCGATTTCGAATATAAGACGGCTTATGTATATTCCGTAAATGACAGGCGAAAGCTGGAACGGGAAGCGGATGCTTGCCGCATGTTGGGGATTAAAACGCATTTGCATGAAAGCATTCCCCTGCCGGTTAAGACGAAAGGGGGTCTTGCTATGGAAGGGCAGGTCCAATTTCATCCGCTGAAGTTATTGTACGCCTTGGCCAACGAACTGGAGATCTATGAACGTACCTTTGTCGTTAAAGTAGTGGGGCAAACCGCGATTACTTCACGCGGTAAAATAACGGCAAAGCACATCGTATTGGCCACCCACTACCCATTGGTAAACATTCCGGGACTATATTTTATGAAGCTCTATCAACACCGCAGCTATGTTATTGCGATGGAGGGCGCATCCATGCCGGACGGTATGTATTTGGATGAGCATGAAGAGGGGTATTCTTTTCGAACATATGGTGATTTGCTTTTTGTAGGCGGAGGCGACCATAAGACCAGTAAAAAAGGCGGCGGTTACGCGGCAATACAAACGCTTGTTAAACAGGCCTATCCCCATGCCATTGAAAAATACCGATGGGCAACCCAAGATTGTATGTCATTGGATAAGATACCCTATATCGGAAAGCATAAGGCAGGCTCGGAGAATTTATATACAGCCACCGGTTTTAATAAATGGGGTATGAGCGGCTCTATGGTTGTCGCGGAAATATTAACTGATTTGATTGCTTCCGGGAAAAGTCGGTGGGAGGATGTATTTACCCCTCAGCGGTCTATGATGACCCGTCAGCTTATGGTAAACATGGGCTCAGCCGCAAAGGGGCTTTTGTCTGTAGGCGCCCCTCGTTGCACCCATATGGGATGCAAGCTGCATTGGAATACGATTGAAAAATCGTGGGATTGCGCCTGTCATGGTTCACGCTTTGAAAAAAACGGACATGTCATAAACAATCCCGCAAAAAAGGAAATACGGTTGTGAAATTTGAGGGATGGTACTACAAGCATCAGACCTGCGCGGGTAAATCACTTGCGGTTATCCCCGGCAGAGCCGCCGACGGCGCGTTTGTGCTGGTTATCACCGATAACAAATCGTATCATATTCCATATCCATTGTCTGAGTACGAACGGTCCGATAACCATGTCATTGTCGGCGGCAACATATTTAACCCGGACGGGATATCCCTAAACATCCAAAGGCCGGAGCTAACCTTATCGGGTGAAATCGTATACACAAACCTCACACCCATTAGCGGCGATATAATGGGGCCATTCAGGTTTTTTCCGATGGAATGCCGCCACGGGATCGTTAGTATAAACCATTCCTTACAAGGCGAAGTCGTTTTGGACGGTGAAAGGCAGGACTTCACCGACGGAAAGGGTTATATAGAATCCGACAGCGGACGGTCTTTTCCGAAAGAATATACATGGGTGCATTGCAATGCTTTTGAAACGGATTGCTCAATCATGGCTTCCGTGGCGCGGATTCCTTTTTACGGATTGCGTTTTTGGGGTTGTATTTGTGTGGTTTGGTTAAACGGGCGGGAATATCGCCTTGCGACATATAAAGGTGTAAAAATATTACGTTGTGAACGTGGTATCCTTGAATTGAAACAGGGGAGATACAGATTACACGTTTCCATCGACGAACAAGACGGACAGCTGCTATCCGCGCCGAACTCGGGCAAGATGAGCCGCTTCATCCGTGAAGCATTATCCTGTACGGCGCGGTTTCGGTTTACGGAAGGGGATGTATGCCTGTTCGACGGGGAAAGCAATCACGCAAGCTACGAATACATGATGCGGCATTAGCGCGGTCGGGAAAGCGGTATTTTCCCGGTAAGGTGCGTTTGAAATTCAACCGCGGTATCACTTTGGGAGGGGGCGTTGTGCTTTACGACCGTATCATCGTGAGCGCGGAGAGCGGTGATGTTGATGCCGTTTTCGTCGACGGTGATAATGTGGTAGATACTTTTGTTAAGCTCATCCACCCGGTCCGTTAGGGAAAGGAAGTCCATGGCTTCTTCCATACGCGGGCCGTTTTTATTAGGGATTTGACGGTCGGGTTTGTAAACGTAACCGCCCCATGCGCAATTGCCGGAAACGGTGCCGCCGGTGATGTGGACGGTACCATGGCCTTTTTCCGCGGGTCGGTAATTCCTTATCGGTTTGGAGCGGGCGTAAACGTGGTTGTGGCCGGAAAGGACCAGATCAATGCCGTATTCGTCGTAGAAGGGCATGAGCTTTTCGTAACCGTGGATGGAATCGTAGCTGACGGTATAGACGCCATGATGCAGCAGAACGATTTTCCAACGATTGTTTCCGTATGCGGTGACGACGTTGCGCATCCATTCGATTTGTTCGTCAAGGGCATAAGCAGCGGTGTGCCAAGGGTTGCCTTGGAGGACCATGACCAACGCATCGCCATAAGTAAAGAAATAATTAACGTCGTCAAGGACCCTGTGCGCCGCTCCGTTCCTCGGCGGGTTAAAACGGCTCTTAAAAAATTTCGCATAGGGGTCGGGTGAATCCCATGAACCCGTGTGGCCGGGTGCGCCCATTAGGTCGTGGTTGCCGATGGCGGGGGCGTAGGGGGTGGATTTAAGCATATCGTGCGCGGCAAGGAAAAAACCGTCGAAACCGTCTTTATCGTAAACGTGCTCGGAATGGTCACCCGAACATATAACGAAGTCGGGTTTGCCGTTCACATATAAATGCGCCTGTTTGGGGGCGTACGCGTGGTTGAGGGCATGTTCAAGGTTATCTTGGAAATTACCGTCACCGACGGGTGAAATAAAACCGTCCCAATTAACGTAAGGTGTGCTGCGGGCATACTTGTCCTGTTGCGGATCGGCGAACCAAAGGAAGGAAAACGCAGCGGGGTTTTCGTCGCGGGTCTTGAAAAGAACAGGGGTGCTTTGATTGGTACCGTCTCCGACGGAATAATAATATGAATGGTTGGATTTAAGTTTTATTTTCGCTTTGTGGCTGTGGTATGCCGATGTGTTAATGAATGGGCGGATCATATCGTTGACGAGGGGGGTGGTATTTTCGATCATCGTGCATGTACCGTGGGATTTACGCGCGGTAGGGGAAAAGCGGAATCCGTTCGATTTGAAGGTTTCTCGTTCTTCGCAGGTAATGACGGTTTTCGTTTCATTGTCGGTTATCCAATTGAAGCGGAGCTCGACGTCGGGGCCGTTTCCGTTTTCGCCGTACATAAAAGTGATGGCGTAAGGGTTTTTACCCTCCGCGTTAAGCAGCGCTTTGGCTTTCGTTAACAGGTTTCCGTTAAGGAGTTCTTCTTTTTCGTCCTGAGCCCAATCGGGTATACCATCGTGTTGGGTAAGCGCAAAATACAGGGAGAAGAGGGGAGCGGCGAAATCATCGATTTGACGTTCGTATTCTTCGGCTTTAGTGCGGTTATGTTTGTACTTATCGAAGAATAATTGGTTATATGTGTCCGTAAACGCTTCTTTTGCTTTATCCGACAGCGGCCAAGTGACGTTGCGGAAATCGGAAAAACGGTACCCCTTGCCCAACAGGTTGTAATCGAACATCATCGCAGCGGTTTTATCCTTGCGTACGGCGAGGTTCGTCCAATAAAAATCGTTATACGTAAGCGTAAATGCGGGTGTGTGTATGATTTCGCGGAATTTATCGTAATGGGTGAGCAAATAGGTCAGCAATGCGTATCCTTCCGGGATTTTATTAAGGAGCATTTTTATGTTTTTATCGGTGAGGGTGGAAAATTCGAAGTAAAGGGAATCCAATTCCGGTACGAATGCGCCGTTTTCGTGGAAGATAAAATACCAGCGCGCAAGGCTTTCGGCGATCATGGGGTCCGCCAAGTCATCCTTTGTAGCAAGCCGCCAATCGGCGTTGGCGGTTATATCCTCCAATACAAGCGTTGCTTCACCCGCAGCGAAAACATTTATGGTGGGGATGTTATGCTGCCGCAGGATCTTATAATTGAGGAGTTCGCGACGGTCGGCTTCGTTTTCAAAATATTTAATTACCGCCGGCGCACCGTCGTACAGGCATCGGTAAACGAATACATCGCTTTTTACTCGGATCAATTCAAAATCGGTGATCCTTTTTTCGGAAGCCCTTGTCAAATCGTCGATGATATTATTAATAATCGTCTGCGACATAATACACCCCTTCATAAAAACGCATGTATCCGTTCCGTAAAGTCTTGTTTATTTTCCCGCGACGGGTTTATATCCATTTTCGCGTTCTTTTGCTACGATCGCCAGCCTGTGCAACGCGCGGGTCATGGCGATATAAAGTAATTTGATGTCCAACGGCTGCGACGTATACCGCGAAGCGTCGGCGATTATTACCGCGTCAAATTCCAACCCCTTCGCCAAATAAACCGGCAGGATCAAAACGCCACCTTCGTAATCGGTTTCTTGTTCGGTAACGATGGGGTAGGGGTTTTCTCCATCGGACAGAAGGGCTTGCAATTCCTTACATTCCTTTTCGCTTTTGGCGATGATGGCGATCGAGCGGCATCCGGCTCCGCGTGCGGCGGCGATTTCATTTTCGATGCAGGTAACGTCTTCATTCAGATTATATACCGTATGCCTCCTTACCGCTTCGCCGTGGCGTATTACGGGTACGGCCAAGGGTATTGAGGGGCTTGTTCCTTCGGGGTACAGTCGCAGGATTACCGGATTGGCCGCTTCCATGATTTCGATGGTCGTACGGTAGCTTTGTGAAAGGATAAGCGGCGTAACATCGAAAATTTCCTCGATTTCACCCCAGTCGTTGATTCCCTTGTGCGCGAGTAAACCCTGATGTACGTCCCCCATGACGGAGAATGACGCGTGGGGGAATGCTTCTTTCAACGCAAGGAACTGGAAGGGGCTGTAGTCCTGCGCTTCGTCGATGACCACATGCTTCATTTCGTTCTTCATCCCGAAAAGGTGTTTATGCATACATAATAACGGAGGTAAATCCTCAGGTTCGAGGGAATTACGCGCAAAGGCGAGGCGCGCTTCATTCGTAAGCGTTTCGCATTCGGATTCGTCATAAATGCCCTCCGCCATTTCCGTTAATAATCCGGGCGTGGAAAATAACAGCCGGTAATATGTCAACGCGGACTTTAGTTTAAAGGTACGCATGTATTTTTTACGGGTGGGGCGTGCCTTTTCATGCAATTGTTTAAGCATGGCGTCACGCTTGGCGATCACCTGCGTAAAGCGGCGGCGGCGGGCGGGCGAATCCTCGGGCATCAGGGCCTTGATTTTCGCCATATGCTTATCGAATACGGCCTCGATATTCCTTTCGATGCGCGGGATTTGGCGTTTGAGCGTATTGGTCAGATATTTTTCGATTTCCGGCGGGCGTTTGTCGGTGGGGAGGAACGTGTATGTCTCCGTAAACATGCGGGCGATACGGTCGCGGGAAAAAAGCGTATACCCCTCCAAACCGAAGTCTTCTTCGGGCAACAACCCTTCCTCTATGTGGCGCAAGTAATTTTTAATGATTCGGTGGAAGGCTAACGTTCCTTTATAACCCGCGGCTTTCATTCGGTGGGTCATATACTTGCCGCTGTTGATTGCTTCGGTCAACGCCTCCAGCGGCGATGCGATCGGATGTTTTTTACCGTCAAGCTCCAGGCATTCCGCCGCGAAATCCGCGAAGGTCGTCTGCGTCACTTGATCCACGCCCAATTCGGGCAAAACGTCGGAGATATAACTCAGGAAAAATCGGCTGGGTGCGAATATCGTCACATGACGGGGGGCCAGTGTATCCGTATGGTTGTATAAAAGATACGCGATACGGTGAAGCGCGATCGTCGTCTTGCCGCTGCCCGCCGCGCCCTGTACGAGAAGCGGTGAACGCAAGGGATGGCGGATGATGCGGTTTTGCTCGGCTTGTATCGTCGTAACGATATCGCGTAAACGGCGGTCCCTACTTGCGCCCAGCGCAGCCTGCAGGAAGGTATCGCTGGCGGTTACGTCGATATCTGTAAAACCCTTCAACTCACCCGCGTCGATTTGATATTGCCGCTTTAACGTCAAATCGCCCGTAATGTGGCCATCCGGGCAATCGTAGGCCGCTTGGCCGATGCGTCCCTCGTAATACAACGTAGCCAAGGGCGCGCGCCAATCGGTGATCAAGACCTCCAAACCGCGCAGTAAGGTCATCTTACCGATGTAATGCGTCGCGCTGTTAAAGTCCACCCGCGCGAAGTAGGGGATGCGCTGCGCGTATTCCATTTGGCGCGTGAGTGTCTTCCAACCGTCGAGCAGCGATAAGCTGACGGTCAATTCGCTGAATTGCTCGGGGTTGTCGATGTTCATATGCGCGAACGCGTACGACACGCGGCCGTCGAGTTCGTCCTTTTGTTTTTTAATCGTCGGGATTTCCGCGGCCAGATAGGCCAAGACGGTGTTGAGATAAGTAAGCTCCTGCGGGTAATCGGGGTGCGTGGGGTCGGACATGACAAACGCCTCCTTATCCGTTTTTAACGGAAACGCGAATATAACATACGAACCCCTTTAAAGGGAACCCCTTTCCCATAAAAAAGCAGGTTTGACATAAACTTTACAGAAGAATAAAATTAGCCGCCGGCATGATATAATAATACAAACATGCGGCGGCTGTTTTCGTTAATATAAATGTTAGAATATATCGCGGAACTCATCGAAGAGATGGCCGGCTTTACGCATCGCACGCCTTCCATCCTTGGTGACGCGGCGGCGATATTTGTCGTCGGAGAGGGCAAAACCCACGCCGATAGCGATGCCGACGGCCAAACCGCTGACCAATCCACCCGTAAAACGATTCATGGTATCACACTCCTTTCATATTAAGTATGCGCTTCTTTAAAAAGGAGTATACGGTGGGTTGAAAATCATAAAAAAGATGGGAATTTAAAGGGTTTTTAATATGAAAGGAGTGGTTTCATGGGACGACGCGGCGGAGGGATGCGCGGCGGTATGGGTGGGGGAATGCGTGGCGGCGGGGGTCGCATTGGGGGCGGACTCTCCGGCGGTAGCGGGCGTATCGGCGGCGGTGCAAGGCCGAGCGGCGTAAGGGCTCCGGTAAGGACACCCGCGCCGAGGGTTGCCGCACCCCGTGCAGCGAGGCCCCGCGGCGGCGCGGGTAGCTTCGGCATGGGTATGGCCACAGGTATGATGCTCGGCGGGCGGCGGCGCAACATGTGGGGTTGGGGCGGCGATTGGGGCAGGCCCCGGCACGGAGTTAATCAACGTGGCGGCCCCGTACGAGGCGGCGGCGGATGCGGTTGCTTCACCATGATATTGGCCGTGTTTGTATTGATTATCGTTATATCGGTGATCGGGCAAATGTTCAACTTCGGTGCTCCCGGCGGCGGGCAGGTGACCCGCTCCACGGTACAGCGCGAGGCGTTGTCCCGCAGTGCGGCGGATTCATCTGTTCCCTTGATCGTGGACGCCAACCGTTGGATCGCCAACCGTACGGAAGCGGAGCGCGGGTTGCATAATTTCCACAACGCCACGGGCGTGCGTCCCATCCTTTATATCACCGACAATATCAACGGTGCGGGACCATTAAACGTAACCGAGGATACGCTCAGGCGTTTTGCCGAAACGCAATATACGGCGTATGCGGGCGACAACCAAGCGCATTTGCTGTTTTTGTTCGTTGTGGATAATTTTAATTATTCCATGTGGGTACAGCCCGGCAATGCGACACACAGGATCATGGACGGCGAAGCGATCGACATCCTGATGGATTACGTGGAGCGTTTCTGGTCAACAGAGCAGGATAATTCGCGTATGTTTTCACGTGCGTTTGATCGGGCGGGTACGAGTATTATGTCTGTGCACCGTTCACCTTGGATAACCGTGTTGATCGTCGCGGGTGTGCTGTTAATCCTCTTCCTCCTGTATACATGGTGGAAAGCGAAACAGGACCGTAAACGTGAAGAAGCCGCGGAAACCGAACGTATATTAGGACAGGACCTGACCGAATTCGGTTCATCGGGCGCGGACGAAGCAAGTAAACTGGCGCAAATGTACGAAGACGATAATAAAAATTAAAAGGAGGAATGCAACATGGGTATTTTAAGCAGATTTAAAAACATTATGGCCGCCAACGTGAACGCGGCGTTGGACAAAATGGAAGACCCCGCAAAGATGATTGACCAAACCTTGCGGCAACTGGCCACCGACCTTGCGGCTGTTAAAAAAGAAACCGCGGGTGTAATGGCGGAAGAAACCCGTACCCGCCGCGAAGCCGAAGCCAACCAAGCCGAAGTGAAGAAGAACATGGACTTGGCGCGTAAAGCCCTGCAAGCGGGCAACGAAGATCACGCCCGCGTCTTCCTCAACAAAAAGAACGAATTGGAGGCGCAAGGGCTTGAATTACAAAAGCTCGCCGAAGCCGCCCAGCAAAACGCCGTGCAAATGCGGCAAATGCACGATAAGCTGGTGCGCGACATCAATTCATTGCGTTCACGCCAAGCGACGATTAAATCAAACATCGCTGTGGCGAAGGCTACCGAACGCGTGCAAAAAGCCGGGGCTGCGGGCTCAAAGGCCGAAGGCGCGATGCAGGCGTTTAACCGTTTTGAGGCACAAGCGCAGGAACGCCTTGACCGCGCACGCGCCTTGACCGCACTCAACGAAGTGCCGAAGGACGAAGCGATGGCGCTCGCCGACCTGTACAAGAACGGCGGCGGCGCGGCACTGGATGACGAATTGGCCGCATTAAAAGCGGAAATGGGATTGGCGCCGGCCGTACCCGTGGAGGACGAGCTCGCCGCGTTGTACGCCGAAATTGACAATATTCCCGTAGAGAACTGATGATCGGTAAGTTTGTCGACTCGTCGAAAGGCTTTGGCTTTGTGGAAATTGAAACCCCGGGGGCGGATGATTTATTCATTCCGCCTCATTTTGTATGCGGCGCGCTGCATGGGGACTCCGTAGAGGTTAAAACGGAAACCGATCCGCATCCGCGGTGGGAGACCGATGACGGCAAAACCCGCCAAATCGGGCGTATCATACGAATCATCAAAAGAGGCACCTATGTAGGCACTTATTATACCGAGGGCGCGCAGGGTTACGTACGCCCCATGGAAGCGAAAATCCCGTATGCCTTTGCTGTACCGCCCAAAAGCAAGGGGCGTTTCGGGCTGGGAGACGGGCATAGGGTCGTCTTTTCGGTGGACAAGCGCGAACGACCGGAAAACGCGTTGGCGTCGGCGTTTATAACGGAAATGCTGGGACATATGAACGACCCCGGCGTGGATGTGCTTACATTGGTGCGACAAGCGGGGATACCTTATGAGTGGCCGGATGATGTTGCCGATGCGGCGGCCGGGGTGCCTACGGAAGTGGGGATTGATTTGCCCGATTCTTCGCTTTTCACCCGACTCGACCTTCGCGATTGGCGGATATGCACTATTGACGGCGATGATACGAAGGATATTGATGATGCGATATCGTTGACGGTGACCGATGAAGGGAATTTTACGCTCGGTGTGCATATTGCGGACGTTGCGTATTATGTGGCTGAGGGTTCGCCGATTGATCGGGAGGCTTTACGGCGGGGCACGAGCGTGTATTTGGCTGATCGTGTGATTCCTATGCTGCCGCATAGTTTATCAAGCGGGATATGTTCGCTTTTTCCGGATACGGACAGGCTTGCGCTCAGTTGCGTTATGACGGTAAATGTTGACGGCCATGTAATCGAACACGGGATATATGAAACGATTATCAACAGCAAAAAGCGTTGGACGTACAACGAAGCGGAAGCATTTTTGGTAAATATCGAAAATGAGCAGAAGGACGAAGCGTTTGCTTTCCCCGATGATTTGGCTCCGTGGGTATTGATGTTTAAAAACTTAAACGCTTTGCGTGACATACTGTATAAGAAACGCCGTGCCCGCGGCGCGCTTGACTTTGACTTGCCCGAGGCGAAGATTCGCGTGGATGAAAATGGGTTGCCCGTTTCGATAGAGCCCTACGTGCACAACCGCGCTACGGGTATCATTGAGGAGTGCATGATATTATGCAACGAAACGGTCGCCGCGCATTGCCTTAAGGGAAAAGTTCCTTTTATCTTCCGTACGCACGAACCGCCCAATGCCATAAAAATGACGCAGCTCAGCAGGGTTGCGCAGAATTACGGCGTTAAGATTCCCGCGACCGCCGCAAAACCCAAGGCATTACAAAAGGTGTTGTCTGCCATTGCCGACAGTCCCGCCGCGTATGCCGTATCCGGTGCGATATTGCGTGCGTTACCCCAAGCGCATTACACCCCCGACAACCCCTCGCATTACGGGTTGGCGTCGGAGGCGTATTGCCACTTTACGTCGCCCATCAGGCGGTACGCGGACTTGCAGGCCCACCGCATTATAAAAAATTTCTTGAATACACCGCCGACGTTGTCCGCTTCGTATTTTAAGCAACGTCTGCCCGCCGTTTGCGCACAAGCCTCCCACACCGAGCGCGAAGCGGAAGCCCTTGAACGTGACGTCACCCAACTCAAAAAGGTGCAATTCATGCAGGGTTATGAAGGGGAGACATTTACGGGTATCGTATCGGGTATTACCGCATGGGGCGTGTATGTGATGCTGCCCAGTACGGTCGAAGGCATGATCCCTGCGGAATCGCTTAAAAAAAGCGGCCTTCGATATGACAAAGACCGCAAGTGCTATGTTTCAAACAGAAACCGCACCGCATTCGCACCCGGTACAAAGGTAACGGTACGGCTCATTTCGACCGATGTGGAGGAGCGGAAAATAACGTTTAAAATGATCGGCTAACCCCGCAAGCCCTTTACGGCGTAAGCGATGATAAATAAAACCGTCAGCACAGCCACGTTTGCCCATATGATAGCGAAGGGTTGCCATGCGTACGTGTAAGTGCTTTCAACCACCACGGTAAACTGCATGGTGTAAAAAGGATGGAATATCCGCGCAACCGTTTCGTTGAAAGGGGCAATCATCGGGCCGAAGCCCAATACCATGGCGATGGGCATGGCCAACCCCGTCGCGGCTTGTTGGTTCTTCGAAACGATGCCGACGGTTGCGCCGATCAATATCGACGCCGCCACGCCCGACATGATTACGGCGGTAAAGAGCCAAAACTCCCGCCCGGCGTAACCGGCAATGAAGCTGAACGCGAATGCGGGAAGGATGCTGACGAGCAGGATAACGCTGCCCACACCCAATAAATACGCACCGGACTTAACGCCTGCCATCACCAAAAAGCGCAGGCTTTTTCTTTCCCTGTCTTCGGCGATGATGCTTGCTACGAGGGGGATCAAACCCATCCCCGCGAAGATCGCCGCCATCATCGTAACGAACATTGTATTGGGGATGTTTTCGTCCGATTTGGCTACCATTTCTGTCATTACCCACGCCACGACCGGGAACAGGAAGAATTGGATCAAAACGACCATATTTTTATAGGTGTCCTTCAATTGCTTCTTAAAGATCGCTTTTATGCTGTTCATAACAATCCCTCCCCGGTTAATTTAACGAATACGGCTTCCAAGTCCATGACGGTTTTTACGGCGTTGTGGCGTTCGCATATTTCCTTGGGTTCGCCCTGCTCGATGATCGTACCCTTGTGGAGCAATACCACGCGTTCGCACAGGGTCGTCGCTTCTTCCATGTTGTGCGTGGTGAGGAATACCGTGGAACCCTTCGCCCGCAAGTCGTAAATCAATCGATGGATTCCCCGCGCCGTTACGGGATCGAGCGCGCTGGTGGGTTCATCGAGGAAGAGTATCTTCGGCTCGTGTAAAACCGCACGCGCCAAACCCAAACGTTGCCGCATCCCTTTGGAAAGTTGATGCACGGGGGTGTTCGCCGCGTCCTTTAAGCCCACACGTTCAAGCATTTCCTTCGTTTTTGCGCGGGGAGAACCGTAGATATCCTCGAACACGATTAAATTATCGATGCACGATAAACGGGGGTACAGCCCGTCATGCTCCAATAAAAGCCCGATTTCGCGGCTTTCCGCGGCTACGTGGATTGAGCCCGAATCGATGGCGAGCTGCTTGGTAAGTATGTTAATGATCGTGGTCTTACCCGCGCCGGAGGGACCCAGCATACCGAATATCTCACCTTCATGGGTTTCCAAACTCACATCCTTTAATACTTTGTTCGCGCCGAAGGATTTTCCGACGTTTTTCATGCTTACGCTGATCATGCTTGTTCCGCTCCTTCAAAGGGATTGTGTCCCGTATTGTTAAAATAAATCGTCAATGCCCGGCCGATAAAGTCCTTGTCAAACCGGAAGTGTTCCTTCCATTCCTCGCTTTCCAATTCAAGCCCCATATTCATCATCCCCGATAACAAATCTGCGTTGTCCCCGGTAAAAGCAAGGGTAAAATCCCACCATTCCTTGGCTAAGGCTTGGATTTCCTCGCCGTCGAGGGGGAGGCCGCTCCTTTGCAGGTATCCCGCTTTTTTTATTATCTTCTTATATTGCTCTTGGAGCTTGTCGCCTTTATCTTCATCCATATGCTTTTGGAATTGACCGATCACTTCGTTGTCGAAGTACTTAATGACCCAATAGGCATTATTCTTCATTTGTAACAAAACGATGATGTTGGCGTATTTTTCCCAATCCACGCTGTCCATTTGGACGACCTCACGGTTCAGTTTTTCGATGGACGATAAGACGTTTTGCAAGGATTCGATTTTATCCCGAATCGATTCCGCTTGTTCGGTCAATGCTTCGGATACCTCCCGCGGCGTGTTGATGGATGGCAGGCGCGTCTTGATATCCTCAAGCGAAAAACCGAGGTATTTCATTGATTGGATTTGGTGCAGCTTAACCATGTCCTTATGCGTGTATAACCTGCGCCCCCCTTCGCTGACCGCCGACGGTGAAAGGACGCCCTCCTTATCGTAATATTGCAAGGTACGGACGGTTACCCCCATTGTTTTTGCGATCTGCCCCACGGTCATATGGCCGGGAGGGATGGCTCTGATATTTTTCATGTGATTGACCTCCTCGATATACAGTATAATTCATGACGTAACGTCATATGCAAGGATTATTTCCGCACATTACGATTCACTCTTCATAACATGGATTGGGTGATTATATGTCCGGGATTTTATTCGCGTTTTTACTTACCTTGCTCGCGGGACTTGCCACGGGGTTGGGGGGTTGCGTGGTTTTCTTCACGCGGCCGGAAAATAAAAAAGCATTATCCGTATGCTTAAGTTTCGCGGCCGGCGTAATGCTTTATATATCGTTCGCGGAGATATTGTTGAAGGGTTTCGAAAACTTGGAACACGCTTACGGCGAAGGGATGGGGTATATGATTGCTTCCATTGCCTTCTTCGCGGGCGTTGGCTTGATGGCGTTAATCGATAGGCTTGTGCCCCACAACGAAGGGGATTTGAAGCGTACCGGCGTGATGAGCGCGTTGGCGATCGGTATACACAACTTCCCCGAAGGTTTTATCACCTTTATGGCGGCGATGTATGACCCCGCGTTGGGTGCGGCGATCGCCGTTGCCGTTGCCATCCATAATATCCCCGAGGGTATCGCGATGGCCGCGCCCCTATATTACGCTACGGGCAGTAAAGCAAAGGCTGTTTTTATCTCCGCCGCGTCGGGGCTGACCGAACCGCTGGGCGGGTTGATCGCGTGGTTTGCGTTGCAACGCCTCTTCGATGATGTGGGTGCGGTATTCGGCATTACCTTCGCCGCCGTGGGCGGCATCATGGTGTTTGTGGCGATACATCAATTGTTGCCCACGGCGCAAAGGTACGGTAATCATGCTTCGGTTATGCGGTGGTTGTTTGCCGGGATGGCGGTGATGGCCGCCAGTTTGGTGGTTATGGGGTTCGTCGTTTAATAAACGCTTACGACGGGTTACATTCGGAAATCGCTCCGCAATTGCCCGCATGCCGCCGCGATATCACACCCCAAACTGCGGCGGATGGTCGAGGGGATACCGTTCTTTATCAACACATTCGCGAAGGTCTCCGCTTCACGCCGCGGGGTGGGGGAAAACTTTGTTTCAAATTGAGTCGATGTAACGTTGATGGGGATCAAATTGACGTGGCACAGCATTCCTTTTAATAAATCCGCCAGCTCCTTCGCTTGTACAAGCGAATCGTTGATACCCTTGGTAAGCGCGTATTCAAACGTGATGCGGCGGTTGGTCAAGCCTATGTAATAACGGCAAGCATGAATCAATTCGTTTATCGGGTATTTTTTCGCGATCGGCATAAATGACCCGCGCATTTCGTCCGTCGTGCCGTGCAGCGATACCGCAAGGTTTATTTGCAATTTTCGTTCCGCTAACGCGCGCATTTTCGGCACCAACCCGCAGGTGGAAAGCGTGATATGACGTGCGCCGATGTTCGCGCCTTTTTCATGGGTAATCAACTCGATGAAGCGCATTACCGCGTCGAAATTATCCAACGGCTCACCGCAGCCCATCAATACAACCGATGAAACGCGTTTGGTATCCCGACCCGCGGCATATACCTGTGCGCACATTTCCCCCGCCGTCAGATTACGCGCCAACCCTCCGACGGCGGACGCGCAAAATACGCAACCCATGCGGCAGCCCGCTTGGGTAGAGATACACACGGTATGGCCGTGCTCGTATTCCATCAGCACGGATTCGATAAAAACACCGGCGTCGCTCAAGGACTCCATTTGGAATAAATACTTAACCGTGCCGTCCTTCGATACTTGTTTCTTTACCTCACGGCAAGGTGTGATGCGGCACGTTTGCGAAAGTATTTCCCGGAGGGTCTTCGGCAGGTTATCCATTCGAGCGAACGGCGCGACATAAAAATCGCGGACCCCGTTGGAATCCGCTTGTGACGCTCCCCTGCGGTGCAGCCATTCGAATATTTGCTCCGCCCGATAAGCGGGTTGATTTAATTCAACCATCAGACTACGTAATTCGGTTATGTTCATGGAAAGGATATCGCGGGTCATTTATATCCCCAGTATCAATTTGGCGATGGAAAAATATACGATCAATGCCGTGCAGTCCACGATCGTGGTGATCAACGGTGCGCTCATCACCGCCGGGTCTACCTTCATCTTCCTTGCGAGTAAGGGGAGCGTACACCCGATCGTCTTGGCGATGAGCAACGTGGCGCACAAACTCAGCGTGATGACCAGCGCCAATATATAATCTCGGCCATGCATAAAATAGATACGTATGAAGTTAACCAACCCCAACGACAGGCTGCACACTAAGGCGATGCGTGTTTCGCGCCATACCACACGCGCCACGTCTTTGATTACGATATCGCCCAGCGCCATACCGCGGATGACCACCGTGGCGGATTGCGCACCCGCGTTGCCGCCCGCGCCCATCAGTACGGGGATAAAACCGTACAGCACGGGTATGACCGAAAGCGTATCCTCGAACGTGCCGATAATGGTTGCGGTAATTACGGCGGTCAGCATCATGAGCGTAAGCCATACGATGCGGTTCCTTACGTGGGCGAATACGCCGGTTTTTAAGTACGGTTCGTCGGACGGGCTGATACCGCCCATAATATTAAAGTCCTCCGTATCCTCCTCCACGATGACGCGCAGGATATCGTCTACGGTGACGATCCCCGCCAATTGGCCGTAGCGGTTGACCACGGGCATAGCGAGCAGGTCGTATTTGCTGAATTGCAAGGCGACTTCTTCACGGTCGTCGTCGGTGTGCGCGGTTAGGATGTTGGTATCGGTCAAATCAATTATCTTCATATTCAAATCGGCCTGCACCAACGCGTCGGCCGTTACCGCCCCGATGAGCTTGCGTTCGCTGTTAACCACGTAGCAGGTGTAGATCGTTTCCTTATCGACGCCCGATGTGCGGATGGTATGGAGCGCGTCCTTTACGGTCATATCCTGCGTGAGCTCGACGATTTCCGTCGTCATGACGGAGCCGGCGGAATCCTCCGGGTAGTCGAGCAAACGGTCAACCAACGTCCCTTTTTCCACGGAGATACTTTCCAATACGCGTTGGGCCACTTCGTCGGGTACTTCATCTATAAAGTCCGCCATGTCGTCGGCGTGGAGCTCTTCCATGATGTCGGTGATTTCCGGGTCGGTTAATTCCTCCACCAACAGCTGCTGCCTGTCGGGTGAAATATAGGAAAAGACGTCGCCGGCTAAATCGCCGGGTAATAAACGGAAGGTATAAGTGGCTTGGTCAGCCTCGCATTCCTCCAGCACCTCGGCGATGTCCGCCGCGTTCATGTTCGCGAATTGGTTTTGGATCAAATCGGCGTCCGTTGTTTCTTCATTGATTAATTGGAGGAGTTTTTCCTTATCCATCAGATACCCCCTATGATCGCTCGCGCCAAGTAGAAGAAGATCATCAGCGTTACGGTGTCTTTAACCGTCGTGATCATGGGTGTGGCGAACACCGCCGGATCTATTTTGATTTTTTTACCGATCATGGGGAGCAGACACCCCAGCGTGTTTGCGATCAGCGCCACCACAACCAACGTGACGGATACGGTCAAGATAACCGCGGTGTATGTGGGGTCCGTGTCCGCGGGGGCGAAGATAATCATACGCAAGGCGTTGATGCCCGCCAACAATAAACCGCACAGGAACGCCACACGCGTTTCCAGCCACCACACCTTTAGGATATCCTTAAAATGTATTTCATCCAGCGCCATGCTGCGTATGACAAGCGTAGCGGTTTGGCTCCCGGCGTTACCCCCCGAGTCCATCAAGAGGGGGATCAATGTCCCCAAAATGGGTATGAGCAGCAACGCGTCTTCAAAGCCGCCGATGATCATTTCGGTAAATGTTGCCGCCAGCATCAATACCATCAGCCAGCCGATGCGCCCGCGCGAATGCATAAACACGCCCGTGCGCAGGTACGGTTCCTCCGACGGCGATATACCCGCCATCCGTTCGAAGTCCTCCGTGGCCTCTTCTTCCACGATTTCAACCATGTCGTCGACCGTGATAATGCCGACGAGGCGGTTTTCCTTATCCACCACGGGAAGCGAAAGGAAGTCGTACTTACGGAACAAACCCGCCGCTATTTCCTGGTCGTCGTGGGTTTGCGCGCTGATGACGTGCGTACGCACGAGGTCGCCCACGCGCTCGTGCTCCTTGGCGAGCAACAATGATTTTAACGAAACCGCGCCCAAGAGGATCTTGTCGCGGCGTACGATGTAACAGGTGTGGATACCCTTCACGCGGTTTTCGCGCATACGGGCGAAGGCTTCCAGTACGGTAAAGTCCTCGCGCAGGGACATGTATTCCGTCGTCATGATTGAGCCGACGGATTCCTCGGGGTATTTAAGCAAGCGGTTGATCACGTCGCGCCGTTCGGGTGTGACGTTCGACAACACGCGGTTTACCACGTTGGCGGGCATTTCTTCTATAAAGTCAACGGCGTCATCCATAAAAAGGCCCTCGATAATACCGCCGACTTCCACGTCGGTAAGGGCCTCAATAATGATCTGTTGTTTTTCGTGTACGATATGGGCGAATACGTTGGCCGCGATGCTTTTGGGCAGCAGCCGGAAGATTTGTATGGTACGCTCCATGTCCAAATCCTCGAAGATATCGCCGACATCCACGATGTTCATGGCGGTGAGGGTCTCCCGGAGCTTTGGGATTTGGATGGGGTTTTCGGAAATCAATGTAAAGATCGTGTCCTTCATAAGACCACTCCATGTTCAGTATGGACGGACGGAAAGCATTATGCCACAAGCCTTTTTTACTTGCAATGTTACGGAATAAACGATATAGTTATACAAATTCTAAGAGAATGGCCGTGATAGTATATGGATGAAATCCTCCGCTATTTCTTACAGGATGAAGGCTTTAGTCGTCTGGTGGGCGGCATGTGGGACTTGTACGCGCGGCACGGTCGTTGCTTCGGCGCGGTACGCCTGATCAAACCCCTGCCCGAAGAGGAAAAAGCCATTTCCGAGTTCTTTAAGCGGGATTATTACGACCAAGCCTTGATCCGTATCTCCCTCGCCGATTTTGAACGGCAATTACAAAAAACATTTGAAGAAGCCCCGGGGTTAGGCGTTTTCCTTGAGGGCTATTTTTCGCGTCCGCTGACCACCCATACGGAGGAGTCGAAGGACCGTATGCGCGTACGGGACAGCTTCGCCGTACACGTAAAGGCCAACATCCTGCCCGATTATGAAGGTACGGAGGCCGAAAACTGGCTTAAAGAAATGATTGCCCATATTCGGCGTACGTATAAGCAATGGGCGGAAGCCTTTATAACGGAACCCGATACCGTAACCGAACAGGTAAAAACGGTATGCAACGCCTTAAACGCATTGCCGGAGGACGAATACCTGCTCCTTTCGGATTTTTCCGAAGGGATTTGCGGGAATCCGCAGGCATTGGATTTCTACGGTACGCACGGTCCGCTGTTCATGCGTGCGTTGGCGCGCCGATACGGTACGTATATCCCCGTCCATTTGGAGGAAAGTATCCAATTATATTGGCAGGCGGGCTTGCTTTCCAACGGTGTGCTCAATCAGGTAACGGTGTCGGGTATCGTGGCGGACAAAGCCTGTACCCATTACGACAGCTTGGGTGAGGCGCATGTATTAACCCTTGAGAATATAAGCCGCTTTACGGAAGTCACGGTATATAAAGGGAAGGTCTTTATCGTGGAAAGCGCAAGCGTGTTCGCGCTGTTGTGCGAGCAGCTGCGCGGGCTCCGTTGTACGCTGGTTTGCGCTTCATCGGGGTTAAACGCCGCATTGGACAGGCTGTTGACTCTATGCTGCGAAAGCGGGGCGGAGTTGTATTATTCGGGCAATATGGACTTTAAGGGCCTTGCCTTGGGTGAAAACCTGTTTTTACGTTTCGGCAAGCATTTTGTCCCGTGGCGGTACGATAAAGACGATTACGAACGCGCCTCGGTGCAAAGCGATACGATCATACCGGACGAAAAAAGGAACGTGGCCTTCCACAACGAAGCGTTCGCCTCCATGCTTTCCCACATACGCAAGAAGGGTAAAACCACGGGTCACTTGCCTTTAGTTAAGCTGCTTGCGGAGGATATCGCCGCATACGTAAGGGGGTAAACATGGAAAATCACGTGGACGTCGTCGTCAATGGCGAGATTTTTTCGGTCCGTTCGTCGGAATCGGTTGAATATATGCAAAAATTGGCCCATTACGCCGGCAAGCAAATGGACATCATATCGAAGCGTTACGCTTCCGTCAGATTGTCGGAACGGGAGCGCACCCTTTTGGTCGCGTTAAATATAGCGAACGATTATTACAAGGTTGAACCGAAGCTGACGCAACTGACCGCGGAACATAAAAGATTACAAATCGAGCACACCAAGGTAAGCGACGAGAATATTAAACTCGAAATGGAAGTGCTCAGCTTAAAGCGCGAACTCGCGCAAAAACAAACGGAATTGGATAATAAAATCGTCACGCTTCCCCTGCCTGACGGTCGAAAGGCGATAAGCTGATGGAAAAATTAGCGCAATTACGCGCCCGTATGAAGGCACAGGGTATCGACGCGTATGTCATAACGGGTGCGGACGCCCACGGCAGCGGCTATGTCAACGGGTATTGGAAAACGCGGGCGTGGTTTACGGGTTTTACCGGGTCAAGCGGGACCGTCGTCGTAACACGGGACAAAGCGGGGTTGTGGACGGACGGCCGTTATTTTATCCAAGCGGAAAAGGAACTGGTCGGGTCGGGGATAGACCTGTATAAACAAGAGGAACCCGGCGTACCCACATATCAAGCCTTTATCAAGGATCATTTACCCCAAGGCGGGCGTGTGGGCTTCGACGGGCGTACGATGCCCGTCCAATCATATGATGCATTAAAAAAGCAATTAAACGATAAAGACGCGTTATGGGTTTATGATTTGGATTTGATCGACAGCCTGTGGTCAAATCGACCGCAAATACCGAGCGAGCCCGCCTTCGCGCACGAACTGCGTTTTACGGGCCTGTCTGCTCAGGAAAAACTGACCCTCGTACGCGGCGAAATGGTAAAAAAAGAAATCGGCGGCTACGTCGTTACGGCACTGGACGATATTGCGTGGCTGCTCAACATCCGCGGCAGCGACGTACCCTACACGCCCGTGGTATACGCGTACGCCTTCATCACCGCATCGCAGGCGCATGTGTTCATCGACGCGCAAAAGGTGCGCGGCATCGCACTCGACGGCTTTAGCCTGCACCCCTATGAAGGGTTTGCGGAATTTCTGCGCAACCAACATACCGTCAAAGGCAAGCTGTATTTTAACGCAAATAAAGCGAACGTCCTGCTGAGTGAAGCGATATCCAAAACCCTGCCCGTCAACCGTAACCCAAACGATGATATCCTGCCTTTGTTAAAAGCCAAAAAAAGCGAAACCGAACTCGCCAACATACGCAACGCCTATATAAAGGAAGGCGTCGTGCTGGTGCGTATGCTCAAGTGGCTGGAAGACCGTGTGTTGGCTTCGGGTGAATTAAACCTATACGAAGGCGACATCACCCGCAAATTGATCGAGCTTCGGCAAACGCAGCCCGATTACATCGGCGACGGTTTTTCCACGATCGCCGCCTACGGCGCAAATGCCGCCTCCGCGCATTATAACCCCGGCCCGCGAGGCGCGAAAATCGAACGCGACGGCTTCCTGTTGATAGACACGGGTGCGCAATACCTCGACGGCACCACCGACACGACACGCACAATCCCCGTAGGCCCGCTGACCGACGAAATGCGGCACGATTTCACGCTCGTATTAAAAGGGCATATCGCCTTGGCCATGGCCGTTTTCCCCTCCGGCACAACGGGCAGCCAACTCGACGTCATCGCCCGTTCTCCCTTATGGAACGAAGGCAAAAATTTCCGCCACGGAACGGGCCACGGCATCGGCTACGTATTGGGTGTACACGAAGGCCCCCATAACATCGCCAACAAACACAACGCCGTCGCGTTGGCCCCCGGTATGTTGATAAGCAACGAGCCGGGTATGTACAAGGAAGGCGAATACGGCATCCGTACGGAGAATATCATATGCGTTAAAGAAGTGTTCGAAACGGAATACGGCAGATTCCTTGGTTTCGAATCCCTGACCCATTGCCCGATTGACACGGGAGCGATTGAATTGGGGTTGCTTTCGGAAGCGGAGCGGGAATATCTGAACGCGTACCATAAAAAGACGTATGAAACTTTATCGCCATTGTTGGATGAAGCGGAGCGGGTGTGGTTGGAGAATGCAACGCGGGAGGTGTAGGTATGCAAGCGATTCAAGGGGTTTATCACCTTGGTGAGATTAAATTAAAAGCAAAACCTATAAAAAAACGTTCAAATGTGATTGTTGTGTTTACGGATGACGCCGTGGATGAAAATGAAGGAATGTCATTGGAAGAATCATTACGGATATTAAACAAACATGCAGGAAGTATAAAAGGTGATCTCAATGCAAAAGAAGAATGGTTGGCGTACCTTGATGAACGATACGGCAATTCTGATTGATACAAATATTATATTGGATTGGTTATTATTAAGGGAACCGTTTTATATACAAGCTAAGGAAATAATTGAATGTTGTATACGGGATGAAATACAGGGTTGTCTTGCAAGCCATACGTTATTAAACATCTTTTTTATCACACGTAAGGATAAAACCGTTGAAGAAAGAAAAGAAATCATATTTATGTTGTGTGATAATTTCAACATTATCGAAGTCGATAAACAAATGATCATTACGGCACTAAAAAACAAAGCATGGGACGACTTGGAAGATGGATTGCAAATACAATGTGCGATAAAAGAAAAAGTAAATTATATAATCACCCGTGATCCAAAGGGATTTTTATCGTCACAAATACAAGTGTTTTCACCGGGAGAATTTATACAACTTAAAAATAAAGGTAGCATATGAAGTGATATATGAAGTGATTCAAAAGGAGCTAACCGGATGATCACCACCAACATGCACGAACTTATGCAAATCGTTGACGGCAACCATGCCGACCCGCATCATATATTGGGGATGCACGATATGACCGTTAGGAAAAAAACGTTTACGGTGGTGCGGGCGTTTAACCCTGAAGCAAAGGCCATTGAGGTTATTTTAAGGGACGGTACGCGCCATCCCATGGAATTGACCCATCAGGCGGGCTTTTTTTCGGCTAAGATACCCCAAACCCCCCATCAGCATTATCAATTGCGGTATACCGGGCATCACGGGCAACAATGGGAGGCTTGGGACGGTTACGCCTTCGCGCCGTTGATTTCCGAGTTCGATTTGCACCTGTTCGGGCAGGGCACGCATTATCAGATATATGAAAAGCTGGGCGCACACCCGCAAACCGTGGACGGTGTATCGGGTGTTTCGTTTGCTTTGTGGGCTCCGAATGCCAAACGCATCAGCGTAGTAGGGGACTTTAACGGTTGGAACGGTTTGCGCCACCCCATGCGTTCGATGGGCGCGTCGGGTGTGTGGGACTTATTTATACCCGGTTTAACAAACTACGATAAATATAAATTCGAATTAAAGCTCCCTTCGGGGGAAATTATATTAAAGTCCGACCCGTACGCGAGTTTTGCGGAGCTGCGCCCCGGTACGGCGTCGATGGTGTACGACATAAGCGGCTACAAATGGGGCGATAAAAAATGGGTCGCAAACCGTACGAAACATAACCCCTTGGAAGGGCCGATCAATATCTACGAGTTCCATCCGGGCAGTTGGCGCCGCGTGATGCATGACCATTACCGCTTCCAATCCTGGCCGGAAATAACGGCGGAATTGATCCCTTACGTAAAGGATATGGGCTATACGCACGTGGAAATTATGGGTGTGTCGGAATTCCCCTTCGACGGCTCGTGGGGTTATCAAGTGACGGGGTATTACGCGCCGACCAGCCGCTACGGCAACCCGCACGAATTTATGGCGTTTGTGGACGCGTGCCATCAGGCGGGTATCGGTGTGATACTCGATTGGGTGCCCGCGCATTTCCCCAAGGATGTGCACGGACTGGCGATGTTTGACGGTACGCGGTTGTATGAACACGCGGACCCGCGCCAAGGCGAGCACCCCGATTGGGGGACGTTGATTTTTAACTACGGGCGTAACGAGGTGAAGAATTTCCTCATCGCCAACGCCCTGTATTGGGTGGAAAAATACCACATCGACGGCTTGCGCGTGGATGCTGTGGCGTCGATGCTTTACCTCGACTACGGCAAGAATTACGGCCAATGGGTGCCCAACCGCTACGGTGGGCGTGAAAACATCGACGCCGTCGAATTTATGAAGCATATGAACTCCGTGCTGCTGGGCGCACATCCGCATGTCCTTATGGTCGCGGAGGAATCCACCGCATGGACGGGCGTTACTCGCCCCGCTTCGGAAGACGGCTTAGGTTTTTCGCTTAAATGGAACATGGGCTGGATGAACGATTTTCTCACGTACATGACGAAGGACAGCATCTACCGCAAGCACCACCACAATAACCTAACGTTCGGTATGGTATACGCCTATTCCGAAAAATATGTCCTCGTGCTGTCGCATGACGAAGTGGTGCACGGTAAAGGCTCCATGGTTAACAAAATGCCCGGTGACCTGTGGCAAAAGATGGCCAATCTGCGCACCGCGTACGGCTTTATGATGGGGCACCCGGGTAAAAAGCTGTTGTTTATGGGCGGCGAATTCGCGCAATTTGAGGAATGGAGCGAAGCGAAGCCGATCAACTGGTTCCTCTTGGACCAATACGAACACCACCGCCAAATGCACCGCTTCGTAAAAGACCTGAACCATTTATACCTAAAGGAACGTGCCTGTTGGCAAAAGGACTTTGAGGGTGGCGGCTTCCAATGGATCAATTGCAACGATTACGAACGCAGCCTGCTTTCCTTCTACCGCATCGGCGAAAAGAAACGCAAAACAAAAGCCGAACAAGAATCGCTCGGCCCGGTATATGAATACCTCATCTTCGTATGCAACTTTACGCCCGTACCGCACATGGATTACCGCGTAGGCTTACCCGTACCCGGTAAATATAAAGAAGTCCTGAATTCGGACGACGCCAAGTACGGCGGCGGCGGGATAACCAACCCCGGCACACTGACCTCCGAGGAAACCTTATGCGACGGACGGCAGTACAGCGTCCCCATCAAGCTCCCGCCGCTGGGCGTGGTGGTGTTGAAGGGAAGCGCGTGATGGAGTACTTACCCCTTCAATTTATCGACATCGAAAGGTATACCTCGTCTCTGTCATCTTGGCTGATGCCCAGGTACCGCTTTGTTACTTCGTAGTGCGAGTGGTTGAAGATATCCATGATGACCGTGGACGCAACACCCGCTTTGCTGGCCTTGTAGCCGAACGTCTTCCTT
>WRDO01000035.1 GCA_009779755.1 Defluviitaleaceae bacterium | reverse complement strand
TTACGATACATTCCCAAGAGCCTACGCTTGAACAAATCTTCTTAAAAGTGACGGGGAGGGCATTATCATGATTTCCGGCAGAAAAATAAACGCCTTGGTGGGCAAGCAATTCAAAACCATGACGTCGAACCCCTTCGTCATCACGCCGCTTTTATTGATCCCTTTTATGGCTTTTATGTTCTCCCTTGCCTTCGATTCGGAGCTGTTGCCCGGCATGATACCGCTTCTGCTGGGTATGAACATGATATTGGGCGCGCCCACGGTCATCAGCTGCCTCATCGCGGAGGAAAAAGAGAAGAACACCCTTAATGTGCTGATCACATCCACCGTGTCCGTTTTGGACTTCCTGATCAGCAACGTGTTGATCGGTGTGGTATGCACCGTCGCGATCAATGTCTTCATCTTCTTCGTTATGAGCGCGGGGGATATTATTTCCTTCGGTACGTTTATGTTCCTGTCGAGCATCGGCGCACTCGCTTCCGCGCTGTTGGGCGCGGTCATCGGCATCGCCGCCAAGAACCAAGCCGCCGCCAGCACCATGGTTTCGCCGCTTATGCTCTTATTGTTGCTGCCGACGTTTTTCCCCGATAATTTTTTGGTGGACAACGTCCTGTATTACTTCTTCACCGAGCAGGTGATCAATACCATGGGGGACATCGCTTTTAACGACACCTCGCTTACTTTAATGCCGATGGCCGTCATCGCCGCCAACATAGCGGTGCTGGGTATCGCGTTCGGATGGTTTTATAAGAAGAAGGGGTTGGGGCTGGAATAATTAAACTTTCCCCACTTTCTTAAACAAATCCAAGAAAATCCCATCCCTGTTAACGAAATAGGCTACCTTCATCGCATGCCGGTGCGCGTCTTGGAGGTAGCCGTTGTCATAGGTCGGCAGGGGCGCGGGTACGGTCACGTCCTTTACGTATTTGTCCCCCAAGAGCCACGCCACCACGGAAATATCCCATATCACGCGGCTCCACGCGTCGTTGCCGCCGTCGTGTACAGCCGCGTGGCAGGTGATGCCGTAGAGGTAATCGCCCAGCGAAGATTTGCCCTTGCAATGCTCGCGCAGCTCGGGTTCGGTGGTCATCAAATGGGAAACGACGCCCATACAGGGGAGCTGCACCAATGCGCAGCCGCTGTTGAATACCACCCGCGCGGCGGCGATGTCCTGCACCATGTTAAATTCCGCCCATTTGAGATTGGCCCACGAATGTGCCTGGCCGCCCAGCCACACGACCACGATACGGTCGCGGATGGCGGGTTCCATCAGCAACGCGGATGCGATGTTGGTAATGCACCCGATGGTGAGTACGTACAGGGGATCGTCGGGGGTATGCGCCAGGGCACGCTTGGCCAAATCGCGTGCGGCGTCGGATTCGACGGGTGTTTTTTCGTCGGGCAGGTAGGTTTTGCTTCCTCGGTAAGCGGGAAAGCCCTTGTGTCCGCACAATTCCAGCACGCGGAGGATTTCCTCGTAGCTTTTTTCCATGCCTTCGGCGGGGGTGGCTGCGTTTTGATTGGCGAAGGGCGCGGCGTAGATGGCTTGCGGACGGATTTTTTCTGTAGAGAGCATAAAATACGCCAGCGCGAACTGGTCGTCGATTTCGTTGTACGTGTCGGTGTCGAGTACGGCGTTGACGATATCTGCGGGTTGACTTAAGTTTTTCATATCAAACGCTCCTTTTTGTTTATTCTCGGTTATAATAAACCAAAAACACCAAGGGGGAAATACATATGGGCGGGCTCACGGGCATCGAACGCATTACGCGCCTTTTACAACGTAAAAAAGCCGACCGCATCGGCTTGTATGAACATTTTTGGCCGGACACGCAGGAGGCTTATATAAAAAGCGGCCACATAAAACCGGGAGAGGACCTTCACGACCATTTCAACTTGGACCTGCGTGAACATTGGACGTTTAATTACGTGGCGGATTTGGACTTCGGGTGGGAAGTCTTGGAGGAAACCGAAGATACGCGTTTGGTGAAGGACGGCAACGGGGCGATCCTGCGCCGTCACAAAAAACACAGCACCACACCCGAAAACGTAAGCTATACCGTTAAGGAACGCACACAATGGGAAGAGGTACGCGAACGGCTCGTCAATATCGACGAACGGCGCATTAACTTTGAGGGCTACCGTGCGGCAAAAGCCGACGCGAAAGCAAAAAATACATTCTTCACATATGCGGGAGCCAACGTCTTTGAACTCATGCATCCCTTATGCGGACACGAAAATATGCTGATGGGCATGGCTTTGGACCCGGATTGGATTAAAGACATGGTGAACGTCTACACCGACCTGACGATCACCATGCAGGAAATCCTCTTTGCCAAGGAAGGCAAACCCGACGGGATTTTTTATTACGACGATTTGGGGTTTAAGCAAAAACCCTTCCTTTCCCCCGCCATGTATAAAGAGCTTATTTTCCCCGGGCATAAACGTACGATGGACTTCGCGCACGGGCAGGGCTTGCCCGTGATCCTGCACAGCTGCGGATATGTGGAGCCGTTGCTGCCCGGTTTTGTGGAGGCGGGTATGGATTGCTTCCACGCGATAGAGGTTAAGGCGGGTATGGATTTGCTGCGTATCTTTAAGGATTACGGCGATAAAATCGCTTTCATGGGCGGCTTGGATGTCCGCGCGCTTTATAATAACGATAAAAACGAGGTTGACCGTGAGTTGGAAGCAAAGGTGCCCTTCATTAAACAGGGTTACGGCTTTTGCCTGCATTCCGACCACTCGATACCGAGCAACGTAACGTATGAAACGTACAGGCACTTCATTGAAAAAGGCTTGTCGCTGGGGGGGTATTGATATGTATACGCGGGAACAAAAAAGAAACCGCCACCGCCGCTTTTGGCAGCCGCTTGAAAAAGGGGAAGGCGCGTACATCGCCGTACAGTCCCCCATCGACGATACGGGTACGCAAATCGGCCGCTTCAGCCCCGCCGTCAGCAAGGAAGAAAACCTGTTGGATGTAAGCCGCTGCGTGGAAAGGGCCGAAGCAACCGTTGCCGGTACGTACTTCGGGCTGGACGCGATCCATTCCCATTTTATCAACTTCGGGCCGGGGGTGCAGGCGGCTTTCTTTGGTGCACCGTATACCATCACGGATAACAGCGTATGGTTTGACCTAAACCCGCCGATCAAATTGTGGGATCCCATGCCCGACTTAAAAATGGACCGTGAACACGAGCTTTACAAAGCCATCGAGGCGCAAACCCGCGCGTTGTGCGCGGCTTCAGAGGGTCGTTACGCCGTTTCCTATACCGACATCGGCGGGCAGTACGACATCCTCTTTTCCCTGCGCGGTGAGGATTTGTTTATGGATATGCTGGACTGCCCCGAAACTGTCTTGGCCGCCGAGGATAAGCTGGACGCGGCTTTCATCGAATATTTCAATACCCTGACCGATATCATCCGCCCCGCGGGCTTGGGCTTTACCAACTGGATGCCCGTCGTAAGCGACGTACCTTGGTACCCCATCCAATGCGATATGTCGGTCATGCTTTCGCCCAAGCAATTCGAAAAATTCGTATTGCCGTCGTTGGACCGTGTTTCCGCGGCCATCGGCCAAACGATCTACCACCTCGACGGCCCGGAGGAAATCCGCCACCTTGATATGTTGCTCTCGCTCAAATATGTAAACGCCATCCAATGGGTACCCCTGCCGACACTGACCCTGCCCGGCGGCGGCTATACGCAAAACTTCGCCGATGAAATGTCGCTGGACATCTACCGACGCGCCAAGGCCGCGGGTAAGAAAATCATGCTCTACGGCGTACGCGCGGAACAGATCCAAACGATTTTTAATTCGGTAGGAAGGGATGGGATATTTATCTATACGTACTGCGGCTCGCGGAAGGACGCTGACGCGCTGGTGGAATACGCGGAAAGGGATTGGGTGCGGTGATGATTATTAAAAATATTTGCCCAATCCTGCCTTCTTTAGAATTTCGTTAGCCGAATGACGGTTTTTAATTTCACCATCCACCGAAGCGGTTCACTTTGTTACGTCGTTATACCATATCACATGGTCCCCTTTGCCTTTACGCGCAACAATGAATCCGTTGTTAGACAATATCTTACGCACTTGCTTTGTGTAATCAGCCATTAGATCGCCGCCGCCAACTGCGTTAAACGTTCGGCTTTGAATAATAAATTTACGGGACCGATATAATTACATGTAAATTCCAGCATATCCGGCATAGCGATTTTCACACGTTCCATTAATGCTTCCAATGAATTTGATTCCAACACCAGCCCGTACTTGTCGTCAGAAACTGCCGTCCATCTTTGTGATTCGTCGTCGAAAGTACAAATGATTGTACAATTCATATAAAACACCTCTTTTTGCCATTTTATCAAATTCAACGCGTTTGCGTGATTATATAGGAATATATCGTTGTTTGTCAGTTGTTAATGATTATAGAACGTCTTTATTATTTACCCCACAACCCCCAGCACCCGTATCCCATAAATAACAAGCGTAAGCGTAAACGCCGACAGCAGCGTACTGATCACCACGATCGTACTTGCCACGTAGCCGTCGCCGCCCATTTCCACCACCATGGCGTAACCCGCGATGGCGGAGGGCACGCCGCCCATGATGGTCATCGCAGCCAAATCATAACCGCGGAAGCCCAGCAGATACCCGATCCCCGCAAAAGCGATCGGCAACAGGATAACCTTAACGAAGCTCCCCCACATCGCGTATTTGAATTTTTTATCAAAGCCCGCAAATTTCATGCTCGCGCCGATGCACAGGAGCGCAAGCGGTGTGGCCATTTCGGCGATGTATCCCAGCGAAGCGTCAACGATTCCCGGCAGACGGATCCCCGGCAACACCAATCCCAACCCGATTGCCGTAGTGATGATAATCGGGTTTTTTACGATCGTCAGCATAACCCCGCCCGGGGTTATTTTTTTACCGTTGTTGCATGTGGAGGCTAATAACAGAATGGACAGGATATTTGCCACGGGTAATACGAAGGTAACCACCATCGTCGCGCGGATCAACCCCGCTTCCCCGGCGAGCAATGTCATCAGCGGTATGCCGAGGAAGGCTTGATTCCCGCGGAAGGAGCTTAACACAAATGCGCCGCGCACGGTCCGCTCCTTGATCAACGGCGTAGCGGAAAGCCAAATCGCCGCGCCCGTCACCACCGTAATCGCGATCATGGCAACGACGAAGCGCGGGTCGAACAGTTCGCGGATATCCGCCCGATAAATGCTGCGGAACACGATCACCGGCAGCCCTATGTAGAACATCAGCTTGTTACCGCCCGCCGCGAACGCGTCGCCGATGAGGTTGATGCGCCTTAACCCATACCCCAGCAGCAGCACCATAAACAACGGCATGACGATACCCAGGCTGAATAATAAATCACTTAACATATATCCTCCCAAACGTACGGTTACCGATTTTTTCCTTGAACCCGTATTATACCTCTTTTATCCGTAAAATCACTTTTGACAATAAAGATACGAGTATGATATGTTGCTTTCCGTAGTCGTTGGATAAAGGAGACGGTATGCGGATCGCGTCCATGCGGCGGGGGATTCACCCCCCCGAATGCAAAGAAACGGCATTGATACCCATCAAATATTTTTACCCGAGGAACGGCGCGTCCATGGTTTACCCCATGGTACAGCATATCGGCGCACCTTGCGAGCCGATTGTCAAGGTCGGGGATTCCGTTAAGGTGGGGCAAAAGGTAGGGGATTCGGAAGCGTATGTTTCATCCCCCATCCATACGACGGTTTCCGGTACGGTGACGGATATCCGCACGGTCATCACCCCCACGGGCAAACGGTGCGCCGCGGTCGTCATTGAGAATGACGGAAAATACCAAGACCATCCCACTTGTAACCAAAGCATCGATTATAAAACGCTCCCGCGTGAAGCGATTTTGGCCCATATACGCGAATGCGGTATCGTTGGGATGGGCGGCGCGGGTTTCCCCACCCATGTTAAATTAAATCCGCCCCCGGGTAAGGACATCGACACGGTTATCGTAAACGCCGCCGAATGCGAGCCCTATCTGACCAACGACCACCGCGTTATGCTGGAGGAACCCAAAAGAATTATACCGGGGATCGAAATCCTGCTTCATCTTTTCCCCGAAGCCAGATGCATCATCGCTATAGAGGATAATAAACGCGACGCGATCGAACTGCTCAGGAAAATGACCGATTCACCCAAGATCACCGTCGTCCCCATGAAAACCAAATACCCCCAAGGCGCGGAAAAGCAACTCGTACATACCTGCCTAAAGAGGGAAATCCCCGGCGGCGGTTTGCCGATGGACGTAAAATGCATCGTGCAGAACGTGGATACCGTTATATCGCTGCACCGCGCGTTCTTTCGCGGGCGGCCGTTGATGCGTAAGATCATGACCATCGCGGGCGGAGCCGTACGCAATCCGGGTAATTATAAAGTACGCTTCGGCATGAGTTATCGGGATATCATAGAAGCCATAGGCGGTTTGTTATGCGAACCGTACAAGGTCATTATCGGCGGGCCGATGATGGGCGTTTCCCATTACACCTTGGATATACCCGTAATCAAAACGTCCTCGGCTTTTTTGCTGTTTACGGAAAAGGAATGCAAGGTACCCCCCGAACGGGATTGCTTCCGATGCGGCAAGTGCGTGGAGCATTGCCCCGTCGGTTTAATGCCGCTTGAGTTGGATAAGTTCGCGGTCGCCGACCAAATCGAACGCTTTACGGCGTTTAACGGGATGGACTGCATAGAATGCGGTTGCTGCGCTTATGTATGCCCGGCGAAACGGCACCTGACGCAATCGATCAGCACGGTCCGCCGCGAATTGTTGCAAAATCGGTAACGCCGAAAAAGGAGACACCCATGGAATCACCCCGATATACCGTCACTTCCACGCCCCATATCCGTTCATCCAACAGCATCGATAAGACCATGCGCCTCGTATTGCTCGCGTTATCGCCCGCGGCCGTCATGGGCGTGTTTTTTTTCGGTGTCAGGGCATTGTTGATTATCGTTATATCCGTTGCTTCCGCCGTTTTATTTGAAGCCGGCTATCAGAAGCTGACCCGACGGCCCGTTACCGTTACGGACGGCAGCGCTATTGTCACCGGATTACTGCTTGCTATGATCCTGCCCCCGGCATTGCCTTTATGGATGCCGATTGTCGGTGCCTTCGCCGCGATCGTACTCGTCAAACAACTTTTTGGCGGGCTGGGCCACAATTTTATCAATCCCGCTTTGGCGGGGCGGGCCATTATAATGGCGGCTTATGCGTTGCCTATGACCACGGCGTTTATCGCCCCGCGTATCGGTGTGGATACGATCACGTCCGCTACGCCGCTTTTGTTGCTGGAGAGCGGGGATTTTTACCCGCAGGCTTCCGATTTTGTTGCGTTGTTGATCGGCAACGTAGGCGGATCGATCGGCGAAACGGCCGCGATTGCCATACTTGCGGGCGGTATATTTCTATTGGCAACAAAAGTGATTACATGGCATATACCCGTGAGTTTTATCGTTTCGGCGGGGGTTATGATGGTTTTTGACCCCGGCGGTTTTTCGGGCGTGCTTGCCGCTTATCACTTGTTGGCGGGCGGGTTGCTGCTGGGTGCGTTTTTTATGGCTACCGACTACCCCACCTCCCCGGTTACACCCATGGGGAAGATCATATTCGGCGCGGGTTGCGGCGTGATCACGATGGTTATCCGATTGTACGGCGGTTATCCCGAAGGCGTAGGTTATGCCATTTTATTGATGAACCTGACGGTACCCCTCATTGACCGATACGTAAGGCCCCGTATCTTGGGCGCCCGTAAAGGGGGGGCGAAGTGAAAAACGATTTCGTAAAGCCCACGGTCGTTTTGCTGTTGGTCACTTTATTTTCCGCCGCGATCATAGGCATCACCCATGCCGTCACGGAAGGTCCCATCCAAGCGCAACGCGCCAATATTGAAATGGAAGCGGTTTTGGCATTGTTGCCGAATACATACAGGATCGAATATTTTGCCGTTGATGAAGCGGATTCGTCGCTCACCCGCCTTACGGTCAGCTATGACCGCCACGGCGAAACCATCGGCTATGTATTCTCCGCCTTACCGACGGGCTACGGCGGAAGGATTAACATGATGGTCGCCTTGGATTTATACGGGGTTGTTTTAGGCATCCGTATTATCAACCACACGGAAACGCCCGGGCTGGGTGCAAACATCACACGGGATTGGTTCCTCGGCGCGTTTGCGGGGCATTCCGACACTATAGCGGCAAGTGACGTACCCGTTATCGCAAGCTCGACGATATCCGTCAGCGCGGTTTTGCGCGGCGCAAACGATGCGATCAATTACTTAAAAACGGGGGGTCTCATTCAATGATGAAAGCCCTTGTACGGTTTAAGAAAGGCATCCTGGACGAAAACCCGATCTTTTCGCAGGCGATTGCCCTTTGCCCCGTTTTGGCGGTTACGACGTCCATCGTTAACGGCATCGGGTTGGGTTTGGCTACTTTGGCTGTGTTGATGGCATCGTCCTTGGTCGTTTGTTTTATCCGCAAATGGATTCCCCCCCAAGTACGTATCCCTTGTTTTATCGTTATCTCCGCCACGTTTACCACCGTGGTACGTTTATTAATGGAAGCATTTTTTCCCGCGCTTAACGAGGCGCTGGGTATTTTTATCCCGCTGATCGTCGTCAATTGCCTGATACTTGCAAGGATGGAATCGTTCGCGTCAAGGAACGGACCGTTAACCGTCGCGTTTGACTCGCTGGGTATGGGGCTCGGTTTTACGTTGTCCCTTTCGCTCATCGGCTTCGTACGCGAAATGATGGGGTTCGGTACGGTTTTCGGCGTTGTTGTTATCCCGGAGGTTATCCCCCGTAATACGTTGATGATTCTTCCGCCGGGCGGATTCCTCGTTTTGGCTTTGCTGATCGTGGGGTTTAGGTTCATCAGGAAAAGGGGGGCGTGATTCTTATGGAGCTTGTCTTGATTTTCATCAGCGCGGCTTTGGTTAACAATTTCGTATTGTCACGGTCCTTGGGTATTTGCCCGTTTATCGGCGTTTCCAAGCGGTTGGACACCTCTTTGGGGATGGGTTTGGCTGTGGCTTTTGTTATGGTGTTGGCATCCGCGATTACGCATACGGTATATAACCTGATCCTTACCCCCTTAAGCCTCGGGTATCTGTATATCATCGTTTTCGTATTAATCACCGCCTGCTTGGTGCAGGTCGTTGAAATGTACCTGAAAAAAAACAGCCCCGCGTTATATAAGGCGTTGGGTATATTTTTACCGTTGATAACGACGAACTGCGCCGTGCTCGGCGTTTTATTGTTGAATATTGAGCTCTTCGCCGGAAGCCTCCTGTCGGCGGTCGTACATGCGGTGGGTGCGGCGGCGGGTTTTACGTTGGCGATGGTTCTGTTCTCCGGTATCCGTGACCGATTGGCTTACAGCCCCGTGCCGAAAATATTTGACGGGATACCGATCGCCATGATCGTAGCGAGCCTGATGTCGGTCGCGTTCCTTGGGTTTGCGGGGATGATCAACCTATGAACGCGATCATACACACGTTAATCGTGCTGGGCGGGATCGGGTTATTTTTCGGTCTTCTGCTGAGCCTTGCGGGGATTAAATTAAAAACCAAGTCGAACCCCACGTTGGAATCCCTGAAGGATATCTTACCCGGGGTTAATTGCGGCGGGTGCGGACATGCCGGATGCAATGCCTTTGCCGAGGAAGTGTTCACGGGGAGAGCCGAAACCGACGGCTGCCCCGTGGGGGGTACGGAGTTGAATTATCAAATAGCCAACATCTTGGGCGTTAACGCCTCCCTGTCCACACGGAAAACCGCTTATATCAAATGTCTGGGCTCCGATAAACACAGCCTTTTCCTTTTCCGATACCAAGGCGTTAAGGATTGCCGTTCCGCCGTCCGTTTGGTGGGGGGCGGTTCCAAAGGCTGCACCTACGGATGCTTGGGCGGCGGGAGTTGTATAAAGGTTTGTTTGTTTGACGCGATCAGCATCAAGGACGGGATTGCCGTCGTAGACAACGATAAATGCACGGGCTGTACCGTATGCGTAAAGTCCTGCCCGAAGAAGCTGATCGAAATGGTCCCTTACCATAAGCGTTTCCGCATAGGTTGCAACGCGCGTGACGGGAGCAAAAACGTACGGCTCAATTGTTCGGTGGGCTGCATCGGTTGCCGTATATGCGAAAAAGCATGCAAAAGCGAAGCCGTGCAAACGGAGGGTCAACTGGCGAGGATTTTTTATGAAAAATGTGACGGCTGCGGCATTTGCGCGGAAAAGTGCCCCCGAAAATGTATAGTGGAAAGCCTTGCGTCTAATGGTGCGCTATAAAGCATAAAAATATACCATGGGAAATTATCCGAACCGCATGAAACGCATCGTCCGCCGGCGCATGGTGTTGGGCGTTATGCTCCTTACCGGCGCGTTTTTGTTTGCGTGGACGCGTTTCGACCCCATACGGGATTGGGATGCGATCCCCCTTTTCGGTTATGAAAGCGGTTCCCATGAAAACGGGCACGGTGATAACAACCGAACCCTCACCGAACCCGAACCCCGAAACCGCTTCCTTTACGACAACGGTTTTTTCCGTGACCCCGATTCGCTGCTCGTCGGCTTACGCGATGAAATTTTTACCCCGCCGACCGATTCCTCCCCGCAAGAGCTCACCCGCATGACGGTTTCGCCGGAATACCTTGAATTGCTTTCGGATTTTTCTTACATAAGAGGTAATATCTTTTTGGAAGACCCTTCGACCATCCTTCTGCCCGAAGACATTGACGTCCACGCATTTATCGATGCCGACCTGCGTATCGACCCGACCTTCCCCGGCCCGCATGTGTTGATCTTCCACACGCACTCCACGGAATGGTTCATCGATACCGAACGGTACAACCCCGAAACGGGTATCGTTGCCGTGGGGCGGTACTTGGCGCAGGTATTATCCGAGCAGTACGGCTTGGAGGTATTGCACCACGTAGGCAGCTTCGATGTCGTGGACGGCATACCCAACAGGCTCGGTTCGTATGAACGTATGGAGCCCGTCATAACCGCGCTCCTCGCGGAAAACCCCACGGTCCAACTCGTCATCGACCTGCACCGCGACGGCGTTTTGGACGGCGTCGGTCCCTTCACCCACCACATCGACGGCGTCCCCACGGCACGCCTGATGTTCTTTAACGGCCTTTCCCGCCGCAACGTAAACGGGCAGCCCGTCCCCACCGCGTGGCTGCCCAATCCGTACCAAGTCGAGAACCTTCAACTCAGCTTCCAAGCGCAGCTCGCCGCCAACCGCCTCTTCCCCGGGCTCAACAGGCGTATCTATCTGCGCGCCTACCGTTTCAGCCTGCATATGCATCCGCGTTCGTTGTTTGTGGAGGTTGGCAACCAATACAATACCTTACAGGAAGCAAAAAACGCCATGTACCCCCTCGCGCGTATCATCGCCGATGTGGTGCTGGCGGAACGCTGACTGAATTTGGCATGGATTAATTCCCCCGTTTGTGCTAGCATTGTGTGAACATGCCGTACAAAGGGTGGGAAATCGTATGAATGAAAGCAGAATAACGAATAATGACCAAGCCGTAAGAGTGATGAAAGCGATCATCGGCAACGTGGAAAGGGTCATCGTAGGCAAGCGATATGCCGTATCGTTGGTGATGGCGACGCTGGCGTGTCGGGGCCATGTGTTAATAGAGGACGTGCCCGGCGTGGGCAAGACGAGTTTGGTGGCCGCGCTGGCCAAGTCGGTCAACGGGAGCTTCAAGCGTATTCAATTTACGCCGGACATCATGCCCTCGGATATCACGGGTTATTCGGCGTTCTCACCCAAGACGGGTGAATTCGAATACCGTGCGGGCGCGGTGATGAGCCAGTTCGTATTGGCTGACGAAATCAACAGGACATCACCCAAAACGCAGTCCAGCTTATTGGAGGTCATGGAGGAAAATACCGTGACCGTGGACGGGGAAACCCATGCCGTCCCGTCTCCCTTCATCGTGTTGGCCACGCAGAATCCGGTCGAGTACCTGGGGACGTACGCGCTCCCCGAGGCGCAGCTCGACCGTTTTTTTATGAAGATTACGTTGGGTTACCCGGACGACAGGGAAGAAAGTAAGATGCTGGACCGCTTCAAAGGGCGCAACCCGCTGGCCGAGCTCGAACCCGTAGCCGAGGGTGAGGATATCATCGCCATACAGGCATTGGCGGAAAAGGTACACGCGGACGATTCGATCAACCAATTCGTCGTTGCGATCGCCCGCTATACCCGCCAACAGGAGGACGTAGCCTTGGGCGCAAGCCCCCGCGCCAGTATATGCCTGTATAAAGCCGCGCAAGCGTGGGCGTTGTACAACGGGCGCGATTATGTGATACCCGACGACGTAATCCAAATGGCCCCGCATGTATTGGAGCACCGCATCCTGATGAAGCAGGAAGCCGCCGTAAAAAAAGTCCGCGTCCGTGACGTTATCGCCCGTGCGTTGAAAGAGGCCACCGGGGCGGTACTGTAATGGCACGCGGCCGAATCCTGTATGCCGCATTACTTTTGCTGATACTCGCCTTGGCTTGGATTTATGGTGAGCGTCTGCTTTATTTTGCGTTGATCGTTTTCGCCGCGATGCCCGTCGCTTCCTTATTAATTACCTTTATCATGCTGCGTACGTTGGTTATCAGCCAAATCATACCGAAAGCCGCCGTAAAGGACGATACCGGCTTTATCACGCTCCTCTTGTTTAACCCCACCCCCTTACCCTTCGGGAATATGGGTTGCGTCCTCCATTCGGACGGCTTTGCCGTAGAAACCGAAAGGGAGGTTTCTTTTTGGTTGGCGCCTTTCCAAACGGTCCGGCGGGAAGTCCCCTTTACCGCAAAATACCGCGGTATGTACAAAGTCGGATTGGATGCCGTATACGCCGTTGATTTAATGGGTTTATTCCGCCTAAGGCGCGGATTGGATAAAAAGACCGACATCACTATCCTCCCCCGTATCGTGGATATATCCGGTTTCCCCTTAGCCATGACCCTCCTGACCCAAGCACATTCACGCTTCGATATCAAGGACGAGGACTACGCCACGATATCCGACATACGGCCGTACATACCCACAGATTCGATCAAACGCGTGCATTGGAAGCTGACCGCCAAACGTAATGAATGGCTGGTGAAAAATTTCCAATCCAACGCACTCAACAAAGTCACGCTTATTTTGGATTCGGTTCAACTACCCTTACGCTGCGCGGAACGGATCGTCCTTGAGGACCGTATCATCGAGCTCTCCATGGGGCTTGCGCGGTATTGCCTGCGCAAGGGGATGCCCGTGGATTTTATGGTGGGGGAAGGGCACACCCTTTCGTGTCAAAACCCGTCGATGTTTGACCCGATCTACCGCATCGGCAGTGAATTGGCTTTTACCGAATATCCGCACTTTAATCCGCAGTCCATGCTCACCCATTACCTTAACGAGGCCTCGGGCTACTTGAATGCCGTCATTATGACACCGCGCCTCGACGCCACCTTATACGAACGCATCGCAAACGCCGTCAATAGCGGCCACTATATAGCCGTCTTGTATTTCACCGCGCCGATAAGGGACGAAGACTCGGAAACGGTTTACGGATTGCTGTCCGATAGCGGGATGCCCTGCTTCCGCATAACGGAGGAAAGCCTCATACACGAGGAAAGGGGGGCGGCGTAATGCCTTCCGGGACGCCGTTTAAATCAAGGGATGAATATCTCTTCCTTTTTGGTGTGGGCGGCGCGTACCTGTATGCGGTCAATCGGGTAATCCTTTCGGCCACGGTCATAGAATTCTCGCCCATGCGTTTGTATATAACGGGGTTGTTTTTCCTGCTCCTCTTTACGGTTATTTTCTTTAATCGCTATACCCGTTTAATAACCGTAGGTTTGATCGTCGCCGCCGTATTCCTTTTGCTTTTGCGGCGCGACGCGATGACGGATCTGTTCGAACATTTCTATGATCTGTATCTTTGGGCGACGGGTTACCTGCCGCCGCACCGTGACGATTTGTGGCGTACGATGACTTTATTGGTATGCGGTGCGTTCGGCTTTACCACGGTTATATTCATGCTGTACCGCTTCAGCTTTACGGTCCTGTCCCTCGGCGGCGGGACGATCTTCGCGTTGAGTTGGATCACCAGCTTCGTCCGCGACACCGCTTCTTTTATGGTCTTTCTGTTCGCTTTTATCCTTATCTTTGTAAGGAAAGCCAATAAAAGCGTTTCCGTCGCCGCGTTGGCCGCGCCGTTGTGTTTTATCGTCATGCTGGCGGCGCATATCTACCTGCCCGCTTACAGCGAAGTATATACGCGGCGTACGCTGCGCGACGCCTTCGAAGGCCCAATGGCCGCTGTCGAGGATTTTTTCTACGAATTTTTTAACCCTACATACTTTTCATTCGCCAACACGGGTTTCTCCGGCGCAAGCGGGCGGCTGGGCGGCCCCGTTCAAGTCAACCATCGGCACGTTATGGATATTGAAGCCCCCGGCCAGCTTTACCTGAGCGGAGCGACACGCAACCATTTTACGGGCGAGGCGTGGACGGATACCCTGCGGGAAGGTGATATCGATACCCACGGATTACCCCGCGGCAACTTCGAAATGCTGGAGACCGCCGCCGCGCTCATACGCGACGCGGGTTTGACCCGCGGCACAAGCGGGTTAAGCGCGGGGATATTACGCACCCGATTCCCCATGGACAGCGCGTGGGACTTGATCGCGAACCAATTTGCCGTCGCGGGGATGTACGCGGAAGGGCTGTTCGACCGGATCACGGGCGAATCGCCCGAACCCGGCGAATATGAATTGTGGCGCGACGAATGGACGCTGACCAACCCCCAATACGGTGTCGTCCCCGAACCCGATGACCAAGGCCGCGTCCGTTATTATCGGCATGTGTATCTGCCGATGCAGACGGTTTCCGTTTTTTCCGGCCGAAACCGTACGGGTACCGTTTTCCAACCGCCCGCCTCGCGTTTAATACGGTTTGACGAATCGGGGCCGGATTATACCGACAGCGTACGCCGATCCCCCGCGGGTGATTTAAGCACGCCCGGGTTTATGGGACGCGGTACGGTTTACCACCACCAATTCCTGCACGTCAATCCGCACCTTACGTTTGTGGAGGACATCCTGAACCAATCCCGCCAAGGTTTATACGCCGCGCGGGAAAATACTCTGGCCGCTTATATCATGGGTTTACCGCCGAATGACCGAAACGAAGAACGTACCGCTGCGGACACCTTATTGATGGACGGTGTATTCCAAAATTTTATGCATCACGGTACGGCTATTGACCATACGGTCCCCGGTTTCGCGAACCAAAGGGATTTGATTGCTTTTATCGACGCCTTTTCCGTAGACACGCTTGCCGCTTACGCGGAAAACATCCGCACCCATTTTATGTATGTGCCCGCCACCGTCCCCCAACGGGTGCACGACCTGACCATGCAAATCATCC
The DNA here is from genome assembly GCA_009779755.1 of Defluviitaleaceae bacterium. Classification (GTDB taxonomy): domain Bacteria; phylum Bacillota; class Clostridia; order Lachnospirales; family WQUN01; genus WQRX01. Next base: position 10,650 of record WRDO01000035.1, on the reverse strand, counting down.
GCGACGAAACGACGGACTTCGGGCGCGTTACGGCTATCCGCGATTATCTTTTGTTTAATTATACCTACACGTTATCCCCGTCCCCTTTACCGCGCGGCGCGTGTTTCGTGGATTATTTCCTTTTTGAAGGAAGAGAGGGGTACTGCACTTATTTCGCGAGTGCGATGGCGATCATGTCGCGCATCGCGGGCGTCCCTTCGCGTTACGTCGAAGGCTTTTTCGTACCCGGCACAAACCGCCATGACCATTCGGTCACCGCCGTCACCAACCGCATGGCGCACGCATGGGCGGAGGTTTATTTTGAAGGTTTCGGCTGGTTGATTATGGAAGCTACACCGCCCTATGCATTCGAAACGGGAACCGCCGCTCCGCAATCGGCAAGGATGAACAGGACGGATTGGGAAAGCTGGGACGATCGTATGCTGGACCCCGACGAATGGTGGTGGCATTACATGCAGCAAAACCAAGGCGCATCACCCGCCAATCCGCTTCATACCGCATCCGCGCCCGAAACAAGGGAAACGGGTATCCCGCTCCTGTACAGCGTCATTTTATTAATATTAGCGCTTTTTTTGACGGCTGCGATTGCCGTATTCGTATTCCTGTCGGTGTGCCGCATCCGTTTTACCCTTGCGCTTAAGCGGATCCGTTGCCTTTCACCCAACCACCAAGCGCAGATATTTTTTAAGGGTATCCTGAATATCAGCGAATATTACCACCTGCCCATGGAAAAGGGTGAAACCACCCTCGCCTACGGTAAACGCGCGGGCAAACGCTTCGCGTTCCGATCGGACGCGGTTTTCCTGCGTGACTTAATTGCCGTATACAACCGCGCCAAATACGGGTATAAGCAAATATCGGAAAAGGAACGGGGCGTAATGGAGGAAAGTTATTTCGCCATGCTGGATTTGCTCCGCGCCATGCGTTGGCGTCCGTATTATCTGTACCTGCGTTACATAAAACGGGTGGGAAACGTATAGAATGAAATGGCGAAGCCTTTTTATAATTAAAAAATATTATTAAAATGAAACATTCGACAGGAATTTACGTTATTATTACTGTGGCAAGGGGGGATTTTTGCTGGAAGCGATATTTGACCTGCGTAATGTGCGCAAGGTGTACCGCATGGGCGAGGAGCGCATCGTCGCCTTGGAAGATATAAGCATCAGATTTGAAAAAGGGAAGATCTATTGCCTGCTCGGTACGTCCGGGTCGGGCAAGTCCACGTTGCTTAATATGCTGGCCGGCTTGGAGAAACCTACCAAGGGCAGCATTATTTTTATGGGCAAACCGTTGGAAAAGCTGAACGAAAAGCAATTGGCCCTGTACCGCCAGCGGTACGTGGGTTTCGTATTCCAATCCTACAACCTGCTGCCCACGCTCACCGCGCTTGAAAACGTGACCCTCCCCCTCACCTTCCGAAAGGTGAAAAGGCGCGAACGCATCAAACGCGCGCGCGTCATGCTTAAAGCCGTGGGGTTGGGTAACCGCGCAAGGCATAAGCCCTCGGAGCTTTCCGGCGGGCAACAGCAGCGCGTGAGTATCGCCCGTGCGTTTATCAACAACCCGCAGGTCGTCTTCGCCGATGAACCCACGGGCAACCTCGACACCAAGACCACCTTTGAGATGATGGACCTCATCATCGGCATCGCCCGCGAAAGGCAACAAACCTTGGTCATCGTCACCCACGACACCGAAATCGCGCAGTACGCCGACCAAGTGATCAATATACGCGACGGCTCGATCGAAAGCATTACCGAACGCAAGGCGATCACGAGCCGATCGGAAATGGAAAGCGAAAACGTTATCGATGGAGGTAATAATAATGAAGAAACAGGCGTTTAAGAAAATCGCGGCATGGGTACTTACGGTAGCTATGGTTCTGTCGTTTTTCCCGATACCGGCGGTGCAGGCAAGCTCAAGCGACTTGGGTATATCCGTCTCCGGCCAAGCGGTAACGATCCCCGCCGGGCAAGAAAGCGCGAACGTAAACTATGTCATAGGGCTGACCAATAATTCGGCCGATTTGATTACGAATATCAGCGTCTCCGCAAGCGGCGGCGGCTTTGCTTCCGTCGGGAGCTTGGCGGCGGGCGCGTCTACGACCGTATCAATAAACATCATGGCATCCCGTTCGACGGGTTCGCGGACGGAAATGATCGCCTTCACCGTAAGTTATATGCGGAACGGCAGTATCGAAGCGGCTTCCCAGTTCGCATCACTGAGCATAACCGTAGAAGATACCCCCGCACCCCCGCCTTCCCCCACACCCCAACCCGCACCCAACATCCACTTGATGTCGCCGCAGCTCGTCACCGTTCTGCCGGGTGAAACGCGTGACGTGGAGCTTACCCTGCGTAACAACGGTATCGGCGCGGCCTCCGAAGTCCTTTCCACCGTAAGCAGCGGCGGCACCGCCCCCTTCACCGTGGAAATCATCGACAACCTGCGCATCACCTCCATGCCGGAAAACGCCGAGCGTACGATAACCCTTCGCATCACCGTGGATGAGGACGCGACGCCCGGCCCGATGAACCACCCGATTGCCTTGGTGCATTCCTTCCGTAACGCGGCGCGCGTCAACGGTTCATCCACCAATTCCCTGCAAGTCCGTATCGGCGGCGAAGCCGTTGCCGCCCCTTCGATACAACTCACGAACTTCCGCGGATTGGATACCGCCGTCGAACCCGGTCAAACCTTCTCCGTATTGGTGGATGTTACCAACACAGGGCAAGGCGAGGCACGCAACGTACAAATTACCTTCCCTTCCCTTAACGCAAGCCACATCGCATTGACCTCCAACCTCAACGACGCATTGATTTCCTTACTCATTCCGGGGCAAACGCGCACCCTTTTATTTACCTTCCAAACGGCTACGGGTATACCGCGCGGTACGTTGTCCCTCGAATTCCGCGCATCCTACATCAACGGGAGCGGACGCGCGCTTGACCCGGTCAACTTTATACGATTCGTGAATATCACGCAGGAAATAACAACCGAGGAAATCTCCGGCTTGGAAATCCGCAACCTCACCGCCCCCTCCGGGCGTTTTGGACCGGGACAAACGGCGAACTATTCGTTGGAAGTGTTCAACACAGGCGACACGGAGCTTACGCAGATCCAAATCGTCGCCGTACCCCCCGCGGGCATCAACCCCATGACGCAGACAACCTACGTAATCCCCGCTCTCGCCCCCGGCGCAAGCCAACGTATATCCTTCGCCTTCTCCCCCGCTAAAAACGCGGGCAACCATACGCATACCGTCGAATTTAGGGCGGAATACCGCAACGACGGGGAATCCGTTGTCATCCGTCAGTTCGCCGCCCTACACGTCAACAACCCCGACACCGAAGAGAGTGTGCAGGATAATCTCAACCGCCCGTGGATCATTATGGAAAACTTTACCGTAGAGCCGATGGTCCCGCGTGCGGGGCAGGATTTCACCATGATCATCACCTTCCGCAATACTTCCGAAATCCACCCCGTGCAAAACGCGCGTATCGTTTTCACGCCCCTCAGCGGCACCACCCAAGGCGACGTGGTGTTTATCCCCATGGGAGGCTCCAGCAATACGATCTTTATCGACCATATCCCCCCCGGCGGCTTGATAACGAAGGAAATCACTTTCTTTACCGTGGGTGACGCCGCGCCGCGCTCCTATACCATGCGGGTTAATAAAAGCTACCATTCCCCGGGGCTTACCCAACAGGCCGAGGAACATGTGGACCTGAGCATCCGCGTATCGCAATTTACGCGGCTGGAGGCGACGGATTTCTGGCTGCCGTGGTCCGTAAACGTGGGCGAACCGGTTATATTGGAATTCCAAGTCATCAACAGCGGCCGCACGACGATCCACAACCTGCGTATCCGCGTGGAGGAACACGGCCGCGACCCCGATTTCCCCTTGCTCGACACAACGGAAGCGAATATGCCCATCGGTGAAATGCTGCCCAGCCGCTGGCTGATGTACCGCGGCCAATTCAGGCCGACGATGCCCGGCATGATTACGGGTGACATTATCCTGTACGGTGAGGACCCCGCCTTCGAATTGGTGGAGCACCGCATTCCGTTTGAAATTTTCGTCAACGACCCGTGGGGCGGCGGCGATGACCCGTGGAACGACCCATGGAATGACCCGTGGAACGATCCATGGAATGATCCGTGGAACGACCCGTGGCATGACCCGTGGGGACAACAGGAAGAAGAAGAACTCGGTTGGTTCAGGCGTTTGTGGCGTTGGCTGACCACCCCCATCGGCGGGTACGCGGGCAACCGCGGTAACAACAATCGAAACAACGCCCCCCCCCAACAGGATATTTTGCGCGGCTGGGGTGACGCGGGTAATGAAAACGGCGGCATCGAATTGATGGGCAGGATCGTAACCGAATCCGTCCAAATTGCTCCGCGTCCGGGCGGTGTGTCCGTCAGCAGGCCCATGACCCCCGGCAGCCCCGGTATGAACGACCCGTGGGGCGACCCTTGGGGTATGGAGGAACCGGAAAGCGATTCGTTTTTTATTCATGTGTGGAACTTTGTGCGTATGCCTATTTTCCTGTTCCCCTTCGGCGTGGGGGTGGGCGCGGGCGTAACGATTTTGGTGATTAAATTAAAGAAGAAACGCGCCGCGGAGATGGACTTCGATGAGTAACTTTGATGCCGTTTCAAACGTTTAATGGAAAATGAATTGATACATGGAGATATAAGCTATGAGTACTTTTGACGTTGTAAACATGTGCTTGCGTAATATGTTCAAGCGCAAGCTGCGTACGTTCCTTACGATATTGGGCGTTATGGTGGGCACGGCGGCGATCGTGCTCATGATTTCCCTCGGCCTCGCCACGGAGGAGCACCACCGCCGACAAATGGAGGACGCCGAGCAGGACATGACCATGATCGACGTGTGGATGCCGTGGGTGGAAGGCACGATATGGAACCCCGACGGCACGCGCGAGTTCCCCGAGGGTACGCCCGTGCTTAATGACGATATGATCGACGCGTTCGAGCGGATACCGGGCGTGCAATTAGCCAGCCCGCGCGTACGGGGCAGCCTCTTCTTCCGCAGCGGTCAGTACCACTTGGAAGCGTGGGACGTAACCGGCGTACGCGCATCCGTCATGCAATACATGGGACTCGAATTAACCGAAGGCCGCACCCTGATGCCGGGCGATGAATTCGCCGTCGTATTCGGCGCGTACGCCGAGCACGGATTTATGGAATCGGGGACGGACTGGTGGGACAGCCGCCAATCGCAATGGCACATCCCCCCCGCGGAGCTTCCGACATTGGTGGACGTGATGCGCGCACCCATGCGCGTGGCTTTCGACCGCCGTTTCATACAAGGCACGACGGACGAACCGCAGCCCTTGGCCGGGGGCATCCGCCCCATACGCTCCTACGACGTGGAAGTGGTGGGCCTGCTGGCCCCGCGTGACTGGAGCACCGACCGCACCATTTTTATGGACGTGGAGCTGTTGCTTCAATTAAATATGGAGCGCATCCGCGCCGAAAACGAAATACAAGATGAATGGCAATGGCTCTTTACGCCCATACGTTCCCGCCCGCCCGAAACATTCGAGAACGCGATGGTACGCGTAACCGACATGCGTTACACCGCCCGCGTGGCAAAGGAAATCGAGGAAATGGGCTTCCAAGCCAACTACCCGGGCATGTTGCTTAACATGCTGGTGGAAGGGCAACGTCAACAACAGCAATTACTTGCCGCCATCGGGGCGATCTCATTGGTCATCGCGGCCATCGGCATCGCCAACACCATGATTATGGCCGTATACGAACGCACGCGCGAGATCGGCATCATGAAGGTAATCGGCGCCGCCATCAGCGACATACGGCGTCTGTTTTTGCTCGAATCGGCCATGATCGGCTTCTTCGGCGGGTTGTTCGGCGTGGGGTTAAGCCTTCTCGGCTCGTATATCATGAATAATTTCGACGTACCCTTCTTGCAACCGCCGCCCATGCCGGAATGGATGGGCGTCACCGAAGTGATGGAACCGTCGTTGGTCACCCCGTGGCTGTGCGGCGCGGCGTTACTGTTCGCCGGTATAATCGGATTGGTCAGCGGATATTTCCCCGCAAGGCGCGCCACAAAGCTGAGCGCACTGGCGGCGATTAGGAGTGAATAGCATTTGCGCATTATCCTAGCCTCCGGCTCACCCCGCAGGAAGCAACTGCTGGAGCAGGTCGGAATCGACTTTGAAGTAATCGTAAGCGACGCGGACGAGGACATCGACGGCGAACCCTACGAGCAAGTGGCCGCATTGGCGCGCCGTAAGGCCGAAGCCGCGGCAAAAATGGTATCGGGCGAAGCACTGATCATCGCCGCCGATACCCTCGTCTATCTGGAAAGCCGCAACGGTTCGGGCCGTGTGCTGGGCAAACCGACAAACGCGCAAGACGCCTTCGAAATGCTTTCCGCATTACAAGGCCGCAAGCACACCGTATATACCGGCGTTGCGTTACTTAAAAAAGAATGCGATGAAATTCCGGTTAATTCCTCCGAAATGAATGGCCCGCTGTCAGCAAACGTTTTCGTGGACGCCGCCTACGTCTACTTCCGTCCCCTGACCGAACGCGAAATCAACGCCTACATCGCCACGGGCGAACCCTTCGACAAAGCCGGCGCGTACGGCATACAGGAAAAAGGCGCGCTCCTCGTCGAACGGGTGGAGGGGGACTTCTACACCGTCATGGGCTTGCCGATTTCCAAATTGTGCGTACAATTGGAGGAAATGGGGGTAGCGGTTTGGGAATCCTCGGCATAGGTACGGATATCATCAAAACAGCCCGCTTCGAAGGGGTGACGCCACGGTTTACGGAAAGGGCGTTTACCCCGAACGAACGGGCTTATTTATTTGGCAAACCGATCGCCTCCGCGGCGGGACTGTTCGCGGCGAAGGAAGCGGTGGCGAAGGCGTTGGGTACGGGTTTCAGGGGCTTTTGGCCGAACGATATTGAAATATATCACGACGAATGGGGGAAGCCGCAGGTACAATTACATAACGGAGCGAAGGAAGCCGCGGGGGATTGCCGCATCCATATAAGCATTTCCCACACGGATACGGATGCGATTGCCTTTGCGGTTATCGAAAAATGATATTTATTTCACTTCGGCTACAGCAACGGCATCAAGTCGGTACCGTTGTACGCCGCGTTTTGTATATAAGTCCGTCGGTTTTTGCTTAATGACCTAATGTTTCGTCCTTATAATCCCGATATAGTAGTATAATCAATGATTATTGACAATTTAGCGTGACATAAAGGAGAAATGAAAGCCAAGGATGGGCGACTCTTTTTTTTTCATGGAGGAACTCATGTCAAACATGGTAGTAAGGACAAACATCAACGCCTTGAATTCCCACAGGAACTTGGGCATGATAGGCACCATGCAAGCCCGCGCAAGCAGCCGCTTGAGCTCCGGCTACCGCATCAACTCAGCGGCCGACGATGCCGCAGGACTCGCCATCTCAGAGAAGATGCGCGGACAAATCCGTGGCTTGGACCAAGCCGCGAGGAACGCCCAAGACGGCGTTAGTCTTATTCAAACTGCAGAAGGCGCACTAAGTACCATCAGTGATATGGTTGTGCGCATACGCGATCTCATCATCCAAGCCTCAAACGACCCCAACGCACATGACCCCGACAACCTACCTCAATCCGACCGTATGCAGGTCCAGCGCGAAATCAACCAACTGATGGAAGAGATCGACGCCATCTCCACGCGGACGGAGTTTAATACCCGTATCCTTTTAAACGGAGATTTGGGTAAGGGCAAGGACGCCGTAATCGCCAATAAAACAAATGAAAACTTCGACCCGACGGCCTCTTCCATCATAAAAGCAGGCAGCGAATGGCACCTCAACCAAGCTGCGTTCGAGTACATGTTCGAAGACGGCTTTGACACCGACGTAACCGACAAGATGAACATATGGGCAGCAGCACAAGGCATACCCAATGTGGCGACCTTCGACGAATGGGTAGCCGCCAACGCCGATAGGGTAGGCGATACCGTCGCCACCGTACAGGCCCCCTTCTCCCCCGCGGAAGTGGCGCGTATCATCAGCACCGGCAACCATAGGGACGAAGAAGCGGAATCCGACTTCGGCACCCTGCGCGATTTCCTCAACGGCTTGATCAAAAGCGACCAATTTACTTCCACCTTTAAAGCCATGGGTGTAAGCAACGCGGACGAGCTGATGACGAGCATCACCTTCGGCCCCGACACCGACTTCGTGGGTGCGCTCAACAACTGGGGCGGCTTAAACGGCAACGCGGCCCTCGGCGCCGAAGTGCTCACGCACCTCGACGAATGGGCATACCAGTACATCACCAACGGCGGATCGATCGCGACGACCGAATCCCTCGCTCCGCAGGGTGTGCACTTTGATAGGGTAAATACCGGCCCTCAACTTGTAGCCGGCGATAGGTTAAACGGACAGCTTATCGCAGCTGCGGATATTTTAACCGCCGGAATACACAATAACCTAACCTTAAGCCAACTCTTTTCAATGGGCGGTACGCTTGCCGGCAACATAGCCGTACCCGGTCCCGGAGCGCTCGCCTTCAACGCCGACAGCCTGCTTAAGGGTGGTGACTTCCCGAATGCAACGGTACAATTGGGCCAATCTGTTAACGGTGTGCAGGTAACGACTGCATCGTTGGGTCCGGATGGATGGCATCGCGTTAACTTGGGCTTAAACGCCGTAGGCGCTCAACTGGCAGCCGGAATGAACCTTAACGGCACACTCCTCACCCTCGACAATATGCGACCGGACGGTGCGGCGTACGCGGCGGGCTTCCGAGATAACATGACCCTAAATGATATTTTTAATAATATTCATGGATTAGGCGCCGCTACCGGTCTTGCCGTCACCGGTGTTACCGGACCCGATGCCGCCGCCTATAATATTACTTTAACAGCAGCGTCCGTACGACCTGCCGGTGCATTTGCCAATAGGGAATTGCAAGTTGGTGACTTCCTTCATATGAACGGCACCCCTGCCGTGCTTGAAGTTACCGAAGCCACGTTGCGCGACAGCGGTACGCATTTCCGGGCAATAATAAATGAAACGACGGGAGCGATTAGGTATCCTTCTGATACTGACTTAGCAGCGACCGACGCTACCTTTAATGCATCTATTCCTGCCGGTTGGCGGATTGTGCAAAACGGCGACCGCGTAAACAACGCGGGTCCCCTGACGGGCGGTGCGGGCTTCATGGCACTGATCGGCCGCTCCGAATTCCAAAGCGGGTATGGCTTAAACGATCCCGGCACGGTACATCTTTCCTTCTTGGATGCAACCGCCAGCGCAAAGGCTCCAGGGGGCGGGATACAAACGATCGCCGAGCGGATATTCGACGTGCTTTCCGACCTTCCTGCGGGGAATGCCATACGTAACGACTTAATTTTATTCGACGGCGCGTTGGGCAAAGTAATGGCGTTTGAAGATTTCGAGGAAAATAAAACCCAAATCGTAAAGATGCTCAGTGATTGGTTAAAGGATGAATTCGGCGGCTTCGGCGGCGCGGCTTTCATCTACGGGCAAGACGTAACCCCCGACAATGCCTTCACTACAGAAAATATGCTTCGCGCGTTGATTGGCAACCCGCTCAACCCCTCCCACGATGGTCAAGGCGTGTTATGGTACGACCCCCCGGGTGACCCGACGGAGACTGCTTCAAATAATAATGTGCGTCGTTTAGCAAGTGATCTCATCAACGCCTTCGACGCATGGGCCAAGGATTACACAGTGCCGGAAGGCCTCGGTCTTAATCCGGGGATGACTTTCAACGACTTTAATGAGTGGACGCAGTGGGCGTTCTCGGGGAGGCCCGGCGATTATTATGACTTCGCGGACGTGGCCGAAAAGCTGACCTTCGCTTCGAACGGCGCAAGCATTACGGAGATCATCCCCGGCCTCGAGATCGAAATCCTTGAGGAAGCCGTAAAAGGCGGCGAAATGTGGTTCCACATCGGCGCGAATATGAACCAAGGCATTCGCATCAACATCGAAGCGGTCAATATCCAAAAAATGGATGAACTGGCCCTGCAGCATACCAAAACGGTGGAAGGCTTCAGCGTAGCCGCCCTGCGCAACGAGGACTTTGAACATGGCAAGGGTGTATTGCGCACCTCGGGCGAGGAAATCAACTGGTTTATCGCGGGGTTGGACGCGGGCTTGGCCCACGTAACCGCCCAGCGCGCCCACCTCGGCGCCGTGCAAAACCGCCTCGAATTCACCATCGACAGCTTGAACATCACCTCCGAAAACCTGTCCGCGGCCGAATCGCGCATCCGCGACGCCGACATGGCGAAGGAAATGATGACCTTCACCCAAGCCAACGTACTGCAACAAGCGGCCATGGCCATGCTGGCGCAAGCCAACCAAGCCCCCAACCAAATCCTGTCCCTGCTCCGCTAACCTTAACCATCCAATAAACCAAACACCAACGGGGTATCGCGAAGATACCCCGTTGTTTGTATTGGCAAGCATCAAACCCGGAAGTAGCGATTATAATTGATTAAACCGAAAACAGACTATCCAGTGCGTCATCGAAACAAGTGTAAAAACGAAGTGATTTACGAAGGCTGCATTTGAGCCAAGCCCAAAATTTTTCGATGGGATTGAAGTCGGG
>WRDO01000034.1 GCA_009779755.1 Defluviitaleaceae bacterium | reverse complement strand
TACATCGTATAATCGGCGATGGCTAAAGGCATGTCACCGAAGCGGAAACGGTTGAGGAAATCGTATACACGCGGCAAGCGGTACTCCGTAAAGACTCGGGTGAAGTCCCTAAACGCGGCGAGTGATATGTCCTAATCCAGCGCCGAACGCGAACCGTCTTCGTCATAGAAGTTGCCGCCCTGCTGGTACAGGAAAATCCCGAAGGTTTGGTGGGGGAAGTCGGTCGGTGCCGTGGCGCTGCCGCCCAAGGGTATGCCGAACTCCATATGGTGCATGGACAGCGTCGCGATGGCACTCCGCACTTCATTCCATGTATCGGGGGGTTCGATGCCGATTTCATTTAATATATCGCGTCTGTAGAAAAGCATGGGGAAGGTTAACGTTTCGGGCAGAGCGAATACCCTGCCGCCGAAGGTATACGGCACCATAGCCGCCTCGGGGAAACGCGCCGCAACTTGAGGGAAGTCGGGGAAGCCCGATATATCACGTACCGCGCCGCGCATCCCGTAGTCCATGGGTAACGAGTTGAATATCGAAAGCGTAACGTCCGGTCCCCGTCCCGCTACGGTGGCGGGCAGTATGGTGTTGACGTCCACCAAACGTAACGTGACGCCGATGTCCGTCTGCGGGGTAAACCGTTGGTCTATCATGGATTTTATGACGTTGGCCTGGTCGCGGCCCGTGGCAATCCATACCTCCACATGGCGCATATCCGCGGTATCGATCAAGTTCCCGATCGCGTTGTAATCAATAATGAAGGAGAAGATTAACGTAAGGATTTCGTGCCAAAGCTGACGCCACCAGCGGCGTCCGTTGTCGGGTGTGGGCGCGTCGTGGGGCAGGATATGGATCGACTCAACCCCCAGCTCCTGTGCGCGTACAAGCATGAGCCACGTACCCAAGGCACCCGTATTTTCCCTGAATTCGCGCAAGCGGCGGGGGATATTTTCGATATCGGCTGCGATGCGGTCCAACAGGCGTGCGAGCGTACGGATAACGGCGTCGCGTTCCCCGCGTCCCGCGGTCATGATTTCCAGCTCGTTAAAGATACGTTCCAACCTTTGTTGTTCGTATTGCAACGCGCCGCGCAAATGCGGCAAACGGCGGTTTATTTCATAATCGCGGAAGATGTCGGGATCTACGCCCGTGATCATAACGATTTGGCGGTACAGGTTATTTAAGTTGTGGATAATGTCCTCGATTTCACGTACGTGGGAAGCGTATCCGCCCAGTACGGCTTCCATGCGGATGGTATGCGTACCCGCCGGCAGCCAAAACAGATAGGGGGTTTCCGTTCCGCCCAAGCGTTCCATCCGCCAGCCCGCCCGGAAACCAAAGGGTACGGCATTCATTTCTTGGAAAGGCACTTCCCCGTTGATGGAGATACGGCGGAAGGACAACGCGCCCCTGTTGAAGTTTTGCAATGCGTTTATGGCGATCGAATACAGGCCGTCGGTAGGCACGGTAAACTCCCATTCAATCCATGAGCCCGGTTCGCTCCATGTATCGCCGCCGATCGTATTAAGCCTGATATAACGCGCGCTGTAGGGTTGTACGCCCGGTCCGCTCATGTCCGCCCGCGGGGCAAGCATGGGGGAGGATTTGCGTACGGCATCCTGCCCTTCGATGCGGATCGGCGTTACCTGTGCAACGGATGGCGTGGGACGCCCCGCGTGACCCCGGCTGACAACCGAATAGGGGAGCACTTCCGGCGCTTGGTGCAAGCGGATTTGGCGTATCATCATGGGTTCGCGCTGGCTTACGAAGCCGATGGTGTTCCATCCGGCTTGTAAATAAAAGGACAGGGGCTCGTTATACGTCCCCATGTTGTCGTGTACGATGGATTCGATCCACGCGGGCCGTTCGATTTGGGTGGGACGCAGGTCGTTGCCTTGGTTGTCACGCAGGGCATAGTCGCGCGCGTTTACCCATATGCGCCTGAACTCCACCGGATTGGCTTCAAAAAAGGGCTTCTCACCGTTGATCATGATAGCCCTTTGGATATCCGAATTGCGCCCCTGTACGGGGAAATAAGTTACGGACATATTATAAAGGCCCCCCTGCGCGGCATATACCTGCCACTCTATGAGGCCTTCTTCGTCGGTCCAAACGGATGTACCGGGCATTCCTTCAAAATTTTCGTAATAGCGAACTTCCATGCCGCCGACGGTTACATAATCGGTCGCTTCGATTACGTACTCCGCGTCGGGGCGCGGAGAATGCGCATGGTCGCTTAAAAATTGCGAAAAGTGGTAACGCACCCCAAAAGCCGCCAACGAGCGGCTGTATTCTTCCCACAAAGCGTCCCCGTCATTGGCATATACGGCTTTTGCCGGAATACCTATGGCGGAGACCGTCATGATCACCGCCAACAAATACGCAAACCATCGTTTCGCCGTATTGCCCCGTAAGATTCTCACCATACCCAAGCCCCCCAACCGACTATACTTATATGATGTTCCAAAAGTTGGTGCGGATGTTTAAACGGGATTGTATCATGTTACAGGGATAAGAGTCAATACCCACAAAAATGCTTTATGAAAAACCTTCCAATACCAGCATAATAGCCAAAAATGCTTCCATGGAAGCGCAAACTTGTTTAAAACCAATATTTATTTTTCCAATCGGACAAGCAACGCATTCCCGAGGATCGCCTATATAAATGAATATATTGTATTTGACTCTTTCATGCATCCTCTATATCATCTTCCTGTTTGTATAAAGCGGGAAATCGGGGGTAATCGTATGGCGCGCGCGCATACATGGATGCAGGAACATTTTTTCAGCAACCCGTATAAGGTATGGGGTTTGCTGTTTTTTATTTTTATCGTGCAGGGCTTTTTTTATGCTGCACCATCGGAAATCTTCTACGGGTTGGTCGAAATCGTTTGGTCGCCGGACGTGTTGGTGTCCGACTATATAGCCATCGGGGGGTTGGGAGCCGCGTTCGTTAACGTGGGGATTACGGGGTTGGTGGTCATAAGCATCCTTATCGCGATCAAGCACGAACCGTACGGCTTAACGTTGGCTGTGCTGGGTTTGATAGCCGGCTTCTCCTTCTTCGGTAAGAACCCGTTAAATATTTTACCGATTATCTTCGGCGGATATATGTACAGCAAATTCGCCCGTACCGAATTTAAGACCTGCATCCTGCCCGCGGTTTGCGCCACTTGCTTGGCACCCGCCGTCACCAAACTCGCCCACATCGAACTGCTCGCTACATGGCAAGGACTGCTTATCGGTATCATAATCGGCGTATTCATAGGGTTTATCATTACGCCGCTTTCCGCAGCCGTGTTTAACATACATAAGGGAAGCAATTTATACAACGTGGGTTTTGCGGCGGGTTTTATCGGCATCGCCCTGTTCGCTTATATGCAGCACTTGGGCGTGGAATACAGCGGGATATACAACAGGAGCAGCGGGTACGATATACCGTTGGCTGTTTTCCTCGCGGTCGCTTCGGGTTATTTCGTTATATGCGGGTTATTCGGCAAGGGCGAACGCTACACATTAAAAACGGTTTTCACTTTTAACCCGGACGATAACGATTTTTATAAAATATTTGAAGACAAGGTTTATTTAGCAATGGGTGTTTTGGGCTTTGCGTGCTTGCTTTTGATTGTCGGCATCAACGGTTCGTTTTCGGGGACGGTAATCGGCGGGGCGATGTCGGTCGTAGGTTTCGGGGCGTTCGGCAAATCGCTTCGCAGGGCCGCACCCGTGGTAGCGGGTACGCTGGTGGCCGCGCTCGTCCATATGCTCTTTACCGAAACGGCGTTTAACAGCCCCGGATTGATAACGGTCATCCTTTTTTCTACCTGTTTGTCACCCACCACCAAACGCTACGGATGGAAATGGGCGTTCTTTATAGGCTTTACGCATTTGGTGTTGGCGACAAACGTCGGTGAGTTCCACGGGGGGTTAAACCTGTACAACAACGGCTTTGCGGCGGGGTTGTCGTCGATGGTTTTATTGCCGGTGATGGAGTTCTTTAAAATGCGTAAGGAGCAGGATAAATCATAAATACTTCTTTAATGTTTCCATTACCTTCGTAATGTTATACGGCTTGCTCAGGTGGCCGTTCATGCCCGCTTTCAGGCATGTTTCAATGTCATCCATAAATACGTTTGCCGTAATGGCTATTATGGGGAGCATATCCGCCCGTTTACCCAACACGGTACGTATCTTACCCGTCGCTTCGATGCCGCCCATCTGCGGCATTTGCAAATCCATAAAAACGATATCGTATTTGTCGGGGTTGGCCGTAACCATGTTTACCGCTTCCAAGCCGTTTTCCGCGCAGTCGATAAGCATCCCCGTTTCCGTAAGCAACGCGATTAATATATCGCGGTTTATTTCCACGTCCTCGGCCAACAGCATGGACTTACCTTCAAATATACCGGGCTCAATACCTTCGGTCGTACCTTCTTCCGCGTCCGATTCCGTGCTTCGGTCAACCCATACGGTGATGGTAAAGGTCGCGCCCTTGTTCATTTCCGATTTAACCTCAATCGCGCCGCCCATCTTTTCGATGATGCGCTTGGTTATCGCCAGTCCCAAACCCGTACCGCCGAACTCCCGCGAGGTACTGCTTTGCAATTGTTCGAAAGTGTTAAACAATTTGTCCTGCTGTTCGGGGGGTATGCCGATACCGTCATCGGATACGGATATACGCAGCTCACAAGCGTGTTCCGTTTCCCGCACCAATGATATAACCAAGCGGATTTCGCCGTTTTCGTGGGAAAATTTTACGGCGTTTGATAACAGGTTCGTGACCACTTGTATAAAACGTTGCTCGTCCCCCACGAACCGGGTGGGGATCCGTTCGTCTATGTGTACTTGTATGCGTTGGTTCCGTTCCTCCGCGCGGAATTGGATAAACGCCACCGCTCGTTTAAGCATCCGTTCGAAATTAAAGGTATCCTTCACCAAGTCCAGTTTGTCCGCTTCGATTTTCGCCATGTCGAGTATATCGTTGATCAAACCCAGCAAATGGGAGGAGGCATCGTCGATTTTATCGAACGCGGCGTTTTTTTCGTCGGATTTGTTGGTTTTCTTACCTATATGAGCCATACCGATGATGGCATTCATGGGGGTACGCATTTCGTGGCTCATGTTGGAAAGGAAGTCACCCTTTGCCTTGCTTGCGGCGGTTGATTGGACGAGGGCTTCCTTTAATAAGACGGATTGCTCCGTTATCGTTTTCCTTTTCTTCGCGTTGACGAAATACGCGCCCGCGATACACAGAACGACGATGAAAAGCATAACCGCCGTACCGATGACCCACGGCATTTGCCTTTCCAGCAGCATGATACGGTAGTCGTACGTGCGGCGCATCCATTGTTCGGTGATGGTGGGCATGTCGATCATACGCATGGCCTTGCTGATGATCGAATGCAGGATAACCTCGTCCCGATTGATACCGAAAGTGGATTCGAAGATATGGTTGAACAGATAATTGATTTTGTACCCCGGCCGTTCGAGGTAATGGGTTAGGATCAGCAGGTCATGGTCGCTTGCCATCACCATATCCAACTCGCCGCGGTCCAGCGCGTCAAAGGCCTCAAGGTTACTTTCGAAGAAGCTCAAGTAATAATGGTTGGGGAACCATTGCATAAACAGCGCGGAATGGGCGTAATCCCTTATCAAGCCGATACGCATGTACAATATTTCGTTTAAGGAAATATCGCGGTGCGTCGCATGGGATATAAGCGCGGGCTTGACGGACATAAACGAAGCGTCGGGGAAAAGGAACATCCTTTCACGCTCGGGTATGCGGAATACTTCGGTAATAATGGCGGCTTCGCCGCTTACCACCATACGCAGCAAATCGGCGAAGGAAGCGTTCGTATCATTTGCGTTTACGAACCGCAACCCCGTATAACGCTCTATTTCCCCCAATACGTCGATGGCGATACCCTGCCACGCACCCAACCGATCGTTAAAAAACGAAACGGGGTAGTTGCTGTTTTCCATTCCGACCTTGATTACGGGGTTGTCGTTGATAAATTGAATTTCCTCATCGGTCAGTTGAGCTAATAATTTATAAAATAAATAATCCTGATATCCTTGGTTGTACAAGCCGACCAAATGCTTGATGGCCCCAGCTTGCAAGGCTTTTTGCACCACGTTGATAACGGGCGCGAGGTCGGGGTTTTGCGTCGCCAGAGAAACGGGGATATATATAAGCGGATAAAAATTGTGGCTTTCAACCGTGGATAAAAACCCGAAGGAACCCTCCGCCGTGTCCTTATCAAAGAATGCGTTAATTTCGCCGTCCAACAGCATGGTATACACGGCGTTGTAATCGTTGAGGAAAACCGCTTTGAAGGGGTAAGGGATATGCCCGGCTACGTTTTCATGTACGACCGTACCTTCGAGGAAGGCGTAGCGCGGCAAACAATCCGCCGATACCCCATACAGCGGGCTAACCTCCGGTACCGTAAAATATTTGATCGTATGCCAAATTACCGCGTCTGTCATTATATAGGTTTGTACGCGTTCGTTTGTGGGGGACAACGTAGCGGTAAAATCAATGTCGTGTGATTCAAGCCCCGCAAGCAAATCGCCCCAATCGACGATTAGGGGCGTAAAGGGGATATCAAGCAATTCGGTAAGCCATTCGCACAACAACGCGGCAAAGCCTTTTACTTCACCGCCGGATAAAAAAATTTCCGTGGTCGGGTGCATACCCAACACAAAATCCCTGCCCTGCGCCCTAAAGTCGTCAATGTCCCGAATGTCGGCATCGCTTATGCCCGGTATTTCACGGAAGCAGGTAAAGCCGTCAGGTTCGCTTTGTTCATTCTTGCTGCCGCAACCATACAAAAAAACCGCCACAAAAAGCGCGACGCACAGGCCTGCGAAATAATATAAATATTTATGTACGGTGTTTTTCACAAAACCACAACCCGGTTTTGAATATGTACAAAAAATATAACAAACATATCCGTACGGGTCAATGTTTATCATTTCCTTTTTAAAATTCCTCGATGATCCTTAATTCATTTATGTTTAGGGATTCGTAGCCGTCCGATTGGCGGTATTTTTTCGGCGAAAGGCCGTTCTTGGCACTAAATTGCCTCGTAAAGTAGGATTCGTATTTAAAGCCCGTCGTTTCGGCGATTTCCTTCACGCTTAGTTTTGAATGGGTCAGCAGCTTACAAGCGACGTTTAAACGGTGGTGAAGCAGGTAGTCGATGGGCGTACGGCGGGTGGCTGCGCGGAACTTACGCGTTAATGTCGTGCGGTTTGAACATACCAGTCTGCATAACGAATCGAGGGTTATCTCCGAGGAAAAATTTGCATGGATATGTTCCAGCACGGCATTAACGACCGCCTCGTCGGACAGCGCGTTATAGTCGATTTTGACGGAGCGGGATTCCTCCAGCGATAAAAGGATTTGCATGATATAGCGGCGGGCGCGGAATAACCCTTCCCCGCGGGAAAGGTCGAACCAATCGGATATACGCAAAAATACTTGGGACGAAAGGTTCATTACACCGTTACGGGAATCATCCCTTGTTAAAAAGGGGGTCAATAACATACGGTCGTGTTCGTCGGCGGTGTCTTTATAACGGTTGTTTTTTATCCCTTCCAAGGTCAGGCTTTTATTTATAAACGATGGGTGGAAGCAAAGCGACTTCGCGTTAAAGCGGTTCTTTTCCGACAGCGATACCCTGTCGTACCGTGACGTTAACAAGATGCACGGCGATGTAAGCGCGGTTGTTTTGCCGTTGATTTCGGCTATACAGTTGCCGTCCGTTACCATCGTTAATTTTAATAAATCCGTATCGTACGGGCTATCAAATACCTCCCGCATATTAAAATCAATTATCATCACTTTTTCCCCGATTGCGGATAGTATAATTTTTATTGCATTTACTTCATTGTATTACCCAAGCGGTAAAAATACAATCGAAGGGTAATTATTATAACCTTCGGAGGGATATCCATGGCAATTAAAGCGGCAATCAACGGGTTCGGGCGGATCGGGCGGCTTACGTTAAGGCAAATGATCGGTTCGCCGGATTTTGAAGTAGCGGCGATTAATGATTTGACCGACCCCAAAATACTTGCGCACCTGTTTAAGTATGACACCGCGCAGGGCAGGTTTAATGGTGAGGTAACCCATACGGAAAACGCGATTATAGTCGATGGGGTGATAATCCCCGTTTACGCGGAAAAAGACCCCAAGGGGTTGCCGTGGGGTAAATTGGGTGTGGATGTAGTTTTGGAATGTACGGGCTTCTTTACTTCCAAAAGGGCGTCGATGGCGCACATCGAAGCGGGGGCGAGGCGGGTCGTCATTTCCGGCCCCGCGGGGGATGACCTGCCGACCGTCGTGTTCGGCGTTAATGAAAAAAGCGTAAAGGCGTCCGACGCCATACTGTCGGCGGCGACGTGCACCACCAATTGCCTTGCCCCGATGGCGTACGCCTTAAACGAACTGGCACCTATCCGTAAAGGGTTTATGACGACAATACACGCCTACACCAACGACCAAAATACGCTGGACGGCCCGCATCCGAAGGGTGACCTTAGACGCGCGCGCGCATCCGCTTGCAACATCATCCCGCAGCCGACCGGGGCGGCCAAGGCAATCGGCTTGGTTATCCCCGCGCTTACCGGCAAGCTCGACGGCTCGGCGCAGCGGGTACCCGTGCTGACGGGCTCGATTACCGAATTGGTCGCGGTTGTTGAAGATAAAATAACGGCAACCCAAATCAATACGGCGATGAAAGCCGCTTCCACGGAGTCCTTCGGGTATACGGACGAGGAAATCGTTTCCTCCGATATCATCGGTATTACGTACGGTTCGCTGTTTGACGCGACGCAGACGAAGGTGACGGACTTGGGCGGCGACACGCTCGTAAAAATCGCCGCATGGTACGATAATGAAAATTCGTACGTAAGCCAAATGGTGCGGTTGGTGAAATATATAAAACGCTAATTACACTTCGGTGTTTTACCCCGTGCGGCGAATTCGTTGATTAATTCGATAGATTCGCCGTCGGCTTTTACGGCTTTTATTTTTTGTACGGTATTGTCCACGATCATATCGAAGATTTTTTTACCCAGCTCGGGTGTAGCGAGAGAATGGTCGCCCGCGTAGTGGTTAGGGTAAGATGCGTACCAATTAAAGCCCGTGAAGAGTCCCTCTTCTTTTATGCCTGCCAAACGCCCGAGGTCCCTGCCTTCCGCGGGGTCTTGGGCTTCCGAATGGATGAGCTCGGGTTGCAAGAACATCATGAGGGACGTTTCCGCAAGCCCCGCGTGTTGGCCGAGGTCATCATAACCCGCGATTTCTTGTATTTCCTTGCGCTGCGCTTCGGTTAGGCCCACGGCGAAACCCGTGTAGACCTGATAGCCGCGGTTAAGACGCGGCATTTCCTGCGCGAAGAACGGCAGGAAATGGTTGTTACCCCCGTGACCGCTCATCACCATAATCTTTTTAATACCGTTACGGCCGATTTCGTCGCACACGGTCAATAACGTATCCATCATCATTTGGTGCGATACGGCCAGCGTACCGGGGTAATGGATGGCTTCCGCTATCTGTCCGAAAAAGTAATACGGAAAAACGATGGCGGGTTCGATTTCCGCCGCGGCTTTGCATATAGCTGTTGAGGTGTACATATCCGTACCCAGCGGCAAATGGTTGCCGTGTTTTTCCAACACCCCGATGGGGATGATGCATACGCCGTGCTTCGCGGCGATTTCAAATTGCTGTGTGGTTAATTGTTCCCAAAGAATAAATAGCCCCCCTTAAAATATTTAATCAACACCGTTGAAATTCGTTACAAATCAATTTTATATTATTTATTTTTTATCTGCACCATTCTCCAAAGGGTTTTGAATGCCGTATGTTTTTTCGGTTTATCCAACAATTTTATAATCATGTCGGTACATTCTTCTTTTGTATTATTAAACGTGTCCACGGTTATGTCGTATGTGTCTTTCGGGACTAATTGAGACAACATTGTTTCGGCGTTTCCGATGGGCCGGTCGCCGCGTTCTTTCTCCCTTCGTCTTAATTCATCCAAGGGACACGTTACATGAACAAATAAAACATCATGTTCATGGAGCAAAGTTACACATTCCTCCATGTTGTCCAAACCTAAACCGGTGGCGGTATAATCTTTACCATCGCCTTCCAAAAAAACATAGTCGGCGATAACGTTTATACCAATATCGGAATACGTTTTTATTGTATGGTTTAACGCGGTTAAAGCGGTTGAAACAGTTTGAGCGGGGTTCAATTGAATATATTTTTCCGGCCAAATACTGAAAATACCGTCTACCGAAAGATGGTAAAAAGGTTCAGCCAGCCTTGCTTGCAATGTTTTCGCCAACGTAGATTTACCTGTGCTCCCCGTTCCGTTTAAGAAAATAATTTTTCCTTTTTTCATACTGTAAACAACACCACCTGACAGAAGAAATCCCTGTGCGGCGGCGCCGGTATACGCGTTTGCTTTAAAGCGGGGTGACACGCGTTTACCGATGCAACCGCACAGGGGTGGGGTTCTTATTTTACAAACGCCTCCACCAATTCCGGAAACGCCCATTCCATTTTCTTGCGGTCCAGTAGGCCGAATTTTTCCCAGCGGTCGGGGCCTTCGGTGCGGCCGTTGTCCCACCATACGCAGGGGATGCCGTATTTTCGGGCAACAGCGGTGTAATATTTCGCCCATGCCACGCGGTCGGCGATGTTATCGCCGCGCCTGCGCGCGCCCATTTCGCCGATGATGACGGGGATGCCCTTCGATAAGAGGCACCTGTCAATTTCGGAAAAGAGCTCGTCGATGTCACGTTCGAGTTCGGGTTTCCATTCGTGGTGGGCGTAGTCGTCGCCCAGCGCAAAGAGGTACGGTGTATAGGCATGCACGCTTGCGATGATGTTCGCGTCGCCCGAGGGAACAAAACCTTCCATCGCACCCGTCGAACTGCTGGCGGCGTAAGTGGGTACCATCAGCATACGGGCCGTATTGTTGCCGCCCGTGGCGCGTACGGCCTTGATAAAATCATGGCCCAATTTTGCTACGACATCGCGACCTTCGGCGTCGCCTTCGTTCCATTCCACGTCGGTTTTTACCTTACGCGGTTCGTTCATCGCTTCGAAGATGAGCTTATCGCAGCAGGGCTCGAAGTGCTTGGCGATTTGCGTCCACACGGCTTGCAGCTTTTCGCTTGCGGCGGGGTATTTTTCCTCCGAGGGGAAGTGCCAATCCTCGTGGTGCAGGTTTAGGATAACGGTCATTTCATTATCGAAGCCGTAGTCGACGAGCTCCGCCACACGCGCCATAAAAACAGGGTCGATCTTGTATTCCGGCGCGGGGCCGATAAAATCGGCCCACGAAACCGGCAAGCGGAAGATATCAAAACCCGCTTCGGCTACCATTTTAATCATTTCGGGTGTGGTAACGGGGTTGTGCCACGCGGTTTCCTGCTTCTTCGGGGTTACCCCCTTGCGTTCGCTCTTATCCACGCGGGCGTCCATTGTGTCGCCCAAATTCCAACCCACGCGCAACTTCTTTACATATTCCATGGGGGTCATTGGAGGATCACCTCGATTTCGTTAACGTCCTTCAACTCAGCGGCGGGAATGTAATTATCCGCCATGACGTTTCCGTTTAACGTGACCTTCGGAACGCCGCCCTCCTTACCGTCGGGGTTCTTTACGGTGATGTTGAGCTTCTTACCGCGGAAGACCTTCTCCATGGTGAAGCCGTTCCATTCCTTGGGTATGGCGGGGGCAAGGCGCAAGCCTTTCGGGTCGGGGCGCAGGCCGAGGATACCTTCCACACACGCCACCATAACGGTGCTGGCCGTACCCGTAAGCCAATGTACGTGGCTGCGGCCTTCGTTGGGGCTGTCCACGCTTTCGGTGAATTGGCAATATACATAAGGTTCAACCTTGCGGATGTCGGCGATGTCGTTCTGCGCGGCGGGGCAGGTTTCGAGGTAATATTCGTACGCGCGGCTGCCGCGGCCCAAGAGTGCTTCGGCGAGGATGATCCATCCTTGCGGATGCTGGAAGATGCCGCCGTTTTCCTTCATCGAAGGATTAAATAATAACGCCAGCGCGCCTTCGAAGGCGTGGTTGGCATATGACGGGTCCATAATACGCACGCCATACGGGGTATTTAAACGGTTGTACACCGTGTCGAGGGCGATTTTGCCACGCTCTTGGTCGGCGAAGCCGGAAATGACCGCCCACGATTGCGGGTTGAGCCACATGTTGGCCTCGGGGTCGGAAGGTGCGCCGATGACGACGTCTTTTTCGGTGATGCCGCGTACGAAGCGGTCGCCCGCCCAGCATTTATCATCAATGATTGCACCGTACTTTAATTTCGCATCGTTAAACTCACCCGGGCATTCGCCGCGTTCCTCGGCCAAACGCGCCATGATCTCCAACGCGTAATAGAATTGGAGCGCGACAAAAACCGAAATCCCCTGCGCGCCCATACGGAGGCAGTCGTTCCAGTCGGCATGGAGCCCTGCGGGTAAGCCATGAATACCCAAGTGATTCTCGGTAAATTCGATGGCTTTGCGCAAGTGGTTATATACGGTGTCCTCGCCTTTATCGGCGTAGGGAACGTTAACATCGAGGAACGCAACATCGCCCGTTTCGGAAATATATTTCCATACGGTGGGGAAAACCCACATCATATCGTCGGCGCGGTAGGAGGGATGGCCTGTGCTTTCGCGGTAGCTTGCGTTGTCGGGGGTATCCTCGTGGCCGGGGTTATGCGTGTACCTTACCAGCGGCAGCCCCGCACCGTGATGCACCTGCCCGGAAAGCATAAAAATGATCTTCTCACGCGCTTCGGCGGGGTCGAGGTGGATGATGCCTTGGATATCCTGCACCGTATCGCGGTAGCCGTAGCCGTTGCGTTGGCCGCAATACGCAAGCGACGCCGCGCGTGACCAATAGAACGTGATGAAGCAGTTGTACGCGTTCCACATGTTAACCATATTGTTGAAGCGGTCATCGGGCGTATTGACGGAAAGGTTGGCGAACTTGCCGTGCCAGTAGTCGATCAGCACGCCGATTTCCTTGGCGGGTACGTTCGTGTCTTGGTAGCGCGCCATGAGTTCGAACCATTCTTTTTCCTGTTTTTCACCCAGCACGAAGGTAAAGGTCTTCGTTTCGCCCGGGGCGAGCTCGAATGCGGTGTGCAACGCGGCGCAAGCGTTGCCGCCGTAGTTGAGGGCGTTGTTCAGCTTACCCTCCACCACGGGGCGGGGGTTGCCGTAGTCCGTATAATCGGCGAGGAAATGCTCACGGTCGCCGCAGTACGTCTTTACGTCCGCGCCCGTAAGGCCAAAGTAACGGGTCTTGGGCCAATATTTGTAAAAGGCTTGGAAATTTTCGTTGATGGATTGTTTGATGTAATTATCCTTGTAATACGTTTGGGTGGTGTATTGCGTGTATTGGAGGTTAACGGTGTCCTGCTCGTAGTGGGAATCGTTGGTGAATTCGGCGTAGCCGAAGGCCGAAAGCGTACGAAGATCGTCCCCTTGATTGGTTACGGTTACATGCCAGATTTCATGCGATTCGCTGTGGGGTACGTAGTAGCTTGCCACCGATTTGATGCCCTTATATTCCGCTGCGATCCGTGTATAGCCCGTGCCGTGGCGGCATTCGCTTTTATATACGTCGAGGGGTTTGCCCACGGGCTGCCACGAAGCTGACCAATAGTCGCCGTTTGCGTCGTCGCGTAAATAAATATAGCGGCCCGGTTTGTCCTGCTCGTTAAACCGATACCGCAATATTCTTCCCGCCGCGCCGCTCTTTACGAAGCTGTAGCCGCCCGCGTTGTTGGTGATGATGGCGCCGTACTCCGGTGAACCTAAGTAGTTTGCCCATGGGGCGGGCGTATTGGGTCCGGTAATTACGTATTCCCGCGCCTGTGAATCGAAATGTCCGTATTGCATAACAAGCCTCCGCTCTATGTTTGTATTCCGTGGCAGTATATCATAGCCTTTCGAACATGGAAACAGGGGATTGTAAAGATTGTTTATAAATATTTATTATTTCCGCCGTATCTTGTACAAAATCACGGCGATTATCGGGAGGGGGAGGAGTATTATTGTGATAATCACCGCAAAAAGAACGGATGAAGAGGGAAGCGGCTCCTCCTGTTGAAGCAAATCATCGGCTGCGTCGCGTCTTGTTTCGATGATAAAATCCGGCCAACATTCCCAATAGCACATGGCGAATCCTAATATATGTTCCAGACTTTCCAGTTGGAAAAATATACCGTCCGCATCCCGGATTACACGCAGATCGATAGTCTCGTCGGGTTCGCCGTCGAATTCATCAATGCCGACAACCGCGAATCCCAAGGGGTCGCTGTCAATCCCCACCCCGCTTACAAAACCGTACGAACCGAACAACGCTGACCGAAAGGGCATTTCCCGCAGCTCATCACCCGTCGGTATATACGCCTCACCCCGCACGATCCAATAATCCCATCGCTCGTCGGGTGTTTCGCGGATAGTAAATTGCGCGTCCGTACCGTTTAGTATATAAGCGATATCACGCAAGCGGAAAGCGGGTACGGGCCCATCCTCAAAATAACCCCATATTAAGTAGTCCCTGCCCTCCACCGTAATCGTTACGGAATCGGAACGGAACCCGTGCGTGGCACGTACGGTTATGGGCAATAACAGTAAAATTATTAATAAAGCCGCAAACAAAAAACCCAAACCCGGTTCGAACTCGTTCCACCGATGTTTGGATTTTTTGTTTTTGCTGCGGTTATAAACCTTCGCGCTTTCGATCCTTGAAGTGATCGGTTTTATCGCGCCCCAGTCCTTACGCTGCGCCGCGTGGACTTCCTTTTGCTTCCGCTTGGAGAGTTTCTCAAGCGGGATGAATTTTTGTTTCATGTGAAACACCTCCGCTTCAATAACGGGAGTATATCACATTTTACGCGGTTTCGGCAATTATTCCCTGTTTTCTAATTTATACAATTCCAAGATCGCCTTTACGTCCTCAAAGTCGGGGTCGTGGAGGAAGAGGCTGTGGTGGCGCCCGCAATGATAATAATATTTTCGAACCTGCGGGAAGTTGACGCGGTATCGGCAGTTGTGCGAATCGGCACGGCAGTTATAGCATTGTGTCCACGGACGCCCGAAGGATGAAGGGAAGCGCTTCATGATGGCGCCGATCTTTTCGGGATGATCGGCAAAAACGCGGTAATAATTAACCTTCGCCGTCATATCGGCCTCCACAAGCAACGCTTCAAATCCACGTTGCCGTTCGCTTTGAAGGTTACACCCTCAGCTTCCAGCAGCGTACGCTGCTCGTCCCAACCGGGGGCGGTGCGCCCGACGCTGTTCACCACGCGGTGGTTATTGATTTTTTCTTCGGATTGGCCCATATAGCGTGCCGCCCATCGGGTATTTTCGGGCTTGCCGGCCAGCGCGGCCAGTAAGCCGTATGTAAGCACGTACCCCTCGGGAATATCGTTGACGATTTCATACACCTTGTCCCTAAACGGATTTGACTTCATTCCGATCCCTCGCAATCGTTAGGATTCGACCACAAAAGTGCGCGTATTATGTTCGTGCTTCTTTCCTTATGCCGCCAATAGTTCGAGCGATTCCTTGTACAGCGGGTCCATTTCGCACCCGCAGCTTCCGCATTCTTCGTTCGCTTGCGTTACGGCCTTGATCAATGCCTTCGTTGAGTCGGGGCAGTCGTCGTACTTTAACCATTCCTTGGCGGGGGCGTCAATGACGTCCCAACCGGATTCGGCGAATTTCGTTACGATTTCGGTGAGTCTCGGATTTTTTGCCATGGTAAATCCCTCCGTTTGTTTTTCGCGCACTTTTGCGGTCGTCGTGTGGTTGCGTTTATTATAGGCATATGATTATGACAACTGTATGTCACAGTTGTTTGCCGAATTTTTTGTACGCTTTTTTGTATGTTTTATTATATTTTACAAATGTTTGTATTGACAATGAATGGGTTATGTAGCATATATAAATAATCATATTTTATTTATATCATCGGGGTGGCGGCATGAAGACCATTTTCGCGGTGGATGACAACAGGATCAACCTATTGATAACGGAAGAAGTGTTGTCGGATCGTTATGAAGTGATTACGATGCTGTCCGCCGCCGTCATGTTCGAATTGCTTGAGGAGATCACGCCCGACTTGATCCTCTTGGACATTATGATGCCGGAGGTGGACGGATTCGCCGCGTTGAAACGATTAAAAGAAGATAAACGGTACGAGGATATCCCCGTCATCTTCCTGACAGGCAAAAAGGACAACGACGCCGAAGTCCTTGCGTTCGAAATGGGGATAACGGATTTTATATCAAAACCGTTTTCCGCACCTATCCTGCTTAACCGCGTAAAAATGGTCCTGCACATGGAAGATATAATCAGCGAACGGTTGAAAAAATTGCAAAACGCGCAAAACGATGACCGGACGGGGGAACCCTTATGAAAATGCGAAGGAATGCCTACATTGCCTACGCATTATTTTTTTGCCTGATTTTCGCCATAACGTCGGCAGGCTGTACGCGGGATACCGTTACACAAAACGGCTCGCGCATTACGGAATCCCCGTTCGCCACCTTCCGCGATATCCCGGGGGTTACGGATGATGAAATCGCGGCCATAGAAGCCTTGCAACGGGACCGCGATTATTTCGTCTACGGGATGATCCTGTCAACGGAAGCCTTTATTAAGGAAAACGGGGAAATCGGCGGGTACGCCGCGCTCTTCTGCGAATGGTTGGAGCAGCTGTTCGGCATACCGTTCGTACCGCGGTTGTTTACGAATCAGGAATTATTCGAAAAGATCCTCACCGGCGAAGTCGATTTTTCCGGCAACATGATGTTTACCCCGCAACGCGCAGAAATATATAACATGACCGTCAACATCGCCGAACGGCAATTATTGACCATAAAACTGCCGGGGACGGATTTGACGCAAATCACGCAGGAACGCCTGCCCCGATACGCCTTCATAACGGGTACGCCCATGGAGGGCCTTGTCGCGGCGGCGATCGGGCGCGAATCTTACGAAGCCGTTTGGGTTCAAAACTATTCCGATGCCCACCTCGCCATACAAAACGATGAAGCGGACGCGTTTATCGCGGCCAACATCGCCCATGCGTATTTTACCGGATACGACGTGGTTATCAATGACTTTTTCCCGCTCATATTCAGCTCCGTCACCATGGCGGCGGCAAAAACGAACCCGGAGCTCGAACCCATCATATCGGTAGTGACCCGTGCGCAGCAAAACGGCGGATTGCCGTTCATGACCCATTTATACAATCGGGGGTACGAAGCGTTTAAGCGAAATGCGATCGCCACCCAAATGACCGACGGCGAGCGTGCTTTTATTGCCGCCAATCCGGTTGTCCCGATCGCGTTATATAACACGAACTATCCCCTCAGCTTTTGGAATACCCGCGAAGGGGAATGGCAAGGGATTTTCGTGGATGTATTGGATAACGTAACCGCGCTGACGGGGTTAACGTTCGAAGTTATCCACGACGAAAACGCAAGTATCACGGACATACATCGTATGCTTGAAAGCGGGGAGGCCCTCCTTATACCCACCCTCGCGCGCACAAACGAAAACGAAAGCCGGTTCATTTGGTCGGAGCATGTCCTTTTGCATGATAATTTCGCCTTTGTATCCAAATCCGATTTCCGACCCGTCACCGTCAACGAAATCCTGCATGTGCGGGTGGGGCTGGCGCGGGATATGGAATATACCGACCTTTTTAGGCGATGGTTCCCCAACCATCAGGACACCGTCGAATTCGATTTCATAGACGATGCCCTCGAAGCGTTAAAGAACGGCGAAGTGGATATGGTCGCATCCAGTAAATTTAGGGTATTGCAGCTTACCCATTTCCAAGAGCTTCCGCAGTTTAAGCCCAACGTCGTATTCAATCATCCGCTGACAAGCAGCATCGCTTTTGGCGGCGGCCAAACCGAATTAAAATCCATCGTGGACAGCGCACTGCGTATGATCGACATCGACGGGATTGCCTTGCAATGGACGCAAAGGACCTACGACTTCCGTGCGAGGATGCTCGAAGCACAACGTCCGTTGTTGATCGGCGTAATCGTTTCTGTTTTGACCATCCTTACCTTACTGCTGTTGTTTGTCATAAGAAGCCGCGTGATGGCGAAAAGGATCAGCCAACAAAAGAACTCGCTTGAAGAAGCCGTAATCAAGTTGGATTTGGCGATGAAAGCCGGAAAAATAGGCATGTGGGATATGGAAATCCAACGCGATGATCCGTTGGCACCCGATAACCACGTCCATTGGCCTGATACGTTCCGCCATATGATCGGTCTTAAGGACGAAACCGATTTCCCCAATAAGGTTTCCAGTATTGTCAATCATTTGCATCCCGATGATGTGAATACCGTCCTCAGTACCTTCAATTCACATCTCAACGATAAAACCGGTAAAACCCCCTACGACGTGGAATATCGGATGCGAAAGAAGGACGGCGGGATAACCTACATCCATGCTACGGGTGAAACGATCCGTGATGAACAGGGGAATCCCCTGCGTGTCGCGGGTACGATTATCAATATAACGGAAAGGCGGAAAATGCTTTCCGAGTTGGAAAATGCCGTTTGGGAAGCGCAGGAGGCAACCAAGGCGAAAAACAACACCGTAAGCATACTGGAAAATATATTGGACAATATCGACGGGCAAATCTACACCACCGACCCCGAAACCAATGTACTCCTCTTTGTTAACGAAAATTTGAAGGCGTTATTCGGTATCGAAGGGGACGAAGCCCTTGGACGGTATTGTTACGAGGTTTTCCGCGGACTGGATAAAAAATGCGCGAACTGCCCTTGCTACAAGCTCGACAAAAACCCGGATCAAACCATTGTTTGGGAGGAATATATACCGGAAATGGGTCTGCATATTCGCCATTCGGACCGTTATATCGATTGGGTGGACGGGAGCACGGTGCATTTACAGCTCGCCGTTGACATCACCGAACTGGTGAAAGCGAAGGAGCAGGAAGGGAACCTGCGCAAGGAAGCCGAAACAGCCAACAAGGCAAAAAGCGAGTTCCTGTCCCATATCAGCCATGAAATACGCACACCCATGAACGCCGTCTTAGGTACGGCGGAAATCCATTTATTAAAAGGATCCAATTCACCCGAGATCGAGGAAGCGTTTAACACGATTTACGGGTCGGGCAGTTTGTTGCTTAATATTATCAACGATATCCTCGACCTGTCCAAGATCGAAGCCGGTAAACTTGAAATCATCCCCAGGCAATACGACATACCGAGCCTGATATACGACACGATGCAGTTAAACCTGCTGCGCTACGATTCCAAGCCCATCGATTTTGATTTAAAGATCAACGAACGCACACCCTTGGATATGTTCGGCGACGAGCTGCGCATCAAGCAGGTATTAAACAATATTATTTCCAACGCTTTCAAATATACCGATACCGGAAGGATTGAACTTTCCGTCAGCGCGGAAATCGAAGGGCGTTCGTTTAACAGGGCTCCCGGGACCCGCACGCCATGCACCCTTATCCTGCAGGTAAGCGATACGGGGCACGGGATGGATGAGGAACAAGTCGAACAACTCTTCGAGGAATATACCCGTTTTAACCTGGATGCCAATCGGACGGTCGTGGGTACGGGCTTGGGTATGCATATCACAAAACGCCTCGTGGACGCAATGCGGGGCGAAATCATCGTTAAGAGCGAAAGCGGCGTGGGGTCCGTATTCATCGTAAAGATCCCCCAAATGTTCATCGGTACCGCCGTATGCGGCGCTGACATGGCCGACCACTTATGCTCAAGCCGTTTTAAGACCACCTTTAAGCCCAGGCAGTCGCAGATCATATACGAGCATATGCCTTACGGCAGCGTTTTAGTCGTCGATGACGTGGAATCCAACTTATACGTAGCGAAGGGTATGATGCTCCCCTACGGCCTAAAAATCGAAACCGTTACAAGCGGCGTCGAAGCCATCGACAAGGTAAAGAACGGCGGCACCTATGACATTATCTTTATGGACCATATGATGCCGAGGATGAACGGTATGGAAGCGACGAAGATTTTACGCGAAATGGGTTACGCAAACCCGATCGTCGCATTAACGGCCAACGCGGTTATGGGGTCTTCGGATATGTTCCTGTCCAACGGCTTCGACGGTTACATTTCCAAACCGATTGACATACGCGAGCTTAACAATTCGCTAAACCGCCTTATCCGTGATAAAAAACCGCCCGAAGTAGTGGAAGCGGCACGCAGGGAAATGGGAGATGACAAAAATACCGCGGCTTTCGACCCGAGGCAGGTGGCCGTATCGAGCGATAAAATCATGCTTGCGTCCTTGCGTGATATCGAAAACGCGACCGGGGTGTTAAAGGATATCTTATCAAGCCTTGGCGCAAACGGGGAAGCGGATATCGAATTATATACGACCACCGTACACGGCATGAAGAGCGCGCTTTCCAACATCAACGAACATGAACTGTCCGAAATGGCATACCGATTGGAGCGGATCGGGCAGTCGGGCGAAAAGGGTTCGATATTATCCGATACGCCGCCTTTCGTTGCCGCGATTGAAGCATTGGCGGATAAGATAAGACCCGACGAAGCCGCCGTTTCGGAGGATATCACCGAAAGCGACAGCGCATTGCTGCGGGAAAAATTATCGGAAATAAAAACGGCGTGTGAAAACATAAAAAAGAAATCGGCCAAGACGGCCTTGGATGAGTTATTGGATAAAGTATGGTCGCGGGAAATTAAGGATTTACTGGACGATATTTCGGACAACTTGCTTTCGGGCAGGTTTAAGAAAGCCGTTGCAAGCATTGAAGCGTATATAAACCGATAAAACACCTGCAAGCGGGGGGATATCCATGAAAATGCGAAGGACAAAAGGAATTGTCTGCGCGTTGTCTTTATGTTTTTTATTTTTGACGGCATTGTCGGCGTGCTCGGTAAATAACGGGGTACACCACGGACCCAGGGTATCGGAATCCCCCTTCGCCACCTTCAGCGACGTACCCGGCATTGAACCCGAAGAAATTGCGGCGATAGAAGAGCTGCAAGAGCGGTACGCCTCTTTCGAATACGGGATGATTCTCACCACGGAAGCCTTCATAGGCTTGGACGGTAAGGTCAGCGGCTATTCGGCGTTATTGTGCGAATGGCTGACCGATTTTTTTGGCATAACGTTTATCCCGGTCGTTTTGCCGCCGATGGAATTGTTCGCAAGGCTTAACAGCGGCGCCCTCGGGTTTTCGGGTAACCTAACGCCGACCGAGGAACGTATGCGTATGTACCACATGACCGACCCCATCGCGGAGCGGCAATACGTGACGGTCCGATTAAAGGACAGCCCCCCCGTTGAGGAAATCCTGTCGGAACGCCCCCTCCGATACATATTCATAGAAAACACCCCCATGATTGACTTCGTTACCGCGGCGGCGGAACCCGGTTCCTTCGAGCCGTTTTTTGCGCTCAACGACATAGAGGCACGCGGCATGCTGCTAAACGGCATAGCCGATGCCTATATCACAACCAGCGTAGCGGGTGTGTTTTTTATCGAGCACGAGGACATCATCGTCGAGGACTTTTTCCCGCTTTTGTTCAACACGGTAGCCATGGCTACCGCCAACCATGACCTGGAACCCATTATCTCCGTCATACGCAAGGCCCAGCGGAACGGCGTTATGCCGTACCTTAACTACCTTTACCAAAAAGGTAGTGACGAATTCAGGCGGCACGCAATCCAAACGCTCCTAACCGAAGAGGAGCGAGCGTTTATACGGTACAACCCTTCCGTACCCATCGCGGCGTTTAACGCAAGTTATCCCCTCAGCTTTTGGAACGCACGCGAAAGCGAATGGCAAGGGGTATTCTTCGATGTAATGAACGAAGTGAGCGCATTGACGGGTTTGCATTTCCGCATTGTGCACGACGAACACCCTGACAGAGCCGCGGCAAACCAAATGCTCGCGCGGGGGGACGTAAAGTTGATTCCCGGTGTCATATGGTCAAGGGAGCTGGAGGATAGGTTCCTGTGGTCGGAGCATTTACTCTTGGACGACCGATACGCGCTTATTTCAAAGGCTCATTTCCCGCAGATTACCGTTAACGAAATCATCCACGTATCCGTGGGCGTCGCGCGTGACTCCCCCCATGAACAGATGTTTAACCGCTGGTTCCCCAACCATAGGAACGTCGTAACTTTCGACGGGATTAACGACGCCTTGGACGCGTTGACCCTCGGCCAAGTGGACGTGGTTATGTCGGAGCAGCGCAGGGTTTTACAGCTTACGCATTTACAGGAGCAGCCCGACTACAAGGTAAACATGGTGTTCAACGAACCCTTGGATATGCACATCACCTTCGCCCGTGACGCCGAAATCCTGCGCTCCATCGTAGACAAAGCCCTGCGTGTGGTTGACATCGAAGGGACCGTCCTTTCCTGGACGCAAAGGACCTACGACTTCCGCGCACGGATGCTTGAAGCGCGGCTCCCGTGGTTGATAGGGGCAATCATTTTGGCGTTGCTTGTACTTATCCTGTCGATGGTGTTTGTCGCAAGAAACCGTAACATGGCGCGCAGTATCAACCGCCAAAAGGAATCGATTGAGGACGCGCTGGTAAAGCTGCACTTGGCGATGCATGCCGGCAAAATATATATGTGGGATATGGAAATCGACATAAATAACCCGCTGGAACCGGGTAACCACGCCAACTGGGACGACCTCCGCCAGCTTATCGGCTATGAAAACGAAGCGGATTTCCCCAACACGGCCGGCAGCCTTATTATGGCAATGCACCCCGAGGACGGCCAACGGGTCAATAACGCCTTCATAAGCCACATCATGGATACGAGCGGTAAAACGCCGTACAACACCGAATACCGCATGTTTAAGAAAAACGGTGAGTTAATCACCGTCCACGCCACCTGCGAAACGGTACGTGACGAACACGGCAACCCGTTGCGCGTCGCGGGTACGGTTATCGACGTTTCGGAAACAAAAGCCATGATCAATGACTTGGAAGCCGCGAAGGCGCAATCCGAAATGGCCAACCGCGCGAAATCGGAGTTCTTGTCCCACATCAGCCATGAAATCCGCACGCCGATGAACGCCGTGTTGGGTACGGCGGAAATCCAATTGCAAAAGGAAACCCATACGCCCGAAGTCGAGGAAGCCTTTAATACCATTTACGGCTCGGGCAACCTGCTGTTGAATATCATCAACGATATCCTCGACCTGTCCAAAATCGAGGCCGGTAAGCTGGAAATCATCCCAAGGCAGTACGACATCCCCAGCCTGATATACGACACGATGCAGCTAAACCTCCTGCGCTACGATTCCAAGCCCATCGACTTCGACTTAAAAATAGACAAACGTACGCCGCTGGATATGTTCGGTGACGAGTTGCGCATCAAGCAGGTATTAAACAATGTTATTTCCAACGCCTTCAAATATACGGACAGCGGTAAAATCGAGCTTTCCGTCCGGGTGGAAATCGAAGGCAAGCCGATTAACCGACCCTCCGAAGCCCACACCCCCTGCACGCTCGTTATACAGGTAGCCGACACGGGGCACGGCATGACGGAGGATCAAATCAATAAACTCTTCGAGGAATACACTCGCTTTAACTTGGATACCAACCGCACGATCGTAGGCACGGGCTTGGGTATGCACATCACGAAGCGGCTCGTGGACGCGATGAAGGGCGAAATCATCGTAAAAAGTGAATATGGCGTGGGTTCGACTTTCATCGTTAAGATACCGCAGATGTTCGTCGGCTCAGCGGTATGCGGACCCGATATGGCTGAACGGCTTTGCGGCAGCCGCTTCGGAAGCACGTTTAAACCGAGACAATCCCAAATCATATACGAATATATGCCTTACGGCAGTGTCCTTGTCGTTGACGACGTGGAATCGAACCTGTACGTGGCAAAAGGTATGATGCTCCCCTACGGCTTGAAAATCGAAACCGCCGGGAGCGGCTTCGAAGCTGTCGAAAAGGTAAGGAACGGCAACACATACGACATTATCTTCATGGACCATATGATGCCGAAAATGAACGGTTTGGAAACGACGCAAAAATTACGCGGGATGGGATATGCCAACCCGATCGTCGCCTTGACGGCAAACGCCGTAATGGGATCATCGGAAGTATTTTTATCCAACGGCTTCGACGCGTATATCTCAAAACCCATCGACATACGGGAATTGAACAACGCTTTAAACCGTTTGGTACGCGACAAACAACCGCCCGAGGTCATCGAAACGGTACGCTTGGAAGCAAGCCGCCGTAAGCAAACCTTAAGGGGACCGTCCCAAAGCGCCGCATTTAACGAAAAAATCATTTCGGCATCCCTGCGTGACATCGGGAGCGCAGCCGTCGTATTGAAAAACATCCTGACTACCCTCAGCGCAACCAACGAAGCGGACATCGACCTGTACACCACCACCGTACACGGCATGAAAAGCGCACTCTCCAACATCGGTGAAAAGCAGTTATCCGAAACCGCCTACGGCTTGGAACAAATCGGCAAGATAAACGATACGAACCTGATATTAACCGAAACGCCGTCCTTCATCGCCTCCCTCGAAGCATTGGCACGTAAGATCAAACCCGACGAAGCCGCTTCCGACGAAGACATTTCCGACGGCGACCTCACCCTCCTGCGCGAAAAGCTGCTTGAAATCAAAGCCGCGTGTGAGCGCATACGAAAAAAAGCCGCAAAAGCGGCCTTGGACGAACTGTTGGAAAAAGCATGGCCCGGCAAGGTACGGAATTTGCTGGACGATATTTCCGACTATTTACTTTCGGGTGAATATAAGAAAGCTGCGGTGGATATAGGAAATTATCTAGCTCCTACCGATTAATGCCCGTACAAGCGGGCGATCCGTTCACCCGCTTCCCGCAGCCGTACCTTTAGATGCTCAGGCTCGATTACCTCCACCGTATCGCCGAAGCCCAATAAAAGCGAAAACCACAGACGGCTGCCGTCCTCCACATCAATGGACAGCAAGCAGTCCCCGTTTTCGCTTTCTTTTATGATGCGCCCGCCCAAGTATTCCGTTACGAGCACGAGGTCTTCTTTTTTGCATTTTAGCGTGTAGTCGAAGAACCGCCGCTTATCGTTTTGCCCGCACCGTTCCATCAGGGCGGTTATGTTTCCGTGCCTGTCCTCGTATTGGCGGGCGGATACCGTTAAGCCGTATATACGCTTTAACTTAAACGTACGGTAATCCTTCTTGTACGCGCAAAAGGCGAATAAATACCACGCGTACCATTGGTAAATAAGCGTCAGCGGTTCAACCGTGCGGTGGTTGGCTCCGCCGTCAGACTTGGTGTAATCGAAGGTGATTTCCCTGCGCCCCTCGATCGCGCCTTCGATTTCCCGCATCAGTTCATTTACGCGCTCGTCCTCCTTGACCACGCTAAAGTCCAAAATCAAGGAAGGGCTGTGTTCGCGGTTGCCCACAGCCAACAGCCTTTCCAACGTATCGTTTAATTTCTTATTGTCCACCGCCGTGCAAAGGCCCCGCAAAGCGGTGATGATATGCATGTAGTCGTTAACGTTTGTGATCTGCTTGTTCAGCTTAAACGTATCGAGTATCTCGTACCCGCCTTTGTTGCCTGTGGTGGATGAAACGGGTATGCCCGCCAGGTTGAGCGATTCGATATCGCGTATAATCGTACGCTGGGAAACCTCGAACTTTTCGCACAGCTCGCGTGAGGTTACGACGTCGCGGTTAAGCAGGTACATGGTGATGCCCAACAAACGGTCGATCTTCATGGGTATATCACCCCCTATTTATGCGGTCGGTTAATGGTTTATGCCGCACATTTCCGCGGCGAAGGCTGTGTACAGCGCCGTGCCGATGGGCAGCGCCTTTTCGTTGGCAACAAATTTCGGATGGTGGTTGACGAAGAATTCCCCCGAGTCGGGCATTACGCCCAACCTGACGAACAGCGTCGGCGCGATGGCTTGGTACGCGGAAAAATCTTCGCCGCCCATCATTGCTTCCATTCCTCCCAAAACGATGCCGGGGACGGCTTTAGTGGCGATTTTACCGAACGCTTCGTTTAGCCCTTCGTCGTTTTCGATGGCGGTGTACCCGCGGGTGTACGCCACTTCGCAGGTTGCTCCGTACGCGGCGCATATATGTTGGGAGATTTCATTGATTTTGCGCTCAATCATGTCGCGCACGGTTGGTTTCATGGTGCGCACGGTGCCTTCAATTGACGCCGTGTCGGGGATGATGTTGGGCGCCGTACCGGCATGGAATTTGCATACGGAAAGTACCGCGCGGTTTGAGGCGGCGACATTGCGCGACACGATAAAGTTCAATGCCTGCACGACCTCCGTCCCCACCAAGAGCGAATCGATGCCCGCCTCGGGCTTCGCGCCGTGGGAGCCTTTGCCCTGGATATCGATACGGAAGATATCCGTGTTGGCCGACATGATGCCGGGGGCGCATTTGACCGTACCCACCGGGTCGTTGGGGAATACATGCATCGCGTAGAACGCGTCGATGCCCAAGCCGTGCAGCACGCCGTCGTCGATAATATCCTTCGCGCCCCCGGGCAATAATTCCTCGGCGTGCTGGAAGATGAAAACGACCTTGCCGTTTAGCTTGCCTTCGTTGTTGATTTTATAAAGCGCGTCAACCGCGCCCAGGAGTATCGCCGCGTGGCAATCGTGGCCGCAGGCGTGGAATACGCCGTCGTTTTGAGATTTACATTCGACGTCCGCTTCCTCCTGTATGGGGAGCGCGTCGAAGTCCGCCCGCAGCGCGACGGTTTTGCCGGGTTTATTTGAATCCAGCACCGCTACGATACCCGTTTTGATCCGGCAGATGATTTTGACGCCGGGGTATTCCGCAAGCTGTTCGGCGATGTAGCTGCTTGTGTTTTCTTCTTGGAAGGACAGCTCCGGGTATCGGTGCATGTGCCTCCGCCATTCCAGTACCTTCGCTTCATTGACTAATTTCATGTAGTCCATTTTACGTTCCCCTTCCTGTTTTATATGTTCTTCCACATATTACCGTAATTGAACGTGATTGGCTTTACCCCCGCCAAAAACCGCACGTAATACGTCCGCGCGTTGGTATCCAGCGATTCGATGACCCCTTCGCCGAATATTTTATGCTTCACTTCGGTACCGACGGGCAGGGGGTTATCCTTGTACGGG
>WRDO01000033.1 GCA_009779755.1 Defluviitaleaceae bacterium | reverse complement strand
ATTTTCATCGATCCGGAAATTGAAAGTGGCTGTCCGCATAAAAACCTCCCGTTGATAAATAATGCAATTTCATTGTACATCCAATGTTGTGCAATGGCAAGTAAAACCCGCTTGCGCGGGTGAATTATTAATATTTGAGGCTTCGACTATTTTGTAAAAGCGATCCATTTATTCCAACCCCCGCTCGATCGCCTTTACGTTAAGCGGTATCAAGTCCTTGCTACGCGCGCCGCCGAAGCGTTCGTGCAGCACTTCGGTGATATCCTCGAGCGTGAACAGCCCCGTCTTTTTGATAAAACCTGCCAGCATAACCATGTTGGCCACGCGGGGGTTGCCGATTTCCACGGCGATGTTGGTGGCGTCGATTTCGAGTACGTCAACCTTATTACGAATTGCAAGGAAATCATCCTTCACGATGGACGAATTGACCAGCACCAGCCCGCCGTTTTTCACCTTCGGTAAAAATTTATCGATGGAAGGCTTGTTCATTGCGCACAGGATGTCGATGTCGGACTGCACCATGGGGCTGCCGATCACACGGTCGGAAATGATGACCGCGCAATTAGCCGTGCCGCCGCGCATTTCCGCGCCGTAGGAGGGCATCCAAGTTACGTGCTTGCCTTTTTTCATGGCAATGGTTGCGACGACTTCGCCCAGCACAAGGATGCCTTGACCGCCGAAGCCGGAAAATACCATTCTCATTGCACGCCCTCCTTATCTTTATACACGCCCAACGGATAATACGGCATCATTTGATCCCTAACGAATTTCATGGAATCCACGGGCGAAACGTTCCACCCGATGGGGCACGCGGCCAAGACCTCGACCATACAGAAGCCCTTACCTTCGACTTGATATTTAAATGCTTTTTTGATAGCGCGTTTGGCTTTGAGAATATGCGCGTGGTCGTGGACGGAAACGCGTTCGATATATGCCGCGCCCGGTATGGTTGCGAGCATTTCGGAAACGAGGAGCGGTTTGCCCGTCGTTTCTTCGAAGCGGCCATAGGGGCTGGTCGTCGTTTTTTGGTTAATTAAGGTCGTGGGAGCCATTTGGCCGCCGGTCATGCCGTAGATGGCGTTGTTGACGAAAATGACGGTAAAGTTCTCCCCGCGGTGCGCGGCGTGGATGATCTCCGCTGTACCGATGGAAGCGAGGTCGCCGTCGCCTTGGTATGCGAATACGATTTTATCGGGGCATACGCGTTTGATGCCCGTGGCTACGGCGGGTGCGCGGCCGTGCGCGGCTTGTATGCCGTCGCAATTAAAATAATTATATGCCAAAACGGAACAGCCGACGGGCGCGACCGCGATCGTGCGTTCCAATACGTCCAACTCCACCAAGGATTCCGCCACCAGCTTGTGGATCGTGCCGTGGGAGCATCCGGGGCAGTAGGTAAGGGGGTTATCCTTAAGCCCGCGGCTTTTTTCGTAGATCACCTTCGTTGCCATTATTGCGCACCCCCCTTGATGATTTCACGTACCTTATCCGCGATTTCCGACGGGTCGAACACCATGCCCCCGCACCGCCCGTAGAAATGCACGGGGTATTTGCCGTTTACGCCCAGTTTCACGTCTTCCACCATTTGTCCCATGGAAAGCTCGGCAACCAATATATACTTCACCGACGCGGGCAGGCTTTTGAATACGTCATACGGGAACGGCCACAAAGTGATCGGCCGTATCAAACCCGCGCGGATACCTTCGGCGGAAAGTTCTTCAATGGCGTTTTGTACGATGCGTGCGGGTACGCCGTACGCCACGACGGCGATTTCGTCCCCGTCCTTGACGGTATTTTCGACCATGCATTCGGTTCTTTCGATTTCGGCGTATTTTTCAAAGCGTTTTAAATTCTGTTGTTCCAGCACGTCGCCCAATAAACTTAAAGAGTTGACGATATTGGGCGGGCGTTTGTCGGTGTTTCCGTCCGCTACCCACGATTTATCGGCTTCGATCGGTGGGGTCGGGCGGATTTCCACGGGTTCCATCATTTGCCCCAGCATACCGTCCAGCAAAATCATCACGGGGGTGCGGTACTTCTCCGCGATATCGAATGAATGGAACACCAAATCGCTGCATTCCTGTATATACGCCGGCGCGAAGACAGGCGTACGGTAGTCGCCGTTGCCGCCGCCGCGTGTCGCCATAAAATAATCCCCCTGCGCGGGCAGGATACCCCCGAGCCCCGGGCCGCAACGGGAAACGTTGACCATCAGCACGGGTAAATCCGCACCCGACATGTAGGAAATTCCTTCCTGTTTTAAAGCCATACCCGGCGAGGAGGAGCCGGTCATCACACGCGCGCCCGTTGCCGCCGCGCCGTAGCACATGTTAATTGCGGCGACCTCCGATTCGGCTTGCACGAAAATGCCGTTGCGCCGTTCGATATGGGCGGACATGTATTCGGGGATTTCGTTCTGCGGGGTGATGGGGTAGCCGAAGAAGGCCTTGCATCCCGCTTGGATAGCGGCCTCGGCGATGACTTCATTGCCTTTCATTAAAACCCTTTTGTTCATTCCTCCGCCCCCTTTTCTACTTTGATGACCGAATCCGGGCAAACGCGCGCGCAGACGGCACACGCGGTACAGGTATCGATATCACGGCACAATACGGGGTTATACCCCTTCGCGTTGACGCGGGAGGTATCCAAATCCAGGATTTTTTTCGGACAGGCTTCGACGCACAAGCGGCAACCCTTACACGTCACTTCGTTAAACGTAAGTACAGCCATTGTTTATTTGCCCCCTCCCGGAACCAATATACCGCGCACGTTACGCATGGCTTCGATGCGCCCTTCCGCGATTTTATCGGCTGTTTGGAATGCCAATCGACCCGTTTCCTCGGAAATGCGGAGCACCTCGCGCATACGGTTGTAAATGCGGTCGATATCTCGGCGGCTGGCTTCTTCATTGTACCCGCCTTCGGCGCGTTCGTAGGAGACGTTGATCACACCGCCCGCGTTGGCGAGGTAATCCGGCGCGTAGCAAATACGGCGTTCCTGTAAGGCAAGGCCGTGTATCAACGGGTTGCGCAGTTGGTTGTTGGCTCCGCCGCATACGATTTTGCATTTAAGTTGGGGGATCGTGTCGTCGTTGATTGTCGCACCCAACGCGCAAGGCGCGTAAATATCGGCGAATGCGCCGTATATCGCGTCTTTGGCTACGGGTGTGGCTTTAAATTCCTCCACGCATTTCGCCACGCGTTCGGTAATAATGTCCGAAACCAATATTTTCGCACCGTTTTCATATAATAATTTGCATAAGTAATAACCTACGTTGCCCGCGCCTTGGACGGCTACGGTCTTACCCGCAACGTTGCTGTCGCCGTATACGTGGCGGCAGCAAGCCTGTATCGATTTGAATACGCCGAGTGCGGTAAACGGCGAAGGGTCCCCAGAACGCCCCGGCAAGCCGACGACATGCGGTGTTTCCATATTTACATACACCATATCCTGCGTGGAAGTTCCGACATCCTCTGCCGTGATATAACGGCCGCTTAAGCCTTGCAAATAACGCCCGAACGTACGCCAAAAGGCTTCCCGCCGTGTGGGGTCCTTGCGGATTTCCGCCGGGTCGCCGATGATGACCGCTTTACCGCCGCCGAGGGCCAACCCTGCGAGCGCACTTTTGTAGGTCATTCCGCGTGCCAGCCGCAGTACGTCCTCGGCGGCTTCTTCTTCGTTGGCGTAGTCCCACACGCGTGTACCGCCAAGCGCGGGCCCCAGTACTGTGTTATGCACGCATACGATGGCTTTTAATCCTGTGTTTTTGTCTTGGAAATAACAGAGTTGCTCGAATTCATACTCTTCCATGTACTTAAATTTGTCCAAAAATATTCCCTCCTGATTTGAGTTTTCGACAAAATAAAAAAGCTATGGCTTTTTATCTGTTGTGGTTATATCATATTTTACAGAAAAAGGCTATAGGTTTTAATATTTTATTGGTAAAATGTACAAAGGGGTTGGTTTTGGGCTTCATACCGAGCGGGCGGGGGAACTCCAACGCCGCGCTTAACAAAATCAGGCGAAAATCGGCTCCGTGCGCGAAGTGGTTGCGTCGGTTGCAAGCACCCGACGCCAACCACGTAACGCGCCCGTTCGCCGATTTTCGCCTGATTTTGTAGGCGCGGCTTATGGAGTTGCCCCCGCCCGCTCGGACGGATGTTGACGTGTGGAACCGCCCTTAGGGGCTAATAGGTAATGGTGGTTTGCATGTCTTGTGTTATTGGGGGTTGTTTGGGTTTTGGTGCGGGGTGTGGTGTAAATTGGGGTACAAGTTCTATTTTTGTTATTTAGTAAGCGCATTATTAATAAATATTCGTGCTTGTTCTTCCGTAACCCCCTCGTGTGGTCTGAATCGTCCGTTTATAACGTCCATTAACTCATAATTTACACAGTATGAAATATCTCTTTTATCGAAAGAACTTAAATTGCCAAAGTCGGTTATAGAACTGTTAATAGGGTAACTTGTGGTAAATTCATTTGCGCGGTCTCTATGGAACCTTCT
This sequence comes from Defluviitaleaceae bacterium, assembly GCA_009779755.1. GTDB lineage: Bacteria > Bacillota > Clostridia > Lachnospirales > WQUN01 > WQRX01. The sequence goes on along the minus strand of WRDO01000033.1, from coordinate 26,414 downwards.
ATTAAAATAACCGAGTATAACAGTCATTTCAACTCTTGTAATAGGTGTATTTAATCCTTCTTCTGTTAAGTACGCTTCTTCAAGCAAACCTACTTGGTTACTCATAATTCTTCCATAATGCAAATATTCTACAAAATCATTAGTTTCGGGAACAGCAGTAAAAGTTAAAGATAATGCAAGAAGTTTGAAAAACTGCCCTGTTGTGATAAGGTCGTTTGACGGATTAACTGCGGGTATGCGTTCTATTGAAACCCACTCTAATTCGGTTTGTGGTTGGGTCGGTGGCTGTGTCGGCGTGGGTGTTGACGTAGGGGTTGGCGCGGGCGTTGGTGTGGGTGCAGGGGTTGGTTCGGGTGTCGGCGTAGGTGTTGGGGTTGGTTCAGGCGTTGACGTTGGTTCGGGCGTGGGTGTTGGATCGGGGGTTGTAGTCGGTTCGGGTGTTGGCGTGGGTGTGGGGGTCGGCTCGGGCGTTGCCGTGGGTTCGGGTGTTGTAGTTGGTTCAGGCGTTGTTGTTGGTTCGGGTGTGGGTGTTGGCTCGGGCGTAGGGGTGGGTTCGGGTGTGGGGGTGGGTTCTGCCGTTGGCTCGGGGGTGGTCGGCGCGGGGATGGGGGTCGCTTCCGAAGGGGCAAGTGCTTGGGTCGGCGGTGTTGCGGGTGTTCCGCTTACGTTTACGGTATCATTATTATTGCAAGCCGTAAAAGCAAACAATATTATTATCGTTAGAATAAAACTGATCATTTTTTTCATTTTATGTATTATCCTTTCCGTGCCTGATATAAATTTTTACGCAAGCTCACAGTGAAACTATAGCATGACAACGTATAAATAGGGTGTATTTTTCATGTAAAAGTGCCAGGTTGTTTCTTCGTGTTATGTCTATATTACTTCATGCCTTCATTATTTCACCAAAATGTTTTTATCCATGGAAGATCTTTAAATACCAGATCGTTTGTTATTAATGTTAAGTTGTCAGACATGGCTTGTGCTGCCAGTAATCTATCAAATGGATCTCTGTGTGACCATTTTAATTCACCTGCAAAATACGCATGTTGCTCGCTTATAGGTAACGAATCAATACCCAATTTTTTCACAAAATTAAAATAATTTTTAGCGATATCATCAAACTCAGGTAATTTGCCTATGCGATGTTTGTTCATTATTTCGTAAGCACTTACAGCCGAAATAAAAATTTTAATGTTGGTATCTTCTATGATTTTTACGGCTGTATCACTTAAGTTTTTACTTCCTCGTACCGCCCAAAGAAATGTATGTGTATCAAGCAAATAGTTTATAACCCCCATAATTGCAATTCCTCCTCGGGTAACGGCTCAAAAAAGCTGTCAGGCACTTCTGCTCCCTTAGCAAACCCAATAGGACGCTTATTAATTATTGGAATTGCGTCAACATGGTCATCCGAAAATAAGATAATTATTTCCGCTTTTTTTTTGCGTAATGCCGACGGTATATTAAAGATGTCAGCCAGTTTGTCTCCGACAATTGATTGGCGAATATATTCCATATTCATTCTCCTACCTAAAACAAATTCTCATTACAATGTTTTGTTTCAACTATAGCATATCTGCGGGTTTTGTTCATCCAAATATAAGAGGATATTCTATATCGTATTATTTTTGTCAGCCTTATCTTTCCCCGACACATATGGGGCGGCGGTGTGGGGGGAGGTGTAAGCGCGCCTACAAAATCGCGTGACAATCGGCGAACGGGCGCGTTACGTGGTTGGCGTCGGGTGCTTGTCAACCGACGCAACCACTTCGCGTACGGAGCCGATTGTCACGCGATTTTGTTCAGCGCGCGTCACCTTCCCCCGCGCCGCCGCCCGGTTGGAGCCATAAAATAACAATCCGCTAATAAAATTCCTCGTTATATTCTATAAAAAGCTCCCTGCTTTCAACACACCCCGCGCAGCTTCTTCGTCCTCGGGAGCCACCAGCACAATCGGCCCGGTACATCCCATACCGCCGGTGGCGTAGATATTATTTTTCCATAATTCCTGCACAGCATCCTCCAGCGAAAGGATTTCGATGCCGGGGATTTCGGTAGTGACGACTTTCTCCGCCGGGGGCGCAACAGCCGGACACGCGACAGCCGGTGGAATACAGCTTCCCTCCGCGCATTCATTCGCTTCATTCCCGGGCGCACTCCGCGGGTTGCCCGCTCCCGCCTTTTTCGCGGCGGCGAACTCGTCGCGTACCCTTTGGATGAGGTTACCCTTCGCGCACGCGGCAGCATAGGCGATCGCGCCGGTTATAACAGGCGCACCCGAGGTACGGGAAATAATATTGATGATTTTATCGTAACCCTCACCCACGCCCGGGCCGTAGCCGTCGCCGACGGCTTCGTAGCTGCCGCCGGTATGGAACGCGGAAAGCATCTTCATCACGACATTGCCCGTCAGGCTGTCCATCACCATGATGTCGGGCGTACCTTGCAACAGGTCGTTGCCGCGCATGACGATACCCCCGTCAGCCCTCGCGCTTTCGGTAAATCGGATATCGTAGCCGTTATCGCGCAGGGTTTTTAAGTTACGTGCCAGCGTATTTGCGCCTTCGATGTTTAGGATGCCGACGGTGGGGTGGGGAATACCGCACGCTTTCGCCGTTGCGATCGCCGCGATTGTATTCTTTAATAACGCCGTGTCGCGCCGCGTGTCGGACGTACCCGTCGTGGTGGCGATGAACGATTTCCTGCCGCGGGCGGGTGTTATCGCACGGCCCACGGTGCTTACGCCGATGGGGAAATTATAATGCATGGTAACGGCGGCTTGGATTTCGCCGTTTTTTAACATCGCTTCCATTTTGGCGTGCGCTTCTTTTTCGTCCGCTCCTTCGATGAGGACGACCTCGATACCTTCGTCCGTCACCGATTGCGCACCGAGGCGGACTTCGTCCTCACCGTGTTCGCTGCCCGGCAGGGTAAGGCCGACGCGGATAATATTACGCGCGGGAGCGTCGGATTTATTAAAGTATTTACCGTCGTTTCTTTCCAGCACAAAGGAAACGCCGTCAAACAGGTTCGTCAGCCTCCCTAGGAACAAGCTCCCCTTGCCGACGATCATGGCGCGGTTTAATTCCCCTGCCAGCATCCTATCCTTGCAATGGGCCAGGAAGGGTACGCCCGACGGGATATGCCCCTGTGTGGGCGCGAAGCCCGGCATGGCGATGCGTTCCACCACGTCGTTGAGTTCGGTGCGTTCGAATTCCTTACGCATGACGCCGAGTGCGGCGATCATTTTATAATTAGCCTTGGGTACGTCGCCCGCGCCGGCGGGTTCGGTCACTTCGGGATTTTGCATTTCTACGGAGAAGGTATCAATGTCGCCGATTTTTAAGCCCGCGCGGTCCAGCGGATCGGCGACGATGGCTTGTGTTACGGCTTGGGGGGAGGCCCCGCTGCCGATGGTGTGGCGGCCTACGATATCCGTACGGAATATGGGGGACGTGCCGTCGTCCTCGCCGATATGAGCCGCGAACGCGCCCAATACGTCTTCCAATACGGGCAAGCCTTTTTTTACATGGTCCTTGGCGTTCATACCCAGCTTCGCCACCGAGCCGCCCGCGACCACGACCACGTTTTTATATATACCGCTTTGCACGAGCGCGGCCGCTTCCACCAACGCGTGTACGGGCGCGGCGCAAAAACCCCGTGTGTCCGACCCCGTGGCGTTTACCAAGCCGTTTACCTCACCGATCGCTTTGGCGAAGTTGCCGCCGCCGCGTTGGTTCATATCGCCGCAGGCTTCCTCGGAGCATTCGATGACATAATCCACCGACGACGGGTCAAGCCCGGTTTTTTGCAATAAAAGGGCCAACGCAAATGCCGCGGAGGCTTTGCTTATTAAATTTTCAAACATAACGTGCGACGTCAACGCGGCGTCGAAGGCGTGGGCTTTTTTCACACAGCCGACCAGCACGTTTTCGTGATACATCGGCTCCGCGCCGTGGTTTTCCGTTTGTTCGGCGACGGTCATTGCGTCTACGGGGTTTTTGGTTAATTTTTCAAGGGATTTCCAACCGCCGATTGCCGGGTGTGATTTTAATTTATCCGCAACGTCCCGCGCGAAGCGTTCCTCCAGCAAAACCAAATCAAACGCATCCACGATTTTCACCAAACCGAGGAACTCGTCCTGCGGCATGATTTCGCCGTGTTTGCCGATACGCCCCTGCGCTTCGTTTACGGCGCAATCGGGGGAATTACCCTCTCCGGGTTTTATTTCATACCATGGCCGCGGGATATCATTTAACGCCTTTGGCGGGAGGTTTCCTATATACACTTGGTTAGGGGGGTAGTTGACCGCCGCTTCGAACGTACGGAAGTGCTTGAGCAAATCCGTCAGGTAATCGCTGCCCGGCGCAAGGTGCCGTTCATTCGTTTGGGTCGATCCTTGGTGCAGTACCATATCATTGGCTTGGATAAGGGCGTAACCGGCACCTTTTAATACGGGGAATTTCATGTTTGCTTTCTCCCTTCATTTCGTTCATCCGTCAATATTCCCAATTCTTTGATTTTCATCACCGCTTCGATGCTGTTCACTACGTTTAATTTCCCGTAAATCAACGAGATATGCGATTTGATGCCGTAGGGTTTGATCCCCATTTTTGCCCCGATTTCGTTACGGTTGTTGCCTTCGCACATGAGGCGCATGACTTCCCTTTGTTTGGAGGTAAAGCTGAGGTTTTCGGGGGTGCGTCCGCCCGTCAAGCCTTTGGTGCGCTTGGACCCGGTGACGGCATTGATATATAGGATCTTAATAAAGTCGGCGGGTATCCTTTCTGAATAAAAACCCTGTTGGGCGCGTTTCTGCATTTTGTGGAGCATGGCGGTCAGTTCCGAACCTTCGACGGTGAATTGCTGCGTGTATTTGTATCGGTAAGCCACCGTCACCGCTTTTTCCAAATGTTCCGACGCGATGCCGAGGCTGCTGCGCCCTTTTTGCCGGTATGCGACGGCGAGCAGGATATTCGTTTCGATGATGTCCAAGGGGCGATGGTAACGTTCCGCGAAACGAAGTATTTTCATGAGGAAGAGGATCGCCGCGTCGTTGTCGCCGGATACGATAAAAGCACGGGCGGTCGTGTAATGCTGGGGTATCTTATACAGGGGGAGGTAATCCTGCGTGTCCTTGCCGTAAAGGGAGAGCCATTCCTTCGCCGCGGTTTTGTCGCCGTTGATCAACTTGGTAAAATATTGCAACGCACGCAGGTTCATGTTCAAATGGAACGCACCCTCGCGTATGATCATTTGCTCGATATTGCCGAACATCTTTTCCGAGGCTTCGGTTTGCCCGTCCGCGAACAAGGCAGCGGTAAGGATACTCATGGCGCACAGTCTTATCTCCGGCGAATGGTTTTGGCGGATGTTTCCGTAAGCCGCCATCGCATGTTCCCGCGCTTCGGTTATCATCCCTTTTTCGTAGCATATCCCGGCGAATATACATTCCTTGATGACGGGATACTCTTCACCGATAACGATGCCGATGCTCTTGTCCGCCAACGCGATTATCCCTTCCATGTCATTCGAAATATCCGAAAAGTCCCTGCACGAACGATGGAAGTAAGGGATCCCTTGGGTAATGCTTGGCGTAAACGCCTTTACGATCCCCTTAAAGGGGACCAAACGCAGCATTTTGACGACTTTCTTAAACTCTACGCGGTAATCGGTGCAACGCAGCAGCATGGACGTGATAAACGAACGCGGCGTTTGTAAAATAATCTTGGGCAACAATCGGTAATATTTATCCAAGTGGTATTCGAACTCGTCCGCGTGCCCCTCCACAAACGCGCTCCACGCCTGTACCTCAATCAGGAAGGGGTGTTTGTCGATAATCCGGTCATTAAGCGTCAGGCGTACGGTTTTTAACGTTTCCTCCACAGCGGCGTAGGGGGAATTGTGGTCATACATGTGGTATATGGATAACGCCGCGCCGTCGTCGTTTTTGGCGCGCAGGTAATATTGTACGGCACGGAAGTAATCCTTGTTATCGTAAAAATATTTTCCCGCTTTGTTGTACTGGATTAGCAATCTCCCTTTTTGCTCAAGGATATTCAACAAAAAATCGCGGAACAAGTCATGGAACTTATACACATCGTCCCCAACCGCCCGCAGGAAGGCGTTTTCACGTATTAAATCCGAAAGCATTTGCGCGCCGGAAACGTTTTTCAACGATTTATCGCCCGAGATCAACTTATCGCACAGCCCGGGCGTCAATTCCTCCACGACCGATACGAGCATCATAAAGTCCTTCACTTTTGCGTCCCATTTTTCCCATACGTGGGTTTTAAGGAAATTTTCAAGGTAACGCCCCGTCAACTTCGTCGGGTATGCTTCGTCATCCGATAATAAAAGCGAGCGGATGCCGATAGCCCAACCCCCCGTGGAATCCAAAATTTCCTCCGCTTGGCGGTTGGTGATTCGTTTCTTGTTTTTTTCGAACAGGGACTTGATTTCGTCACCGGAAAATTGCAAGTATTCGGCGTCGATGATCGCCATTTCGTCCTTGGCGATCATTTCCGAAAAACTGTCCGGCGGCTCCGTTCGACTCAGCAGTAAAACGATAAACCGTTCGTTAAGCCGCTTTAATAAAACCGGCAGCAGGTTAAGGATTTCCTCGTTTTTGATCACGTGGAGGTCGTCGAGCACGAGTATGTGCTGTACGTTTGTCGCGGTTAGGATACCCACCGCGTGCAGTACGAATTCGATGGGGGCGGAATCAAAGACGGGCCGCGCCGCGAGCTCCCGAAGAGCGGCGTTACCCGGTTGCAAATGCGACAACGCTAAAATAAACCGCTTACAAAATTCAGCGGTCTTATCGTCGTATGTATCCAGGTTGATTTGGGTTTTCGTTATATCTGCAAGGGATTCCCTGTGTTCCAGCCATAAAAGCGAGGCGACCGTCTTACCGAAGCCCGCGGGTGCGTGTATGTAAATAAACCGTTTACCCGCAAAACCGTCAATCCGTTCCATAAGAGCGGTTCGCGGTACTTGCTGGTTGGATAGGGTTTGCGCCATGGTTTAACTTCCCGACATGATTACGTACGCCACAAACGCGACCCCGACCAACCACAGGATTTGCTGCCACAAGCCGTACTTGCGCAGCTTGACGAACGAAATCATTAAGAAACCGATACCGAGGAATGTAACCGCCAAGATCCATTCGGGCAATTCGAATCGTAATACCATCCAAAATACCATCGTAACGCCCATCATCGCACCCGGTACGGGCAACCCCGTAAAGTACCGTTTCGCGGCGGGGTCGGTGGGCGGAGGTTGGATATTGTAATACGCCAGCCGCCAAAGGCCGCACATGGCATAGAATCCCATAGCGATGATAATAAACAGATTATCAAAAAAGAAACGGTAAACGATGATGACAGGCATGATGCAGCAAGTGAAGAAGTCCACCAGCGAATCCAACTGCCGCCCGAAATCCGTTACCTTCCCAAGCCGCGATGCGACGAGCCCGTCCGCCAAATCGAATACCCCGCAAAAGAAAAGGCACAATATCGCCCACCTAAGCTCCCCATGGAGGAGAAAATAAGCAGTTACCGCGCCCATCATCAAACCCAGCGTGGTGATAACGCCGGGGAGATTAACATGGTTTAATACCGGAAAATATTTTTTTATCATACAACAGCTCCCAACTATGTAGTGCTTAACCTGTATATGATTTACCCACGGCCGCGCCGATATGCGTTTTCGTTTCGATACCCTTTGCCGTACGTTCGATTATATCCGTATCCAACCTTACCCTATCTTTTTTGAAATATACCAATACGAGCGAGCCGCCGGGCAGGAAATAAGCGGCCTGCCGTCCGCGTCTCGCGTTGTCCCCCACAAGGAAACGGTGCACGATGCTCCCCACAAAGGTCGCGCCCACCTCCACGATAACCGCGTCGCCGAAGTTTCGCGTTGATATATTTATACGCACGCGTTTGTTTTGGCAATACAACTTCGCGATACGTGCCACGGCCAGCGGGTTAACCGAATACAAATCGCCGTCGATGCATTCGACGTCCGTCACCTCACCGCAATCGAAGAAATGCATACGGTGGTAGTTGGCCGGGGTTAGGCGTATACGCAGGCATGAGCCGCCGCGGTAAACTTCCGCCATTTCCGCATCGCCGAACAATTCCGCCAAGGAATATTCCATACCCTTCGCGGCGACTGCTTTTTCGGGGTTGATGGCATCGTATGCGGATACCATACCCTCACAAGGCGAACCCAATACATGCGGTTCCTTGGGGAAAACGATCCCTTTCTTCTCCCGTGAAAAAAATTCCGCGAAATTGCGGTATTCACCCGCACAGCCCGCCATGTCGATGTTATTATCCGTTATAAACCTGCCGATTAAACGCGCCGAATGCCGTGTGTTACAGTATGCGCCGTATAAACGGCTCAATGTTTTTCGGCTCGTCAGGCGCGCCAAGGAGGACGGTGCTTGCGGCGCTTTTGCACCGCAAGCATCATCGTAAATTAAACGCAGCCACTTATCCGCGACGATTTTTTCCGGCTTTATTTCACCGTTATCATAAATCATTTAACAAACCCGTTGATCAGCAAGCCTTCATCGGTATTTACGGTCACGGGCGAACCGGGGTTTACGAAGTCCACCACACGCACCTTTACGTTAAGCATGGGGATATCCAACGCCTTCGCCACCGTCTCGGCATGGCTCAGGTCCAAGTTTTCCCACGAGCCGATGACGATCGCGCCCGCTTTTTTGATATATTCCATCATGTTGTCCGTGGTGTGGGTGCAGATAATAATATCGCCCTGTTCGAAATAGGGTTGGTCCTTGCTTTCCGGGTCGGAGAATACGCGGGCGATACCCAGCCTTACGCCGCGTTTGTTGCCTAAGCCCTTAGCCAACACGTTGCCCACGGTACGAACCTTTAACGTATTGGTCGTGCCCGCGACGCCGATGGGAACACCCGCGAGTGCGATAATCGTTTGTCCCGTTTTAACCAAGCCGGATTTGAGGGCGATTTCCTCGGCTACGTCGAATACTTCGTTGTCACCTTCGAAGGGATTTTCCGAAAGCATGGGCATCGTACCCCAAGTCAGGTTCAATTGGCGGCAGACCGTTTTGTCGGCGGTGATCGCCAGCACGGGGAAGTTGGGACGGCAACGCGAAACCATACGCGCCGCGAAGCCCGTGTCCGTAATCGCCACGATGCAAGCCGCATTCAAATCGGACGCCGTTGCCACCGCGGCATAACTGATCGCGTTGGTGATATTTTTATTGATATTTTGATGCAGGTTCACGTATTTTTCGGAATAATCGATGTGTTTTTCGGCTTTCTCCGCGATACGCGCCATCATGGCGACGGATTCCACGGGGTATTTGCCGCCGGCTGTTTCGCCGGAGAGCATAAGAACATCCGTGCCGTCGTAGATGGCATTTGCCACGTCATTGGCTTCGGCACGTGTGGGGCGGGGGTTGGCGGTCATGGATTCCAACATATGCGTGGCGGTGATAACGGGTTTGCCGATAACATTGCACCGATGGATCATGTCCTTTTGCACAATGGGGACTTCCTCCGGGGGCAGCTCGATACCCATATCGCCCCGTGCCACCATGATGCCGTCGGCCGCGCTTAGGATGCCTTCCAAATTATCCACGCCTTCGCGGTTTTCGATTTTAGCTATGATCTTGATGTTGCCGCCGCCGTTTTCCTCCAGCACCTTACGGATATTAACCACATCGTTGGGCGAGCGTACGAAGGACGCGGCTACATAGTCAAAACCATGCTTGATCCCGAATTTGATGTCCTCGATGTCGCGTTCCGCCAGCGAAGGCAGGTTGATATGCGCGTCGGGTATGTTGACCCCCTTGCGCGCACCCAAGAAGCCCGAGTTGATCAGCACGCATTTGATGTCCGTGCCGGTAATCGCCGTCACTTTCATCTCAATTAAACCGTCGTCGATCATCACGCGGCTGCCTACCTGCAGGTCGTTGGGTAAATCGGGGTAGGTGATTGACACGATGTTTTGGTTGCCTTCAATGTCCCGCGTGGTGAGCGTAAATTCCGCGCCTTGCTCCAGGTACACCTTATCCGTGTCGAAGGTCTTGATACGGATTTCGGGGCCTTTGGTATCCAATATGAGGGGGATGTGTTTATCCATCGCTTCGCGCGCTTCCTTCAGCCTGCCGATCAATACGGCGTGCGATTCGTATGTCCCGTGCGAAAAGTTGACGCGAGCGGCATCCATACCCGAGCGAATCATTTGTTTAATTATTTCAACGTCGTTGCTTGCAGGGCCCAAGGTGGCCAAGATCTTCGTTTTACGCATAATATTTCCCCTCCATTACAATAATGTGGTTATTATAGCGTATGTTTGGTATTATTTCATTAATGTTACATAAAAAATAAGGAGTGGTTGTAATGCATAGGATTTTCCGTGAAGGTTTGACGTTTGACGATGTACTGCTCGTCCCCGCGTATTCCGAGATTATCCCCCGCGAAGTGGAAGTCTCCACGTATCTTACCCGAAAGATAAAGTTAAATATCCCCATAATGTCGGCGGGGATGGATACGGTGACCGAATCAAAGATGGCGATCGCCGTTTCCCGACAGGGCGGCATCGGTATCATCCACAAGAATATGTCCATCGAAAATCAAACGGGCGAGGTGGACAAGGTAAAACGTTCCGAGCACGGTGTCATCACCGACCCGTTTGCGCTTTCGCCCAACCATTATATATATGAAGCGGAAGAATTGATGGCGAAATACAAGATCTCCGGCGTGCCGATCACCGAGCACGGCAAGTTGGTGGGCATCTTGACCAACCGCGACATGCGCTTCGAAACCGACCACACGAAAAAAATCTACGAGATCATGACCAAGGAAAACCTCGTCACCGCCCCCGAGGGCATCACCTTGGAAGAAGCCAAGCATATCTTAGTCAAGCAAAAAATAGAAAAGCTGCCGCTGGTGGACGAAAACGGCAACCTTAAAGGTTTAATCACGATTAAGGACATACAAAAGTCCATCCAATACCCCCATTCCGCCAAGGATTCGCGCGGACGGTTGTTAGTCGGCGCGGCTATCGGCACCAACGACCAATTCATGAAACGCGTGGACGCGCTGGTAAAGGCCGGCGTGGACGTCATCGTCGTGGATTCCGCTCACGGGCATTCGCTGACGGTGCTTAATTGCGTGCGCGAAATTAAGAAGGCGTACCCCGATTTGCAACTCATCGCGGGTAACGTGGCGACGACGGAAGCTACGCTTGCTTTAATCGAGGCGGGCGCGGATGCGGTAAAGGTCGGCATCGGCCCCGGTTCGATTTGCACCACACGCGTCATCGCGGGCATCGGCGTGCCGCAGGTGACGGCCATATTGGATTGCGCCGACGCCGCCAAACCCCACGGCATCCCGATTATCGCCGACGGCGGCATCCGTTATTCCGGCGAGGTAACAAAGGCTTTGGCCGCGGGCGCGAATGTTTGCATGATGGGTAATATTTTCGCGGGTTGTGACGAAAGTCCAGGCGCGACAGAGCTGTACCAAGGGCGCAAATATAAGGTGTACCGCGGCATGGGTTCACTTGCCGCCATGGAGCAAGGATCGAAGGATCGGTATTTTCAGGAACACGCGCAAAAGGCTGTACCCGAGGGTGTGGAGGGGCGCACCGCTTACAAGGGTTCGGCTTCGGATACGATCTTCCAGTTTATGGGGGGGTTGAAGGCCGGTATGGGGTATTGTGGCTGCAAGAACATTGAGGAATTGCAAACTAAGGCGGAGTTTATGAAGATTACGATGGCGGGACTTAAGGAAAATCATCCGCATGATATTCATATTACTAAGGAATCGCCGAATTATTCGATTGAACATTGAGTTGAAATGTAATGTATAAACTTCGGGGCGGGGAGCGGAGGGGTTCCACTCCCTTGAAGGCGAAGGCGGTCGTTGGAACCCCTCCGCTCCCCGCCCCTTGGTTACCATTGTGTTTATTATTATTTAAAGGAAAGATAAAAAATGGATACTTTGGCGTTTATTGAAAAGACCTCGCGGGAATTGCAAGCGCAAATCGGAAGTAAGAAGGCTTTGTGCGGGTTATCCGGCGGGGTGGATTCTTCTGTGGCGGCAGCTTTAGTGCATAGGGCTGTGCCGGGTTGTTTGACTTGCGTTTATGTGGATACGGGTTTGATGCGGTTGAATGAGTCGCGTGAGGTTGAGGGATTGTTCGGCGGCAAATTCGGGATTCCGTTTGTGCGTGCGGATGCGGAGGATTATTTTTTGGACAAGCTGACGGGCGTTACGGAGCCTGAGCGGAAGCGGAAGATTATCGGCGAAGCATTTGTGCGGGTGTTTGAAGAGGGAGCGAAAAAGCTGGGTAAAATCGAATGTTTGGTGCAGGGCACGATTTTGCCTGATGTGGAGGAAAGCGCGGCGGCTACTTTGGTGAAGAGCCACCATAATGTGGGTGGTTTGCCCGAAACGATGGATTTTACGGAGTTGGTTGAACCTTTGCGCACCCTTTGCAAGGATGAGGTGCGCGCCGTGGGGTTGGCGCTGGGTATGCCGGAGGCGATGATTTACCGCCAACCCTTCCCGGGGCCGGGGTTGGCGGTGCGCTGTTTGGGCGAGGTCACCCGCGAAAGGCTGGATATCCTGCGCCGTGCGGATTATATCGTAACCGATACGTTAGCGGACTTGGGGATATGGCAGTATTTTGCCGTGCTGACGGGTTTGCGTTCGGTAGGTGTAAGGGACGGCAAGCGCATGTACGGAGAAGTCATCGCCGTACGTGCGGTAAGTTCGGTTGACGCGAGGACGGCGGAGTGGTTTAAAGTGCCGCATGAAGTGTTGGTAAGGCTTTCGAAGCGGTTGACGGAGGAAGTGCCTGAGGTTTGCCGCGTGGTTTATGATATTACAGATAAGCCCTGCGGGACTATAGAGTGGGAGTAAACAAACTGGCGTAAAGAATGTTGAATTTACGGGGTTTGTAACCTGTCGATAACCGCCGTGGCAACATTTTGGCAACATTGCTTATAAATCCATATGAAAAGAGCTAACTGGTTTTAACGCCGGTTAACTCTTTTTTCTTTGCTTCTTTTCACTGTGGGGAATTATTTTTCTTCGTTAAGGTTCTCTACGATGAAATCACTCAACTCTTGGGAGGGGATTTTGGCTCGTCTTTGGACGGTATCAAATTCGGGATATTTATACCGCCATTGGTTGTACTCGTCCTCGGTTATCTCGCCGTTTTTGAGTTTGGTCGCTTGCTCGTTCCATGCGCGGAAAATATCAAACATAGAGAGGTAGGTCGTTCCCTTGAACTTATCCAGTCGCAGGCAGACTTCGCCATCAATCTCACCAATCCGAAGCCCGTACAAATCCTCCAACGCAAAGAGCGTATGCGCCAGCCCCACATAGCTATCAATTTCAGGCAAATCAAGCGCACGAGGGCTTACTTCCAAAGCGGTCGCAATATCACCAACCAATTTTTCTTTTGGGGTGCGTGTACCTGTTTCATACTGCGCCATGCGTACATCGGCGGTCTTTTCGTCAAAGCCGATTGCCATGCCCAACCATTTTTGGGTCATGTTGCGAAGATTGCGGATATATCTAATGCGTTCACCAATAGCCATTGTTGTCACCGTCCTTAAATTGTCTTATGGATGTACTTTTTACCAGTATAACATATATGTTTAGGATAATCAAGATAAATTAAACAAATAAGTTAAATATTTTTCCGAAAACCACTTGACATAAACATATATGCTTAGTATACTATTAAACAAATATGTTAAGCCTCACCGTCGCACATCACGGTAATGGTGTGTATCGCCCGGGCAAATCGGGTGGCGATTCAGAAAATACTCCCGACACGAAACCTTTGGTATGGGCATCCAAAGGACGCAGGAGCGGAGCCTGCGGCAAGTCCGAAATCCAAAATCATAAGGAGGAAATCAATGGAAAATAACGCTTTTATGCGTGTTGACGAGGTTGCGCAAGTTTTAAGCGTATCAAAATCATACGCATACAAACTCGTCCAGAAGCTCAATGCCGAGCTTAAAGAAATGGGCTACCTAACAATTTCCGGCAGGGTCAGCAAACAGTATTTCATCGAAAAAACTTGCTACAACGAACAAAAAATCAAAGAGAGGAAGTGAAAGCATGGCAGTTTACAAAGAATCCAGCTCGAATACATGGCGTGTCGTTTACCGTCTTACAGATTGGACTGGCGAGCAAAAGCAAAGTAGCAAACGTGGTTTCGCCACCAAGCGTGAAGCTCTTGCGTGGGAGCGTGAGCAGTTACAAAAAGCGCAATCCGATTTGAATATGACGTTTGAAGCGTTTTTTGAACTATACAGCCGTGACATGAAAACACGGTTACGCAAAAACACATGGCAGACAAAGGAACACATCATCAACACCAAAATCATGCCGTACTTCGGCAAGAAGCGCATGAGCGATATTGCCGCCAAAGACATTATCCAATGGCAAAATGAAATGATGAATTTACAGGGCAAGGACGGCAAGCCGCTTTCGGCAACATACCTCAAAACCTTACACAACCAAGTCAGCGCAATCTTCAACCATGCTGTGCGATTTTATGACTTGCGGAACAATCCCGCCGCCAAAGCGGGGAGCATCGGTAAAAAGGAAGCAAAGGATATGTTGTTTTGGACAAAGGACGAGTATTTGAAATTTGCCGATTCCATGATGGATAAGCCCGTATCGTTCTATGCGTTTGAAATGCTGTACTGGTGCGGTATCCGTATGGGTGAACTACTTGCCCTCACCCCAGCGGATTTTGACTTCATTAAAAGCAGCGTCACCATTAGTAAGTCATACCAACGCATAGATAAGGAAGATATTGTCACCGAACCCAAAACGCCGAAAGGCAATCGCATTATAACCATGCCGGACTTCCTCTGTCAGCAAATGCAGGAATACATACATTCATTGTATGGTTGCAAGCCGACAGACAGGATATTCCCGATAACCAAAAGCTACCTCCACCACGAAATGGACAGGGGGAGCAAGGAGCAAGGTATTAAGCGCATCCGTGTCCACGATATTCGTCACAGCCATGTATCGCTTCTAATCGATATGGGTTTTTCGGCGGTAGCCATTGCCGACCGTGTGGGGCATGAGAGCATTGACATCACTTTTCGCTATGCTCATATGTTCCCGACCAAGCAAACCGAAATGGCACAAAAACTGGAAATCGAAAGGGGCGAATCATAATGTCAGCAAAGGTTTATGACCACAAAGGGCGTTGGCGCAGTTTAGCCGTAGCGTTCCGTATGTCACCCGAAGAAAATGCCGACCTCGACCGCCGAGTGGCATTATCGGGATTAACAAAACAAGATTATTTTATGCAACGTATACAGGAGCGTGATGTTGTTGTGAATGGCAACCCTCGTGTGTTCAAGGCTTTACGTAATCAGCTTGTCAGCGTATTGGATGAATTACAACGGTTGGAAGCGGTCAGCGGTGAAAATGATGAGCTGCTCGATTTAATCCAATATATCGCACAAATATTGGATGGCTTGAAAGCTGAGCCGAGCAACACACCATCAACGTAGGCGGTGATTGATTGGAAAACGCCTTTAACACAATCAAGGAAACCTTGAAAATTGTTGATGTGATGGCATTTTACGGTATAGAGGTACGGCGCGGCAACAAAGCCTTATGCCCACTCCACAACGAAAAATCACCCAGCTTCACTATCTATTCAAGTACCAATTCATGGCATTGCTTCGGGTGTGGGGTCGGCGGGTCGGCAATCGACTTTGTTATGGCATACTTCGGGCTGGACGTATTAGAAGCCTCTAAAAAACTGGATGCAGACTACGGCATGGGATTATTTGAAAAGATGCCATCACAGGAAGAAATGAATCGGTTTTCCGAACAACGGGCGCAAATACAGGCGTACAAAGGGCTATCTACCACATTTGATGCCTATATGGATAAAGCGTATTCGCTCCTGTGCGAGTATCTTCACCTACTGGAAGATTGGAAAACTATGTACGCGCCGCAATCGCCCGACGAACTGGACACCGCAAAACCCTTATTTGTAGAAGCCTGTCACCAACTGGACTACATCGAATACTTGCTTGACGGCTTGCACAACGCAAGCTATGACGAAAAAATATCATTATATCAAACGCATCGGAAGGAGATGATGAACATTGCCGAAAGTATTAAACGACACGCAGAAGGCGCAAATGTTGACAGAGCAGCTTGTTAGTGACATTGCCGCCTTAAATGGAAACGAGCCGTCTTTGTCAGAGGAGAACGGCTCGCAGGGTAAAATGCAAATTACTACTAATGAAATTGTAACAAAAAACGAGGTTGCCGTCAATAATGAAAATGGCGACAACACAGCCAAATCAGAGGGTTGGGAAGCTCCTATCACTCTGAAATCAACCGTTACAGCACCCCCGTTCCCCGTGCATTTTTTACCCGAAGTCTTGCAAAACTTCGTGTTGGCAGTCGCTGAACACACGCAAACGCCCGTTGACATGGCGGCGGTTGCATCGCTGGGTACAATGTCTGCCTGTGTGCAGGGCAAGTACCGAGCGCAAGGCAAAACAGGCTACACCGAGCCGTTAAATTTATATCTATTGGAAATTGCCCGCCCCGGCGAACGCAAATCAGCGATATGCGCTCATTTTGAAGAACCGTTGAAGGCTTATGAGAAACAGCACAATGAAGCCTTTGCGGTGGACATTGCGCACAGTATCAATGTAAAGCAAGTGCTGGAAAAGGAATTGGAAGCCATCAAAAATGCTGTTGCGAAAAGCAACGGAAAATCAACCGCTACCTACGCAGATATGGAAGCCAAACAAGCGGAAATCACCCAACATGAAGAAATCAAGCCTCTGCGTTTGCTTTGCGGTGATGTTACACCCGAAGCGTTAGCATCATTACTCGCTGACAACAACGGTAAAATGGCCTTGTTCAGCGCAGAGGGTGGTATCTTTGACACCCTGCGTGGACTGTACTCACAGTTTGCTAACATAGACATTTTCCTGTTCGGACATTCAGGCGATACCATGTTTGTTGACCGCAAAGGCAGACCACGCGAAACACTTGAAAAGCCGTGTTTATCGGTGTTGCTGTTCATTCAGCCAAAAGTGCTGACAGAGGTTTTAGGCAACGACACTTTCAAAGGCAGAGGATTGACAGCGCGTTTTCTGTACAGTTATCCCGAATCCATTGTCGGCAAGCGCAGATACCGCACCGAGCCAATCCCGCAAGCGGTGGAGCAAGCATATCACAAATTATGCAATGAACTGTTGGGGATTTCGCAACAGGAGCTTCGCATACTCACGCTATCCGAAGAAGCCGATGTGATGTTAGAAGATTTCCACAACACATTAGAACCACGGCTGGGCAAAGACGGCGACTTGGCGCACATGGCTGATTGGGCGAACAAACTACAGGGGGCTGTGTTGCGTATTGCAGGGTTGCTTCATGTGGTTGAAGGCGTAACGAAAAACGGCAAAGACTTTGCGCATATCCCCTTTGACAGCGTGAACGCCATCACAGAAGAAACCATGACCGCCGCCATCGAAATCGGCAAATATTTTTTGGCACATGCACACATTTGTTACAGCATCACAGGGAGCGAGATAGAAACCGAAGCCGCTTATATATTGGAAAGGTTGAAACGACACAAACCCGAAAATTTCACAACAGGCGACTTGCTGAAGCTATGCAAGAAATTTAAGTCCGTTGATGAAATGACACAACCGCTTGCCCTGCTTGTGGAGCATCACATCATCAAGGAAATCGAAATTCCGTACACAGGCATGGGTAGACCGAAAGGTAATTACTTTATTATCAATCCGCAAATTTATTACGAGTAACCACAAAGGGGTAAAAGGGGCAGAAGTGGTAAAAGTCATATGCGGGAATAGTTTTACCCCTTTTACCACTTTTACCGCCCGACACGAAATTAAATTCAATCATAACGAAATGGAGGAATTACAACATGGAAAAATCTAAAAGGGAGCAAGCCGAAAAATTGCAAATCAAATTAGACAAACTTATTCTGACGAGGGATAAAAAGCAAGTGGCTTTCGACAAAGCAAAAAAAGAATTGACCGCCGTTGCCAAAAACATTGACGGTGTGAAGCTGAAAATCTTTGAAATCATCCAAAGTGGTTCTGATGATATGGCGTTCTCGAATTGGGCGAAACGAAGAATCAGCGAAGCGGATAAATCCGATAATGCCACAATTAGCAATCACGAAAACGCCGTAAGCACAAATCAGTCAAACGTCGTTGTCGTTGAAACCGACGAGAACGAAGATGATGATTACGATTATTCCGATGATGAAGAGGAATCGTAATCCGCACAATCGCAAAATCCAAACCAGCGTGCAGAGCCGCACGCAAACCCCGCAAAGCCTACTCGCTACCACGCTTGTAGGCTTTGTTACTTTCTCCGAAAGTAACCCCTTATCACCTTTGACACCCTACCGCAAGCGGCATGGTATCAAAGGTGGGGGGTCTTGCAGACGGCTGATGTGCCTGCGGCACATTAAAATCTAAATCCAAATCAAAACCAAAGGAGGTCGCGCCATTGGCGAATAGACGAATTTCACACGCAAGGGGCAGAGGTTCATTAACTCATAATAACCGAATCCACATTTACAAAAATGTTGACCCAAGCCGAACGCAAAATAATATTTACTACGCCAAAGAAAGTTTGGCAGACGCATATAGAAAATGTTTCGGTGACGCTCTTACATTATACAATGAAAAGCAGAAACGTGCTGATAGGAAAATCGAAAATTACTACACTCACCTTTTCGGCAACGCAAGTAAAGATACCGTGGCAACTTCTTCAAATAAAGAAAAATCGTTTTATGAAATTGCTGTCGGCATTGGGGATAGAAAAACTAACCCTGTTGGTTCTGCTGATGGAGAACTTGCTGCCAAGATTTTAGACGAATACGCAAGGGGCTTTCAAGAGCGTAACCCAAACTTCTATGTATTTAATTCTGTACTTCACCTTGACGAACAAACGCCGCATCTTCATATTGATTATGTGCCGATTGCCGATAATTATAAAAATGGAATGGCGGTACGCAACAGCCAATCCGTGGCGTTGCAACAAATGGGCTTTGGTAAAAACAAAAACTCCATCAATGAGTGGCGTATACAGGAGCGCAAAATTCTAAGGGGCCTTTGCCAACAATACGGACTTGAAATAGCCGAGGAAACCAAAGGGCGGGGCAAAACTTTCACGCCGGACGAGTACAAAAAAATCCGTGATGAAGCAAAAGAGGAAATGAAAACCGACCCTGATATTGTGGACGAAATTACAGATGAGGTTAAGGACGAACTCCGTGATGATTTTATCGCAGAGCATAAGCAAGCCTTTATTGTAGAAGCCGAGGCACAGGCCGCCGCCGCGGTAGGCGAACTTAATCGAAAACTTGCCGAGGAAACTCGCCCCCGCATTGAGGGTGCAATTGCTTCTGAACAGCGTGTTAATCGTGTTATTGACGGTATGCGTGAAGAAACACGAGGTTGGGGCGGCAACAAGAAGCCCCACACCATTATCGAAATTCCCAACATGACTAACGAGCAAGTCATGACTGTATTAAAGGTAGCCCAGCAGAATGCCGCATCAGCCGCCAGTATCAGGAAGTTCAAGGCAGACCGAGATACTGCCATCACAGAAAAGAACGCCGCCGTTGCGGAGCGTGATGCCGCTAACAAGGCAAAGGAAACTGCCGAGCGGAAACAGGAAGTCGCTGATGGTGAAACCCAAAGATACAAAAAACTATACGGTCAAGAGCATAGTGCAAAGTGCGAAGCAATCTCACAATTAAACCAACAAAAAAGTGAAACTAAGCGTTGGGAGAACAATTATAACAATCTGTATAGTCAGCATGTTCGATTAAAGCGGAGCAAGGGGTTGGCGATTGAATAGGAACTTTACATCACTACACCAGCATGCGAAAGCAAAGCCACCGCAAATTATTTTGTGGTGGCTTTGCTGTTGGTGAACAAATATCATGAATGTGAAATATTATCTTGATATTTGAGGGGCAATATGATAATATAAAGAAAGCACCGTTGAAAGGGGTTTTAGGGTTGAGTATCAGCTATAACAAGTTATGGAAACTGCTTATTGATAAACGCATAAACAAAACGGAACTTCGCAAGTTGGCGGGGATAAGTACGAACGTCATAGCCAAGCTGGGCAAAGACGAACCTGTTTCAATGGAATCCATGACAAAAATATGTGCTGCTTTAAACTGTGATATTGGTGATATTATGGAAGTTTCAGCCGTTAAGGAGGGGTCGTCGTCATGAAACGATATAAAACAATAGACCTGTTCGCCGGCATTGGTGGCATACGTCGCGGTTTTGATGAAGCGTTCGGCGATGCTGTCGAAACCGTCTTCGCGAGTGAATGGGACGCGAAGGCGCAAGAAACATACCGTGCAAATTATCCCGATTCCATTGAAGTGTCGGGTGACATAACACAAATAGATGAAAAAGATGTACCAGCATTTGATATTTGCTTGGCGGGATTTCCCTGTCAGGCTTTTAGCCTTGCCGGCGCAAAAAAAGGGTTCAACGATGACTACAAAGGTATGTCGCGCGGAACTTTATTTTTCGATGTTGTTCGGATATGCACCCATCATAAACCATCGGTTATTTTTTGTGAAAATGTCAAAGGTTTGACCATTCACGATAAAGGGCGCACATTTGACATCATTAAAGGAACGCTCACCGAACTCGGCTATACCGTACATGAAAGCGTACTCAACAGTAAAGATTTTGGCGTACCGCAACACAGGGAACGCATTTACATAGTGGCGTTCCGCAACGACATTGATAGCTCCGATTTTCATTTTCCTTTGCCAACCGATTCAAGCAAACGTATCCGCGATATAATTGAAGAAAATCCGGTGCCGGCGAAATATTACCTTAGCGATGTGTATGTAGAAACGCTCCGTCAACACAGGGCGCGACATGAATCAAAAGGCAACGGCTTCGGCTTTGAAATCCGTGACTGGGACGACATTGCGGGTGCTATTGTTTGTGGCGGCATGGGCAGAGAGCGCAATTTGTTGATTGATATGCGACAAACCAACCTTACTCCGACTACAAAAATAAAAGGCACAATAAATACAGAGGGTATACGCAAAATGACACCGCGCGAATGGGCAAGGTTACAGGGATACCCCGATAGCTTCGCGTTGCCTGTTGCGGATGTTCATTTATACAAGCAGTTTGGTAATTCGGTATCAGTGCCTGTAATCAAAGCAATCGCAGAACAAGTAAAAGTAACACTCGACAAACACGAAAAAGGAGCGGTTGAATAATGCCAATAACAGGAAATAAAGGGGAATGGTCGGAAACATACGCATTTTTACGATTACTTGCCGACGGCAAATTATTCGCCGCTGATGAACAACTCAACCGCATCGGCGATATGTTCTTTCCCATACTCAAAATAATCAGAGAAGAAACGCGCGGCACTCCATACGAATATCACCCCGATGCTGACAAAGCCGAGGTGCGTATTTATCTTAACGATGAACAAGTGTTGTGTTTGCCGGCAACTGTATTTGACGAAGAAGCCAAGCATTTATTTGGCAAAATCGCAACCGGGACAAGTGCTTTTGAAGTGGCAAAGACAGAGGCGTTTATCCGTAAAATTTTCATGACGAAACTGAAAACACCGTCTGCCGATAAATCCGACATCAGTGTACAAATACACGATGTGCATACAGGGTATAGAAATGTTGTCGGCTTCAGCATCAAAAGCGAACTTGGCAGTCCTCCGACATTATTAAACGCCGGAAGGACAACAAACTTTATATATGAAGTAACCGGCTTAAATCCAAGTGTGATTGCCGAAATCAACGCCATTGAAACGAAAAACAAATTGATTAACCGTATGACGGCTATTGCCGACAATGGCGGTAAATTGTCATTCGTTGAAATGGAAAACAACACATTCAGCAATAACCTAACTATGATTGATAGTCAAATGCCCGTAATCGTGGCGGAAATGTTGATTGGTTATTACATGAAGAACATCGCCGACAGCATGGCGTTGACAGATTATGTTAGCCAAGTAAACCCATTATCATGCAATATGGAGTTTTACAAACACAAAATAAAAGACTTGCTTTGTGCCATTGCGCTTGGAATGAAGCCCGCTACAGCATGGGACGGCACGGATGAAGCGTCGGGTGGGTATATCATTGTTAAGACAGACGGTGATGTATTGGCGTATCACATTTATAACCGCGATGCTTTTCGTGGCTACCTCTTGAAGAATACGCAGCTTGAAAAGGGTAGTTCTTCAAGGCATGGCTTTTGTACACTTTATGAGAGCGGCGGTAAAATCTTCATCAAGTTAAATCTACAAATCCGTTTCAGTTAATGGACAAGCACACACCTGAGCAACGCCGTCGTAATATGCAAGCGGTAAAAAATAAGGATTCGCAAATTGAAGTTACTTTACGCCGTGCGTTGTATCACAAGGGGTATAGGTACAGGAAAAATTACACAAAGATTACGGGCAAGCCCGACATCGTATTCACCAAAGAAAAAATAGCTGTGTTTTGTGATTCGGAATTTTGGCACGGTCACGATTGGGAGCGTCGCAAGAAGGACTTCAAGAGCCGACAAGACTTTTGGATTCCAAAGATAGAACGCAACATGGAGCGCGACCGGGAAGTAACGGCACAGCTTGAATCAGAAGGATACGTCGTATTGCGGTTTTGGGGTAAGCGAATAAAAAAGGAATTGGATGCGGTGGTTGATGAAATAGAGCAAGCGATTTTGATTCGTCATAGTGAATTTGGCAGGAGGTAATGTATTGCGTGTCGGGAGTATGTTTGCGGGCATTGGCGGCATTTGCCTTGCCTTTAAGCAAGCAGGAGCAGAAATAGTTTGGGCAAATGAATACGACCGTTACGCTTGCCAAACATATCGCCATAACTTCGGGTCATCGTTCTTGGTGGAAGGTGATATTAGAAAAGTCAACTTAGACAAGATACCCAATTTCGATATTCTCACGGCGGGATTTCCGTGTCAACCGTTCTCTGTGATGGGTAGTCAACAAGGCTTTGCTGACCCGCGAGGAACAATGTATTATGAAATATTGCGTGTGATTGATACCGTCAAGCCGGAAATCGTGTTTTTGGAAAATGTGAAAAATCTTGTTGAACACGACAACGGACGGACGTTCATCACGATATATAACACGCTTGCTGAAAGGGGTTATGTTGTAAAATATTCTGTGCAAGGTGCGCATACTCACGCTAACATACCGCAATATCGGGACAGGATTTTCATCGCTGCATTCCTTGACCATGAAAAACTCGACCGATTTTCATTTCCCGATGAAGTGCCGTTGACGAAAACAATAAACGATATTGTAGACCGCAGGGTGGTGGTTGATGATGAACATTATTATCGCCCGCCGAACCGCTATTATAACAACCTCAATGCACGAATGACTAATAATAACGCCATTTATCGCATAGACGACAGCGGAGTGGCAAAACGAGCATGGGAAATATGCCCGACACTCAAAGCCAATATGGGAACATATCCCGACCGTGTGCCGCTTGTGCGGGATGCTCACGGAATACGCAAGTTGACATTGCGTGATTGCTTGGCTTTGCAAGGGTTTCCGAAGGAGTATGATTTTTCTGACATTCCGCGAAAAGAAGCATACAAACAACTGGGCAATACGGTCTGTGTCCCGGTGGTTATGAGAATAGCGCGACGATTGACTGTTCTTTTCGAAGTGTAGATAATTGCTTAAATTAAACACATACAATAACGGAAGGTGTGAAATGGATGAAATTACACAAACTTAAAATTGAGGGCTTTCGTCGAATTTACAATGCTGAATTTATGTTTAGTGATGCGACATTTTTGATAGGTGTCAACAATGTAGGAAAAAGCTCTGTGTTGAAAGCTATTGAATTTCTGTTGTCAGATAAAAAGAAACTTGAAGACACAGATTATTATGCTGTCTTTCAGAATAACGAAAATAAAAGATACGCAGGGAAGATAATTTTAGAAGCTGAATTTAGAAATGTGCCGACAGAGGCTTCTACATGGAGAGGATTCAAAGGTCGCATTTTTGATTACGAAGTCACACCTGATAACGAAGAAACGGGCAAGATGTTTACGCTGAGAAAGGTATTTGAATTGGGAAAAGATGTAGAAGTACAAATGCGACAACAGGAGCGAATACTTAAAAACGAATATAAAGATTGTAAGACTATATCGGATTACAAAGAAAAGGGACTCGATATTGGGGAACTGATACCAACATTTGCCAACGCTGATGTTACAAAAGCGCTGACAGTGACGGACAAGAAAAAAATAAGTGAACTTGATGACTTGTATGATTTTAATCCTAAAAGCGATGAATGGTTCACTAACCCCGGAGGCATACCCGGAAACGTGTTAAGCAAACTACCGAAATATATTTTAATCCCGGCTCAACATGAGAAAACAGAATTAGATGGCGACAAGGGCGCTTTTATACAAACCTTGAACGAACTGTTCGAAGAAGTTCGTGAAGAATCGGAAAATTATAAACAAGCGCAGCACTACCTAAATCTCCTTGCCGCAGAATTAGACCCAAGTGATGCCAACAAGGATGTCGGCAAAATGATTTCAGAAATTGATGGTATATTGGGGGATGTCTTTCCTAACACAAAAATTATAGCGACCGCAAGTTTGAATGACCCAAATAAAGCTATTAAACCTACGTTTAACATTGAAATGACAAGCAATGTTAAAACGCCGGTAGATTATCAGGGGACTGGAGTTATACGTTCGGCTGTTTTTGCGTTGCTTAGGTACAAAAGTTCACGAGATATGATAAAGTTGCAAAAAAATGAATATGTTCGACCGTTGATTATTGGGTTTGAAGAACCAGAATTGTATTTGCATCCACATGCCGCTCATAAAATGAGAGATACCGTATATGGACTTGCTGAGAAAGAAAACAATCAGATAATATGCACCACCCATTCGACTTACATGATTGATTTATCTCAAAAGCCATGTCAAATCTTAAACAATTTGACGATTCGTGAGGATACGGTTGTCATAAGTGAAGAAGGATATGAAATTTATCATATCGATTCGCAACCATTTAATGTGTCTGATGCGCTGAAGCTACTGCAAGAACAAGAAAAAGATTACATGAAAATGCTAATGCGGTTTGACGATGAGGTGGTTAAAGTGTTCTTCGCCAAAAAGATACTCGTCGTAGAAGGTGATACTGAATATTTACTGGTACAAGAAAGTATTAAACGAATGGATGGTGAAAAGCGCAAAGCAATACAAGATAAATGGCACGTCATCCGAGCGAGAGGCAAAGCATCAATTATACCATTAGTAAAATATCTTAAAATTTTGAACATGGATGTTTCGGTTATTCATGACAAAGATACTGGTGTCGAGAAAGCAGAAGCGTTTAATGTACCGATATTAACGGCTGTGGGAGATTCAAATAAATGTCATGTTGCCGATAAATGTGTCGAAACGCTGTTGGGGTATGAACCGCCTGCAAACGACAAACCATATAAAGCGTTTTGCCATGTGAAAACAAATTGGTCGGAGAGTTGGAATAATGTAACCGATTCATGGAAAGAGTTCCTTGATAAAGTGTTTTCTTGACTTAATCCCCGGCAACAATATGGCAACAAAAATCGGATAGCCCTTGTGCTATGGATAATATAAGCAATGTAAATACCACGAGCTAAACCCTCTAAACAAAATTGTTTAGATTAAGGATGTGGGTATCGAGTGGGAGTAGCATACAGAACTGTGGGGGTTATCCTTGACGTAACCCCCGCAAGCATTATACATTAGAATTTCTCACGTTCACAAAAGATTATCTTGATTATCGTTTTATTTTATGATACTATATATTGCGTAGACTGATGTATTTTCTTGCGAGGTGGCACTATATGGCTGTAAACTATGATAAATTATGGAAATTGCTTATAGATAAGAAAATGAACCGCACTGCATTGAAAGAAGCGGCTGGAATTAGCTTCAATGTATTGGCAAAAATGGGTAAGGGCGAAGCAGTATCAATGGAAAGTATGTTTAAAATTTGTAAGGCTCTTGATTGCGATATATCTGATGTAATGGAGATAGAAAAACGTATTGAAAAATAACTCTATACAAGACAACGCATTTTACTACTAACAGTTTCTATATATGAAAACTATATCATTACGGGGAGATTCAAATGATAAACACATCAGCTTCTGTTTCATATAGTACGATACAAATAGACAAGCGCGAAATTATGCAGTCGCTCTTGGATATTGATGATAAAAAACGTTCGAATTTATTTGCTTGGAACGGACAGTTTTCGCCTCAGTTTATTGAAGCAATATTAGACCGATAT
>WRDO01000032.1 GCA_009779755.1 Defluviitaleaceae bacterium | reverse complement strand
TCCTTCATCACCGCAAGCATATAAAAACCGCCCTTCGTTAATTGCATTTATTGTTCTCACACACGAAAACAATTATGCCGCCGGGCGGTTTGTTTGAAAAGTGACATTTGTAATGGTTATTTTTTTAAGAAATTATAAATGGTTGATATACGTTGTTCATACTTATTGGGATGAAGGCTTTCATCAAACAGGATGCGTGATAATTTCCGTTCAATTTCGGTAATTAAGTTTTTGTTCCGCAAAATTAAATGACGCCCTTGGGAAGTATATTCACCGTCTATGTATGCTTCCGTGACGGGAAGCGTGTTGCTTATTTTAAAAATAGCGGGGCGGTTCGTATGTCCGATGTGGTAATAACAAGATCGGATGTCCCTATCGGGTAAAGCACATAACTGTTTAATACGTTCCAATTGTTTTTGCGGGCGTTGTGAAATACTGCTTGTGGGAATAGCCCAAAAAATATCGGGGTAATATTTATCCTGCATACAACAATAGACAGGGCGTTCTTTATTGTCTTTATAAGACCCGCCCGAATCGTTAATCAAATCAATATACCTTTGCGATAATTTATAGAATCCTGATTGTGTCATCGATAATCCTCCGAAAATTTTATTTGATTTTTATCTTCTTTTGTTGTAAATATTTTGTCGATTTGGAATTTTTTTACTGAATTCCATTAACTGATCAAACATTTTTGGATTATCAAGCATTGTAGGAATCAATTGTGCTAAAATGGCATCTTCTTGGGACATTTGCGGTTGTGTATTTTTCAATGAATTTATTATTGTTTCCAGTATTTTTGTATTATTGTTATTTATATCATCACGTAAATCAGAAATTGCATTTTGAATTTGATATAAAATAGGTAGTGTCGATGCCATAAAATTTTTTGGGACATGGTCATCTAAAGTGTTTGTCAAATCATCATGTGAAATATAGGAAAAAGACATAATAATCTTTTCGAGTCTGTCTTTTATTGAATCCACGCTATCTAAGTCAGTTAAGTCGTAGTCCAACGTTCGAATAGCTGCAATGTCAAACGGTAAACCTTCTCCACTTTTCCTGAGATGAATAATGGGTTTTTTTGTTCGTTCCCGGTACCCCATTTCATAAAATACATTAGGATTGTGGTTTGTAATGTCGGCTATAACTAAATCTGCATTTTCCAAGTTATCGAAAATATTTTGTGTAATGGATCCCGCATCGTTTATTTGATCGACTCGATCCGCACGAAAATTGCATTTTTTACAAACCGGAAGAATTATGTGTTTAAAAAGTTGGTCCGCGTTTTTTCTGATTACACTTTTTTCATCTCCGATAGGGGATATAACAAAACATGTTTTCAAATTTTTATCATCCTCATTTTTACGTAAGGTATATATTCCTCTTTCAATTTTATTAATTGTTCCGTTTCGTTGAAGGGTATTGATAGAGCCGGAAAATTGCCCTTCTGAATATTCGATAATATTATTTTGGGTTAGATGTGTTTTTATTTCTTGTACGCTGTATGATTCACCATCGGAAAGTAATTTTGTTATATAATCTTGTAATATTGCGCTTGAAATCATTGTAACACCTCCTTTTAATTAATTCTAACAAACATTAATAGGCTTGACAATGCAATAATAGAAGAAATAAGTTGCATACGTTACAATTATATATTACAAGTACATGTATAACAAGAATATAAATTAATAAATAAAAAAGACCGCCCTAGTTACGGGGCAGTCCTCTCTTCAAACCGCTAATTTATCACGCTTGCGGTAAGCGTATTCCGTCAAACCGCCAACTTATCACGCTTGCGGTAAGCGTATTCCGTCAAACCGTAAATTTATGTTCGCCTACGGTAAGCGAATTGGTGTTGCCTTATCAGTATTATGCAATATCCAAAAAAATATTTCAAGCCCGTACCTGTCCGTCCCCGAAAATAACGAACTTCGTCGAAGTCAAAGCCTTCAACCCCATCGGGCCGCGGGCGTGTAGCTTTTGCGTGCTGATGCCGATTTCCGCACCCAAGCCGAACTCCTCGCCGTCGGTAAAGCGGGTGGAGGCGTTGACGTACACGGCGGCGGAATCAATTTCGGCCAAAAAGCGTTGGGCGTTTACGTTTGATTCCGTCAATATCGCGTCGGAATGCGCGCTTGAGTATCGAGTGATGTGCGCGATGGCTTCGTCGATGTCCGCCACTACCTTGACGGCGATGACGAGCGAAAGGAATTCCTCGTGCCAATCGGCTTCGGCAGCCGGAAGTGTTCCGCCGAAGCGTTCTTGCGTGGCGTCGTCGCCCCTGATTTCCACCCCCGCTTTTGTAAGCGTATCGCATATTTGCGGGATAAAAACATCGGTGATGTCGGCGTGTACCAGGAGCTTTTCACAAGCGTTGCACACGCCGGGGCGTTGGGTCTTTGCGTTGATTACGATCGCTTCGGCTTTTTGCAAATCCGCCGATGCGTCCACGAATATATGGCAATTCCCCACGCCCGTTTCGATTACGGGGATGCGGCTGTGTTCCTTTACGGTTTTGATCAAACCCGCGCCGCCTCGTGGGATCAGCACATCCACATAGGTATCCAGCCGCATGAAATCCCGCGCCGCTTCCCGTGAGGTGTCCGTTATTAATTGCACCGCATGGGGCGGGTGCCCGAGGGATGCCAACGCTTTGTGCAGGATTTTTACCAACGCGATATTAGTGGTCAATGCTTCGCTTCCGCCGCGCAGGATACATGCGTTTCCCGATTTAAAGCAAAGTCCCGCCACGTCCACCGTTACGTTGGGACGGGCTTCGTATATCATACCGACGACGCCCAGCGGCGTACGCCGCTCCCCGACTTGCAAACCGTTGGGGAGTGTTTTCATGTATAGCACTTCGCCTACGGGGTCGTCCAATCGGGCTACCTTTCGCAGCCCGTCAGCCATGCCCTTGATACGGGAGGCATCCAAGCGCAGGCGGTCATTAAACGCCGTACGCGAAGGGTCGGCTGCGGCCATGTCCTTAGCGTTTTCCGTCAGAATTAAATCCGTTTTTGCTTCCAACGCATCGGCACAGGCTAAAAGAACCTCGTTTTTTTGGTTTGCGGCCAATCTCGCCAAATACTGCGACGCCTCTTTCGCGGCTTGGCCTATCCTTTCCAAATCATGCATGCGTATGCCCCTTACGTAAAGCCTTGCGGACAAAAAATGTGCCCAACTGTTTTCCCTCCAACAATTTCCATATGATCGCCGGGTCCTCGCCCGAAGCGATAAGCGTATCGATGCCGTTTGCGGTCGCCATACGTGCGGAGGACAGTTTGGTAGCCATGCCGCCAGTACCAAAGTCGGAACCCGAACTCCCCGCCAGTGCTTCGATTTCCGGGGAAACGGCTTCGATTTCGTGGTAAACCTTCGCGCTTGGGTTGGTTTTGGGGTCGGCGTCGTACAGCCCGTCGATATCCGAAAGGATAATCAACAAATCACTTTCGGTCAGCACCGCCACATAAGCCGAAAGAGCATCGTTTTCGTTAAACACGCCGGATTCGATTTCGTCGGTGGCTACGGCATCGTTTTCGTTGACGATGGGGATAACGCCCATGTTAAGCAATGTATCGAAAGTATTGCGGGCGTTCTTTTTACGCAAAGGGTTGTCGGCGATGTCCCGCGTCAAAAGAATCTGCGCGACATTACGATGATATTGGGAGAAAAGGTTTTGATAGGTTTGCATCAGCAATGCCTGTCCCACGGCGGAAGCCGCTTGTTTGCCCCGTGTGTCGCGCGGGCGTTCCCCAAGGCGCAGACGGTCAGCACCCACCGCGATCGCGCCGGAGGTGACCAACAGGATTTGCTTGCCCAGGTTGCATAAATCGGACAGTACCATACATAAACGCTCCATGCGTTTAAGGTTTAATCTGCCGTTGGGGTAGGTGAGGGTGGTTGTCCCTACCTTAACCACGATGCGCCGATGATCGGCTAAGCGTTGGCGGTTCATAATTCCGTTCCAATCTTTACCGCACGCCCGCGCAAATAATCCCCCGCGGGCATCCGTTTTCCGTTGGGGCCTTGCAATTCCGTTATCAATAATGCGCCTTCGCCGCAACGTATCGTTAAACCCCGATTATCCGCGTCCAGCACCGTCCCCGGTTTTGTGTTTGTGCTCTTGGGGGAATCCCCCGAAGGTTCCGCCGCTACCGCCCGCCATACCTTCAATGGGTTCCCTTCATATAAGGTATACGCCCCGGGCCATGGGTCGAAGGCGCGGATTTGGTTAATGATTTGGAAACAGGGTTGGTTCCAATCGATTAACCCGTCGGATTTACGGATCATCGGGGCATACGAGGCAAACGAATCATCCTGTATGGTACGCGTTGCCGAGCCGTTTTCGATTGCAAAAAGGGCCTCGATAATCGCTTCGCCGCCCAAAGCGGCCATGCGGTCATGCACGCTCGGGAAGTGCTCGTCCGGTGCGATGGTCAGGGATTTTTGTAAGATCATATCCCCCGTGTCCATACCTTCATCCATGTGCATGATAGTGACGCCGGTCACGGTTTCGCCGTTTTGTATCGCGGCGTGGATGGGTGATGCCCCGCGGTATTTGGGCAACAACGAAGCGTGGACGTTGACGCAGCCGAGCGGCGGCATTTCCAATATCGCTTTCGGCAGCATCAAACCGTACGCCGCCACGATAAAAACATCCGCGCAGAAGGAAACCAATCGGTTGCGGACGGCGCGGACCTCATTTTCGGTTGGGGAGCCTTTTTTGATAAAGAGCGTTTCGGGTTGAAAAATCTCTATACCCGCGTTCAATGCCGTTTCCTTTACGGGGGAAAAGGCGATTTTATTCCCGCGTCCGGCGGGGCGGTCGGGTTGGGTGAAAACGGCCTTAACCTCGTGCGCTTCCAACAAGGCGGCCAACGTCGGCACGGCGAACGCGGGTGTACCCATAAAAACCACTTTCATCGGCGCAGCCTTCTCTCCCTGCGGTTTCTGCGTAATTTACGGCGTTCCTCGGCTTGTTCGTTGGTGATGAATTGTACGTTGGTGGCGTTATCTAAAAATAAAATGCCGTTTAAATGGTCGATTTCGTGGCAGAAGGCCGACGCCACAAAGTCGTCCACCGTAACGGTGATTTCCTCGCCGTGGCGGTTGAGCGCACGTACGGTCACTTCGAAGGGCCGCTCGATGTCGCCGCAACGCCCCGGTACGGACAGGCACGCCTCGTTGCATATCTGCGAACCGTTTTGACTTAGTATTTCGGGATTTATCAGTTCATATAATTCTTCTTCGAATTCCACGACCACGATACGCCTGAGTACGCCCACCTGAGGAGCGGCTAACCCCACGGCGTCCTTCGCGCGGAGGGTTTCGAGCATATCGTCCAGCAGCTCATGCATAGCGGGGGTGATATCGGTCACGGGTCGGGCCGCTTTCTTTAATATTTCGTCGCCGTTGATACGGACTTGTCTGATTGCCAATTTACTCACTCCACGTCTATTCCATCATTGCCGGGTTAAGCGACAAATGCACCGTTATCTCCGACAGCGGGTCGTTTTCACGCAATTTGCCAATACAATATAACACAAATTGCTTAAGAGGTTCCTCTTCGGCGCATTTTACAAGCAATTTCCATCTGAATTTTTGTTTTACCTTGGACACAAAAGCGGGTGAAACCCCCATCAGTTCGAAACGTTTTTTCTTATTGCAATACGCCATGATGGCTTGCAACTTATGTAACGCGGCAATGACTTCCTTTTCGATCGGTCCCGACAACATTACGGAGAAAATATGCGTAAACGGCGGGTAATCCATCGTGCGGCGTACGGCGATCTCGTGTGCGTAAAACGCTTCGTACCGCCCTTCCCGCGCGAATTGCAACGCGTAATGTTCGGGGTTGTACGTTTGCAAGAAAACGCGCCCCGCGTAATCGCTCCTGCCCGCGCGCCCCGCCACCTGCGTCAGGAGTTGGAACGTATGCTCCCCCGCGCGGAAATCCCCCGAAAACAACGATAAATCCGCCGCGATAACCCCCACCAGCGTAACCTGCGGAAAATCCAAACCCTTCGCCACCATTTGCGTACCGATCAGCACTTGCGCCGCACCGCGCCGAAACGCCGACAGAATATCGGCATGGCCGAATTTACCGCGTGTGGTGTCCATATCCATACGCAACGTCGCCGTGTTGGGGAAAAGCCGCGCCACTTCGGCCTCCAACTGCTGTGTGCCCACCCCGAAGCGCCGCAAATGCACCGAAGTGCACGACGGGCATTTTTCGGGTAACGGTAACCCCCGCCCGCAATAATGGCATAAAAGCGACCCCGTATCCGCATGGTATGTATGGTTTACGCGGCATTGGTCGCACGACAATACTTCGCCGCACCATCGGCATGAAACAAACGTGGAATAACCCCGACGGTTGAGGAACAATATCGCCTGCCGTCCGGCGGCTAGCACTTCCTTCAACGCATCGGCGAAATCCTTCGAAAACAACGATGTATTCCCCCGCGAAAATTCCCTGCGCATGTCGATGATATGTACCTCGGGAAAAGTGAGGTTGATACGGTTGGGTAACCTGAGCAATTGGTAAGCCTGCGGGTTTTCCGTCGCAGCCAAATAGCTTTCCATGGAGGGTGTTGCGCTCCCCATCACCACGACCGCGCCCGTCAGTTCCGCTCGTTTTACCGCCACTTCCCGCGTGTCATATTTGGGTGATGTTTCCGAATGGTAGGTATGCTCGTGCTCTTCGTCAATCACGATCAACCCCAGCCGCGCAAAGGGTGCGAAAACCGCCGACCGCGGGCCGATCACGAGCGAAACCGTTCCTTCCAACGCCCGCTTCCATATGGCGAAGCGTTCGCCCGCGGTTAATCGGCTGTGCGTGACCGCCACCGCGTCCCCGAAACGCGCGGTGAATATATCCACCGTTTGCGGGGTTAAGGCGATCTCCGGTACCAGCACAATGGCTTGCTTCCCCTGTGCCAAGACATGCGAAATGGTATGTAGGTATACTTCGGTTTTTCCGCTGCCCGTAACGCCGTGCACCAAAAAAACGGCGGCCGAAAGCGCCGAACAGATAACGTTAACCGCGTAAGCCTGATCATCGGTGAGGGTAACTTCGGGTTTATCAGACCCGAAGTCCTTTTTCGGTTTGCGCGCACCGAGAGCCCGCGTACTGGGGAACGCCTTGCCTACCTTCGCCGTGGGTGCGACGCACCTTATGCACGAAATCAACGTGGTGTAGTATTTATCCCGCATCCACCGGACCAATGACAGGGTTTCCGTCGTCAGTACACAAAAATCATCGGGTAACGCGGCGATATCTTTTATTCGGGACGTTTGCGCTTCCGTCGTATCGGTTAATTCGATGACGTACCCCGTCGTCGGTTTGTTGCCCTTGCCAAAGGGTACGACGCAACGCATCCCCGCCTGCACGTCCATGCCTGCGGGGATCCTGTAATGGAATAACCTATCCAATTCGCCGTGCAGCGTATCGATACAGACGGCTGCGTACCGCGGTATCATGAGCCGGAATAATCGCCCTCTTCGTCTTCATCGGCGTCGCCGTCGGCATAGATATCGAACTCATCCTTGCTTTCGGGTACATCCGCATCCGTATACCGCTCGCTGTAACCGTCCTCTTCTTCGTACAGCTCATATTTTTCCGTTTCGTAGTTGTCCTTTAGCTCCTCGCGCAGGTCGTCCTTCGACACGGCCGTGATATTGCGCATTTTATACTGGTCCTTGAGCATACGCTCGTACGTGCCGTCGAGGATTTCGTCCTGCACGGTTAACAGCAGCTTACCCTCGATCATTTCCTTCACGGCGATCGAAACGGCGCGGTCGGTCGGCGCGTAGGTGAGGGGATGCGCGCCGTCGATGATTTGGCGCGCACGCTTGGCCGCCGCAAGCACGATGGTGTAGCGGCTGGTGATCTTTGAACTGGATGCTTCGTTGGTGTTGATGGTTTCCATCAGTTCGGAATAGGAAGGACGTAACATGGGTATCTCCTTTTATATGAAAAATTGGTTGATTTGTGCTTGGCAGCGGCGCGGACGCAGGCGTTCCGCATTCACAACGGCATCGATCATGGCTACGGCGCATTCCACCTCGTCGTTGATCACCAGATAATCGTACGCGCTGATTAGGGGTACTTCCTCCGACGCTTTTTTCAATCGGGCGTCGATCGTTACGGCATCCTCGGTAGCGCGTGCGTTAAGGCGGCGCGACAGTTCCCCCATTGTGGGGGGCATGAGGAATATAAGGACGGCATCGGGGAATTTCCCTTTGACCTGGAGCGCACCGTTTATTTCGATTTCCAGTACGACCACTTTGCCGTCGGCGATTTGCTGCTCTACGTACTTACGCGGCGTGCCGTAATTATGGCCGACGAACAGGGCATGTTCCAACAGTTCGCCGTTTTGCCTCATTTGGATAAACCCTTCGGGCGTGGTAAAAAAATAATCGCGCCCTTCCTCTTCGCCCTCGCGTGGGGGGCGTGTCGTTACGGAAACGGAGCGGGCATAACCCTTGGCGGCGTCCAGCCGTTTTACGACCGTTCCCTTGCCCGAACCGGACGGTCCGGAGATGATGACCAACAACCCCTCCATGTCGGCAGCGGTCGGGGGTTAGTCATTCGACTCGCCGGGGGGTGACGGTGAACCATCGGCGGGCGGGTCGAAACGGTTGGCTATGGTTTCCGGTTGCAATGCGCTCAGCACCAAATGGCTTGAGTCGGTGAAAATGACGGCGCGTGTTTTACGCCCTTGCGTCGCGTCGATGAGCATTTGCCTTTCACGGGCCTCGGTGATGGCACGTTTGACGGGAAGCGAATCGTTACCTACGATGGCAACCACCCGTTCGGCGGGTACGGTATTACCGAAACCCACGTTGATCAACTTAAAATGCATGGTTATCCCCCTTATTCAATATTTTGCACCTGTTCGCGGATTTTTTCTATTTCACTTTTAAGCTCCACTACCCATTTCGCCAATTGTTGGTCGGCGGATTTTGAACCGATCGTGTTGGCTTCGCGGTTCAACTCCTGCACGAGGAAATCCAATTTACGCCCGATGGGTTCGGTTTCCGCCAGTATATCATCCAATTGCGAAAGATGGCTGCCCAAACGGGTAAGCTCCTCATCGATGGAACTGCGGTCGGCCAACAATGCGATTTCGGTTAAAAATCGGCTTTCCGCGATTTCCGCGGGTGCGTTGGATTCCTTCAGCTTTTCCACGATTTCCGTTAGCCGTTCGCGCAGCTTTTCCGCGTGTTCGGCTACGGCAACCGGGGCGTGTTCGGCAATCAAAGCCACGAGCTCGCGTATACGGTCGCGTTTTTCGCGCATGTCGGCGGCAAGGGCATCGCCCTCGGTTTGGCGCATGGCATCGAAGCAAGTTAACGCTTCTTCCAACGCGCCGGAAAGTGTTTCCCAAAATTCGTTTTGCGTGTCCTCATTGTTGTAAGCGGACTCGAATTTCTCGAAGGAGACGACATCGGGGTTGCGGGCGAGGAGTTCCAGTTCGGTATTGCCCTCGCCACCCGTTAAGGTATACCGCTCGCGCAATTCCTTTAACGCTTGGGCGTACGCGTCCGCGAACGCCCAATTCACCTTCGCTTGTATATCCTTTTGCGTATAACTGTCGAAGCCGACCCAAACCTCCACCTTACCCCGCGCGATACCCTTCGCCAAACGCTTGCGTATCTTGTCCTCGAAGGCGTTAAGAAAACGGGGCAAACGGATGCTGAAGTCCCCGTAGCGGTGGTTGACCGATTTGATTTCCACTTTAAAGCGACGGTTGTACCGCAGGCATTCCCCGCGGCCAAAACCCGTCATACTCTTTGGCATGTTTCACACCTCATCCGTCCATGGTCCCGCCGTACATCGGTAAGCGTTACCTATGTGAATATTTAATAACGTCCCCGCGGCATGGAGCGCCAGCGTCCGTAATTTCTTGCCCTGCGGCTGATCGTTACGGCGATCCACATGCTTACGATCCCGAACAGCCAACCCAGCGAGCCGAACCAATACGGCACCGCTTCGCGAGAAAACAACGCCCCCAAAAAGCGAGCGATAAAAAAATCCATATCCGTGTCAAATGTACGCTCAAATACCGCGTGCGCGGCGTATAGGTTCGTCGTATAAACCGTTTCGCCGTTAATTCGGTAGGATACGAGCCCTACGATATCCCCTTCCGATATACCGCCGAGGGGGATGCGCAGGCTTATGGCGTCGTCGCTTTCGTCTCCCTCCGGCGGTACCAGCAATAAGGCGTCATATGTAACGATACGCTCAAGGGAAGCGATTTCTTCGGCGCTCAGCAGGGCGGAATACGAACCGTTGGAAAAGACCGTTAAAACCCCGTCGTCTTCCATCCGCGGGTTTTCCAATTGTACGCTGTGCGAAACCCTGCCGCCGCCCGCAACGTCACGGAAGGCGAAATTGGCAAACCCGAAGTCCAGCAACCGTCGGGTATCCTGCCAACGTCCCGGGCCGGCGGAATCGAACACGATTGTGATCAAACCCAAACCGTTCGAATACGCCGAAGCAGCGAAGCATTCACCTGCGGGGGTGGTATAACCGGTGCGCATTCCCGTCACGAAGGGATGACCGTGCGGGGCGTCGGGCAGCATTTGGTTGGTGTTGGTCCAACTGAAGCGCTGTACGAACGCGCCTTCGGGGTCGCGACCTTCCAAACCGTCGCCCTCGAATGAATGCATACCCACGATTTCCGCCAAAAGCGGCACGTTCATAAACGCGCGCGCCACCAACGCCAAGTCATACGCCGTGGTGAAGTGCCGCGTATCATGCAGGCCGTACGGGTTGGTAAAGCGGCTGTCAAGCGTACCCAGCTCCCGCGCCTTATCGTTCATCAACGAGGCGAAAACGGGCTTCGCGTCGTCCAAGTAATGCAGGTTAAAACGGCTGTTGCGTACCTGTATGGTATTAAGTGCGAGTACGCGTGCGGATTCGTTCGCGCTGCGGATCAGCAGGGATTTGAGCAGCATACGTACGGTGATGTGTTCACCCTCTTGGTGTACGCCTGTGGTATATCCCGAAGGCATATTACGGATTTCGCTGCCTACGACCAAAACGTCGTCGGGGTGCAGGTAATCCAATACGACGAGCGCGGTGAGCAGCTTCGTCATGCTGGCCGGGTACATGCGCCTGTGCATGTTACGCTCATACAGCACGCGCCCCGTGGTTTGCTCCACCAAGATGGCGGCCTCGGTTTGCAAGGTAAGCGGCGGGATGATCGACCCCGTAAGGAACACGATTATCGTTAGGGCAAAAATTGCCGAATATATCCATCGCATTGTACGAGTATACCAAATATGGTTTGCGTTGTGCAAATTAATTAAACGGATACTTCGTTGGCATTCGCTTGCGGATGTTGCCGGCAATTCGTTTGCGAAAAATAAACGCAACCCCGGCAATCACCCGCAGGGTTGTTATGGTGAAAATCCTGCGCAGCTTGCGAGGGTTTATACTTCTTACATGATTGCACGGACAGACCTCCCCGGTGGGTTGTTTTATGTAAAGTATTCCCTTTTAAATGGGTGGATATACGAAAAACGAGTCTTGGTGCTATAATGGGGATGTCTTTTTATCTATATCTAATTTTCCACGGAGGAAATCCCATGCGCGAATTCTTCGGCCTTGAAGGCCCGTTTAACAAATACGGCGGAATGATCGCCGATATGGTACTGGTGAGTTTGATGTGGCTGTTGTTCTGCCTGCCGATCATCACCATCGGGGCCTCCACCACGGCTATGTTCTACGTGACCACGCGCCGTATCGCCGACCGCGAAGGGTACATCACCTCCGATTTTTGGTTCGCATTCAAAAATAACATGAGAAAAGCCACAATCCTGTGGCTTATTATTTTTGTGGTGCTGGTCCTCTTATTTATGAACTTATTGCTTTTGACCAACGAAGAGGTAACGTTCGAAGGAGGCATCTTCGGTATCGTTTTGCCGGCGCAGCTGGTGTTCCTCTTTATGATTTCCATTATGAGCGTATACATCTATCCCCTGATGGCGCGGTTTGACATGGGGCTGGTACAGGTAGTGAAAAGCGCGTTCTATATGTCGGTGCGGCACTTCCTTACGTCGGTGTGCTGTGTGGTGATGGCGGTCGCGGCGTTTTTCTTATTCCTGCGCTTCCCGCCGTTGATCCTCGTCGCGCCCGGGTTGTACGCGTGGCTGGCTTCGTACATGATCATGAAGGTCTTTAAGAAATACCGCCCCGAAATGGACCGCGACCCCGCAGCGGAAATCGCGGAAATCGAGGCGAAAAAAGCCGAGGAACGCTGGAAGCGGGAAAGGGAAACCCCCGAACCCTCCGATTCGGAGGAATAATTTGTCCCTGTTCTGTTGATTTGATTTGTAATGGCTTCAAGCGGACAGCACTTGACCGTACGTCAATGAACGGTGACGCGAAAAACGCGGGATGATTTTCATTCGTAAACGCGTGCGTACCCGCATAGACTATAAGACGGAGGTGCGATATGGCATATACGCGGTTATTCATACCCTTGGCAAGTGAGGCTACGGGTTACGGATTCAAAGGAAGAACACCCGTCGGGCGTTGCGTAATGGAAGAACAAAACGGTGCGGCGAAGCTGACATTAAGCGCGCAAGATTTGCGGCCGGAAACGCGTTACGGCGTATTTATGATCTTCGCCGACGGAGGGCGATACGCGGGAGTAAATGTCGGACCGTTGGCCGTGGATGCAAAAGGCAAAGCGGAAATGCGCCGCAGCATAGAAAAAACGCAATTGTATGGACACGTTTTTAACGAAGCGGCAGCAATCGCGGTTATGCCCATGGGTACAACACGGATGGAAGCCCCGCTTTGCGGATACCGTAACGAGCCGGTGGCGTGGCGGAATGGCTTTTATGAAAAAACAACCCCTATAAAGGAAACGCCGCCGCCAAAGCCGGAACCGTTAAAACCGGAGCTCCCGGAACCGCCAAAATTGAAACCCCCGGAACCGGAACTGTTAAAGCCGGAACCGATAAAACCGGAGTCCCCGGAACCGGAACCCCCGGCAGTTATGGTTATACCCGAAGAAGTCGCAGTCACTACCGAACCGGTCCCCTTCGATGAAGAAGTAATCCCAACCGTAATACTTCCCGCGGAAGAAGAAATGATCCCGACGGAATCGGTCCTTTCCGAAGAGGAAAAGGAAGTCCTGTCGGATTTATTCCCGCATACGGAAACGGTAAAGGCACCCGTTACGCGTTTTAACGCGCCCATTGATTTTTCCGTTATGCGGTCCATTTCCCCATTCGTCGGCGGAAGCGGTGCAGGTATGAAATGGGCGCGTTTTACGTTAAACGATAAGATCATCGTACTCGACGACAAACCCGATCTGTTCAGCGAAGCGTTTGTCCTTGCCTCCTATGAGGTATACGCGCATTTTATTTTGGGTGAGGTATCGGATTCCGAAACACCCGAATATGTTATCGGCGTACCCGGACGTTACAGCGCGGCGCAGAATACGCAGGCTAAAAAATTAGGCTTCGACGAATTCAAATGCTACGAAGACATCGAAACCGCCGAAGACGAATTCGGGTATTGGCTGATGTTTGTGGGGTAACGCCGTCTTGTCTTAGGCGATTACAGCGTGTTATAGTCCCGCTCGTCAGGAGTGGATAACATGCGCGCACGCAAAAAGAAATGGGCACCGGCGGAACTGGCGGATAATCCGCTAATCATACGAAGTGAAGCGGAGCGACCGATAAACCTGCGTACGCATTTTAATAACGGCGCGCCCATCCATATGGAAATCGGCTGCGGGAAAGGCCGTTTTATCACCGAATCGGCACGCCGTTATCCGGATATCAATTTTATGGCCGTCGAAAGGGAACCCGCGATATTGGCTGCGGCTGCGCGGCGCGGGCTAAAAGCGGTACAGGAGATCAAAGCCGCGGACGGGATTTCCCCTTCGTTGGCTTTTTTATTGCTGGACGTTAACGAATTAGCCGAACGGATAGCGCCCGGTGAAATATCCCGTTTGTACATCAACTTCTGCGATCCGTGGCCGCGCAAGAAAAAGTGGGCCAAGCGCCGCCTGACCCACGAGGGATTTTTACGGATATACGAGAAGTTAGGTATTCCCGAAGTCCATTTTAAGACCGACAACCGCTTACTGTTCGAGTTCTCCATCGAAAGCCTGAGCCAAGCGAAGTGGCGCGTGCGTAATGTTTCGCTTGATTTGCACGCCGACATGCCCGAGGACAACATCGTGACCGAATATGAGGAAAAGTTTTCCGCTTTCGGTCCCATCTACCGATTGGAAGCATCCCCGACCCACGCGCATACGATATAACCATACCGATCAATAAGGTGATTCCATGCTCCGCTACCGTATTTATATCCGTAACCGATTGTTGCAATTTATGTACAAACCCGTAAAAAGCAAACCGCGCTTTATCAGCGCGGAAGCGTTATCGTTCTTGGATGATTTGGATAAACGCGTGGAAGAGAAGATTACGCCGCTGTTGGAAAGCCTATTCGGTTGACTCGCAGCAGCCGTCGCATTCCACGTACGCCATTTGCAAAGCGGCGATGACCGCTTGCTGCAGGATACCCGTGGTTACGGGGTGGTCGGTCTGCGGTTCGATGTAAGCGGACTGGTAGCGCAGGATTTCCTCGGCCAAATCACGCATACGCGGTTCGAACAACGGGTAAAAGACTTGCGAAATTTCCGCCAGGTCGGTCATGTAAATCGAAAGTATGTCGTTTTCCGATACGGTTACGCGTATCTGCACGGGTTCGTCGTTAAGAATGATTTTAGCTGCGTATACGCCGGGTATGTAGCGTGATTGGGTGGTGGGTCTGGGTAGGTCCTCCTGCGTTTCGTTCGCGTTGCGTCCGCGCGGCAGGAGAATGACCAAAAGAAGCACCAATAAAGCGATGCCCAATAACGCGAATATCCCCACCCGTATGATGTCCTTCAGCTGTAGTACGAAAATTTTTGTGCCGCCCATGAAGATTTCCTCCCATAATCATAAAAAACTGTTATGAAATGATATGATGGCGGCAAACGTTTTATGCTTGCAAAGAAGGAGTACCGATGAGAAAAACGATTATCCGTACCTTCGTATGCTTTTTTGCTGTCGTCCTAATGGCGACGGCTTGTATATTCTTTTTTAGGGGGGAAACGGTACCGCATGACCCTTCCGCTGATACCCCCGTGGAAACGGACGGTATTACCCCATCCCCCATACGTGACCCCGTATCCGAACCCGCGATCCCCCATTCGCCCCTTCCCGTTAACCCGTTTCATTTCCAATCCCTTTTCCTCACGACCTACCGATGTCCCTTCGATATCGAGCGTACCCTGTGGCACGACGCATACCTTACACTAACCGGCGCGTTTGAAGGTGAAAGCGTGCGATTACGCGGGCGAGGAAATACCACGTGGTGGTTAAGCGCGGACAAACGGCCGTTGCGCCTGCGTTTCAGCGAGCCCATATATTTGTTGGATTCGGGCTACGCGGCGCGGGATTGGATATTACTTTCCAATCATTTCGATTATACGTTGCTGCGTAATTACGCCGCTTTAACGCTTTCCGCGTTGCTTGGGCAAGGCGGGCGTATGGATTATTTGCCGACCTCGCGGCATGTGCACCTGTATATTAACGGCGAATATGAAGGTGTATACCAATTGACCGACGAACGTGACGTGCATCCCCGACGCGTGGATATCACGCGACATACGGACCCCGCAAGGAGCGATTACTTTTTGGAGCTAAACGCCCGCGCCGACCGCGACGGGGTATACGACGAAACGTACTTTTCCGTATACAACAGGCTTTACGACATCCGCTTCCCTTCGGGTAACCTACGCACGGCGGATCACACGGCGTACGCGCGGGATTATATAGGGCGCGTAAGCGAAGCCATCCGTATGCGCCGTTGGGAGGATATCCTTTCTTTAGCGGACTTGGATTCGCTCGTCGATTTCTACATCGTGCAGGAATTGTTTAAGAACCCCGACGCGCACGAAAACAGCGTTTTTATGACCATCCGCGGTGAAGGGAGCGACCGCAGGTTGTACATGGGGCCGACATGGGACTTCGATTTGGCCGCGGGCAACCGCGCCAGCCAATATTCACCGCATTACCTGTACGTGGGCATCGCGAATTATTGGTACAGAAACCTGATGGACATGCCGCAATTCCTTACCGCCGTCACCGAGCGTTGGAATAGAATAAAGGATGTCGAAATCACCCAAATGATACGGCTTGTATACGATACGGCAACGTATTACCGCGCGGATTTTGAACGTAACTTCAC
Organism: Defluviitaleaceae bacterium; assembly: GCA_009779755.1. Classification (GTDB taxonomy): domain Bacteria; phylum Bacillota; class Clostridia; order Lachnospirales; family WQUN01; genus WQRX01. The sequence goes on along the minus strand of WRDO01000032.1, from coordinate 15,430 downwards.
GCGTCATCCCGTTTTGGGTACGGCGTTTTGGAATACACCCCCGCAAATGGCGGAGATTGATACATTTATGGGGCAGGTATATTATTTGGTCGATTGGCTTAACAAGCGGGTCGCGTGGTTGGATGATTTTTTCAACGAACGGACGGACCATGTCCCCTTATTACACCTGATGGAGCAGCGGGCGAATACGAACCCCCTCGTTATTTACCACCAAGGGCAACCGATGGATGCAATGTTGTTTCAGCTTCACGGCGTTGTCATGGCGGAGCTGTACGGCATAGCGGTCGCGTTTGGCTTAAAGGTCGAATATGACCCGCAAACCCAAATCATTGAAATTGTACGGGACGGAATCAAGGTAACGCATGAATTGTTCGGTACGGAATATTTGACGCAAAATAAAAACGGCCTCCATAAAAGCCGATTCGAGGCGTCGTCGTTTAGGATCAATGATTATATCTTCGTTCCCGTCGAACCGATTTTGGCGGTGTATGGTATTACGGCGGCGATAAATCCCGGGTAGGGCTTGGTTTTTTCTTGCGTCCGCGGGTGGATTTAATGGGGGGGCATAGGGTAATCCCGGAGATAAAATCGGTGGTGGCTGCGCAAGCGGCTTGCGCGGTTTCGAAATCTTCCTTAAATTGCCTTATTTCCTTTAAGATGGCCCGTAAAATCGGGATACCTTTTTCCCGTTGGCGGTCCAGCTTCATTTCGATCCTATAACGGTTGTGTGTGGTGTTCCTTTTATTTACATAATGGCTCGTAATTGTCGCGCCGCATACGATAAACACGAATAACCCCACCAACGCATGGCCGATAATCAACATTACCAATCCAAGAAGCCCCAAAAGAACGCCGATATATAAATCAAATCGCCTGAACGGGGTGGGTGTCAATAACGACAGGGTGAATTGCTTTTCATTTTCCACGGCGCGGTAATAGCGGTCCAGCAAGGGTAATTCGTTTATACCGTCGGTTTCGGCGGTAAAGGAATCGACGCTTACCGCTATCTTATCCGGTATAAATGTACTTTGCACAATGTCGCGGTAGGCGTCTGCCAATGCCGCATGTCCAAGGATTACCGAAAGAGCGGACTCGCCTTGCAGCAATTCCCCGATCGACGTGCGGGTTTCGGTTTTTTCGGATATTACAGCGCGTTGCTCGTCACCCCCGTTATCGATGACCCGTTGTTCAAAGCGTAATTTTTCGTACAGGGATTCCTCCGCGTCGTCATATTGGGTGCATAAGCGATGCAGAATGGCTTCGATAACGTCTGCTCCGTCATTTTGATTAAAAATGGTTTTCAAATAATCGAATACGATGCGGTGAAGCGTTGCCGTTTCCATCGCGGTTTTTATTTGATCCCAAGCGGGGCAATGCTTTCGTAAGAACGGGTATGTATCCGCAGGTAGAGGCGGACGCATCGCGGTAAGGCGTTCGTTCCAACAAAGCGTTGCGTCCGACGGATTTATCCATGCTTCCAACCGTTCCGTTACCCCGTTTTCCGTATCCGCGCCGAATCGGCCCGTTCGGTATTCATCCAAGAGGATAATTGTATCATTACACAAACGGCTTGATTCTTGTTTAGCTAAAAAATAATCGAACCATTGGATCGCGGCGTCACTTCGGTCCGTTTTCAAATAAACCAAGGTAAAAAATAACGCCGTTTTTCCGTCGTTTATATGCAAAGCCATGTCCAGCGAAGCGGTTGCCGCGCTTTTTTGCCCGTCGAGCCATGCGCCCAGCGCGTTAAGGCAATGCGTCAGCCAATAAGCGGAAGCGGTTCCCTTTATTGCGGCGGTGACCGACCTAACACCGTCAATATCGCCGTCGCCAAACAAACGCACCGCTTCAATAGCTACCCTTCGTACCTCGCCGTACGCACCGAATGTCGAAGCCAATTCCTTTTTTATCGTGTCATAACGAACGGAGGCCGTTTCCATGCGTGTATTTAACGCGTAATTGACCGCGAACGCGTTAAATGCCTCCGTCAAATCATCGATCCCCGATAAAAGCGCTTGTACGTTTTGGTCGGTTTGGAATACGGCGTCGTGTATCGAATCGATGTTAAGGTTGGTTTGCTTGATGGCCCGTATAATCGGCCCGATGTCCGTCGCGGTTTTTGCCATGGGATTCCCCTTACAATAAAACCCGCGCTTACGCGCGGGTTCCGGCTAAATATCGGGTTTTCATTAATTCGTGATGACTTGTTCCGTTTCCTTGTCGAATACGTGGATACGGTTGGCGTCGAGGGCCATTTTGATGGTGTCGTTGGTTTTGGCGGTGGAGCGGGGATTTACGCGGGCGGTCAATTGTTGGCCGGCGCACAGGAGATACAGGTAAACTTCCGCGCCCAAGAGTTCCGTTACTTCCACTTCGCAGGTGATAACCGTTTCGGGGGATTGGCTGATGAACATTTCTTCGTCTTTTAAGTCCTCGGGGCGGATACCCATGATGACTTGCTTGCCGTCGTAGCCGCCTTCGAGTACGGCTTTCGCTTTGGCTTCGGGCAGCTTGACGGAAAAATCGCCGAAGAGCATGTAACAATCCGAGCCGCGTTTTTCCACCACGCATTCGATCATGTTCATTTGCGGTGAACCGATGAAGGTCGCAACGAAAATAGAGTTGGGTTTGTTGTAAAGGTTAACAGGGCTGTCCACTTGTTGGGCCACGCCGTTGTTCATTACGACGATGCGGGTACCCAGCGTCATGGCTTCGGTTTGGTCATGGGTTACGTAGATGAAAGTCGTTTGCAGTTTTTGATGGAGCTTGGTGATTTCGGTACGCATCTGTACGCGCAGCTTGGCGTCGAGGTTGGAAAGGGGTTCGTCCATAAGGAAGACCTTGGGTTCGCGCACGATGGCGCGGCCCATGGCTACGCGTTGGCGCTGCCCGCCGGAAAGTGCTTTGGGCTTACGGTCCAAGAGGTGTTCGATGTCGAGGATGCGGGCGGCTTCGTTTACGCGTTTTTCGATTTCGGCTTTGGGGGTTTTACGCAGCTTAAGGCCGAAGGCCATGTTGTCGTACACGCTCATGTGCGGGTACAGCGCGTAGTTTTGGAATACCATGGCTATGTCGCGGTCCTTGGGAGCGACGTCGTTCATCATCTTGTCGCCGATGTAGAGTTCGCCTTCGGTTATTTCCTCCAGGCCCGCAATCATACGAAGGGTGGTCGTTTTACCGCAACCGGATGGGCCTACGAAGATAATGAATTCCTTGTCCGCTATTTTCATGCTGAAATCGTTTACTGCCACAACGCCGTTTGGGTACTTCTTAACAAGATTCTTGAGTTCTAAGCCTGCCATGTGCGGCCTCCTTTTATCGATGAGGCTTGTGCCCCGCGTGCGCCTTACGCACGTATTATTACATTCATATTACACCCATTTGTGTGTGTTGTCATTAGTCAAGTATCCAAACTTTATCGCGCTTTTCTGTGAGATTCTACAATGTGTGTGGTTTTTGGGGTAGGTAACGGATGTATATATTCACCCATTCTGTGCAAATTAAGGCAATGGAAAATGACAAAACCATTACGCCTATTAGTCCCCATATTAAAGAAAATATGCGGCATATCGAAGCGCTATTCACCGATTCGCAGGATTTTATCGGAAGGTATTTCCCCGTGGGCGGAAAAAACGCGCCGTGGATATATATGGCCTACGTTGACATGATGTCGGACCGCGGGCTTTTCGATATGACGATCATCCGCCATCTCTTTGAAATGGACTGGGGAGCTCTTTCCCCTGAAGAAAAAGGGCAAGATTTGTATACGGCGATCAAGGACAGGGGTATCGCCACAGTGGACTTCAGCGAAGCGGACAACATGGAGGACGTGCTTTACTTTATGTTGGCGGGGGATACAGCGGTTTTTGTGGACGGGTACGATAAGGTAATCGTGATCGCAACCCGCGGTTTCCCCAACCGAGGTATCCAATCCGCCGAAACGGAAATCGTCGTACAGGGCCCGCGTGAGGCGTTCAGTGAGGTCATGCGCTTTAATACCGCGTTAATAAGGCGCCGTATCCGCGATACGGGCTTAAAGGTAAAGCAAAGTAAGTTGGGCGTCCGTTCGCAGACCGATATCGCGCTTATGTATGTGGAGGATATCGTAAGGCCCGAAGTCCTGCGCGAGGTGGAGCGCCGATTGGAAAAAATCAATATCGACGGGGTAATGGACGCGGGCTGCGTGGAGCAATTGATCGAGGAAAGCTGGCTGTCGCCTTTCCCGCAGATACAGCTGACGGAACGCCCCGACAAAGCGGCGGCGTCGATATTGGAAGGGCGTATCGCGATCATCGTGGACTGTTCCCCTTTCGTACTGCTCGTGCCGGTTTCTTTAAACGCATTTTTCCAAGCGTCGGAGGATTATTACAGCCGTTGGCAGGTGATGAGCCTGACGCGGATGCTGCGTTTTATCGGCGCGTTGATCGCCGTGGCGTTACCGGGGGCTTATGTTGCGGTTGCGTTGTACCATCCGTCGATGATACCGCTCTTAATGGTGGAAAAATTGGCGGAGGCGAGCCGTGCGGTGCCTTTCCCCGCCGTCATGGAAATTATTATATTGGACGCGGCCTTTGAATTGTTACGGGAAGCGGGTATACGTTTGCGTAACGCTTCCGGCGGGACGATCGGTATCGTCGGCGGATTGATTATCGGGCAGGCCGCCGTTGAAGCGGGTTTGGTGAGCCCGATCGTTGTGATCATCGTAGCCATGACGGGTATCGCCACGTTTTCGATCCCCAGTGTGTCGCTGGTGTATGGTTTCCGTTTGATAAAGTATTTTATCTTGATACTTGCGGCGGCACTTGGTTTTATCGGGCTGTGGGCAGGTTTGTTGATCACGCTGATACACTTGGCGGGTATGCGGAGCTTCGGCTTCCCGTATCTGATGCCCTTCGCCGCGGGGGAAATGAACCGGTATGAAGAGATGAAGGACGGCATTTTCCGTTTTCCGTTGAAGCGGATGAAGCGGAGGCCGTTTTACGCAAATCCGAAGCAAAACAAAAGGATGGAATGACCGTGCTTTCCTGCAATGAAAGGATTACCCTGCGACAATTACAAATGTTGATCATCCTCAGTGCGATGGGTACGGGTTTGATCGTTTTGCCGCGGCGTGTGGCCGAATACGCCGCGCAGGATGGCTGGCTTATTGTGTTGGGGTTGACGGCATTGGCCATGGCCCTTACCGCGTTAATCGCGGCGGCGGCGCGGACGAAAGCGAACGCGTCGTTTGTTGTATATACGGGATACGCCTTATCGCGCCCTGTGGCTCATGTATGCGGGGTATTTTTATGGGTAAAACTGGTGCTGGCTGCCGGGTTGGAAATGCGTTCCTTTTTGGTGATTACGCGGCAGGTTTTGTTAAAGGATACGCCGGTTTATATCATCGCTGCGGTGATGGTGGGCGTGTGCGCCTACGCCGCCGTAAAGGGCATCGAAACGCGGGCGCGGGTAGCGGAGGTATTGGGTATTGTGTTGGTATTGCCGCTCATCTTCCTGTTCGTCGTCGCTTTGATGGATATCGACCTGAGCAATTTATTGCCCGTTTTCACCGCCTCGCCCGAACGGTTGCTTTCCGGTACGTTGCGGTTGGGATTCGTGTTTACGGGTTTGGAATGTTTGCTGCTGGTTTCGACGTACGTCGCGCCGGGTAAGAAAATGGGGCGTGCCGCGGTCGGCGCGGTCGGCTTGGCGGGTGTGATCATCACCGCCGTAACCGTGATTACGCTTGCGAAATTCGGCGCGAGCGTGGCGGACGAACCATGGCCGGTATTGCGTATGATGGATATGCTTAACCTGCCCGGGTCGTTCATCGAACGGCAGGAGGCTTAGATGTTCAGCTTTTGGATTGTGACGGTATTTACGTTGGTTAACGCATTGCTGTTCTTCGGCGGTACGTTGTTAACCGACATAACAAGTAATAATGCTTTAAGCAAGTCAAAAAAGCGTATCATAAATACGCTCATCACCGCGATTGCCGTTTTTGCCGTTACCTGTATGCCGTGGGAAGGGGGGGGGATTTATAAACGATTGGATTGGCTTTACTACACGAGCGGAACGTTTTTTTTGTTGGTGCTTCCTCTTTTGATCATACTGGGAGCAAAGCTGCGCAAATGGATCAACGGAAAATCGTTCCTGTTATTAACCCTGTTCATCGTACCGTTGCTTTCATTTGTCGGTTGTTATGACCGCGTCGAGATTGAGGACCGTACGTTTGTGGTAGCCTTTGGGATCGACAAAGCGGAGGATGACGGAGATACAATCCCATACCGTTATACGATGAGCGTGGCTCTTTCGCATAACGGAAGCGGCGGCGACGATGAAAAGGACGATAATAAGAATCAAATAAAGACAGCTTCCGCGCAAACGTTAACGGAAGCCATACATTTACTTAACCGGGAAGCCAACGCACGGCTTTATTACGGCCAAGCCAAGGTTATCGTCTTGGGCAGCGAATTGCTGGAGGACCCCGCGTTGGTAAAAAACGCTTTCATCGTCTTGGCGCAAAATGAAGAAATTGACCGCCAAATAAAAATCGTTTCGGCGGAAGGCAAGGCAACGGACGCATTAAAGGAAAAACCGCATGAAAAAATCCCCAAAGCAAACGCGGTTAATTATACGCCGGATTTTGGGGAGGTGCATACGCAGTTAAAACAAAGCGGTTGCGCGCTTATTCCCGTATATTCGGGCGGTGCGACCGCCTTAAAGGATTACAAAAAAACCGAAACCTTATCCGCGGAGGAACTGCGCGGTTTTTTATGGTGTTTACCCGATAAAAACAAGGATGCGGTGATAACCGCCGGGGAAAACGACGGAAAACACATATCATACAAAATGAAAAAACACAGCGTTGATATCAGCATCGAACCGTCTTGCCCAAACCCGCGTGTCATCATCGAAGTAAAAGCCGAAGGACGCCTCACCGAAGCGGATGGGCTTGCGCAGCCGTTCGCGGCTCTTCTCATCGAAAGGGAGATCGCCGACGAAATCCGCGAAACCGTTAAAAAAATGCAGGCATCTAATACGGACGCTTACAACTGGCTGGACCATTTACGTAAAAAACAACACGACATATACCAAGAATTAGGGCACCGTTGGTCGGATGTTTTCCCGCGATTGGTGATTGTCCCGCGCGTAACGGTATGCTTGTAATTATAATCATCGTAATATTTTACGGGCTGGGCGAAAACACCGGGGACCCCGGTTCGAGCGCGACTACGATCACCAACGTTACCGTGGGGTTGATATGGACGGTCAGTTGCATCGAGGCGGGATTCTTACGCGTACCCGCGGCAAAGGCCGTATCGAAGGGAATGTTATTGTTAACCAATTGATTCGTGAGGAAATTGTATTCAAACAATGTTATTTGTTCATTGCTTAAAACCTTGCGGAACAACGTACCCGATAATAAACCCGATAAATGCAAGTCAAACACGGGAACCCCCCACGATAAAAGAACGATACCCTATCATATGCCGCCGGCGTTCCGCGTGTCCGGGTAACCGCATAAAAAAAGCCGCTGCTTACACAGCGACAATATGTCGGGCGGGCGTCGAAACATGCAACATCCTGCCGACAATGTATCACACGAGCGGTAATTTGTAAACCTTTATCGCATTCCCGCGGAAAACATCCCCCCACGCGTGTTCGGGGATGTTTTTTTTACAAAAATCGACGTACCTTTTCATCGGTACGATGGGCCAATCCGTGCCGAACAATACCTTTTTATAGTTATTCAGATACAACAGACCCGTCGTGTAGTGCTGCATGAGCAAGGGTTGGTTCTCTACATAATCGATCTGCGCGGCGTTGCCCTCCACCAAACCCGATATATCGAGGAAAACATTACGGTTCTTATACGCCGTTTCGCAGGCGTCCATGATCCACGGGTTGCCCATGTGACACAGGAGGAATTGCGTGTCGCGGTATTGTACGGCCAAACGGTCGGCGGTCAGCGGATGGGAATATTCCATGATGCCGCGCTCGCTGTAAGTCACACCCGTGTGTATGGATACGGTTAAGCCATGCTCAGCCGCGAGCGCGTAAACGGGCGAGTAAACGGGGTCGTGGACATAATAATGGTAGTAACCGGCGTATACCTTAAACCCGACGACCGTCGGGTCGGTTTTTATCCGGTCGCGGATGTTTTTAATAACCGCGTCGTCCAGCTTGTGCGGGTTGATCCCCAAGCAGGTAAACATATCCGGCGGCTTATTTTCGGTTAAATCTGCCGCCATGGGCGTTACCGCGTTTGTATCGGGGAAGGAAAATGGGGTTGATTCGCTCAACCCCATACAAACGCCGGCGTCGATACCCGCGTCCTCCCGTTCCTTCAAATAACCCGCGCGGGAATATTCTACGACCGCGTCCGTCGCCGCCGAGCGAAACGCCTCGATGGCGGAAAAATGCATGTGCGCGTCAATGATCTTAAAGTCCATCGAAGGTCAACCTTTCCAAATCGTCCAAATCGCTGTTGTTTAAGTCATCCCCGGTAAACAGGAAGAACATCGGGCTTGACGTAAACGTCTTACCGGGCGCGACGGCGGCTTCCATGTAAACGCTTACGGCCGCGGGGAACTTGACGTCGCCCCCCACTTCGTTATTTTTACCGTTATTTTTATTGCCGTGGAAGATGTAGAGTTTCTTAGCCCTTTCGCCGGTCAATTTTAGCATGTTTTCAAATTTGATGCCCATATCGCCGCCCGAGCCGTAACGCAAACGATGGGTTTGGCCGTTTTTGTCGGATGCTTCCGCGTAAAAACCCTTGCCTTCGTCCGCGGGGCTGAGGAACGCGTCCCATTCCAACGTGTCGCGGCGGTATGTGCCCGAACCGTTGTTAAAACGGTAGAACGTACACAGCATCGGTAAACCGGGCATAGTGACGTAATACGCTTCGTAAGACGCGCCGCGCAGTTCGTCGTCCTCCTTAAAGGTGAGCGTCACACGTAAACCTTGCCACAGGTTGCCGTGGTTATCCTTCACTTCCGTAAAGTAGACCTTGGTTTCTTCCTTTAATATAGCTACATTGTTCAAATGGCTGTGAATGACCCGTATGCCGCCCAGGAAGGGATTCCACCAGGCGAAGGGTTTGTGTTCGGGGTATTGGTTTAACAGCCATTCGCTGCCGTCGGGTGTGGTGAGGGAATAGCAAACGGGTCCGTACGAGGGGTCCGCGCGGAAAGCGATTTTGCCGTTGTCCACGGTGTAAACCGTCCCTTCCGACTTCCGTTCAATTTGAGCGGAAGTCGTCGTAAACAATATGCGGCTGTATGATTTTTCGTAAGTGGATAAAGCCATGTCCACGTTGATACGCGCGAGCTCCGCGGGGTTTTTATCGAATTTGAGCGTGAGGTTGTTTTCAACCGTGGGGTCGTCGCTTTCTTCGTTTACAATGCTTAACGTTTCGAACAGGTCGGAGGAAACGCGGATCGTCCCTTCCAGCGTGGTTTCGCGGTTGTTTAAGATATCAAGCGAAACCTCGCGCCCGCTTACGATAAACGGGTTGTAACCGTTCAAGCGGACCTCGACGCGGCGCGCGGGGATATGATTTTTCTTATCCCACAACCGCATCGCGTAGTTGCGGAATTCGCCGAAATTATTAAACAAGCCGTACGCCATCACGAAGGGCGGCGTTTCGAAGGTTTGCCCGGGTTCGAGCATCCCCGCGTTTACTTCAAAGATGGCCTTCCTGCCCCATTGGAGGCCCGGTTTCAAATCGGGCGACCAGCAAAAGCCCCTGCACCCCGCGGGGTTGGCTTCGAACAGCCAGTTTTCCTCAAAGCCCTCGGGGTCCAGCGCGTCAATGCCGAAATGCGGGCCGTCGGGGGGCGTATTATAGTTCTGCGTGATTTGTCCCTTGTATTTGAAAACCGTGTGCCCCCCCAGCGCCAGCCAGTAGGAATCATTTAAAAAGGTTTCGCGCGGGGCGGTTCCGCGGTTTTCGATGCGGTAGGAACGTGTGATAACGCCCGCCGCGGAAAGGGTGAACACCATCGTCAACACCATACCCGCAAATTTTTGGGAAACGAACTCCGCCTTCATAACCATGTCCGTCCCGCGCGGGAACATCCTGACCGCGGGCTTGATCAGGTTAAATTCATCGTCATAAGGTTTACCGAGCTTGGGCGACTCGAAAAAACCGTCGTTAAGCTCGGGGTTGGTGAGGTGGTACATCCAAGCGTCGTTATCCTGCTTGCCCAGGCATACCCCCCACGGGCCGTTGATGATCTTATACTCCACATCGTTTTCGCAAGAAAAGGCATGGGTTAGGTCCTGATTGCATTGGTTAAAGGGTTTTTCGAAGGAAAGCGCGGTGCCGTCCGCCAGCGTGATATCATACCGCACGGGCATGGGGTCGTAGCCGACGGAGAGGATTTTCACCGTCGTGGGGATATTGGCCTTACCCCCGGCGGGAATGTTCGCTGTAAAGGAATTTTCCTTGAAGGACAGGAGGTCGTTTTTGGGGAAGGAGAACCTTACCGTCGCGTCTTTCAACAAGGCTGAACGGATATTAATAAAAGCCGAAACCTCCATGCCCGCCTGCATGACCTTCGCCTCCATGGAAGCGTCTACCTCCAGCGGATACTTCGCGTTGATGCCGAGGCCGAACGTTACCGCTTGATTGTTAATAACAACATCAGCCAGTACGCAGGGATGGACGGCCCATTTATTTTGCAACTCATTAACTTCCCCCACGAAAAAGCGCGCGGGGTATTCCCGTGTGCCTGTTACATGTTCATCTATCGCATAATCGAAGCGGATATTTTTATCGTCCCGTCCATTAATCTTGACATGCAAATCCTTACCGATTTTATTGGTGACGGTAAACTTGCAATCGTATGAAAGGCCGAACGCCAGCTCGTGGTTTTCGGCCATCATTTCTATTTTATAGTCATCGGTTTCGATCAGGCGCATACGCCTTCCCGTGCGTTCGTAACCGACGGAGAGGGAATCGCCGTCCTTTTTCCAAGTGTACCCGAACACCCCAAACTTGTTTTCCTTCACTTCGTCGGGTTTGATCGACCAATCGCGTGTGGAATCGGCATACCAGTCGGCCTTTTCGAAGAACGGCTTAAACAGGCCCGTATCCAATATTTCGGGGATGAAGTTGACCAAATGCGTACTGTCGGCTCTTTCTTCCCACAGGTAACCGCATTTTTTATACAGGGGTACGGCGTTGGTGTTGCCTGGCCAGGTGTGGATGTCCAGGCGCGGGTAGCCCAGCTCGATGGTGCGGTTAACACAGCGCAACACTAAAGCCTTGCCTACCTTTTTGCCTTGATAATCGGGGCGTACGCCCAAGAGTTCGATGTACAATGCGTCCGCGTCGCCGAAATAGCGGCTTAACGAGCAATAACCCACGGCTTCTTCGCCGTCCATCGCCACGTAGTGGTGGATGCAGGAACCGCCGTCGATGCGGGTGGCTACTTGGCCGGGGGTTTTGGTGTCGTTGCCGCCACCCCAGTCGTCTTTGCTTTTGTTCCACATGTCGGCGAGGGTAGCGTTGAGGGATGGATCGTATTCCACGATTTTAATTCCGTTTTCCATCGTTTCGTAGATGTGCATGACAATTTCTCCTTTAAAAATTACGGATGTACGAAGGGAATCGGGAGAGGGGTTTCGCTCTCTTGAAGGCGAAGTCGTTCGCTGAAACCCCTCTCCCGATTCCCATCACATCCCCGAGTATAGCGGAGCGTATATGTGCGGACAAGTAGAAAGAATGTGTATAGACGAGAATTATTAGAATTAGGGCTTGTATTGTCAAGGTAGTTTCAGAAAAACCTATCAACAGCACTTTCAATCAACATTTATTATAAGATCAATGCAATCAAAAGCGGATACCTCAAGTGGGCATCCGCTTTCTTGCTTTCATGCTTGATGCTACAAAAGAAGCTGTTTTGCTTTGGACAATAAACTTCCGTCTATGGCTTCTTTTTTATTCGCCGCAGCCCAATCGGGAAAGCCTTCATTGTCGGTATAGGCAACAATAAGTGCGTACAGCGAGCCAGCTACATCGTCAATGCGCTGCTCCAACTTTTCTGCTTCTGTTCGGGTGCTTTTGTGTTTTTTCGTATACTGACGATTGTACTCGTCTTGAAATGTTTTCTTTGCTTCGTCTGACATAGACCAGCAAACATTTCGGAAATCGGAAAGCCGATACCCCTTACCCATGCAATTATAATCAAACATCATGGCTGATTTTTTGTCCGTACTTACGACGAAGTTTGACCAATAGAAATCGTTATACGTCATCGTAAATGTTGGCATGGAAATCATCTTTTGAAATTTGTCAAAATGAGCAAGTAAAAATGCAAACAACGCTTGTGCTTCTGGTAACTTACTTAGAAGCATTTGCAAGTTTTCTACTGTGATTTGAGCAAACTCAAAAAACAATGTATCAAGTTCCGATACAGCCGCTCCGTTTTCGTGAAACGTAAAATACCAATGCGCAAGGCTTTTTGCTACGTCAACATCTGCTAAATCTTCCGCCACGCCAAGCCGCCAATTCTCCGAAACGGATATATCCTCCATGACAAGCGATGTTTTTCCAAGTGCATAGGTTTTGATGGTCGGAATACCGTGTTGTGCTAATATTCGGTAGTTCAGTATTTCCCGCCTGTCATCTTCTTCCTCAAAATACTTAACGACTGCGGGGATACTATCATAAAGGCACTTGTAGACATAAACGCCACCCTTGGCACGGATAAGCTGAAAACCCTGTATTGCTTTTGGCGATATTTCATGCAAATCCTGCTTGATAAGTTTCGTGATATGCGGGTATGGATTTACCGGGTTAAGTTGTTTGACAACATAATAACCGTCATCAGCAATGTTATGCTGTTCAAGCCATATCTTCGCAGGGCATAACCCATATCCAAGGTTGCGCCACATTGATATTGCTTCCGTTTTATCTTGACTGCTCCATGCACGGATTTGAAGCAACCCAGCTTTCATTGCCCATTCTTCCGTACGCATGATGAGTTCGGTAGCAATGCCCATTCGCTTACATTCATCATCTACTTCTATAATGTCGATGTAAGCATCTCTTTCCTCGCCGATTGGGGTATCAAGATTGCGTGTGTAGGTTGAAATAAAACCTATCGGGGTATCGTCACACATGGCGGCAAGTGAATAACTGCCGTCCTCGGTATGGATATGATTTTTTGCCACTTCTCCATACTTAATAGCAACCTTTTCAAGAAGGTTGGGGTTGATTTCTTGGTAAGATACTTTCATAAATCCTCCTGATTGTTGGAGGGCTAAAGTATAGTCACCCTCCTAAAGTTTTTGGTCACAACCATAGCTGTACGTTTCATGCTCAACACCCTTTCATTCTTAGATTATTATGTCGTTGGGGTTTCCCAACGGCATAACCAATGTCTAAAGTATACCCACCATTGCCCCTTACAACAAGATAAAAACAATTATAGTAAAGTGTAACACACGCCCGAAAAATTTAATTTAATTTTAGGGCGAGCGAGCGCACTTATACAGTATCGACAAGTCGAAACTGTCGTGCGCCCCGTTAGGGATAAAAAGGAAGCGAGCTTTACTCTTGTAAGGTAAAAATTTTTCACAAGAGTAAAGCCCCACTGGCTGGAAAGGTTATACCCCCTTTCGCTTTGCTTTTCAAAAACGATGTTTACCGCAAACAAGGCAGTTGAGTATATTTTAGTGTACTCCCTTTTCAGAAAGTACCCTTCATATCATAAGTGCTATCAGGAATTTTTATATTCGATAATGCGTTTGCAAGTGTCCATTATCTTCAATGCCGTTGTCATCCGTTCGGCGGTGAAGCATAGTTCGGGGTCGATGGTTTTGACTTTTTCGGTGTCAAAACGCCCGAAGGTGACGCGGACGCTTTTGCAAAGGTTATCGAAGGGTTTGCCGAAAAGGAGGAACTCCTCCGGGGTTTTGCAATTTTCGCAGTTTCCGCCGCACCAGGTGTTATGCTTCGCTTGGCTTTGCATGAAGGCTGTTAGGTCTTCATTGAGGGGGAATTTTTCATGCTCGAATACTTCATGGATTAGATAGATCCACCAGTCGTTGCGGGCGTAGATGTGTATTATGCCCGCGTCTTTTTCCAAATAACTGAATTTTTCACCGTCGAAGGTGAAGTTGTTTTCATAGAGATAATCGACGAACATCATTAATACGGTTGCCGATTCGTTGTCCAAATTATTGTTGACCCATTGGGCCGTTTCTTTATGTGTCATGATTTTTTACCTGCCTTATCGTCGATGATGTGTTTCCAAAATTCCATGAAGGTTTTTATTTTTTCCAACGCATGGGCGTCGGGATTGAGGAATTGGATTTCGGAGGAGCAAAGGTTTTCGAATTCCTTCCCGAAAATCGATTTTGTTGCGCCGCTTTCTTTGTGGTCGCAGCCGCAGGCATCGCAGATTTTGACGTTAGCGCGGGCGAAATCCATCAGTTCTTCACTTAGCGGGAAGCCCGGGTACTCGCTGATGGGGCAATCGCATATTACCCACAGGCCGTTCGGGTCGTTGTCTACCTTGAAAAATACGAGGATGCAGGTCAGCTCGCCCCTATAATTGAAGCGGATGGTAACCTCCTCGATGGGGTCGGGCGTCATGCCGATTCCCGTCAGGAACGCGGTGAAATCCAGCGCGTTTTTCAGGTAGTCACCGCGGAGGGGGGCCGCAAGCGCGCGTTCGATCGCTTGAGCGGTTCCGTTGTTGCCTTCGTTTGCCATGATGGTTCTCTCCTTTGATATGTTTTACGGCAGTTCCGCTATCATAAGCGATGCCGCCGTTACCGTCGAACCGAATGCCGTGGATATCCCCACGGGTGCGGGCGGCAATCCGTTTTCTTTCACCGCTTCGATGTACGGGTAGTCATCCCCCGCGTGGCGAAGCTCGCCGTTGATTTTGAGGGTCATGATTTCCCTGCCGATTGTCCATTCCACGTCCACGAACTCGTTGACGGGTACACGGCCGCGTTTTTTATAGGTGTTGAACTGCCCCGTCGCAACATCGAAGACGACCAGCGTATCGCGCTCGTGCTCCCAATTGATCAGCACGATGCCTTGGTGGTATTGCAAGCGGATGTTGGTGTCGTCGGTCTTCGCGCGGAGCGTGATTCTTAACGGGCAGGTGAATACCTCACGGGTTGCCATGGAGCGGCTGCCATTGTCGCCGTCTTTGTGCATGATTAACATGCCGTTTTCGTAACGGATGTCGATGTCGTTCGTTTTTATCATGGTGGTTAGGTCAATGTCCGTGACGCGGCGCGGGCGGGATTTTTCCAACGCGGTTATTTTGCCTTTTTGCTTGTCGGTCAGTTTGCCGATTTCTTTAATGGGGTACAGCACGTCGGTATACATCGCCCCGCCAAGCCCGCTTTCAATGTGGGTGAAGCCATATATATTGAAGGGATTGAAATATTCCTCGGCGGTGCCGCATTGTTGGTG
>WRDO01000031.1 GCA_009779755.1 Defluviitaleaceae bacterium | reverse complement strand
GCGGCTTTGGATGAAGGAGAACGGCTACGAGGAACAAGGCTGGCCTATGTACTTTGAAGTTTATTCCCTCGGAAAAGGGTATGAAAACGAAGGCGGCCCCGAAGCGACGCTGTGTATGCCGGTAAAGAAGGTTATGTAACGTTATTAATCGAACTATGTATAGAAAGCCTTGAATGTAAAACCGTTCAAGGCTTTCTATGATTTTTCGATTAAAGCGCGTAATTTTTCCCGCAAGACCTCAAGCGATGTGATTTCCGACACGGGCTTAAAATGGCCGGCAATCGTGGAATGTCCCCATACGTGTATGGGTAGCCACGTCATGCACAAATCCACGATTTCCTCCGCGGCATATTTGCCGAAATAACCCTGCATGTACGGTTTTTCGAAGCAGAACAACGCGCTTACGACGTACACTTGTTCATATTGCGCAGGGGCGTACATAGCATCGGCGAAGTCCACGAGGTATACGTCCAAGTTTTCGTCCACCAAAATATTCTCCCCGTGGAAGTCCGCGTGGCAGTATACTTTTTCATACGCGTCGGCATCGGAGGCTCGCAGGTACTTGTACGCATCGGCGTCAAAGTCCCGTAAATACGCCATCCGTTCCGCTTGGAAGGACGCGGGGAAGCCTTCGTCCTCCCATGAAGGGTCGGCGAAGGCGTATTCCATCATGTCAATTTTGTTAAAATTTTCGCAGGGTTGGTTCAATTTGTCGGTAATAGCGCGTACCTTTTGCCCGATGATGACCTTTTCGTCGCAGGTCAGGCGTTTTTCCACGTCGTTAAACAACTCGCCTTTGATGTAATCCATTATCATGTATTTAAAGTTATATTTATCCTTAATTTCCCCGTGGGCGATGAGGCGCGGCGCGGGTACGCCCTGCGCCTCCGCCCACCGCATCCCGAACAGCTCCACGCCCACGTTCGTGCCGAAGGTCTCCCGCAGGGTAGCCCCTTCGGCGGCGTGGGGCGCGAAGATTTTGATAACGTATTCGCCGGATTTAAAAACGGCGTTCGTGCCGGGGGTCGTATTTTCCAGCGGTGCGAAGGGTAGCTTTTCCTTTCCAAAGATATGCGCGGCAAGGGGTGTAAAGGCTTCGGCGGATTGGAAAACCTTCCCCCACGCGTCCCAATCCGCAATCTCCCGGGTGAATAAAAATTTAGGCGTTATGAAATCACAGATTTTCTTGTAAGCCCGTGTCATGCGCTCGTCGGGGTTGGGGATGTCGTTGTACAGGGTGTGGATGTATCCTTTTTCGCGGAGGATTTCCATGCTTTTTTCCAATTTGAGGTTATACACCCACGCCATGATGAAGAACCGAAAGTCGATGACCGTTTGCCGCTCGGCGGAATCCGCCAGCCGCTCTTCCATGATGGCGTTGTATATATTTTCGGACAGCCTTAATTCATGGGTAAACGGGAGGAAGAAAGGGAGCATCCTTTTCCACTCGTCGCCCGACAGGCTGTAATTCTTGACGTTTACATAAAAGCCGTCGATTTTGTCCGCGTCGCGTACGATGTCCACGAACGTTTGCGTACGATCGTCGTGTGTATCCGAATATTTTTTATTATGTTGGCGGATGGCTGTCAGGATCAAGGCTTGGTCGGAGTTATCTTCTGACCCCGAAAGGGATAAGCCATCCAATATACCGGTACGCACCACGACACTTGCACCCATTTCACCGTGGTCGCTTTGCGTATCGCTGAACGCGCCCGCCAAAAGCACCTGCTCCCAACGGCCGATGTCGTGCAATAAACCGATGGTTTTCGCCAATTCGATACATTCTTGATTGTCGCCGAACACGGAGCGCGCCAGAATTTCAGAAAGCTCGACCACACGCAGGGTATGGTCGAGCTTAATCACGTCCGCGACTTCGCGTTGTTCTTGGGTTAGAGACAATGAACGGGTATAAGCGAGGAAGCGTTCCTTTACGGTTTCATACATCCCCTATATCACTTCCAAGGCGTTTCGGCCGCCTAACTTTTCAAATTTCACGTGCGGCTCGGATTGGTACCAATACGCCACCGACGAAATATCATCCTGCAGCGGCAAATACCGCCATTCGCTGCGCCAGCCGATGGCTTGCACGACAATACGCAAATCCTTTTTAAAACGTATCGGGTCCATGATATGGAAGCGGTACATGGAGTGGCGATTGCCTGCCACATTGGTTTCGCGTTTTTGCCCGAACAAACCAAGCGTCATCAAGTCCTGATATCCGAGGAAGGGCGCGGAATAATTGGCATTGTAACACCACGCACCGCCGAAGTAGTCCTCCGTACCCGTGCCGCAATAGCTGGGGAATTCTTTGTCGCCGTCAATAAACGCTTTCACCTCGCCCTCGCCCCACCAGCCGTTCGAATTCTGCTGCCAAGCGATTTGCGTGCCCACGTAGTGGCCCGCACCTTTGATCCCGTCGATGATCAGATAATCCTCACCGTAGGGCAGGGGGTTGGTGCGGCGGAACTTGGCGTGGAAATACGCCTCATCGTCGGCTACGGGGGCTTCATCCATGGAAATCGCGTAGAAGAAGCCGCCGCAATCCTCCACGCCGCGGTTCTCCACCGTGATCCTCGCCGATTGGCGGAAGGGCATGGGGAAATAGGAATTCATGCCGCCGGTGGGGTTGACGTTGATGGGCAAGGCGGTAATCGCCAATGCCTTCGAAAAACCGCAGCAAAAGAAATCACCCACGGGCGATTCCACGCTGGGCTCTGCTTCGCCGTCCCAATACATGCGCAGGATCAAATCGCGGAAGCGTTTTTGGTCCACGGTAAACCATATGTGCGTGATGCGCCCCGGGCCGGCGGTGTCCATGATCGTGGCGGTATGGCCTACGGGGATGGTAATGCAGGGGCGCACCTTCCATTTTTGCCCCAGCTCGCGGGCGGCTTTGTTGTTTTCCCATTGCTGGCCGATTTTTGCGACTTCCTCCTGCGGGGCGTCAACCGTGTCGGCCATGCCGCCCTTGCCTTTTTCGGCGTACACGTTTTCGGGGGAAAAGAGGCGCGTGGTGCCTTCGGTAACGCGGGTGATGTTCGATAAATCAAACATGGGGCAGCTCCTTATAAAATGTAATGAGATTGTAATGTTTCCATTATAGCGTATAATTGAAGCGCACAACATATCAGGAGGGAGATACCGCAAAAATGGGCGCAAATAAAAAAATCACCATCCAAGGTGAGCATTTCATGGTGGACGGCAAGCGGATTTGGATCAACGGGGCAAACACCCCGTGGAACAAGTGGAACGACTTCGGCGGCGAATATAACGATGCGTGGTGGAACGAACACTTCGCACTGCTGCACGAAAACGGGCTCAACGCCACTCGCGTATGGGTCAACTGCAACAACAACCAAGGCGCGGTCATCATCGACGAGGAAGGCATGGTAAGCGGTACGTCGCAGAAGCATTGGGACGACCTCGACCTCTTCTTCGCCGCCGCCGAACGCCACCAAATCTACATCATGGCGACGCTGACCTCCTTCGACCATTTCCAAAACCGCAACAACGAACGCCCCGACGCAAGCCGCTGGCGCAAAATGGTGCTGACCGACGAAAAGGTCGATGCCTTCGTCAAGCATTACGTAATCCCCTTTACGTTGCGTTACAAAGAAAATCCATACCTGTGGAGTATCGACTTGATGAACGAGCCCGATTGGGCACACGAAGAGGAACACCGAGGCAATTTGGCGTGGGCGGACCTTTCCCGCTATTTCGCCCGTGCGGCGGCAGCCATCCATGAAAATTCCGACGTGCCCGTAACCGTCGGGCTCTCCTTCCCCAAGTACCATTCCGACGGTTTCGAAGGCTATGAAGACAACGCCCGCTACGAAGGGGACAAGGTTTCCGACGCTTTCTTACAAAATATTTATCCGAATAAAAACGCTTACATCGATTTCTACTCCGTACATTATTACGATTGGGTGGGCAAGAATTACGGTTCACCTTTCCAAGTCAAGCCCTTCGGTTCGCCTGCTTCCGGCGGTTGGGGCTTGTGGCCCCCCAAGCCCGCCGTGTTGGGCGAATGTGCCGCCAACGGTTCGGCGGGGTATACGCTTACGGAGGATTACCAAAACGCCTTTGATAACGGATGGCAGGGCGTAATGCCTTGGACGTCGAACCGCGTGGACGGTTGCGGTGGGTTCGAGGAGTTGAAGCCCGCGATTAACCATATGCGGGATAAGTACCCGGAATTGGTGTTTCCGCTGAAATAACCGTGCTAACTTCGCCCCTCTCGGGGTATCGCGCCGCAAGCCACTCTGTGAAAGTCGTGCCTTGCGGCGCGATGACTCCTGCGGGGCGGGTGCCGTGTGGGTTGGAAGTTTATAAAAAATATATCTTCAAATAAATATTTCAATCATTTTTGGCTTATATCATAACCAAGCATAAATAATGATTTTTCCAAAGCGCGTAAGCGGTGGTCGTGCGGTTCTATGCTTGCAAACTTTGATTTTGTTGAATTTGTTATTTTAGACAATAACCAATTTGCTTTTATGTTATTTTCTAAGTACTCATTTTTTTTATGAATTTTTATTTTAGGAAAGGAATATCCGTCAAAGCTAGGGTTTCTTGTTTTCCTTCCCCGCCCGTTAGACCATGCGAACTTCAATTCATGCGGGATGACTTGAAGTTTATAATTTATGCAAAATGTCCTCACCAACAAGCCTAGTGAAGCTGCCACGCGGCTATCATAAATAATAAATTCGTCCACACACGCGGAATATATCTTTGAAAAACCGCTAGTCATATGTATTTCGGGGGTAAAGTAATCTTGTAACGGTAAGTTCATTGCCATCCTTTCCCGTATAGCAAGCAAATACGCGCATAAATTCGGGCTTAATATGGAAAGGCGTTTTATGTTTCCCATATTCTTAACGCCACCCCATTCCAATATCATATTGCAAGTATTTAAACATGCTTGTTCATCCAAACCAATTAGGCTTTTCTTTAAGGTGATCGATAATTCTTCAATCGTGTGTTTCCGCTTCCAATCGTATTTTTTATAGGCTTCAAATAAATTTTCAAATGTATATCGTTTATTCTCTTTTATGTGGTGATATGAATGGTTAAATGATCGGGGTACATCCAAAATTGATTCAATCCAATCAATAAATTGGATTATTGCTTTGGTGGAGAGGTAGTCGTCTTTATACATCATAGGCTCCCATTTTATTATCTATTTCACTTCTTCACCGTTCAACAAATCATCCACCAATGCTTGCGTTGACTTAAAGGTTTTTGCATGGGGGTCTTTCATGAGCCGCTTGGATTCCTCCAGCGCCGCCATAGATTCGGGGTTTTTGTAAAAGGAATCGTAAGGCTTTAATTCAAACGGAATCGCCTGTTCGCGTACCCCTTGACGGAAAAATACGTTAATCGCCGATGACATGGAAAGGCCGATTCTTGTGAATAAAGATTCGGCTTCTATTCTCCCCCGATCCGGCAATCACATTGCGGACGGCTGCGATGGGTCCGAGGAATTGAAGCCCGCGATCAACCATATGCGGGATAAGTACCCGGAGTTGGTGTTTCCGTAACCATTAATTTTCACCATTGTAACCAAATAACAGATGCAGCCAATTCTGCCGTGAATGGAGAATCCGCGCTACGATAATTGCGTCATCCAAGACGCGGTAAAATACGATATAGGGGTTAACCACCATATAACGGTATCCCCGTTCCGCACCCGATGCGTCATCCGCTTGGACTGCCGGATATTTATACGGGAAATTGGTTAACGCTTTAATTCCTTTGTATATCCGCTTGCGTAATTCGCTTGCCGCTTTTTTATTATCCGCGGATATATAGGAAAAGATTTCTTCTATGTCGAAATACGCATCCTCCGATATCTTGATTTTACGCATGTTTAATCCGCTCCCCGATATCGGAGAACACATCTTCAAAATCACGCATGGGTATACCTGCGGCGATGTCCTTATCCACTTTGGCAAGCATTTGTCCCAATCTGTGCCTTGCCATTATTTTTTGATATGTTTCGACGCTCATTACGACCAAATCCGCCTCACCGTTTTTTGTCAATAAAACGGGCGTATGTGATTCCCGACAATGCTTAGAAAACAAATTATAATCGTGCCGTATGCTTGTTGACGGTTTTACGTCAGGCATGAACCCTACCATAAAAACCAATCCTTCCATATAGAATTTAGTCATTATTATGACAATATTATAGCATAAGGGAAGAATCACACAAACCCGGCTATCTCCCCAAGACTAATAATTTCATATGTCGGTATTATCCCCGTTTTGTTCGTTTCCTTTCGAAAATTACACCAGCAGGTGTCCAGCCCGGCGTTGATGCCGCCTTGGATGTCGGCGTGCAGGTTGTCGCCGATGACGAGGATGTTTTCCTTTTTGGTGGGCGGGATGTGGGCGAGGACGTGTTCGAAAAATTTTATGTGGGGTTTTTCGTAGCCCACCACTTCGGAGATAAAGGAATCGGAAATGAAGGGGCTGATGGCGGAGTGTTTGATACGGTTCTGCTGGGTTTTGAGGATGGCGTTGGTTACGATATAGAGGGTCTTGCCGCGTTCGGTGATAGTTTTGCATATTTCGTACGCGCCATCGATGAGCTGTGAGCCTTTGCCGAGTTCTTCAAGGTAGCCGTCGTTAAAAGCGGAAGCGTCATCTTCTGTACCCATGTACGCGAACAGCCGTTGGAAGCGGATGTGCTGTAATTGTATTTTCGTCATTTCGCCGCGCCCGAAGGCCGCCCACACGGCGGCGTTGATTTCGCGGTATTTTTCATGCAGTTCCTCGTTGTAGGGCAAGCCGTAACGCGCGAGCATAACAGTGAGGGCGTTTTTTTCCGCGGCGTCGTAATCGAACAAGGTATTGTCCGCGTCGAACAGGAACACGTCGTATTTTTTCATGACAAGTCACCTCTAATTTCGCCGCAGTCCTGTAAGCGGCGCGCAATGTGGATGATTTTTTGTTGTGCTTCCTCTATGTCCGTCATGCGCACTTCTGTGAGTGTCATGCTTTCCATAGTGAATTGGCCGAGGCGCATTGACAGGTTGGCGAGGAAGTGGGCTTGCAAGGCTTCGGACGCGCCTTTTAAGGCAATGGAAAGGTCGGCTTGGTCAACCTCGCGCATGATTATTTGCAAATCGCGGTTGGGGAAGGCAAGAAAATCCTCGAAGATGAACGTTCTTTCGGATTCGGGATTGTCTCCATCTTGCGGTTCCTGCGGTTGTTCCCCTTTGTACCGGTCTAGGTCGTTTGTCAACTTGGTTATCCGGGCGGATTGGCGGTTGACGGTTTCAACCAGGTGTTTGATTTCCTTGGCTTGCGCACGGCTGCGGGCACGGATTTTATCGCATTTGTTTTTCCATTTGGGTTGAGCGATTCTTGTACGCGGCTTATCCTCCAACGCGGGGTCTGTGCCGTCCACAATCAGCATCAGCCCCTTTTTTATAAAAAGGTCGTCCGTATAAATGGCGCGTTCCTCCAGTGCCAGCACGCCTTCCCTGCGCGCGGTGTTTGCCAACTCGACAATGGTATGGACAACGTCCATGCAGGATGCCGTTCCTTCGCCGTGCATTTGAAAAATTTGCGGTTTTCCAATGTGTACATATTTGTTACCCCTTTCTATAACAAAATGGCTTCAAAACGCATCCCGTGGATGCCCGCTTTTATTGAATGTTCCGGATTCATGTACGTGCTCCACGCCATGTCGCCGCCGATACCCGCGTGTGCCGCGTCGATGTGTATGAAGGTTTCCGCGCGCTTGGGCAGGAGATGGTCGTGGGTGGCGGTCAGGTAATCCTCAACGGTGTTGTGCCGCGCGTCGAAATGGAAGGGAGTGGGAGCAAAAATCTTGATGCCGCGTCCCTTATCGTCGGAGAGGGTGAGCCAACGGGTTTGGTCGTGTCCGCCGCATTCCGAAGGGGGGCAGAAGGGGAAGTGCTGCGCGGAAACGGTGGTTTCATATACGCCAACCGCCGAAGCGAGGGTGCGGTCGGAATAGCTCTCCATGTCACCCGCCCCGAAATAGGTCAGCTTTTCAAAGCCTGCGGGTGCGGTGAACGCCATGCCCGCACGGGGGATGTAGTGCAGGTTTTCGTTGATGTGATAGTGGGTTTTAAATTCGGCGCAAACGTCGGAGACTTCGAAGCCGGTTGCATTGTTATTTTGCGGAGCGGTTTTATTTTTCAAGCGCACGTTATATTCTGCGCGGGAAATGTAAATGTTGCCGTCCAGCGGGATTTCCAACCTGTAGCGGACGGTGACGGCGGGCGGGGTATTTTTTCCTTCGGAAAGGATGACGTTTTCGACGACGGTTTTCGTGTTGTTCGGGTGCAGCGTTTTCCATACCGCGTGGGGTCCCCAATTGGGGAAGGCATCCAAGCCGGAATAGGGGCGCGTGACGCAAGGCGCGCCGCCGGAAAGGTATTCCTCGCCGTTTTTATGCAGGGTGAAGGTACCTTCGCGTTTGCACACGGATAATATGATATTGTTTTTTGTTAACGAAATATGGGTTGTATTGTTTGCGACGGTGATTCCGTGTGCCGCTTCCGAGGAATTTTCCAACGTTGGCGGAACGGAATGGGCGGCTTTCAACGGATATTGCGTAAAGCCGACTTCGTATCCGGCGGGGGCGTAGGGGGATGCCGCATTCTGCGTAACGCGGAACTCGATATGGTATTCGTATTCGGGCTTGAAGGGGTAGTCGGGCTTGGCTTCGAAGCGCTTGTCTGTCAATGGCGGAACGCTGCCCGTGTCGATGACTTGCGTATGCACGACATGCCCGTCCTCGCGCAGGACGAGGGTTACGGTGAAGTCGCTTAACGTTTTCGTGTGCGTTTTATTTTTGATTACGAATTGCGTGAGGGGCTTGTGGTCGAAGGTCCAGCCCATGCGGTCGTACGCGGGGCGCACGGCGACGGGGGCGTAGGCTTGTTTTAATTCATGGGCGGCGGGCTTCCATGTCAAATCCGCCAGCACGATACCGTTGTTAACCATAAAGGGCGTGCATTCCGTTTCAATCACGGATTCGCCAAAATCGCCGCCATACGCGAAGAACGTACTGTTTTCCCCGCCGCGCAAAGACGGGTCGGTTTTTTCAATGGGTTTGAGCAACGATTTATCTTGCCAATCCCACACGAAGCCCCCTTGAAAGCGCTTGTATTTTTCCGTCAGCGCGGGGAAGTGGTACGCACCGCCGCCGGAGTTGCATATCTGGTACAGGTATTCCACGAGGATAATGGGGCGGTCGTCCGTCGTGTCGGCAATCATACTCAAAATGTCGCGGATGGGGGCGTACATGCTGCCGCGTATGTCGGAGATGTTTTTACCGGGGCCGCCGCATTCGTACTGGCACAGGCGCGTGGGGTCATATTCGCGGATAAAACCCGCCATCGCGCCGTGATTGGCGCCGATGCCGCTTTCGTTCCCCAGCGACCATGAAAAGATGCACGGGTGATTCTTAAAGTTCATCACCATACGCACGGCGCGTTCCAAATACAGGCTTGCCCACGCGGGCTCGAGTGCAAGCTGCCCGCTAAGCCCATGGGTTTCAAGGTTGGCTTCGCACACTACGAGGATGCCCATTTCGTCGCATAAATCGTACCACGCGTCACAGTCGGGGTAGTGGCTGGTGCGCACGGCGTTTATGTTCATGCGCTTCATTTGAATGATTTCGTTACGCATCCACGGCACGTCGGGTACGCGCCCCGTGTGCGGGAAATGCTGGTGGCGGTTGACGCCTTTTATAACGATGCGTTGCCCGTTGATATATAAAATGCCGCCGATGATTTCGACTTTCTTGAAGCCGACGCGGCAGGCTTCAACGTCGGCGGGGGCATCCGAAGCGTCCCCTTCCCCCGGCGCAAGCAACGAAACTAAAACGGTATACAGCTCCGGCGTTTCGGGCGACCATTTGACGATATCGGGTACTTCCAATTTGACGCGTGCCGTGTTCGCCGCCGCTTCCCCATGGGAGTAGCCCGCTTTCGCGGAAACGGGAGCGGTCCCTTCGGTTATGAGTTCTTTCTTTTTATATATCGCCACCTTCACGCGGTAATCGGCAAAGCCCGCCACGCGGGACATCTGCACGTCGGCGGTCATAACGCCCTTTCCGCCGTCGGCAGGCAATGCGGTGATTTTATAATCGATGATACGTACCTTGGGCTTGACGATAAGGGAAACGTTGCCGCAAATGCCTGAGAGGTGCCAGTAATCTTGATCTTCCAAGTACGTGCTTTTCGCCCAACGCATGACCTTGACGGCTAAGACGTTTTCGTCCGCTTTAGCGAAGGGTGTGATGTCAAATTCCGACGGCAGCTTGCTGTCTTCGGCGTAGCCCACATATTGCCCGTTGAGCCACACATGGTAAGCAGTTTCCACGGCGTCGAAGCGTAAAAAAATATCCCTCGATTCAAAATCGGAAGGGATATCAAAGCGGTGTATATAACATCCCGTAGGATTTTCGGCGGGGACTTGGGGCGGGTTGGGGATGTTTGCTTGCCTTTTTCCCGGCTGTATCATGTGCGCGCCGTCGGAATCGTAGAGCCAAGGGTACGGCACGTTCGTATAAATCGGTTCGCCGAAGCCGTATAACTCCCAGTTGGACGGCACGGGGATATCAACGAAGCCTTTCACCGTAAGGTCGGAATCAAGCAACCCCGTTGACCCCGCAGGGGGGAAAGCCTCCGCGGGGAATATCTCCGCTACTTCGGCGGCAGGGTACAACTTAAATTTGTACGTGCCGTTGAGCGATTTTACATAACGGGAAGCATTTTCGTCCCCTTCGCAAGCCAACGCCTGCGCTTCGCTCTCATACGCCCGCCAGCGGGTATGGGCGGGTTGGCGGTTAAGAGCGGTATAGTCCAACGTTTGCATAGGCCACCTCGTTATAAAATTATATAAATGATAATTCCAATCAGGTTGACAGGTACCAACACCAATAAAATTAAATGGAACGTATCGGGTATCAGCTTCGTATCTGACGGCTTAATGATATGGTGGGTAGACTTAAAATATTGATTGTATCCGCGGATTTTCCTTTCATTCGGCCATATCATAAACCTTACCGTCGTAAGGAAAAGAATCAAGGCACTAAGCGAAAAAAAGCCCAATAAAATCCACTGCGCGGTATCGGGCCATATCCAAAACGCAATTAAACAAGCCAAATAAGGCGCCCAATACGCCATATCAAGCGGTTCCGTTTTTATACAGGATTCTACCAGCACGAAATTCTTAACGTTAAACCCCGTGACATTTAACGAATAAAATAAAAACGAAATTAATATTAACCAGCGCAATGTTACACCTCTTTTATAGTTCTTGCGTCAAAAATTTTAACCGTAAGCGCAGCAGTTCAATATAAAATTCCTTCTGCACCGCAGGCATCACCGACAACGCACCGTAGGTTTCGGGGACTTCTTCGATGATGGCTTTAATGCGCTTCATATCCACGCGTTGCAAGAAGCGTTCGGCTGCGGCGGTACAATCGGGGTTGTCACGCTGTTTAATAAAAACAAAGGGATTTATTCTTTCCCCCGTGCCGTCTATGCTTGTGTATTTATATACACAACGGGGATTTTTGTACGCAAGGTTTATCATAATATTAACGTCGTTTAAATGCCCTTCCATTTGCACCGCGCCGCTTTTATTAAAAAAGGCGTTGCCGTTGTCGTACACGGGGGCAAGCGACATTTCACCGTTTAACGGGTTTAATAACAGTCCCCAATTACCGTTGTTGCGGTCATTGTTCCCGATAAAAGCGTCCACGACAAACATATCCCAAAAACGCTCGGTAACGCCGGGAACGGTACGTAAGTTAATTTGTCCGTTAACGGCAGCGAGAACTTCATCCAAAAGAGTTTCCGAACCCGAACCGGAATAGGATTCCAAATCGCTTGCCATGAAGCTGTTTTTTAAGTAATGGAAATGAATCAACTGCCGAGCCGGCTGCCACAATTCATCGCCGCTTCTCGTAAAATCCTTGCACGCGACGACCATTTTATTGTTCCGCACACCCAATAACGTATCGTGTACGGGAAAACCTAAGGAAACGTATATGCTTGAACCCAAATATTCGCTTAGCGGGCTGGTGGTATAGGAAATTTGCGGATTTATCATGTCACGTGTGGTTTTTGGGTATTTTAACATCCAAACATTGTTTTCATATAAAACAGCATCTTTTGCGCCCGCGTCTCCGCCGTAAAACACACCGTTTGCCACAGATATATTATCAAAGCATATCAATTTCATTTTAACCTTCCTGCCTTTCTTTACTTCATATCGTTGAGTAGTCTTTGTTCTGCCTACCGCCCACGTGCCTGCGTGATCATCGTTTGCTTCAAATCGTACAGCTTCTGCGACAAGTCCACCGGCATGATGTGCGGGTTAACCAAACGTTTATGTTCATCCCACAAGGTTCCGCGCTCGGCTTCGGCGTATTCGCGGATGTCTGCCACGCGACGTTCGGGATACACGCAATCACCGCCCACGAATACGGGCTCCAGCAGTTCGCGTATGGTAAACGACCCGGCGGGTAGGGTCATGCGTTTCCACGTCGCCAGCGGGTCGAAGATCGTCAAGTCCTCGTGGTTAGACAATGCTTCGTCGGCTAACATTATCAAGTCGGCCTTCATTTTACCCGTGGTGGAATCGTATAAGCGATAAATTTTTTTTATACCGGGGTTGGTGACCTTTACGGGGTTTTCACTGAGTTTTATCTTGGGGATCCACGGGCCGTCGCCGGATGAAAGCGCCGCCATTTTATACACGCCGCCGAACGCGGGACATTCCTTGGATGTTATCAGGTTCGTGCCTACGCCCCAGAGGGTTATCTTCGCGCCCTGCGCTTTCAGCTCGGTAATCAGGTTTTCATCCAAATCGCTTGACGCGCTGATAATCGCATCGGTAAACCCGGCCGCATCCAGCATTTCGCGCGCGCATTTGGAAAGGTACGCGAGGTCGCCCGAATCCAAGCGGATGCCGTACAATGCCGATGTGATGCCTTTTTCCTTCATTTCCTTAAAAACGGTTATCGCGTTGGGTACACCCGATTTTAACGTGTCGTACGTATCCGTCAGCAGGATGCATACGCGGGGGTACAGATCGGCATAACAACGGAAAGCCGCAAGCTCCGTGTCAAAGGACATAATCCAGCTGTGCGCGTGGGTGCCGCGTACGGGTATGTCGAAAAGCTGCCCGGCTAACACATTGCTGGTGGCGTGGCATCCGCCGATCATGGCGGCCCGTGCGCCGTATATACCCGCGTCCGGTCCTTGGGCACGCCGTAAGCCGAATTCAAACACCGTGTCGCCTGCGGCAGCCCAGCATACACGCGCGGCCTTGGTTGCGATCAGACTTTGATGATTGATGATATTAAGTAATGCCGTCTCGATAAATTGTCCTTCCGCCAACGGCGCCGATACCCGTACCAGCGGTTCGCCGGGAAATACAACCGTCCCCTCGGGCACGGCGTGTATATCCCCCGTAAATCGAAAGTTTTTTAAATAATTCAAGAACGGTTCGCGGAAGGCCCCCGTGGAGCGCAGGTATTCGATGTCCGCATCCCCGAAGCGCAGGTTCTTTATATAATCGATGAGTTGTGCCAATCCCGCCGCCACTGCGTACCCGTTGCCGCAGGGGTTCTCGCGGTAGAACATATCAAAAACGGCCCGTTGACCTTGCTCCGTGGTTTCGGCGGCATGGTGGTAGGCCTGCATCATGGTGAGTTCGTAGAAGTCGGTGAGCAGCGTCAGATTGCGCAAAGGAAAAACCCCTTATGATTAGATTTTTACGGAAATACAGAGATTAAATAATTCGTCGATACGCCCGCGTTCGCCGCGTTCGTGCAGATAACCGAAAAGCGTTTCCAACCCCGTGGCGTGGCGATAATCGGTGGCATCCGCGTTTTTCGCGCGGGAGCTTGTATGGAGATTTCGGCCGCGTTTCATGATCGCTTGCTCTTCTTCGGTAAGCAAAGGAAAGATCGCATGGTACATGGCCGATTGCGCGGTCGCGCTTACATATTTACGCGCTTGACGATTTAACGCATTCGGCGTCGCGTTCGATTCGTATTTGTTTAACAGCATTTCGCGTACGCGTAATTCAAAGACCGCGTCGCCCAAGTAGGCTAAGGCAGCGACGGATGTGCTTGGGTTTACGCTTTTTTCCATACCACGCCTTCGCGGGTGTCTTCCAACAGTATACCCCGCTCGGCCAATTCGTTGCGAATACGGTCGGCCTCGGCGAAATCGCGTGTCTTTCGCGCGGCTTGGCGATCGGCGATTCGAGCTTCGATGTAAGCGGTGTCGGTGTCGGTGTCGGTTTTTTTTAAATCGATGCCCAACAGGCCGCACATGCGGGATAATTGATCGCTTAAACATATAAGTTTCCC
Source organism: Defluviitaleaceae bacterium (assembly GCA_009779755.1). Taxonomy (GTDB): domain Bacteria; phylum Bacillota; class Clostridia; order Lachnospirales; family WQUN01; genus WQRX01. The sequence continues at coordinate 19,837 of WRDO01000031.1, read as the reverse complement.
TCGCGGGGGTTTTTCGGGTTTCGCCAGTTCCGTATTGATGGATTTTACCAATTCAAAGATCGCCGTCACCGCATCGGCGGTGTTAAAGTCATCGTCCATCGCGGCAAAGAAATCGTTTTCGTAAACGCAATCCAAATTTCGTTCAATTTTAATAGGCGTTTCATTATTTTTATCGCCGATCATCCGCACCAACGTATCGTGGCAATTTTTAATCCGCTCCAGCCCCTTCGCGGCGGCGGTTATCACCTCGTCGGTAAACTCCATCGGCATACGATAATGCCCGCTCAACAAATAAAAACGGATTACGTCGTACGGGAAACGTTCGGCCACTTCGCGTAGGGTTTGGAAATTTCCGCGCGATTTGGACATCTTCTTATGGTCCACCGTGAGGATGCCGCAATGCATCCAATAACGGGAAAAGGGCTTGCCCGTAATCGCCTCGGTTTGGGCGATTTCGTTTTCGTGATGGGGGAAGATGAGGTCCGCTCCCCCACCGTGAATGTCGATTTCCTCACCCAAATATTTAAACGCCATGGCGGAGCATTCGATATGCCAGCCCGGGCGGCCTTCGCTCCACGGGCTTGGCCAAAACGGCTCGCCGGGTTTCGCGGGCTTCCAAAGCACAAAGTCCGTGGGGTTGCGTTTATCCGAATCCACTTCGATGCGTGCGCCGGCAATCAAATCGTCGGGTTTCTTGCGCGAAAGTTTGCCGTAGTCGGGGGTACGTGTGACATCGAAGTAAACCGTGCCGTTCCTCTCATATGCCGCGTCGATTTCTGTTAATCGGGTAATCATGTCGATAATTTCGGGCATTTCCTGTGTGGCGCGGGGATTTTTTGTGGTGGGACGTACGTTCAAGTTTTCCAAATCCTCCAGGGTGCGGGAAACAAACGTGTCAGCGATGTCATCTACCCCGCGGCCTTCCTGCACGGCGCGGGCGATGATCTTGTCGTCGATATCCGTAAAATTTTGCATATACTGCACGTCAAAACCGCGGTATTCCATATAACGGCGTATCGCGTCAAAAACCACGTAGAAACGTGCGTTCCCGATGTGGATATCGTTGTACACCGTTTGGCCGCAGGTGTACATCCTTACGGTTTTGCCGTCGGGGTCGATCGGGACGAAGGGTTCCTTCTTACGTGTGAGGGTATTGTAAATGCTTATATTCATTTTTCATTTACCTTTCGTAACAGGCATACAGCTTGCGCGGCGATCCCTTCTCCCGCGCCGGTAAAGCCCAACCCTTCTTCGGTGGTGGCTTTGATGTTTACGGCATGGGCGGGAACCTTCATCACACGCGAAATATTTTCCGCCATTTTTTCCTTATAAGGTGTAAGTTTGGGCTCTTGCGCGATGATGGTCGCATCAATGTTTTCAACGGTATATTTATTTTTCGCCAACAGATCCGCGACTATATTTAACATACTCAAGCCGGACATGTTCTTATATTGCGGATACGTATCGGGGAAGTGCAGGCCGATATCCCCCAAGCCCGACGCACCCAACAGCGCGTCTATTACGGCGTGGCACAACACATCCGCATCGGAATGCCCCATAAGCCCCAAAGGGTGCGGAACCTCTACGCCACCCAGCATAAGGGGACGGTTTTCCGCCAAGCGGTGAACGTCATAACCCTGACCGATTCGAAACGCCATAATTACACCTTCCTCCGTGAATTGATTATAACCCACGCGCAAAACCTTTGACAAATGGTATAATCGCCCCATGAACATCGTCCTGCACCAACCCGAAATCCCTCACAACACCGGCGCGATCGGCCGCACCTGCCTGATGACGGGGACGGCGTTGCACTTGATCCATCCACTGGGTTTCCTTTTGGATGAAAAATCGTTAAAACGCTCGGGCTTGGATTATTGGCACAAAATTAACATACGCGAATATGACGGCTTCACGCATTTTATTGATGAAAATCCCGACGCGCAGTTTTACCTCGTGGAAACCGGAAGCGAAAAAAGGTACACCGACGTCTCGTACACCGCAAATGATTATTTAATCTTCGGTTCGGAAACCTGCGGGTTGCCGTCAAAAATGCTGGCCGATCACGCCGACCGTATTATCACGATACCCATGATCGGTGCGGAACGTTCGCTTAACCTCTCCGTTTCCGTCGGTATCGTGCTGTACGAAGCCCTGCGGCAAACACGTTTCTTTTCTTCCGGGGAATCATAAAGCGCACTTGACACCCCATTAAAATCATCCCATAATAAAAAAGTTCCGGCCCGAATGGCGGAACAGGTAGACGCAAGGGACTTAAAATCCCTCGGGGGCAACTCCGTGCCGGTTCGATTCCGGCTTCGGGCATGAAGATGGTTTTTGAAATTGGGCAAACCCTTATAAAATAAGGGCTTGTCCAATTTACGTTTACCGCACCCTTGAAGCGATAAATAAAAATTTGAATAAAAAACCCATAAGATTCTACGGCAATTTTTACGTAGTCCTATGGGTATTTTTTTCTTCATAATGTTTTTTTGTTGATTGTCTGTACAAAAAAATGCAACAATGCAGGTAATTTCAAGCGGCTTTAGGGAATAAAGAAAAGCTGCTGGGCGGTATTGAACCGCCTGCCTCGTCCTTACCAAGGACGCGGTTAAGTCCGGTAAAAGCCGTCGAAAGCCTTTGTTTTAAGGGTTTCCAAGTTTCGATTTTTAAATGAGTATAGCTAATTATAGCTAATGTCAATTTTTACACACCCTGCACGAGGTTCATCTGTTCATTTGGGTTATTCACAAATACATCCCCACAACCAAGCAAATATATGTATTTGCCTTGCGGTTTGGGGTTTGGATTTTTAGAGAAGTATATTTTATCCTCATCGTGCTTAACATCGTAATTAAAATATTCAAGGACATTCTGCCCTAAAACCTCTTGTGTGATTTCCTTGTCGAAGGGAACGAGTACCTTCACCTGGGTAATCAACCATCCAGCCAGCTTGATTCCCGGCACGGTTATCACCTTTGCGGGGGTAGACCCGGTAAAGCCGTGAAGATCAACGGTTTCGTAGGGTAGGGAATCAAACCCGAACTTGGTGGCGGTACTCGCGGAAATGACCGTCAAGTACGCGCCGGAATCCAACATGACTTTCGTAGCCACGTTTGTCGGTTGGTTATAACTCACAAATTCTATTTCGAAAATGATATGACCCCCGACACGGGTTATGCCTACTTCGTGCATCTTGTTATCCTGCTAAAGGACGCGAAAAAGTTAAGGGACGGTAATAATGTGTGCGATAACTTAGTTCCGTATGATTCATCATCATATGGGGCATAAATACCGTCCTCCACACCTTCAAACGGCCCATCGGCGATAATTACGGGGACACCGGCAATCGTTTTGTATCTTTCATTTCTCTCACAATTGACGACATAAACCCACTTGCCATCAAAGGAATCATCAATTTCCTGGATTGACATGCGCTTGGGATTCTGAAGAATCTCGTACATAATCAACCTCCTTAGAGTACAGAATTTAATTGTATTTTATTTTCATGGACTTATTTTATCATATGACACAGGTTCCCTCAATGTAAACCGAGGGTATACACAAATCTAAAATTCACGAAAAAAGAGATGCGTTGTGAAGTGAATCCCTGTTTATTTATTGTTGGCGCACTTACACACTGACGTTGTCAACAATTAAATTCAACCCCGTGAAGTCATCAAAAGTGAGAATGTATCGGCTAGCTAACCAAGGACGCGCTCTACCGAGCATAAACCCGAAAAGGCTTGTATTTACGGCTTTCCCGTCATCACACCGCTTTAAAAACTGTAGCAATTTGTAGCAATTAACGGTTTTACACACCCTGCACGAGATTCATCTGCTTAGTTTTTAGATACAGAACACCGCATACAACGGAACGGATTTTATTCTATTTTCAAACCCGAAGTTCTTTCCGGAAACCCTAATGGAATAAGCGGGTTTATACTTCTGCACGAACACATTAAGGCTGCGTGAAGTCACACGCTCCCCTGCCTTAACCTCGACAGGGATAATATCCGTACCTTCTTGCAACACGAAATCCATTTCCGCTTGACCGCCGCTCTTGCTGTCGCTTCGCCAACTCAGCAGGCTTTTGCCGGCGGCGGATAATTGTTGCGCTACATAATTTTCAGCAATGGCACCCAGAAACCTGTTATCGGTTTCGCTTAGATTAAGGATGATTTCCTGCGGTGTTCGGCTGGTCATGACCAAAAGCCCCGTGTCGCTCATGTACAGCTTGAAGCTCGTAAAATCTTTGTACACTTCAAGGGGTATGTCCGGCGTGGTCAGGTTGTAACACTTGTTTACCACGCGGGCCGTTTCCAACCAGTCGATGGCTTCACCAAAGAGGGTACTGCTGCCGCCTTTTTGAATGATTTTATATTGAAACTTACGGTTTTCCTTCGCCAGTTGTGCGGGAATGGAGTTGTATGCCCCACGGATTTTAACCGCTTCACTCTCGGTAGCATACTTCGCCATATCCGCAATATAGTCGTTAATAATCCGATTCTGTACGCCGGGTACCGTGACAAGAGAACCTGTGTTTGTATGTTCCAAGATGCTCGCAGGCATACCCCCCACGATTAGGTATATCTTGTACAAGTCGGAGGCTCGTTTATGCAGACTGGGGTGCAGGGGGGTACAGGATTCAAAGCCCGCTTTAATTTCCCCCGCCAATATATCCTCGCCTTGCGCCCATAAAAATTCTTCAAACGTGAAGGGATGCAAGGTCATGGAATCCACGTTACCCACCGGAAAAGAGTGTTTTTCACGCTTGATGGCGACACCAAGCAGACTCCCCGCCGCGATGATGTGGTACTGCGGGGCATTTTCGTTGAAATATTTTAACGATGTCAACGCCCGTTCACAGGATTGTATTTCATCAAAGATTATCAGGGTATCCTCGGGTACAACACGCGCTTTGATATGCGCTTCCAGAAGCATGACTATTCGCTTTGGGTCGATATTGCCGTCAAACCATGTCCCGGCAATGGGGTCTGTTTCCAAGTTGACATAAGCGGTATTAGCGTAATGCGTACTGCCGAAATCCCTGATGATGTGGGTTTTACCCACTTGTCTGGCACCATGAAGCAGCAGAGGCATACGGCGTGATTTGTTCTTCCATGCTATCAATTTATTTGTAATTAATCTTTTCAATATGCTCACCTCAAGCGGAATCATATCACGTGATGACGTTTATATCAAGATAAATATGTAAATGTTGTATTTATCGTGGCATAAGGGTGTTCATGTATAACGAAACACAAAAACCAAAATCATCAATTTACTAAAATCAATTACATCAAATCACTAAAATATTATTGTCGTGGTAATTAAAAAAGAATATAATCGTTTGACACGACTGAAGGAGGGTTGCTCGATGAAATCCAATTATTTACCTCGGGTTGTAGACAGAATCTTGGAAGAACGGCTTAATGCTGTCGGTGCGGTGCTGCTTGCCGGCCCTAAGTGGTGCGGAAAGACAACCACAGCAGAGATGCAGGCAAAGAGCGTTTTGAAGCTCCAAGACCCCGACAAAACATCGGGCTACTTGGAAACCGCCAATACGAAACCATCACTCTTGTTAAAAGGTGAAAATCCCCGGTTGATTGACGAATGGCAAATGGCACCGGTTCTTTGGGATGCGGTGCGTCATGCTGTTGACCAAAGAAGCGAACCGGGTTTATTTATCCTGACAGGTTCTACCACGGTTGACGAATCTAAAATCATGCACTCAGGTACAGGACGGATATCCCGCATGGTAATGTATCCTATGAGTTTGTTTGAATCGAATGAATCGAATGGAAATGTTTCTTTGTCTGCGCTGTTCACTAATCCAAACCTGGACATTGACGGTATTAAGTCTGAATTATCCATCGAGAATCTAGTCTTTGCCGCTTGCCGCGGCGGTTGGCCGTCTACGTTGAATAAAAAAACCGATAAAGCCAAGCTCTTTGAGGCTCGGAATTATATCGAAGGTATTTATAATAGTGATGCCTCCACCGTAGATGGCGTAAAGCGCAGTCCGGAGCGGGTGCGAGCCATTTTACAATCCTACGCCCGTAACATTTCAACCCTTGCCACAGACAGGACAATTCTTGAAGATGTCGCTTCTAATTACATGGACATGTCCGAACCAACACTGCATTCATATTTGAACGCATTGGAACGGTTGTATGTAATCGAGGATGTTCCGGCGTGGTGCCCATCTATCCGCTCGGCAACCACCATCCGTTCCGGTAAGAAGAAGGAATTTATTGACCCGTCTATTGCCGTTGCGTCCCTTGCATTATCCCCGGAAGCGTTGCTGGTAGATATGAACACATTTGGATTTATCTTTGAATGCCTGTGTTTTCGGGATTTGAAGGTTTATTCGTCTGCGATGGGGGGATACGTTTCCTGTTATCGTGACCGGTATGGGCTTGAAGCTGATTGTGTCCTTCACCTGGCGGACGGGCGATATGGGCTTATTGAATTTAAGCTGGGCAGTAATAGAATCGAGGAAGGTGCCGCCCATTTATTGGAACTCCGCGACCTTATCAAAAAAGCTAATGAAGAAAAGAAAGCGAAGCTGCGTGAACCATCTTTCCTGATGGTACTGACAGCCGGTAAAATGGGTTACCGCCGGAATGATGGGGTTTATATCGTTCCGATAGGGTGTTTGAAAGAATAAATCCTTAACTATTTTTTGCACCCCGAGCAAGTTAAGCCATCATAACGAGTTGTATTTTACCAATAGCTCATCAAACTGCCATTCATTAAAAAATAAAAACCTCTCCTTGTATATTGTATTGTAATACGCATGGAGCGGGTTGGGAATGTACGTAATACCCCAACGTTGGGGTATAGTGACGGGATTTATGTAAATTGCTTCCAAATCATTCAACGAACGTTTGAATTCGTCTAAGTCATAACCTCTTTGTTCAGCTTTAGCTTTGGCGACACTTCGGCATTTATTAACCTGCTCCAAGGCGTATATAAGCCGGCTTTCTTTTTCCTGTCTGAAGTTATGTTCCAACACCATCCACTTGGCGCAGTCCAATGTTAAATAATGACCACGACCAATAATCCTGTGAAAAAAATTAAGGCTAATCATTTTGGAAGTGGTGTCAGACAGCATTTCATCAATTGAAATAGTAACGCGGTGTTTGTACAGCAGTGTTTCAAGCAGTTCATCTTGGGGAATAGGGCGGTATTCACCGGATTGTAATTGGGCTTCTTTGTTAATAGAATACATCTTACGATACTTGCATTGCACTTCAAAGCGAACTAAGTTACGTGCCTTTTTCAAGTTGGGATGCGACGGGTATTTAATTTCAATTTCTCGACTCTTCCAATAATAATTTATTGTGACAGAGTTGCTCTTCAAGTATAAAGCATTCTTGCTGGTCTGCTGTCGATGTGATATTTTGTCATATTTTGACCACTCTGTGTAATGTACGGGAATGTCAGCGCGTTTAATAAGGTTTATCAGTTGTTCCGGAAAGCATCCCAATCTTGTTTCAACCGTGTCTATATTAAAACAATAATCAACACGGCTAATCGAATAATCATCAAAACGTTTAAGATCCGATGATATTTTTTTCGCTTCTTCGTTAAATCTGATCTTAACCTTTTCAAGACAACTAAAGGTTGCTGCCGACAAATTAACGGTATCCCCCACCAAAACATGGGGATTTATTATCGCCCTAATGCTATATACAAGAGGTTTCAAGTGTAAGGTCCAACTTCCTTTTTGAGGAGGAGATTGGATTATTGATGCCAAGCGTTTATCGAACCGTATGTACCATTTGATACCCGGATTGTTTTTTATATATTCGACGATATATCCTTTCGGATAAGCATTGGGGTTATCCTTATCTTTACCTACAGGTCGAACCCTAATGTCCGAATGGTTTTTGAACATTCGATATATCTCACGCGCATCATCAGCCGTTAATCGCAAGACAATTTCAAACGTATGGAACCCAATCGAAGAAATCAAATTTAACACCCCCTTTTGACCTAATTATTATCAGTTATTAAAAGATAATTAGCAAGACATTAACCTTTCTTACGGTTTGAAGTGTGGGACGAATGGTATTCTTTACCATCACAAGTGCGTATTGAAAAGAGTCGTGTAGAACGACATTCACCCCGTTTCCCCGTAAACATTCTCCTTCTCTCAACGACTTCGACGACGTTCTTCTCTCCTCTTCGTTCACCGTCAAAGTCGAAGGAATGTTTAATAGGACGAAGTTCGTATGCTTGTTATAAAAAAAGCCCACGGCACTTGACCGAGGGGTTGACAAGTCATTTATCACTATCCGGTATTACTTTGTTATTACATACTTTAATTTATCCAACATGAATATCGGAATGGTAGCTTGGTTATCCTGTACCGAGCCGTAGGTGTCCTGTACCCGGATGAGGAAGTCAATCCGCCCCTCGCTCAGAGCCGCGTCCCCCGATTTCGTTTCTCCCTTACCGTGTTTGACCTCGATACCGTAGCGTTTCCGTTCCTTGTCGTGCATCACGAAGTCAATCTGCCCGAGCGGGCCGTCGAAGCTACGGACTTCCTTTTCGTTGAATAAATCATCGGCATCATCAAGTAAGTGGAGGTACACGAAGTTTTCCGCGTACATACCCGCAAGGTCGGAGGGTAAAACAGCCACGATATTTTCACACAATTGTGTCATTAACCCCATGTCCCGAAAATAGAAAAAGAGCTTGTTGCTCATGGATACCACTTTTTCCAGTTTATCGTAGACACGTACGACACCTGTGATGCAGCATTCATCCAACCACTTGAGCGCGTTGATTTTATCCCTTCGCCGTACGTTCATCCCCTTTGAACTGTCGTCACGGAAAAGTTCCTTGGCGATGGTGATATCCAAATCACCCGATTTCGTTATCATGTGCGTGGCTACCCGTTCAAGGGTGTTCATCCAAAGGGTACGCCCGACGATTTCTTCAAAGTAAGCACTGCTTTCCCGGTAAAGTGCGTCCAGCAATTTTGCCGTTACGGATTTACATATGTCTATATCCCGGGTCGTCACCCAAGCGTTGACAACCTCGGGGTAGCCGCCGATTTGACAATAAACACGGTACAACTCACGGACGCGTTCACAAGTAGCTTGTTCATCGTCGGTCATCTTCGCCCAATCAAAGGTTTTAATAGGGGTGTAGCATTCCCATATATCGTTCGCCTTTAAGAATTCCGTAAAGGAAAGGCTGGACATTTCGATACGGTGGATGTCCCCGGTGGGCATTTTATAACTCTTAAAACTGCTGGTTACACCCAGGTAACTGCCCGTAACTGCCAGCTTACTTTTCAACCCCCGGCGGATTTGACGGATATTGTTATAAGCCATGGATGATTCTTGGATTTCGTCCATGATAACTAGGGTTTTCGGGTCGTTGGTGTAATTGGGGTCATAATCGGTAAGGATTTCCTCCCACATGGGGCCGTAGTCTTCGTCGGTTTTGGTATAGCCGTGCTTTTCCCTGTGCGCTCGGATGCTTCTTTCGAGGTCTTCCCTTACATCGTCAATATATAAGTTGATATATATAAACCGTTCAAAATACTCCGCGCCCAATTTCTGTAAGAGGGTGGTCTTCCCTACCTGGCGGGGACCGTGTAGATATAACGCCCATCCGGAAAATATAGTCACCCAAGATACGAGCTCTTTATAAATATCACGCTCGAAAAATACGTTTGTCATTGCTGTTACCCCTTTCCCAATGCATGTACAGTATACCATGTTTGGTACATGCAATGGTTATTTTATCCATAATCCACGAAGAAGCGCGCCAACAGAGGGGTCTGAACGGCTCGTGTTTTTTCTGCCGCAGGCAGTGAAAAACACGGCGGTTCAGTCCCCGTCGTTGGCGCGGTGCTTTGCCCATGAGCAAATCCCAGTGGGATTCCTCGAATCCCATGGGATTTGCGAAGTCGTTCGTAATCTCATAACTTCGGGTAAAACCGCGAAGCACCGAATCCGGGGATACGGTAATTCATTATGGATTGTTGGTGCTGTTCATTTACAATCTTCATTGGGAGCGAGCAGCCGGCTCAGGTTCCTCCGGGTCGCCGCGGAAGTGGATGCCGGTTGGGGATGATAGTCCGAAGTCAGGAAAAGCTGTCATTTCAAGGAATTCCGTAACCAACCATGATGATGAACTGCCTTCCCGGTCACCTCAAGAACCCATGGGTATCCGGAAGACCCCCCTGCGCGCCATATCCTGCTCCAATGTTTGGTTACTTCGGGTCTAACCTCAAAGCACTTCATCCGAAGATAAAGTTATACATTGTAAATAATTTTCAACTTACTTTGATTTCCTTCGATTTCCTTTTGTAATCCACAAAGAAGAAGACGAATCGACTCCGCCCGTCAGTCTGCTGCTGCATCCTGCGGTTATCATGAAATGATGTGGATAAGGGTATGGGTTCAAAGCAATACCCCTGAATTATCAACACCTTCGATACCCGCTTGGAACGGAACCTGCCCGAAAGACCTCTGATCCCGGGACCATCTCCTCCGTCACGTCATCCTTCATCCTTACGTTTTGATACTTCAGCGAATCGCGTGAAGCGTTGGTTTTACAACCAAACAATTCATTACAAAAGGTTACGCGGACAAGTCCGCTTTGATACATTGCTTGATGTCCGTTCCGTGCTTTTCACCGTACTGCCGAAGCAGGTAGTCGATGTAATCCCGTTCCACCATGCGGTAGTAGCTGATAAGCCCACCCAATACTTGGATGTCGTTTTTCTCCCAGCCTTCGTTCGACTTCCTGGCACGCAAGTAGTTATCCAGCATCGCCTTAAACTCCTTCTTGCGTTTGTGACCGATGGTGATTTCATTCCTCCCGTTAAACATCAGCCCCAGGTTCCAGTTTCGTCCTGCGGCGGAACCGTATCGTGTCTTTTCCGGCTTGATTGAAAACGGCGCGTTAAACTCCGACAACACACCACCTACCAACCGCTGTACCGAATCCTTGTTGAAGTCAATCTTACATGAGATTAGCAAGTCATCGGCGTAACGGGTGTAAACGAAGCAACAGTTATCGTAGTTACGCAGGGAGTTGCTGACCTTGTGGTCAACGGGGATCATCATCAGGTTTGTTAAGAACGGTGAAATGGGTGTCCCCTGCGGTAAGCCGCCGTTCAAGAAGCACAATCCCAAAGCCTTTTCAAGTTCCTCCCGTCCGTCCCTTCGTCGGGCGATTTCACTAAACGGAAATATCCTCGTCAGCATATCCATTACAAACCCCGGTGTGGTGCTGCCGAAGAAGTCGGCGAAGTCCAACTTCAGAAACCACTTGCTTTCGTTACGCTGGTGGCGTTTGAGCGCGTCTATGGTACTGCGTCCGCGTACATAGGCGAATGCGGTGGTGTGGTACAGCGCGAACATATGGGTTTCAAACAACGCCTTCAACTCCCGCAGCGCAGCCATCAGTTCCGGGCGCGGTGCGTCGATGCGCCGTAGCCCGCCGCTGCTCTTGGGGATATGAAAGGTATGGTACAAGGAAGCCCTGTCTTGAACGAATAAAGCTTCCTTTGAACGGTTGAACGCGCCGAGCAGCCGTATCATTTCCCCGACGGGGGTGCGTTCCAGCAGCTTCGGGTTCGGGTAGTCTACCCGATAAGTGCGCGTATTGGTTATGTTGGGCATTACGTACTTACTCAAATCATCCACACCCGCCATGATGTCCTCGAAGGTCATTTGGTAATACACGGGTGGCTGTTTGATGGTGATGTATGGCATTATCAACTTCCTTTCCATTGATTAGGCTTGTAATCTACATGGAGAAAGCAACCGCTGCACCAGATTAATCCGGTGAATGCGTACAATTCCCAGTTGTAAAAGTCAAGGATGAACCCGAGGATTCCATCAACCGACAGGGTCAAACCCCCATGATTTCGGGGATATCCCATCAATTAAAGCTTCGGAAGACCTCAGCGAGCTGAAGAGGAGCACTTCGAAGTGCCCGTCGGTCTGCCCGCGTGCCTGCTTTCATCCTGACGTTTTATCGCTTCGGGTGTTACCGCGAAGCCCGCCGGGTGAACGGCGGTATACATTACAAGCGTTAATTATTCGCAGGATTATTGATGATCCCTACGAATGAGCATTTCAAAAGGCGTCCAGCGTGAAGCCGAAGGCATCCATTTGGATAAACTTCTTCAGGGCCTCCCCCTTGGTGTGGTTGATGAAATTGGTTACGCCCAAAGCGCAGATAACCCTTACCGTCGGCGCGACGGACAGGGTGACATTACACGCGGACACGGGGGTTTCTTCGGCGGCTTCTTCGTGGGTGAAATTCATGGAACGGATGAAATCATCCACCATCTTCATGTTCGCCCAATCCGCCGCGTAGTGCTGCGCGTCGGTCAGCCGGGTACGGAAGTCAAACATAGCTTTGATGTACTGATTGTTTTTATTGGCTGTTGCGATGTCCTTCCGCAGTTCAATGTTGTCCACGCACAGGAACACGTAGCCGGATAACCGTTGTCCCGTGTATCCTTCGGGTTCAATTCGGATAAAGTCTTTGATGACCGGATTTATTTCACGCAACATATCGGTTAAGACATCCACCTTCGTCATACTGACATGTGATTGCCGGAACAGTTGGTTGGCGAGGTTATGCGGCTCAACCCGGTCGAAATCATACAGGGTCAGCTTCGTCAGCCCGAAGCGTACGAGCAGCTCCGCCACGGTAGACCCCACCGACCCGCATCCGATGATGTGAATGCGTTCCTTCACCCTTTCCGGTTTGAAGAAATCGTAGCTCTTCGCAAGGTTTAACGTGTCCATGCAGGCCCTCCCAAGTCATACGGATCATACATACCGTAGTGATAAAAATCATCAAAGTCCGCGGGGTCGATTGCCGTTCCGGGGTATTCACTTGCCGCTTCAAGCCGTTCGGGGATGTGACTCGGTCGATTACTTCGTAATCTGCTCGGCTCCGTAGCCCGGCTTTTCACACCGGTCGTATCCTTCCTGCATCCCGCTTTCTGTACTTTTTCCTTCGCATCAGCCAGGAACACGTCCATCCCTTCATCACCGAACAGCTTCACTTCGATGTCGTCGTCCTCGTACAAGACGTTCCGCGCCATGTCGTAGATAAGCGTATGAACGTGCAAGGATTTGTTCCATACCATGAAGACATAAAACATATCCGATTCCAACTGCGCGAGGATCTGCGCTCTGTGTTGGTTGTCCACACCGGAAGGGTTCACACCCATATTGACGTGCGAATGTCCCTGCATCCGTATACGGTTGAAGGTTTCCTCATCCTGTTCGTACAGCCACCGGGTGTAAGCCGCTTGATCGGTGCTGACCGTGCTGCCGGTGACTTCCTGCGGGTATACGAGTATGTCTTCGACGATGAACTCGTTGTTGGCGGAACGGGTGACGGTGCCATGCCACGCGACTTCACTTGAGAACCCCGTTACCAGCGCAAGGGTTTTACGGTACGCCTCCGGTGTGAGCCATACGATAGCAACGGCATCTTTATATTCATAACGCATGGTGTAATTGAGTTTGCCGTCCGTCATCTTTACCTCATCGAGCATAACGGAAAAATCCTTGCGTGCTTTCCGTTTCATCTTCTCAGTCATGGTTATAGGTCTGGGCATACCGCACCCCTTTCCAATCTTTTGATGGCTTCCTTGGGTGTAAGTAAAACCCCGCCCGGTGCTTCGATACATGAGATCGTCGAGTGTGACAAGGTTTCGGCGAAGTGCGCCATCACCGTTGAATCGTGGAAGTTCAGGTTCCGTCCGGATACCGATGCCTGTTCAATGGCACCGACATAATCGCCTTTGCGCATGTACTCTTGGAAGAACCCTGCGTAGCTTCCGACACAGCCGTTTCTTTGGATGTGGGGGTTGGGTATATAAGTCCGGCTCTCGTTTGGAAACGTGAAGTGTGGCACAGCCCATAAGCCGCTGCGTATATCAGCCTTGTATGCCGCGCACATCCTCAGCTTGTACCTGCCCTCTGAGAAGATAGCTCGGTACAGCTTTTCCATTTGGAGCTTCGATACGGTGTGGTGAAGGTTCGCGTACATATAACCGCCGTGCTTCGCTACATAAATCTCGAAAGCATCCTCGTCATATACATCCGCGTAACCGTGGGTGATGAAGGATATCGTCGTACCGGTTACGCTGACGATGGAGAGGTTCTTGTTACACATGAAATACTCCATCAACGCGGAATCCTTGGAGCGGTCGTTGATTACGCTTTCCAAACCCGCCAGCATGTATTGGTTTTCGTTGATTTTGTTATTTACATCACGCAGGGAGGTCAGGTGTGTTTCATATACCCCCCGCCAATGTTCTATTTCCTCCCGAATCTCATCCGCGCGCTTCCGTTCGAACACCGTTTCAAAGTCTGTCAGCTTGATACGGATTAATTCCTTCCGTATATCAAGGTCTTTCGTGAAGCCTTCGATAAGCGTTTCGTATTCAACGGCGGCTTTGTTACCGGTGCTTTTGAGCAGCACGGTTTCGGGTCCGGTTAAAGGGGTATCGGCAAACAAGGACGGCAGGTACTTGGCAATCATCATCTGTAGGACATGGAAGTGCTTTAGTTCCAGCTTATCCGTAAAGATGACGGTGTTTTTGCCTTCATAGTTGGTATAGAACAGGGTCTTTGCTTTACGGGCATAGAACACATGAAGGTCATCCCGCCGGGTGAAGCTGCTTAGGTATCGCTTACCCGTACCCGCGTTTGCCTTTACCGTTTCCAGCATTTTATCTCCGGCATCGGATTGGGTCGTATATACGATATGAAGGGTGTGCTCCGATGACGATAATGGATTGTGTGCCACGTCAATCAGAAACCAACCCATACGCTCGGAGTTGGTTGCGCAGAATACTTCCTGACCGGAACGATGAATCGCGCTGCATGTAAGCCGGACAGATTCATGTTGAGGTAAACGTTTGTGAAGGAGTGCCCGCAACGTAGCAAGGAAGGATTTGTCCGGGGTATTCGAATCGGTTATGTTGGCAAACAGCTTGTCAGCGGCAGCGGAAGTTAAGGTCGTATCGTAGATTCCTTTGGTAAACATCGTTGGGGGTTCCCCCTTTCATATAAAAATGTCAGGGCAGCAGGTATACGCCTACTACCCCATTAACGAATCGCGTCTTCTTTGTTATGCAGCGTTATCGGCCTTAACCACGTTAAGCAGATAACACTTTTCGGTTATCCCGAAATCGGCGAAGGTCTTGTCCAGGTCGCCGGGGTTGAGGGTCGATCCGTCGAGGTTCATGATGCCGCGGGTGTAGTCAATACCCGCGTTGTCCAACGCTTCACGCAGGGTCGTGTTCCTGTCCAGGATTTCGTCGCTGCGTTTTACGTTGTTTCCCATCGTAACTTTAATCATGGTATGTTCTCCTTTGGGTGGGTAAAATGGCAGGGGGCCGATAACTCAGCCCCCTGTGTTTGTGTTGGGTGTTTGTTCTTGGTGTTTGTACTTGGTGCTTGTGTTCGGTTTCCGGTTACAGGATAACCGTGATGTTTTCCGCGAGAGCGGACCGTTCGGTGCGGATTTCGGCAAGTGCCGCCGTGATGTTGGCTTCGACCTTGTTCAGGTTCGTCAGCGCAAGCCCGGCTTTGTCCATAACGTATTCCTTCGCGTCCTCGACATCGGACGGGATGGGCAGCGTCGCCGTCGCCAGCTTTTCGGTATCGTTGGACACCCCGCCGAAGCTTACGCCGTAGTCGGTCATACCGTTGGTGCCGATGCCTACCTTGAACAACGTTTCTTTCGTTTCCGGGTCGGCGAGGGCTAATGCGGCGGGACGGTATTTCCTGACCGTTTCCAAGTCCGCCATCGTCACCGTCGATGTGATGACGTAGCTGCTGCCTGCGATTGTTACCTTTGACATAGGAGTTCCTCCTGAATGATTTATTTATGGTGCGTCCGGAACGCTCCATCTGTATAGAGAATGTGTAATCAGGAGGTGTGGATGTACGGAATAAAAAAACCGATGCGATTTGAATTGCAACGGTTTATATTAATTTCTTTATAACTAATAGATGATGGATATGTTATTGATTCAACGAATCAATTAAAATTTTAGAAAAGTGGTTTGCTTCGCATTCATATTCAACCCCAAAAGGATAGTCTGGTAAAACATAACCTTTAACGTTAAGCAATCCAAAGTGCAATGCTAAATGCCCTATTTCATGCCCTAATAATTCTCTGAGCTTTTCTAAAGCCTCATTTTTAAAATTTCCTTCTTTTGCATACATTTTTACTTGGTCAATAAGTTTTTTTGGTAAACAAATATAATAGACATTACCTCTTTTTACTACTCTTGAAGCCTTTTCATTGATTTCTTCTACATATTCCAGTTGGATACGAACTTTTTTTTGGTTGTAATGAAATTCGCTTAAAAAATTTTTGGTTTTTGCAATCAAATTCGAAAAGTCATTATTTTTCATCTTGTTCTTTTCAGCCAACCCTGTTAATTCTTCGACAAATTCATCAATTATTACTGGATCCTTTGAATTATTGCTTTCTAGATTTATATCCACTTGTGAATTTACCATGTCTTGTAATGCAAAAACCACTCGTGTTAACTGGTACAACTTCGATTCTTCGGCTATTTTTAAAGCTAAATCCATAATAATTTGCCGGTTAGGTCCGGCTCCCACATCGCCGTTCATTCCTTTCCCTCAGTAATTTCAGCATATAACAGAGAAAGCATGGTATAATAATTATCATGTTCCCTTTGTTCCATTGTGCTGTCAGGCGGGTCGTTAGACGCCTTGATATGCATACTGTGACGGACTTTACTATAATCTTTTAGAAAGCAATATGTTTGCCTAAAATTGGATGGCTTTCCAGTTTCGTATTCTGCATACGCAGAAACAATTGATTCTAATATCTGCTTGTTTTTAATAATGCGCGGGGAAAGAAACGCGTCTAAAAACTTTAACTTATCCTCGTCGAAAAAAAAGAGGTAGTCGTATTCACCCTTGATAATATCGCCTAAACGCCTTTGGTAGTCTTCCTTCGGCATATTACTGAAGGCTTTGTCCAAATCAGCTTTAATGCTAGCCCATTCTGATTGGAATTTATCCATGTCGGACTACCCCTTTATAGTTTTTAATGATGTCTTATCGATTATATCGTAATTTGTCAAGCATACCAATCCACATTCCCCGTTGTTTACTCTTGCACCGCCACGAAACCGTTTGCTAAAAAGCTTATAGCGGGTTTGACCTATACACCATCGAACCAATTTATCGAAATGATCGGGTGGTAATTCTGTGTACCCATATGTTTTGTTCAACTCACGGCTATATCTTTCATATTCTTCCATATATCGTTGCCCATCATCAGTATTCAAGTCCAATATATCGCTTATTTCGTAATTTATTTGTACATTTAACACATCCTTGTCAAAATTATCCACATCTATATTTGATGTTTCACTCGCATAACCCAATGAAAATTTTACAGGGTCGTCATTTGGCAAATCATGTATAAAAAAATAAATTCCATGCCCCATTTGCATACCCACATGAATGGGTTTCCATGCAAATTCTTCATAGGTAAAACCAGTTTGGTTACTTGTTATTTTTTCTGCGGTTTCATTATTTATACCATGGTAGCCATCATATAAGTTTGCCATTTGTTATATACACTCCTGCTCAGGTACGTACCCTATAAGGGCACGGAATCCGTCGATTTTTGTTGTCGATTAGAAAACGAGGAGGAGTGTAAGGTAAATGAAACATAATGTCAACTTTTGATTTGCTTTAAAATTAATTTTCCTAATCACCAGCAAACCATTTAATAATTTTTATGTGTTTCATTCTTTTTATATGTTATTTTACACAATTGAAAATGTGAATGTAGCATATATTCGTCATTTTAGCGAAAGCTCGTCTTATTTTTGCTATTATAAACAAGCTAAAAATAATATGCAACTTGTTTATGGCTATTGTTTAACATAACTAGCGATGATTGATTATATCCGCATTGTGTAATTCTTCATCCCTTCCTCGCACCTTACTCACTCAATACCCCACTAGATCCCACCTATTCATCAACCTTGCTTTATTATACATAAATAGCCGGGGGCTAGGTTCCCGGCTATTTATAAATAATTTATTACGCACTTTCCGCCATTTGTAGGAACTGTTGCTCGGACAGAACGGGAATGCCCAATGATTGGGCCTTGCCCAGCTTACTCCCCGCTTTGTCGCCCGCGACGAGGTAGTCGGTAGCCTTCGATACCGCGCTCCCCGCTTTCGCACCCAGCGATTCGATACGGGCGTTGATGCTGTCACGGGTGAAGTGGTTCAGCTTACCCATGACGACGATGTTACGCCCGGTAAAGGGGTTGCCCGAAGTTTCCGCTGCTGTAGCGGAGGTTTTGTTTTCAATAGTAGTCATATCTTGTAACTCCTTCCAAAGTGTTTGATTTTCGGTTTTGTTAAACCATTCGTGGATGTTGCGGTGTAGGGTTTCGCCGAAGCCGTCTGATTGCGTGAAGTCGAACCCATCGGTTACGGCGGTTTCAAAGTCAGTAAGGCTACGGTTAAAGCGTCTACCCAAGTTGCAAATAAAACATTGGCACTTGATTATACAACCGCTTACTACCTACCCCTCCACCGGAACCAAAACCCTGTTAAGGATTTCTTCACGGCTGTACCCCTGTAACGCCATATTCTGAAGCTCGGCACAGGTAACGCAATCACGGACGGTACAAGCCGACGATTCCGGTAAACCCCTATCGAAGAACGATGTCAAGAACTTATCAAGTATCTCCGTACCGACGTACCCGATTTCCAGTTTAAGGTCGATACGACCCGGACGGATGAGCGCGGGATCCAGCTTTTCAACATAGTTGGTGGTTATAATCAAGATTCGCTTCGGGGTCAGGATTAAACCGTCCAACAGATTGAGGATGTCGGATAAGTTGGTCAATACGGGATCGGAATCGCCTTGACCAATCGCTACCTGCTTCGGCAGCTCCCTGTTTGCTTCCGTTTCGTCGCTCTTGCGCTTCATAACCATGGAATCGCAGTCGATGTCTTCAATGACAAGCAAACAGCCCTTGTCGGGCAAGCGTTCGAGGCCATCCCCCAGCTTGTACAGGTTGGAAGAGGATAGGTTGTATATGTCATAATTCAAATGAGAAGCGAGCGCACGTATCAGCGATGTCTTACCCGTGCCGGGTTTGCCGTACAGGAGTATGCCTAATTGGTACGGTATACCGTGTTCGTTATACCAATCCTCTTTCGCAGCGAACTCCCGTACCGTGGAAAGCAAGTGCTGACATTTTTCTTCTTCGATGAAAACAGTATTCATATCACGATGGGGGAGTTTGCCCATCGGCTCCCAATAATAGTTTCCGTTTATCATCCGATAAATTTCCAGCTTCTTATTGGGCAGCGGTGAAGTTATGTCAAGCAGAAACTGTTCGAAAACTTTCTTGCTGCGACCGAACTTGGTGATGGCGATGGTTTCTTTATCCTCGCGTGTTTGGTTGGCATCATCCTTTTGCAAGGTGATAAAGAAAAACTGTTTACGGTAACGGATGAAATGCCGACCGTAACCGATTGTCAGAATGCCTTTATCGTCCCCCCACCGTCCGTCGATGATTTTAAGGTCACGGAAGTTTTTATGCTTGTATTCCCGTGCAATCCATTCCATTAGCTGAAAGAAAGCATTGTGGTGGGTCGTGATGAAAACCGTGGTCGTGAACTGCCGGCGAAGGAACATATACACACGCACCGGGATATTACGAAGCCAAAACCCGGTTACACCTACGGCACCTACCGAAACAGCCAGTACAAGTGCCGCTTGCAAGTCAAATGTATTGATAATG
>WRDO01000030.1 GCA_009779755.1 Defluviitaleaceae bacterium | reverse complement strand
TCCTTTCGTCAACCATAAAGAAATCGTAGAAGTCCCCGCCCACTTCCTTTGCGGGTATCATGGAGGCATACAGCTCAAATTCGTCCCTTTCGGGGAAGGGCGGAAAGATACAGGGCAGCATACCTGCCTGGATCTGCGTCGCGACGGTAAGTTCCGTGGCAATCCGTTCGCGGTCGGCGGTGACGGCGGCAAGGTTTTCCATATAGAGCTTGATTTCCCTTACCATGCGGTTAAAGCTGTCGGACATGGCTTGGAGTTCGTCTCCGGTATTCACCATGTTGATTTCTTGCAAATTACCCGAACCGACACTTTCCATATGGCGCGAAAGCCGCACGATGGGGCGCAGAACCCTGCGCCCGGTGACGAAAAGCAATATATACAGCGACAATGCGACAATGGCTTGGGTCAATATCAATGTTTGGATGGTCCGCTGCATGATATTGCTCATGACAATGTCCATGGAGATGTCCGCGCCGACGACCGCCGCCACGCGCCCGTCGTGCGTAAAAATCGGCACATAGGCACATGCCGTCCATCCGTATTCGTTATCGGTGATGACAAACCGTTCCTCGGCATACCGATACACCTGCATGATCACGGCATGGCTTGCGGTTTCCGAATAGGGTTCCCCCAGAGTGTAAAATAAGGACGGGTCGTGGGATTCGGTAAATATATCGAATACGTATACAAGCCTTCCGCCATCGGGGGACGGCGCAACGACGTACAAATACATAAGCCCGAAGGCATCCTTCAAGCCCTCCAACGCTTCGTATATATGCCTGTATTCGCCGTCCTCGCCGTAACGCAGGAAGCCCTCGATGGCGTCGCCGTGAACAAACGCGGCAGCAGTCCTCGCCACGCCGAAGGCAAGCTCGGTATATTGTGCCGTCACCTGCCTGCGGCTTGTCGTGTATACGGCATAGGCGATGCAAAGCGAAAGCAGGAAGCCCAGCACGACGAAGAAAACCGTTACCCTTCCTTTTATGCCCAACCTGATTCTTTTCACCGATTTCCTCCGTTCCTGTGGGAAACCCGGTTCAAATCCCCGTATAACCCGTTATCTCGAATATCTCCCGTATCGAATCGTTCGCGCCCGTTACGGCAAAGAACTTATTCTTCGCCTTGCATTTCTTGTGGGCGGCGAACAATACGCGCAACCCCGCGCTCGAGATAAAACGCAGGTTGGTGAAATCCAAGGTGATATCGTGTTCGCCCTCGTCCGCGAAGGGGAGCAGGGCGTCGGAAAGCACCGAGGAGGTCAACGTGTCCAACCTACCCTCCACCGCAAAGGTCGCATGGGTGCCGTCAATGGTTTTTGTGAATGTCATGGTAATTCCTCCCGTTTTATTAGGCTCTGTGTAACTTCCGCTCAAATTGAGCAGAAGTTACCGTGCTTACGAATCAGAACAATTGCTGCAGCTCCTCGGAGGCGACGATGTTCACGCGGGTGCGGTTTGCGGGACTTGTGACGACGAATGCCTGGCCGCGTGCGTTGTTGATGATCTCCTCCTGTTCTGATTTGTTGATTTGCCCCGCCTTTTCGTAGAGCTTGCATAGGTCGTGCATGTCGTTGGGTGCAAGCGAGAAGATGAAGGAGTATTGGCTTGCGTTGATGATCGCCGTGGACTTGCGGGCGATGTCCTCGCTACCTACAAAGTCCTTGATGTTTTGCGTGATGACGATCTGCATACCGTTGTATTTCCGTATGCGCTTGGCGAGCTGGAACATGAAGTCGAGGGCGATCGGATACTTGGCGTCGATGAATACATGCGCTTCGTCGATGACGACGATAATCTTGCGTTGTGCGCCGTACTTTGTGTTGTAGTCACGGTTCTTGATGATTTCGTTATCCAGCCACTTGAGTATTAAAAGCATCTGCGCGTTGGCGATCGTTTGGTTCTTGTTGGCAAGCAGGCTTTGGAAGTTGAACACGACGAAGTTTTCCTTGGTGGTGATGGTCGCCTCCCCGTTCCACAGGCGGGCGTTGCGCCCCTGCCCCGCAAAGCGTGAAATATGGGTCAATATACTGCGCAGGTTATTTTTACCGTAGTCACTTGTCGTCTGCTGGAACACCGCAAGCAAATTGTCGTACAAGTCGTCGAAGGTCGGGAAGTCGGACGGGTTGAGGGAAGCGAGGTTCGTATCCTCGTCGATGTTCCGGCTGGCGTAGGTATTACTTATGGCGATGTTAAGCGACTCCATGGAGTCCGCCTTGATGTCCGGCACAATCTGACGGAAAAATTCCTCGAGGAATTGCAAATGCGCGGAAAAGCTGGAGAACCCGGTGGCTTCTTCTTCGTCTTCTTCCTCCACGCTGGGTACGATGTGGAAGGGGTTGAGCCGCCCTGTGGTGGCGTTGCCCGCGTCGATCAGCTTGCCGCCGACCTTCTTGGCGATGCCTGAGTATTCGTTTTCCGGGTCAAGGATAAAGACCTTGCAGTCCTCGGCGGCAAGGTTGGCGAGGATCGTCTTGGTGGCGAAGCTCTTGCCGCTGCCCGATTTACCGATAACGACCATATTGCTGTTGACGTGGTTAAGGTCGCGCTTGTAGAAATCGATGACCACGGGCATACCGCCGGTTGTCCCCACCTTTATACCCTTGGGATCGTTGATGACGGCATTAACGAAGGGGAATACCGCCGCCGCGCTGGTGGAGTGGATGCCGCGCCCCTCCTTGTGCAGCGGGTCATAGGCGGAGATGCCCGAGCCCACGAATGCCTCGAACTGCCGCAGGAAGATATCGTCGCAACGGAAGCCCTCTTCGCTCAACAAACGGCGTACCTTCCTACGGGCTGTCATTTCCCCGGGCTTCCTGTCCCTTTCGTATACGGTGATGAACAGGTTCACCTCAAACAAGGTTTCCGTTTCGTTCTTTAACAGGAGCAGCAGGTTTGTGAGGGTCTGTATATGCTCTTGCAATTCCAACACGCGGCTTGCCTTGCCCGTGTTGGAAAGCTGCTCGCGCAGCTCGTCGATGCCCCTGTCTATGTTCTTCACCGACTTGAAGCGGTCCAACGGCTTCATCTTCATAACCACCTTGGTGCCGGGTATATTAAAGATACGGTGCCCCCACGCGTTGTATACATAAGTGGGATAACCGGTGACGCGCAGGGTATACACTTCCTCGCCGTCGGTGACGTATCGGCGTATGAGCAGCTCCTGTTTATCCGGCAGTATCCAGTCCATGCAGGTTTCCGCAGTCAAATCCTTCGCCTCACGCTCATCGAATTTATGGGTGTATTGGTATTTGCAAAAGGCGTAAAGCTCCGTATCGCTTAACTCGCGCACAGCCAGTTCTGCCGCCTTCAGTTTATTGATCGCCGTCTTCGTTTGGCTCTTCAGCAAGTCCTTGTTCTTCTCGAACAGGACCAGATAGAAATAGGACCGCAATATCTTGTTCGTATAATTGAGTTGGTTAAATTCCTCGATACGCTCCTTGATGATGGCGACGCGGCAGTTGTATTCCTCTTGGTTGAACAGACCGTTGCGGAAGGAATTACCCAACTGCTGGAGCTTGGATTCCTCCGCGGCGACGCAGCTGTCATAATTAACGGGGCGTTCAATCTTGACCAAGTTGAACATCATCTCCCCCGTACCGCGGAATATCGAACCAAGCACGCGGTCGATCACGTTGTCCTGCCGCATCTCGCTAAAGAAGCGGAACTCCACCGGAGGTATCTCGATAACCCGCGCATAATACTCCTTGTCGTATTCGATAAAGCCGTCGGCGATACCCGTGAAGGGCGTAATGTCGCGCACGGTGTTCCCCTTCTTTTTCTTTACGGGGTTCTTTTCAAACCTTCGTCGGATGGTGAAATGCTTCAACAGGTGCAGGATTGTGATATAGTTCCTGTCCGTATCGAATTTGAGGAACAACACCCCGTAAAACATCAGCACACCCAACATCGCCCAATACCGCCAAGGCAAATTGGAAGAGAACAGAATCACCATCAACGCAATTCCCGTTACGCCGATAATCGCATCGGGTACGTCAATGCTCTTGAAAAACTCCATCCTTACGCGGGTTTGTTTTGGTATGATGCGCATACATACGCCTCCTGTTTCGATTATTTATCTTCTTTGTTGCCTGAAATTTTGGGTATTCCGCTTTCCTTATTACCCGTTATTTTTGGTGTGCTGCCTGACTTGTTGCCGGATCTTTTGAAAAAGCCGCCTAACTTGTTGCCGGACTTCTTAAACAAACCGCCCGCTTTGTTACCGGTTTTTTTGGTTATGCTACCTGCTTTGTTGCCCGATTTTTTCTTTTTCTTGATTTTCTTAGTGCTTCCTTTATCTTTATCATCCTTTTTGTCGTCTTTATCGTCTTCTTCTTCGTCTTCTTCATCTTTTTCCTTGTCATCATCATCGTCGTCTTCGTCATCATCGCCGTCATCTTCGACTTTTTGCTCTCCCCCACCACCATCATCGTCATCGCCGCCGCCGTCGTTGGTAAATACGCCCATACCGTGGCCGCCCGTACTGTCTATGCCGGATTCCTTCAAGAGCAACGACATTATCGTATCTATAATATCCACGATGGTTTTTATGATTTTTTTAACAATTTCTTTAATCTTGTTCACAATGGCTTTTATCGTATCCTTGATAACGGAAAGGACGGCCCGCCCGATGGCGGAAACATCGCCAAGGAAAATGGTCTTGACTACGGCGATGACGATTTTAACCACCATTTTGGCGACGAACTTAGCCGCGTTTACACCCGCTTTGGCGACCTCACCCGCCGCGTGTATGCCCATGGAAAGGGATTTTTTACCCGCGCTCATTACCATTGCGCTTGTCATGCCCATCATCATCGAATCGTCGTCCCCGCCGAAATTGGGGGAAATCAACTTGGGTATGACACCCGCCGTTTTGTACGCGCCGTACAGCGCGCCGAACATAAAGATGGCCTTCATTACCACATCCCCGCCCGGGTTGGGCGCAAGCGCGTAGTCGGATGTTATAAAGGGGATGAGGATATACGTAACGACTTTTACCGATAAGATCATCGAATATCCTAAAAATAATTTCCCAAGGAACGCGCTGCGCCACAGCTTATATTTTTCCCCGTCGTCCAAAACGATCGAGGATACAAACAGGGGCGATACGGCATACAGCAAAAGAAGGTTAAACACCCGCAGCGCGAAAACCATCAGCATCGAAAAATATACGAGGATTAAACTTATCGTAAGGGGTATGCCTATCCACATGCGTATTTCATCGACAAGCAAGTTCCAGCTTACATGATAATAATTGTTATAATCCAACGCCCCGGAGGCGAAGCGGGCGATAACCCCTGAGTCCTCCTTCACGGCTTCCGTTGCGGTTAGGGCGAATATGGCGCGGTCTATGCCCGCGCTGTTGTTGGCGATATCAAACAACTGGTCCGTTTGCCGCATGATTACGGACGTAAGCTGCAAGAGTACGACCATCAGTATCGGGGTGATTAAAAACATGGCGAACGTCCTGGCGATTTGCCCAAGGACCATGCCCATGGTTTTTTCGACCTTCAAATCCGCCGCTTTTTGGGTTACGACCATGATGGAAAAACCCAAAGCGATTGCCATGCCGATAACGGTAATCCCCCATAAAACGACTGTAATCGGCGTCATCATAAAGAAAAAATCATACAAAAGTACGGGTTCCCCGTGGTACATTACGGGGGTAATGCCCGCAAGTATGTCAACGAAATTGGCCAAATGGCTCAAGAGGACCAACATTGTCCTGTAAAGATCATATATCATAAGATTACCTACATATCCGCGGCGGCATCAAGCCCACCGCCGGCATCGCCCGCCGCGTCACCGCCACCCGCGTGACCGCCACCCGCGTCACCGCCGCCGCCCATACCGGGCATACCGCCGCCGCCGCCCTGAAACGCCTGCCCCACGTCTTTGGCCGTATCCACTACCTGCTTGGTCGTATCCTTGATTTGGCTTAACGCGCCCATTACGGTCCCTTTAAGGAAGCCGATGGAACCGGATTCATTCTCCGCCGCTTCGGGGCTGACCAACGACGTGATGAAGGTATAGGATTTGTATACCGTAAAGAAACCGCCCGCCGTCAGCATGATCTTTAATATGACATTTGCCACCATGTCGTGGTGCAGGACAAATTCCGGCGACCATATCAACGGGATGAGCATGAGGAAGACATAAAACGTAAACAAGGAGCCGAAACCCGATATGACGGTGGCGATGAATTTTTCGCGCCATCTGCCGTAGGTCCCGCCGTCGTCGAGGGGAATCGTCGCGGCGAAAAAAGGCGATATGACATAGAGGAAAAGAATCTCGAAGGCACGCCGCGTAAACACGACCAGCAATATAGCCGACGTTATGGCGATAAAGGAACCCATGATAATCGTTATGATGGGCAAGGGGGTCCTGAAAAAATTATAGATTTCAAAATCCCTTTGGATGTCATTAATCGTCTTGCCCATATCGCGGAAATCGCCCTTGGATTCGTACAGGTATTCGTTGCGCAGTACCTCCATATGGGTAATCCGATTCCCTATTTGGTCGGCGAACCGGGAAGGTGCGAATTTAATCTCCACCGCATTAGTGTCCACGTACATACGGTCCAGCAGCTTGGATTCGCCCGGCAGCATGACGGCCTCCGGCGTAACGGAAGCAAAAAACAAGGCACCCGCAAGGCTGGGCGCGGAGCCCGCGTCGCCGATTAACGCATCGTTTGCCGACCGCATGGCAACGCCCGCCAATTGGATTGTCACGACAAACATAAAGGGGAGGATCAAAACCGTAAGCACGGATTTACCGATCAACCCGATGATACGGCTGACGGGTTTGTCGATTTCCTTGTCGGTAAGGGAACGGGTCACTTCATATATGGCAAACCCGATAATGAGCGCGATGGACATCAGCGTTACGCCCCAAAACACGGTGTTGACGATGGGGCTGGAAAGCAGGATGTCGAACAGGGGCTCGCTTTCGACGTAAACGGGCGAGGGTATATACCTTTGCCAGCCGAAGCCGTAATTATGGTTGGAGCCGCCGCTCAGCGAACGGCTGCCTATATTCAATTCTTCAATGTTGGTAGGTCTGGCAAGCAGCGCGTAGGATATATAATCATAAAAATTATCATGTCCGACATCACTAATCACATCCGGAAAACGGTTCTGCGGCAAATCTTGCATAAAAATCGGTAAATGGCTCCGCGGCCAATCTAGCGAAAACATTAAATGCGGGTTTATAAGACCGACGCCGTACCTGTCGATATTCGTCCAATTGAGCAAGCGGACAACGTCCCATTTGTACCGATGCAGTTCAAAAGGCGCAAGCGACGTGTTCGCCACTAAGTCGGCATTGTTTTCTATATAATCCACCCAAAGGGTTTGTGCCGGATAGAAGAACGTGAGCCTTATGGGGAGCGGAAGCCGTTCCTCCGCTTCCTCTCCTTCTTCCGGTTCGTCGAACCAAAACGCAGGCCGGTGCGCCCCGTCGCTGAAGGAAGCGAACACGTCGGTCGTACGCCGCCCGGGGATGAGCGTCCACGCGGCTTCGGTCATATCGTCGGTCAGCTCGAAGGGTTCCCAGTCCTCGCCGCGTGCGGTGCTGAGAAGGTTGTTTTTGTCGATTCCCCACAGGCTTAATACCCGGTTGATTTGGGCAAGCATATGAAAATTTTCGGCGGAGATTTCGGCTTCAAATTTTGCTATGTGCTCGCTTATACGTTCAATAGTTTCTTCCGTCGTTCCATGGATAAAGTTATCCTGCTCCAAGCCCAATACTTCAAAATGGTGGCTATATACCGTTCCGCCGGTTTCCGCCAGTTCTTGAAGGATTATCCGCCACACTCTTTTAAGTGCCGTGTCGACGCATTCACCCGTTTCGGGCAGCCAACCCGCAGGCATTAAATCCCCACCGGTTAATTGCGCGATGTCTAAACCGATTTGTTGCAATAATATATCTGTAAGCTCGCGGTTGTGGTTAGCACCCGTCCAATAATCTGACGCGAGGGCTCTGCTTACCGTCATAAAAGGGGTATTTTGATACGGACCTTGTTCCGATATGGGATCCCAAAACCTCAAGTTCATTAATGCGCGTGTATAAGTAAGCATATCCCGATTAAAATCCGGGTCGCTTATTTTGTTTCGGTTATATTCATCCTCAATTTTTTCTAATAACCAAAGGAAATGAGCCGTAAGGTTGACCCGCGGTTCGGGTTCGGGTTCAGGTTCGGGTTCGGGCGTGGGGAAAGGCGTGGGGAAAGGTGTGGGGAAAAATGGAAGCGTGGGTTCAGGCGTGGGCTCAGGTTCAGGTGTGGGTGTGGGGGAAGGTTCGGGCGTGGGAGAAGGCTCAGGTGTGGGGCCGGGTCCCGGATGGGGCGTAGCCGCGGGTGCAGCGGGGAACAAGGCAAGGATTTCCCTGTTTACGTGGGCATAGATATTCGGTTCCCTGTCCGCCGCCCCGTCTATCCATTCCTGCCTGCCCAGGGTGATTTCTTCATATTCGGGTTCCCATTCAAATTGGGGCCGGAAAAACCACATCACGTATTGTTCGAGGATACGGCTCACTGTATGGTCGTACAGCACGTTAAAGGGGTCGGTCAAGCGCGTAATTTCGTCGGTATTGTGGTACATGGGGTTGGCGCGCAATTCTTCCAAGCGGTCGGACAAATAGGTCGGCGAAAAGTACCCCCGCTCGACGCCGTAGCGGAACAGCGAGATATAAACGCGTTCATATTCCTCCTGCCACAACTGCTCCGCTGTCTTGGCGGGTATAATCCCGTCCAAAGTATAGGCGTAATCGTTTTCAAATTCCGCCAAGTAAGCCATGTCAATTGCCGGCGTTTCCACAAATACATAACGGGACCTGTCGTTAAAGGGAAAGTCCGGTCGGCTGAGCGTGCGGTATTGGATGGGCGGGGTCAGGCGGTACAGGTTTTCTTCGTATACCTCTTGCCAGGGGTACATAATGCCGATGTTCGGCATTCCCCACCCATAACCTCCCGAAATTTGGCTGGGGAAGAAGAAGCCGTGGGGGAAATTTTCTTTATCCGCTTCGGCAATCTTGTTAAAGTCCGATATGGGGGTACCCCTGCCGATGGGGACGCGCATCGTAATCGCTTCCATTAATATATGATACATTTCGCGGCTGCCGAAGGGGATGTGGTTATCCTCCATAAAAGCGCGGATGTTAGGCGTATACCGCATGGGGTCGCTTGTCGCCAATTGAGGGCGCAAAACAACCGCATCGTTGTTGCTGATATATTCCTGCCATGCCGTCCGCCATAATTCCTCTTCATATGAGGTCCTGTTAAGCGGGGGGGCGGGTAATATCGGCGCATTCATGCCGCAAAGCACCCACGGCAGCTCGCGGAACAAAACGGAATCTGTCGTTTCCATCATATAAATATTATTCGTACCCGCAAAGATACCTATCGCGTCAATGACATGGGAATACAGGAACAAGGGCAGGACCATAAGTGTGATGATGATCTTTTCGCCCGTGTCCCACATAAAAGGGATGGCGATGTCCGTAAGGAAGACGATAAAAGTCGTCAACGCTTCCCGTACGTGCCGCTCTATGATTTCCAGCGCGATGTCTTTGATGGTATTCCAAAGCGCACTGAGCTGGTCCCTAAACCAACCCACTATAGCTCCAATTAAATTCGCTATGAAGTCGTCCGCCCCCCTTTCCTACATAGTGCCGTGCCGATGCTGCGCGGTTGTTTTATCAGGACGTCGGACCGGAGGACAGGTCGGGGTTGGCGTTGCCGCTTCCGCCGCCGCTTTCGTCGCCGCCGCCGAAGGCATTGCCGCTGCCGCCACCGCCACCGCCATCGTCGCCGCCACCGCCGCCTCCGCCGCCACCGCCCATCATGCCGCCCATGGGACCGCCTCCGCCTCCGCCGCCACCAAGCCCAACCAAGCCGCCGATGTCTTTAAAGGGTTGCACGGCGTCTTTTATGCCGCCCTTGATGGACTTGTACGCACCGGATATCGCGCCGATGGGGTTGAGGGCCTTGCCCATCATAAAGCCGCCGATCATGCCGCCTGTCGCGCCTTCCGCCGAAGCGGCACTGGGTGATACGATTGAAGAAATAAGCGTATGGGACTTATACGCCGCGAAGAAACCGCCCGCAATTAAAAGTGCCTTGAGGATGGCATTGGCGGCTGCGTCTTGGTGCAGGAGCAAATCGGGGTCCAGGATGATGGGGAGCATAAGGATCAGCATTTGCAAAGTGATGATCGTGGAAAAACCGGAAATCGATTTGCCGATGAACGCCTCGCGCCATGACTTGAATTTTTCGCCGTCGTCGAGGGGCATGGGCGCCACAAAGAAGGGTGCCACGATATATAGGAGTATCAACTCATAAATCCGTTGCAGGAATATAAGCATACTCATGGAAATCATGATAATCGCCAATATGGAGGTAATGATGGTGATGTAGTAATTGGGTGAAGCCAGCATCGAATATACGTCAAAATCGAAGCGCAGCAAATGGAAGCTGCCGAAGTTTACGCCCCTGCCGTTTTCGCTGTTGAAGTACCAACGGGTCAGTTTATCCAATTGGGCCCGTTGGGCGGCGGGAGACATTTGCTCATTGGCCCAACTGTACCGCACGAAGCGCAGCTCCGTGGGTTGGTTCCTGGGCGTATGGGCTTCCCAATATCCGGGAAATTGGTGTCCTTTCGCCAAATCGGCAACTATACTAGGCCATATTACTTGGTTAAAATTATTCCATGCCCATCCATACGGCGAATTAAACGGCGGACGCTGTACGATTCTCCAATACGCATCCCAATTTTGCATATACATGCCGTCATTATCGTTCATGGCACCAAAATTGTTGACATTCCCGGGCAATACCGCACCCATAAACATGGCGGAGGACATATTTATGGCTTGGCCTTCACTGTCGCTGCCCACCATAACCACGCTTACCTGCCGCATGGTAACACCGGCTAAATTTATGATTACGATACACATAAAAGGTACGAGCAAAAAGGAAATCATCGCCTTGCCCGTAGAACCTATGACCGCGCTCAGGGGCCTTTTCGCTTCCATGTCCCCTATGGAGCGGATGGTGGCGAATATGGCGAAGCCCAAACACATGGCGAGGGAAATCAGCGTAACGCCCCACATGGCACGCGATACATGGGACTGGGCGAAAAAGAGGTCAAATATAGTTTGCCCTGCACCATTTGTGCCGTCGGCAACGGGGAGGGTCTGCATACCCGAAAATATACCGATGGCGTCCATTAATAAATCGATGAAAGCCAAGGGCGTTACGATAAAGAACAAAGCTACGTACTGACCGGCCATGTACAAGTACGGTACCGTCACGTTCAATATGAATGGGGCTATCGTGAAAAATATAAACGATACGATTCTCTCCATGGCAATACCCCTTTACTTTGTATGTAGACAAATTTTCTTCGGTAACCCCGCGAACCCGCCGACGCGTACATACCGCGTCGGCGGATTCACAAACCGGTTAGAACAATGCGCTTGCCGTAACCTGGTTTGCCCAATCGGCCATGATGTCGATGCCGATCCTGAGCGCGACCACCAAAATGAAGATCAAGGCAAAGCCGATAATCGCGTTTTTTAACGCGGTCTTCGCTTTTTCGCGGTCTTGCTGTTCGTCCGCCTTCGCCAGCTTAACGCCGAGGAAGATGCAGAAGATTGCGCCGAGCGCGCCCACAACGGGGATTGCCACGTTAAACACCGTGAGCAACAGGTCGGTGATGGGTGCCGTTACCTGAGTCAGGTCGGGACCGGTACCGGCAGCCAATAGTGCGGATAAAAATGCGAACATTTGATGTTTCCCCTTTCATATAATATGATTTATGTGTAAAGCCCTTTGGGCTGTAACACCGTTACCGTACCCGGAGGGTCATCCGGTTGTGAATCAAGTAAACCCCTAATAATACAAGCATTACCGAAGCGATGATGATAATCCATACCGTGGGTACGTCCATGACATACAGTATACGGAAGGTATAGGCCGTACTGTTACCCGCTTGGTCCGTTACCGTTACGCGGTAACGCCCCGGTTCCGTCAGCGTGTTGTTGGCGGGATTGTAGGCCGAACGGTTGAGAACCGTCTGGATGGTAAACACGTCGTCCCCTTGTTCATGGGGAGCGAAGGCGATCGGCCCCTCGAAGAAGCTGTCGCCGTCCTCCGATATGAAAATTTCCTGCATATGCCCCGTTTCCAGCATACGCATAAAGACCAATTGCGGCGGCGTCCTTTTTATCCTGACCGTAACCGTATAGCGGGTCCCTTCCCGCGCGAAGGTGAGCCGATACTCGCTGTCATCAAATACCGGGAAGACACGGGGGTCCGTTATCTGCATGGCGATACCGTCAATCAACGCCTCTTCGATAATGAACCCGTCCGGCGCGGTAAATTCGACCAAGTCGTTGACGGGGGTCGTAACGATCCGGAAATGATGCACATCCAAACGCAGTTGCAATTCCATCGTAACGCTCACGACATACTGCCCGGCTGTTTCAATGGGTGTACCGGGTATGTATGCGAAGGGCAGGCCGTTACGGGTGATGGATACATTTTCCATGGGGAACATGAGGAAAACCGGATCATTCGTTATCATGCCGTTCGGGACGTTGGAAAAAAGGATTTCATCGGTTCCGATAACGGTCTCATAGGGCATGGGGGGGGGTATATCCGCTTCCGCGGCTTCACCCGTTTCCTCACCCGTATCCGCGAATATCGTAAATGCTGTAAGCAATACGGCAATTATCATCATCGCCGCAGCCGTTAAGACCCGCTTCATTCCTCTTCACCCGTTTCCGTGTTTTCTTCTTCGTCTTCCTTCAAGATAAGGCTGTTGCGGTATTCCAGGTCGTAATAGACCTCGTCGCTATAGAACACGTTGCTCCTGATGTCCGTCAAATCCATGGTGCCGAACTTGTACAGGTTACATTTAAAGCTCGGGGTATACTTCGTGCGCAGCGGGTAATTGCCGAAGGTCACGATGATGGAGTTGCCCATGTCAAGGCTGTTGTTCAACTTTTGCAAATCGGAGGGGTAAATCAACGGGCGGTTTTGTATTTGGGACGAAACGTTTAATTCGCCGTCCTTGGCCCCCGTTGAGCGGGAAACGCTGTTGGTGGAAATCGTCATGTTACCGCACAATTCGGAAAATTCCTTGCAGGTGTCGATGTCGTTGGAACCGATGAACATCTTGATGCCGCAGTTCGACTTGATGATGTCCGCTACCTTGTCGCCGTATACGTTGCCCAATTGGGCGTAGGACTGTACCACCATGTTGAACCAAATCTTACGGCTGCGCCCTACGGTAATCATCTTGTCGAACTTGTCGATTTTGGGCATGTTGCCGAATTCGTCCAATATGAAATAAACGTTGCGCGGCAAGGACAAATCCTCGCGGGAGGAGGCGATTTTGATCAACGCCTTATAGATACAAAGCACAAAGACCGCGGCCAACCCGTGGCGCGTGTCTTTTTCGTCCGGGATTTTCATGAACAGCGCGGTGGGTTGGGTGGCGAAGTCGTCGGGGTTGATGTCCGTGGCGGAGGTGAGGGCACAGATACCCTCGTCGTTGAATATGTTCATCTTGTCAAACGCTATGGACATGTAGCTCGAAAGGGTGGAATCCGCCGCCGCCAGCACCTGCCGCGAAAGCGTAACCGCTTTGGAAAGGGTATCGCGCCCTTGGAAGTAATTCTTTAAAGCGGCGTATTCGTTTTCCGAATTGGCGATGGCTTTGTTCAGGTTAAAGAAGTTGAATTTATCCACGGTCATTTCCAGTTCGGGGTTTTCGCTGTCCTCAAGCATGGCGAGCAAAGTGGCCATGATAATGGAACGCGCGCCTTTCTCCCATACCGGGTCGTCCTCGGATTCGATGGGACACAGCACGCCTACCAAGTCATTTAAGTCCTCGTACAATTCGTCGTACACGCGCTGGCGGGAAACCTTGATGATGTCCTTTAATTCCTTTCCGCTTGAGTACGCTTTACCTTGATATTCGAACCATGTTTCCTCGTAGCTTTCCTTGGGGTTGTGCAAAACCAATTCGGATTCGGTCACCGAATCGGTGCGCTTGTATATGCCGTCACCTTTTTGCAAGTAGTCTTGGTACATTTCGAAGATGATTTGCAAAGGATTCCAGCGGTAGGAGGAGTAGGGGTCCCGCAGGTCAAGCACCATGACCTTATACCCTTTTTCCTTCAATTTTTGGGAGTGCATCATAAACAATTCGCCCTTGGGGTCGGTGAGTATCATGGACGAACCGGCACTTGTTTCCCCGAGGATTTGCACCATGGGATTGATAAAGGTCGTGGTTTTGCCGCTGCCCGTGGCACCGATAATCAACGCGTGCATGGGGCTTGCGATATTGACCTTTAATTCCTTGCCTTTCATCACGGCACGCAGGGGCACGCCGTCCTTTTTGTTTTTATGCAGCTTCGTATAATCAAAGGGCTTAAACTGGGCGTCGCGCTCCGTATCGGTCATAAAGCGGGAATTTTCAAGCGCCCCTTCGATACCCTTCGCCTTGGACTGCATCATACGCTTGGCACTCTTGCCGTCGTTCTTGCCGAACACGAAATACAAAAGCACCAAAATGGCGGTGATTACCGCGCCGTATAAGTAGGTATTCTGCTCCATAAATAAAACGGGTTTCCATAAGACGGTATAATCCGATCCGTACACGGCGAATTCGGTGAAGTCGGTGAAGTTAACCAACAAGATTTGGACGCCGTAACCCATCGCCGTTACAACCAACACCCCCAAAAGGAGCCACAAAAGGATTTTCTTTACTATACCCATAACCAACCCTCCGTTTATAAATTAGGCTTTCCACGTTTAACGGGAGCCGTTTTGCCGTTGCCTTGGATGCTTGCCGTCTTTATTTTCGGTTGATTTATTACCCGTGGGTCCAGTTCATCGAAAGCGATACTTTTGCGCATGGGGGTCTTTACCGCCGCGTTCATTTTTTCCCACAGAGGTATCTTTATATTGGTTTCCTTGGAAAAATCGAAGCGGGGTTCGTTAAGCATAAAATGTACCTCATAACATTCGGTTCTCATTCAACAATTCTTTTAACTTCTTAAGCCCTCGGTTGTGCATGGTGGAGACCGTGCTTTCGTTCATTTGCATTTTTTTGGCGATTTCCCGTATGGTTAACCCCCAAAAATATTTTTTCGCGATAATGACACGGGTTTTATTTTCCAGTCGGGATAACGCTACGTACAATCCCTTTAGCGTTTCATCTCGGATTAATTGGGCTTCACCTTCAAAGTCCACACCCAAGGACAGGCTGTCATCCATATCGTCGATATTCAGCGAAACGCGTTTGGCACGGTAGAAGTCGATGAGCGCGTTTTCGGCGATGCGGAACACCCAACCGGACAAACCTCCCTTTTCCGGGTCGTACGACTCAAAATGCGTCGCGACCCGTAAGAAAACCGTGCCGGTTATGTCCTCGGCATCGTGTTTGTTCATTACCCGATAAAATATATAGTTATATATTTTAGGGAAATAAACTTCATACAGTTCATTGAGACTCATAAAACGCCCCTTTTATGATTATTCAATGTCAGGGGCACATGCCGTTGGCGTATTACCGTTGTTTCCTATGTATACGGGGCATATGCCGTTGTAGCTCAATTCATATATGTATAACCGCAATATTTCCGGTTATCCGATTTACCAACCCCAAATAAAAAAGACCATTCAGTACCATTATATAGGCGGTAAAAATTTTGTAATTCGACCGTGGGGGATATTAAGAAATATTTTTAACAATTAATTTTTTTGTATGGTATGATGGAAACGTACAAAATATGTACATAGAAGCGGAGATGAACCATGCAAATCATTGGCTCGACCCCAATTGCGCCGAGAGAGGCTTTGATGCGTTTTTTGGATGGGCTGTCATCCAAGCGGTTTATTTATATCCATGCCCCGGCCGGTTACGGTAAGAGTTTTTCCGTGCGTATGTGGATGGCCCGCCGTGCCGCGCCGAGCGCATGGGTGTCGGTTAACAATTTTTCCGGACGCAAGCCGTCCGAATTCTGCGAACGTTTTGCCGACGCTCTTTTTGCCTTGCAACCGGACAACGAAGCGTTGGAGGAAATCGTAGGGCACAAATCCTTCAGCACCGCACCGTTTGAATTCATAAAACGCGCACTTAAGGTTTTCCGTTCGTACGCAACGGATACGGCGGCGTATACCCTTGCAGTGGATGATTTGCATTTGGTTACAAACCCCCACATGTTAAAAACGCTGCCCGACCTTTTCCATGAATTACCGGAATGCACCAACCTTTTTATATTAAGCCGCGCCGAACCGCCCGACGGTTTTTCGGGTTTTGTCGTAAAGAATATGATGTCGGTCGTGGACGCGGAATATTTGCGTTTTACCGAAAATGAAATAAAAACCCTTTTTGAATCGGGCGGTCACAAGTTAACCGCGTTACAGGCATCGGATATCCTAACGTCGACGGGCGGCTGGGCAATCGGGCTCAACGCGATATTACTTTCCGGCGGTTACAAAAAAAGGCGCAAGTTATTATCGCGTTACTTGGAAACCTTTATACGGGAACAAATATGGGAAAAATGGGAAGCAAAGCGGCGGGATTTTTTGATTGACGTATCAGTCGCGGAGGAGCTTACGGCCGATTTTTGCGACGCGGTAACGGGTAAAACAAACAGCGCGGATATTTTGGACGCGCTCGTACGTGAAAACGCGTTCGTCAGCGTTGACGATGAAGGTATATACCGTTTCCATCATTTATTTTTGGACTTCCTGCGCCACGGTTTTGAACGCGCAAGTGAAAAACGCAAAAATGCCGTACATCAAGCGGCCGGCAATTGGTTTTATAAACGCGGGAATTATTATAAAGCCGTCGAGCATTACATAAAAAGCGGAAATAAAAAAGAGGTCACAAGAAGCCTCAAGCGTATGTATGATTATAATTCACCCTACGCAGCCATTGAGGATACGCTGTCCATCATCCGTTTATCGGTAGGCGGCTCTATAGTGGACGAATACCCCTTTTTATTGGAAGTGCAAGCGTGGACGGCGTTTGTCGAAGGGCGCGGTACGGACATGGAGGAATACCTCGACCGATACTTCAAACAGCTTCCCAAAATTATTTTGCAAAATCCGGCTTCGGCGCAAACGGCGCTGCTGTTGCGATGTATGGATTACCGTAACAGCATGATTGAGGTGACAAAAAAGTTAAGGCGGCTGCCGCTTAAATTATTCGGACAGTCAAACACGCCGTCGCTGTCCCAAAACATGCCCCACTTCCATTGCTCCGTACGGGATTTTTCGGAATATGTATCGGAAGGGGATAAAGGATTCGTATTGTTTAAGAAAACCATCGGCGTATTAATCGGGGAGGAATCGGAAGCCATAATACTTTTAATAAACGGGGGGTTGGCATACGAACGCGGTAACCTTAACGACGCCTACGAATACGCGCTTTCCGCGAACACAAAGGTTAAAGACAGCTTCGCACCCGAAATCCAATTCAACGCTTTTATGTTTCTCACCTCCGTTCTTGAAGCGCAAGGGCACCACGCGGAAGCGCAAAGGGTCCTTGATAACACCTCCGCCATGATAGAACGCCATAAGGCATATTATTTAAACGCGAATTTCCGCGCTTTTATATGCCGATTAAAGATGGCGAAAGGCGACAGGGAAGCGGCGCGGGATTGGTTGAACCATGACGCCGAACCGATGCAAAACACGCTGTCATTTTATAAGCTCTATCAGCATTTCACCACCGCACGCGCTTTGATCGTGACCGGCGATTTAAATATGGCAATCCTGCTGTTAAAAAAGGTATATGCCCTATGTGAACAATACCGCAGAACGCTCGGCGTGATTGAAGCGAATATCCTGCTTGCCATCGCCTATTGGAAAAAAGTACGCGGCACGCAAAACGATGCCCTTATGCCATTGGAAAAAGCCATCCTGACCGCGAGGGAATACGGCTACACGCAACTGTTTGCCAACGAAGGCGCGGACATATCCAACATGCTGCACAAATTGCAAAAACGCGTCATACAAAAAGATTACGCCGGAGCGCTTTCGGCCTTGGAGATTAAATCATTGTATTTTACGGCACTAACGCGGGCAAAGCATTCACCGGGTTTGACGGGAGGCAGGGTATCGGAAAACCTTACCTTCACCCGGCAGCAAAAAACGATTGTACGTTATATAAACGATGGGCTTACGCAAAAGGAAATCGCCGAGCGAATGGGAATAAAACCGTCGTCCGTTAAGGTTCACGCAACGTTGATTTACAAAAAGCTGGATGTGTCGAATCTGACCGATGCCATCATAAAAATACGGGAGTTGGGTGTGCCGGAGGGTGATTGATTGTTACGTGCTTTTCCAAGACGCCGAAAGGGTCAAGTTTCTACATCAAAACAATATCGAACTGCTTTTTCGCGCTGTCCTCTATCATTTTTTGGAACTCCGGGCGATTGTCTGTCTTTGCAAATGTAACGCGGTCAACATAGGTTGTGATGACGGTCATGCCCTGCCGTTCGGCATATTCTTTGCACTCACGGAGTTGCCCATCGCTTGAATGGCGAGCTTAGATTACACAGCGGAGGGGTGCGTTTTTTTCCATGTCGTATCAGCCTTCTCGAATAATTCATCCGCAGTTAAGTCTGCGTAAAGGTCGCGTTGCCACTCTGTATAATCGAAAGGCTCGCGAATAATAAGAGTGATAAACCGTTCTGCGTTCACTAAACCGAACCATTCATTTAATTTCCGCATTCCTTCTTTTCTTAATACAGTATCGGGTATTGTCTTTTCAGCTAACATTGAAATGCCTCCTCACAAATTCCATCGGGTTTATTATCGTGATACCTTGTACGGTTTTATTCAAAACTTTTTGTCCGTGGTGATGAAATAGTCTGCTCCTGCATCAAGTGCGCAAGCGATGTGCATAGCATCTTTTGTTTTGATTCCCAACTGCTCAATGGATTTTGTTTGCGTTAAAATTTGCGGACTTGGTGCGATAATTGTATTCGCAATATTTTCCCATAAAGCAATTTGCTCCTTGCGGTCATCATATGGATTGTCGTTGTTTTCTTGCTCAAGTATGAACGACCATACAAGATTAAGATTGTCTCGCACCACTTCCGCTTGAATGAGTAATTTTGCTTGCGTTTCCAAATGTACAACAGGATGAAGTTGGTTATCAAATGGACGGTTGAAGCAACAGTTGTCCAAGTATACGGTTGTCATGCGTCACCGCCTTCCGCTAGTTGGAACATCATTTCTTTTAATTTTGCGTTCATGGGGGAGCGTGGGTCAAAGCAGGCTTCGATAAATTCTCTAAATTCTTCGCTCTGCTCAATTTTCTTTTTAAGTATGTCGGGCTGGTGTTTGTACTGTGTACCTTGGGGCTTGTCTGTGCGTCCGAAGATGTAATCAAGGGACACATCGAAGTAGTCGGCGTACCATAATAAAACTCTATACCCAGCCTCGGCATTGCCATGCTCGAAGCGGTTAACAGATGAAGGATTTGTTCCTGCCATCTCTGCTATTTTAGTTAGTGGAACGCCGATGCTATCACGCAAAACTTTAAGCCGTTCGCCTACCATTGCCATGTTTGGATTCACCTTCTAGTCATTAAAATTACCTTGACAGGAGTTACAACGCAACTCTATCATGAAAGGGCAAGGCTGTCAACCATAAATAGGATGTTTAAAGTTGCTAATATCGCAATGTATTTTTTTGACAAGTTACCTGATTCAGATAAGATAAAAGCAAGCGAGCGCGTACT
This sequence comes from Defluviitaleaceae bacterium, assembly GCA_009779755.1. Lineage (GTDB taxonomy): Bacteria > Bacillota > Clostridia > Lachnospirales > WQUN01 > WQRX01. Next base: position 16,967 of record WRDO01000030.1, on the reverse strand, counting down.
CGGGTCGGAAACGACTTGACAGGCGGTCGCTGACTTGTTTTTCAAATAATTTTTAAAAGGGGTCAACGCAAATGATTAAACGTGAAAAATACGAACCGCCGGCTGACGCAATCAATGCGTTGGCCCGATGCCTGTACCCGGCGATGGTTGCATACTTCGAGAGCGACGAAGGTCGGCGCGAGTTTGCCGAATGGTAAGCGATGCAGGGGAAGGCAGCTACACCAACAGAGGAGGGAGCAGAGCAGGTTGCCTAACTGCAACACGAAGGGGCGGTCAGATGATGGCCGCCCCTTCGTTGTATGTTTTTTCTGTTGGTGATTTTTTAGATGCAATTAACGGCAAGGCTGCGTAGCCGTCGCCGCAACGCGGAGGCGATTTCCGGGGACTGGGCTACACCCGGCGAGCGTGCATGGGGACGTGGAATCCACCATGCACTGCTCGCGACTTTTTTAGACATTGTAAAATACGACTTTTCGATTTGGCAAGCAGTGTTTCCGGATCGCCGAAAACGACTTGGCAAGCTATTGATTCGGCTCGCCGAATCATAGTTGTCGCTTGATAGGGTTGCACCCTATGACCTGCTCGCCCACCACAAAATTTTGTTGGGCATTAAGCCCGCATTGCGGTCTGCTATTAAATAATTTCCGCTTGACGCACCAAGAAAAGATTGTTTGTAAACACATCGTTTTCATTGGCAACAGACGCAATCCCCTGCTTTTGAAGTTGCTTTATCACATAAGCCGATAGATTGAATGACTGACCGTTAATGTTACCATCAATTTGGTCAACCAATCGCTTGGGGGTGAAGGATTTGTACGCAGTTTTTAATGAAGTAATCCATTTGTCCCACAAGCCATCCAAGCCGGGACATTTCTTTGCCCATTTTAAAAACAACGCATATTCTTCTTCAGAAAAAATAGGGATGCAAGGTATTATCCTGTTGTCGTTATTTTTGCATAAGCCGTGTGCTATTGCGCGTGCTTCATCTTCTTCGTTTGTTATCATCAACGAAAAATCTTTTCCAAGTGCCGACAAGAAAAACTCAGCATTACCGCTTAACAATCGGCCAAGGTCGTGGCTGAGCGTATCCCCCACCCAAAAGTAGTTGAAGCGTGTGTTGCCGAATCTCCGATAGGAATAACCATTCATGCCGCATGAACGCCAATCGAGTTCTTCTGCACCCTCGGCAACGATGAACCATCCGTATCCGCCGTCTTTACGCGGTGGAAATTTTTGACGTGAATTGTTGTTGCTTTTCACATAAACAATTGCAGGCACAATGATGTGCAACAAATGTGATAACGGAAAGTCCTTACCATAAAAACCAAGCCCCCTAACTTGGCTTTCAACGGATTTAATATATTCCAAAATCGCGCTTGTTGCTTCACCTATCACGGCTTCATTTAGTAAGGAATCCATTTCCGAAGCGGGCGGTGTGATTATAAAATTGGTGGCAAATTTATTACCAATTTGCTCTACCGCATCGCCACTAATCATATGCTCCAGTGTATCCTCAAGATATAATGTGGGTGCGCCTGTCGCCAAACTGATTTCCTCCAAGGTGAGTGGTGAAGTGTAACAAGCCTTGGCGATAGCCTTTTGAAGTTGTGTATTCAGGTATTGCGCAGGGTCGAAAGCTCCGTTGCACATGATGTGCATTTTTATGCGTTCGTAATTCTTTTCCATGTATGTCATCCTTTCGCGGATTTTTTCTCTGCCGGCATGAAGCCGCCACTTTACAGATTCAACTGAGATTCCGTGCCGCTTTGCAATGGTACGAGTATCAACATGGCGGACATAATAATCCACCATAATATCCCGATACATTGCACTCAACGTATGCAATGAAGTGAATACAGCATTGTGAATTTCCATCATATCGTTTTGCACATTGGCATCAATTATCTCCGGAAAATAATCATGACCATACAAAACAACAGGGTCGTCCTTTCTGCTTTGAATTTTGCGAACATAGCGATTATGTGCAACTCTCCAAACATAACCGCTTATGTTAGATATTTTGCCCTGTTTAATGCCATGCAAAATACATAGCAAGATTTCTTGCGACAAATCTTCTGCATCAGCTTCAGAGGTTAGCCGCTTACGGCAAAATCGATAAACAGGTTCGACGTATTGCAATATCACTTCATTCATGCGCTTCTCCTTTCCTGATTTTTAAACACTCATTTCAATTACACCTATAAAGTTCAAAACATCCCGCTTTGGATAGGTGATTTTCCAAATATTTTTTCAGATTTATATTTGACACAGAATTCTATCATGCCCTGCACCAAGATACGAATAAAAAAACAGCTTGGCGGCTATAAATCGCCAAACTGTTCTAATGGGAACTCTACCGCGAACGCTTCCCCTACGAAAAACCATCGGGGGTTCGTTTTAGTTCCTTCTTATGGAGATGAGGGGAATTGAACCCCTGTCCGAAAACCCATCGATAAAGACTTCTCCCATCACAGTCGGTTTATTTATCGCGGGGCGTTACCCCACATGTTCCCTCTGCCAAACGCGATCCGACACGCGAAGGGCTTCGGTAGCTTTTAGGTCTTTTGCCGCTTCAAAGCTACGGGCGGAAAAGTGCCTCGCATAATCGACGCCGGTTGCCAAGCCTGCGAGTGAACTTGGGCCGACGGCTGACTAACGCTTAATGTCTATTAAGCTGCAGCGAGTTGATAATTGTTATTGCCGTTTATTATACGGTGTAGGCCTTTGTTGACGCGGTTACCAAGCCGCGGATGGCTATCCTTATTGTCAAGATCCCCGTCGAAACCATTACATCCCCGTGTAACGGCGCAACATACGGTTATTATATGCATTGCATCGTTTTTTATCAAGTTGAGTTTATATCCAATCCAATACCACCTTCCCGCTTTCCCCCGAGCGGGCGCAGGCGAAGGCTTCTTCGTATTGGGTGTAATGGAAGCGGTGCGTGATGACGGGTGCGATTTCATTTACCAAGCCGGAATGCAAAAGAGCCGCCATCCTGTACCATGTATCGTACATTTGGCGGCCGTAAATACCCTTGACTGTAAGGCTGTTGAATACGATTTTGTTCCAGTCGATTTGCGCGTCGGCGGGGAGGATACCCAGCAAAGCGATTTTGCCTCCGTTGGCCATCGCGTTTACCATATCCGAAAAAGCGGAAGGGTTACCCGACATTTCCAAGCCGATGTCGAAGCCCTCTTTTAGGCTCAGTTTGGGACTGTTTTCCGTAAGGAAGTCGCTGAGCGAGTCGTTTCGTACGTTGACGACGGCGGTTGCGCCCAACCGTTGCGCCAAGGCCAGCTTCGCGTCGTTTATATCCGTAACCACGATGTTACGTGCTCCGGCGCGTTTTAATATGGGCACGGACATAAGGCCGATAGGGCCCGCACCCGTAACTAAAACGTCCTCGCCCAGTACATTGTAAGCGAGTGCCGTATGCGTGGCGTTGCCCAGCGGGTCCAATATGCTCAAAATGTCCAAGGGGATACGTTCATCGCAAATCCATACGTTGCCCGCGGGGAAGGTGATGTATTCGGAAAATACGCCGTCTTTATTGACGCCGATGCCCACGGTTTGGCGGCACAGGTGCGGGTAACCCGTAATGCAATGGCGGCAGTTGCCGCACACGATATGCCCCTCGCCGCTGACCAATTGACCCGGCTTAAGGTGGGTGACGTGTTCACCCGACGCCACTACCTCACCCACGAATTCGTGGCCGATGATTTGCGGGGTTTTAATCGTTTTTTGCGCCCATTCGTCCCATTTGTAGATATGGATGTCCGTACCGCAGATCGCGGTCTTTTTTATTTTAATCAAAACCTCATAGCCGCCTGTTTCGGGGGTGGGAACATCGGCAAGCTCCAACCCCCCCGGCGTTGCGGTGGTCTTTATTATCGCCTTCATGCGAGCCTCCGTTATTAATAACTCAAATGATCTACCGTGCGGGGGTAGGGGATTACGTCGCGGATGTTTTTCATGCCGGTGACATACATAAGGAAACGTTCGAAACCCATACCGTAACCCGAATGCCTAACCCCGCCGAAACGGCGCAAGTCGATGTACCAATCATAATCCTCGGGGTTAAGGCCCAAGAAGGCAAGGTTATCGTGCAGTTCTTCGATACGCTCCTCGCGTTGGCTGCCGCCGATGAGCTCGCCGATGCCGGGTACGAGGAGGTCGGCGCAAGCCACGGTTTTCCTGTCGTCGTTAAGGCGCATGTAAAACGCTTTGAAGTCGCGCGGGTAATCGGTGAGGAAAACGGGCCCCTTATATACTTCCTCGCAAATATAACGCTCGTGCTCGGTTTTTAAATCCATACCCCAACCGAAGGGGAATTCGAACTTTTTGCCCGATTTTTCAAGGTGGGCGATACCTTCGGTATAAGTGCAGCGGGCGAAGGTCGAATCAACCAACGATTGCAAGCGTGCGATCAATCCCGGTTCTATCCATTGCTCGAAGAAAGCCATTTCCTCCGGCGCGTTCTCCAGCACAAAGCGGATGACATGTTTGAGCATGGCTTCGGCGTTTTCCAAGTTGTCGTTTAAGTCGGCGAAGGCAAGCTCCGGTTCGATCATCCAAAATTCGGCCGCATGGGTGGTCGTGTTGGAATGCTCCGCGCGGAACGTCGGCCCGAAGGTATAAACATCACGCATAGACAGGCAAAACGGCTCGACATGGAGCTGCCCCGTAACCGCCAACATAGCTTGCTTGCCGAAGAAATCGTCGGGCGTAACGCCGAACATTTCACCGTGCCCTTCGCCGTCATTACCCGTGATGATCGGCGTGTGTACATGCACGAAGCCGCGTTTGTGGAAGAACTCATGCACGGCGAAGCTCGCCAACGACCGCACGCGGAACACCGCCGCGTACGTATTAGTGCGGGGGCGCAAGTGCGCGATCGTCCGCAGGAACTCAAAGCCGTGGCGTTTCTTTTGCAAGGGATAATCGGAGGGGCATGAGCCCTCCAACAGAACGGTTTTTGCTTTTATTTCAAAGGGTTGTTTTGCGCCGGGGCTTTCCGCTGCTTGGCCGATAACCGTAACACACGCACCCACGCCCAATTTAACCACGTCGTTGAAGGGCATACCGCTTTCGTCCAAATCATCTTCAAATACAACCTGCACGGACCTAAAGAAGCTGCCGTCGTTTAATTCGATAAAGCCCACATTTTTACCGTCGCGCAGCGTACGTATCCATCCGCCTATTTTTATATCCTTACCCAAATAATCCGATGTTGATTTGTGTAAATCCTTGATGCGTGTGTACATGGTTTACCTTCCTTTATAAACAAAATTTTACAAATCGATTGTTTATATCACACTTGCATTTAGGAAGCAATCGGGTATATCATGGTATAACCCATATATTACGGAGGTAATACATGAACGAAACGAACGCCCGCCACATAGAAAACGGCGTACGAATGGTTGACCCCGCCGCAACGTACATAGACGAAACCGTGGAAATCGCAAAAGGCGTCACGATTTACCCGAACGCGGTGTTGGAAGGCGCGTGTGTAATCGAAGCGGGCGCGTATATCGGCCCGGGTGCGCACCTTAAGGACGTACATGTCGGCCCCAACGCAAAAATCCATTCCTACAGCGTATTGACGGACGCGGAGGTTGGTGCGGATACGAACGTCGGACCCTTCGCTTATTTACGGGGAAACGCGGTAATCGGCAAGCGTTGCCGCATCGGCAGCTTTGTGGAGATTAAAAAGTCCCGTGTGGGCGATGATACCAACGCGGCGCACCTCGCTTACATCGGCGATGCGACCGTCGGGTGCAACGTCAACATCGGGTGCGGGGTAATCACCGCCAATTACGACGGTAAAACGAAATCCCGCACAATTATCAACGATAACGCCTTCATAGGCAGCAACGTTAACCTGATCGCTCCCGTGGAAGTAGGGGAGTGGGGATACATCGCCGCAGGTTCCACGATATACGAATCCATACCCGACGACAGCTTCGCCATCGCCCGCGGAAAACAATATACGAAATCGGATTGGGGCAAAGACCCCAGAAGGAATGCGAAGGATTAACCTTTTACCCCCATGGATACGGCAACGCAAGCAACGCAGACGGATGATACATATCTTGGTCGCGGCGCAGGTTGCCGTACTTTTATTGTTGGGCGGCGCGGTTTTATCCATACGCGCAACCGAAAATAAAGCACGGGAGCACACCGCCCGTCTCGCGGGGCAAATTGCGGAAACGGACTTCGTACCCCTTATGGAAGCGGAAGCCGCACGCGAAGCGCGGGAGATGTTTTTGGATATAGACGGCAATTTTGATTCCGACCGGTTAGCAACAGTCATCGAAAATATACCGGATGGCGTACGGCTCGCAACGGTCGATTATTCGGGGGCGGTTATAACATTGGTCGCGTATGCCGATCACTTATCCGACATCGGTACACATCAAAGTCTTTTACGGGAGACAAATAAATTCCAAACGGTTTTACTGGGGCAGCTTAACCGATTGGAGAACGGACGCATACGCTATACCCTGCGCCTTGGCGTTGAGCCGTGAAAACAAGCGGTTATTCTTACATAGAAGTCCTTATCGCAGTTGCTTTGTTTGCGATTGCACTGGCGGCGATATTGCCCACAGTCTACCAATCGGGCCGAAACATGGCTTATGCCCATGACGGATACCAAGCGCACCTCCACGCGCAAAACCTGATGTTGGCCGTCCGCGGGGAATTGGAAACAGGTGTGCCTTCAACGGCTCTAACCCGCGCGGAAACCGTTGCGCACGCGTACGCCTCCGAACGCGACGGCGTTTCCTTTACCGTATGGCTCATTGACGGGGAAGGGGGTTATATCTTCCGTTCCCCCTGCGCACCGGACGCCGATGCGGACATAATCGGTGATTCAACCACAAGACATAACCGTACCGTTATCGTCGTGGCCGTATGGAACGGGAACAGCAACGTCGCTGCCCGTGCGATCGGCTTCGTATAAATCGTTTCCCTTCGAATCGATAACGACCACCGTAGGGAAATCCTCCACCGTTAACCGATGTATCGCCTCCGTACCGAGGTCGCGGTAAGCCACCACTTCGTATCCTGTAATGCGGCTCGCCAACAATGCGCCCGCTCCGCCGATGGCACCCAAATAAACCGCTCCCGTTTCCTTTATCGCTTTAATGACCGACGGGGAACGTTTACCCTTGCCGATCATCCCCCGCAAGCCTACGCCCAATAATTGCGGGGTGTATGCGTCCATGCGACTTGATGTGGTGGGCCCCGCCGAACCGATGGTTTGACCGGGCTTGGCGGGGGTAGGGCCTACATAATAAAAAGTCGCGTCCTTGATGGGAATGGGGAGCGGTTCGTTCTTCTGTAAGGCTTCCGTGAGGCGTTTGTGGGCGGCATCCCGCGCGGTGAACAGCTCTCCCGTTAAATAAACCGTATCGCCGCAGTTAAGGACTGCGGTTTTTTCTTTTGAAAGGGGTAATGTAATGTGATGGGTCATTTTATATCACCTCTGTCGTGTGGCGGGCGGCGTGGCAATTTAGATTAACGGCGCAAGGTAATCCCGCGATGTGTGTGGCTGTATGTTCAATGGATACGCCCAACGCCGTGGTGCGCCCGCCAAAGCCTTGGGGGCCGATACCCAAGGCGTTGATTTTTTCCAACAGCGAGTCTTCCAACCGCGCGAAGTCCGAATCATTTGCGGGTTTGCCGATGGGCCTGAGTAGAGCCTTTTTCGCCAGCAACGCCGCTTTATCCAGCGTCCCCCCCAAGCCAACCCCCACAATGATCGGGGGGCAGGGGTTGGGTCCCGCGTTCCTGACGGTTTTCAGCACAAATTCAACGACGCCTTCCAATCCGTCGGAAGGTATTAACATCTTTACGGCACTCATGTTTTCGCTGCCGAAGCCCTTGGGTACTACGGTAATCGTAACCTTGTCGCCGGGGACTTGGTCGAGGTAAAGCATCGCGGGGGTGTTGTCATTTGTGTTGACCCGATCAAAAAGGGGCGCGCGTACGACGGAATTGCGCAGGTATCCCTCTTTATAACCGCGGCGCACCCCTTCGTTGACGGCGGTTTGGATATTGCCTTTGATATGGACATTTTCGCCGATTTCCAAGAAAACACAAACCACGCCCGTGTCTTGGCAAATGGGCATGTTTCGCGCTTCGGCCAGTTTATGGTTTTCGATGATTTTATCCAATATATCCGCGGCGATGGGGGAATCTTCGCGCTTTCGGGCGTTTTCCAACGCGGTTTTAACGTCCTCGGGCAAACGGATGTTCGCTTCGATACATAAGCGGGACACGGCTTGGGTGATTTGCTCGGCGTTGACCGTCCGCGGGAAGGTAAGGTTTTCGGGTGTGAGTTTATTGATGACCGCATCGTAATTTCCCGCGTGGTGGGGGAAATCGCAATTCGCGCACAGTTTGACCTTGATATCCTCATGCTTCGCCCATGTAAAATCGCCGCCGCATTCCTTTCCCAAGGGATATAACGGGCAATAGCAAAACAGGCAATTATGCGACGCTTCGTCGCCCGTATCGTGGCAAGGGAAAAACATACACGCTTTGTTGGTAAAAAACCGTTGATTCTCTTGCATAGTACACCCCGCGAATGTTCGGTTGACATCTCGTTTATTTGCGTCATTATAGGATTAAAAACAGATAATTGCCAATATGGGATGTGTAGGATGAACGGGAAAACGGTAGTAATGGGCGTAATCGGCGCGGACGTACACGCCATCGGGATTAAAATCCTGTCCCATGCCTTTACGGAGGCGGGGTTTAACGTGGTTAATTTGGGGGTGATGGTTTCGCAGGAAGAATACATTGAAGCCGCCATCGAAACGAACGCCGACGCGATTATCGTATCGTCATTATACGGCCACGGCGAAATGGACTGCCGCGGACTGCGGGAAAAATGCGAAGAAGCAGGACTAAAGGACATCCCTATGTATGTGGGGGGCAATCTGGTGGTGGGTAAACGTAATTTCGATGAAGTGGAAAAAATCTTCCTCGAAATGGGCTTTAACCGTGCATATCCGCCGGGAACCGCTCCGGAAAAAGGCATCGCCGACATCAGCAAGGATTTGGGTGTCGAACAACCATGAATACCCGTGACGAATCCCGAAGGGATTCGGGTTTTATCCTAACCGTGGACTTCGGCAGTACCTTTACGAAGGTCGTTGCCATTTCAACCGAAAAGCCGGAAATCCTCGGTACGGCGAAGTCACCCACGACCATCAGCACCGATATTCGGGAAGGGTTGGACGCCGCAGTTAAGGAATTATTCGCCCAAACGGGCAAGCTGACCTTTACCCATAAGCTGGCGGCATCCAGCGCGTACGGCGGGCTCAAAATGGTAGCGGTCGGGTTGGTACCGTCATTAACGGCAAAAGCGGCGACTTTGGCGGCATGCAGCGCGGGAGCCAAAGTGGTAAAGACCTTTTCCTATGAATTAACCGCTTCCGAACAGGACGAAATCCATGGGATTCAACCGGATTTGGTTCTCCTCAGCGGCGGTACGGACGGCGGCAACAAGGAAGTAATCCTACATAACGCAAATAAACTGGCGGAAACAGAAAGCGATTTCGCGGTGATCATCGCGGGGAATAAATCCGCGGCCGAAGAAGCGCGGAATATATTAACCCGATCCGGCAAGCACGCCGTTATTTGCGGGAATGTCATGCCTGTTTTTAATACCTTGGATACCCTCCCCGCAAGGGATGCGATAAATACCTTGTTTTTGGAAAAAATAATCGAAGCAAAGGGCTTGGCGCAAGCGGCCCGCGAAATGACGATGCCGATCATCCCTACACCCTTGGCGGTATTCGAATGTATGCAATTATTATCGGAAGATATGGGTGATATTTTAGCTGTGGACGTAGGCGGCGCGACCACGGATGTATACTCCATGTGTAACGGAAAACCGACATTACCCGGGGTCACCCAAAAAGGCTTACCCGAACCCTTCGCAAAGCGTACGGTGGAAGGGGACTTGGGGATGCGCCACAGTCAGGAAACGCTGATCGAAAAAATTACTTCGTTTCAAATAGAAACAGAGTTACCCGACATCGAAGGCTACCGTACCGCGTGTCGATCGGATTACGCATACATCCCGCCCTTTGGGTCCCCCCATGCCCTAATCGACCAAGCACTTGCCGGCATCGCCATGGACATGGCGACGGCCCGCCACGCAGGATACCTCGAAACCGCCTACACCCCCTTCGGGGAATCCTTTTATCAACTGGGAAAGGATTTGACCGCCGTTAAATACGTCATCGGAATAGGCGGGCCGATTATCTACGGCAACGATCCAACCGGCATCCTTAAAAACGCGGCATCCCCAACCCGCGGCAATGTACTAAAACCCGTATCCCCCCAATTTTTATGGGATAAAAAATATATTATCTCCGCCATGGGGTTGCTTGCCCGGGCGGATAAAAAAGCAGCCTTGCAAATATTGGAAAGCGAGTTGTAAACCATGGAGCCCGTAAACAAAAAACTCACCGAAGACGCCTTCTATGAAATCCAACAGGAAGTCCTTACCCAATGGCCGACGGGAAAAGACGTCTGCTTCGAGGACGCGGTCGCGTTCCACAAGCGATACCCCGCGAATAAAAATTTTGCGGGGAAATTAGCCAAGGCCGAAAAGGACGGCGTTACGCTGATACAACCCCGCGCGGGGGTGGCGTTGCCTTCCTTACTGGTGGAACTGCTCAGCTATTTGGAAACCGAAGGTGAAGCCGACCTCCTGCCCACCACCATCGACAGCTACACCCGCCACAACCGCTATACCGAAGCCGAAGCCGGTATTGAAGAAAGCAAACGCGAAAACCGATCCATGCTCAACGGCTTCCCTGTAGTCAACTTTGGGGTGGAGGTTTGCCGTAATATCAATACCTCTCTTAAAGCCCCGGTGCAGGTGCGCCACGGCACACCCGACGCACGGTTACTGACGGAAATTTCCCTCGCGGGGGGATTCACTTCCTACGAAGGCGGCGGGATTTCTTATAATATTCCGTATTCCAAGAATTACCCCCTCGCCAAGAGCATCGCCGATTGGCAGTACGCCGACCGATTGTTGGGCATGTACGCCGAAGCGGGGGTAATTATCAATAAGGAACCTTTCGGCCCGCTGACGGGTACGCTGGTGCCGCCATGCGTATCACATGCGGTTGCAGTCATCGAGGCGTTGCTGGCGGCGGAGCAGGGCGTGATGGATATCACCGTTGGGTACGGGCAATGCGGCAATTTGGTACAGGATGTTGCCGCTATTAAGAGCCTCCGCTCATTAACGGAGGAATATTTGCAAAAATTCGGTTACGGTGATGCCGCCGTCACCACGGTGTTACACCAATGGATGGGCGGCTTCCCGCAGGACGAATCGAAGGCATTCGGCGTCATATCATGGGGCGCGGCGGCGGCGGCCCTTTCCAAAGCCACCAAAGTCATCGTCAAGACCCCGCACGAAGCCATGGGTATCCCCACCAAGGAAGCCAACGCTTCCGGTTTAAAGGCCACACGGCAGGTCGTTTCCATGTTAAAAGACCAATCAATGCTGGATGACACCCGCGTATTGGCGGAATATGAAATGATCATGGAGGAAACCCGAACCCTGTTGGAGCGTAGCTACGCGCTCGGGGAAGGGGATTTCGCCATCGGTACGGTACGGGCTTTTGAAGCGGGAGTGCTGGATATCCCCTTTGCGCCCAGCCGCAATAACTTGGGTAAGCTGCTCCCCGCGCGGGACAATGACGGCGCGGTGCGCTTGCTGGACTGCGGAAATATGCCGTTTAGCCAAGACATCAAGGACTTCCACCGCAAGAGGCTGGAAGAACGCGGACAATATGAAAAACGTAAGGTTTCCTTCCAAATGGTGGTGGACGACATCTACGCCATCGGCAAAGGCAATCTTGTGGGGAGGCCCGTATGAAAATCAAGGATATTATTTGCGCACCCGGGCGTACGGGGTTCTTCTTCGACGATCAAGCCGCGATCAAAACGACGGCTGTCGCCGACGGTAACGCCTATATCGGAAAACCCGCAACCCCGGGCTTTACCCAAGTACGCCAAGCGGGTGAATCCGTGTCGGTTATGTTCATCCTCGAGGATGGGCAAATCGCCCACGGTGATTGCGCCGCGGTACAGTATTCCGGTACGGGGGGGCGCGACCCGTTATTTTTAGCGAAGGATTTTATCCCGGTTATCTTAAAAGAAACGGAAGCATTATATAAGGAAAAGGAAGTAACCACTTTTAAGGAAATGGCGCAAGCCATTGACAACCGCCGTCCCTGCCACACCGCCATACGCTACGGCGTAACCCAAGCCTGTTTGGATGCCGTGGCGAAAGCGAACCGTAAGCTAATGGCACAAGTAATCGCAGAGGAATACGGTTTGACGGTTTCCGATAAACCCATCCCGATCTTCTCCCAATCCGGCGATGACCGTTATAACAACGTGGATAAGATGATCCTTAAGGGGTCAGAGGTGCTTCCGCACGGTTTGGTCAATAATATAACCAAGCTGGGGCATAAAGGTGAAAAATTGCTGGAATATATCGGCTGGCTGCGCGACCGCATCGTACGATTATCACCGTACGCGGGTTATAAACCCGTACTCCACATCGACGTATACGGCGTACTGGGAATCGCTTTAGACCATGATTACGGTGCCATCGTTGGCTTCATGGCAAAGGCGCAAAAAATGGCCGAACCCTTCACCCTGCGTATTGAAGGCCCCGTGGATATGGGCAGCCGTGACCCCCAAGTGGAGGCGTTAGCCGAACTTGTCCGAAAATTGCAAACAAGCGGCATCGATGTGGAAATCGTAGCCGACGAATGGTGCAACACCCTCGAAGACATTAAAATCTTCACCGACAACCAAGCCGGACACATGGCGCAAATTAAAACCCCCGATCTCGGGGGTATCAATAATTCCATCGAAGCGGTGTTGTATTGTAAGCAAAACAACATGGGTGCGTACCTGGGCGGCACTTGCAACGAAACGGACCGAAGCGGCCAAGTTTGCACGCACATAGCCATGGCGACCTCCCCTGTGCAAATATTGGCAAAGCCCGGCATGGGTGTAGATGAAGGGTATATGGTCGTATTTAATGAAATGAATCGGATATTGGCGTTAACGAAAGGGGCTTTGTGATGCGCGAATTAAAGATACTTTCTCCCACGGCAATCTTGGGTTACGGTTTCCCCATGGCTTCATGGGAAGAGGGGATGCGCCGCAAGCCCGACGTGATCGCCGTGGACGCGGGTTCCACCGACCCGGGGCCGTATTATTTGGGCGCGGGGATTTCCTTCACCGACCGCGCCGCCGTCAAGCGGGACTTGGCTGTCATGATACCCGCCGCGCTCGAAGCGGGCATTCCGTTGATCATCGGTTCGGCGGGGGGGAGCGGTGCCTTACCCCATTTGCAATGGAACCGGGAAATTATTGAGGAAATCGCCGCCGATCAAAATTTATCCTTTACCTTGGCGGTGATTCCCGGTGATATCGATAAAAAGACTATCCTTTCATCGATGGAAGAAGAACGCATTTCACCCTTGCATCCCGCGCCGGAGTTAACGCAAGCGGATGTCAACGCCGCCGCCCACATCGTAGCCCAAATGGGGGTTGAACCCATCATCCGCGCGCTTGATGAAAACGCGCAAGTGGTTTTGGCCGGGCGAGCGTATGACCCCGCCGTGTTCGCGGCGGCAGCCATCCGCGAAGGATACGACCGCGGGCTTGCCGTCCACTTGGGCAAGATATTGGAATGCGCCGCCATCGCCGCCACGCCCGGCAGCGGAAGCGACTGCATGATCGGTTATCTCGGCGGTGATTATTTCCGCGTGGAGCCCCTTTCCGCCGGACGTAAATGTACAACGCTGTCCGTAGCCGCGCACACCCTGTATGAAAAAACCAACCCTTATATCCTGCCCGGGCCCGGGGGTATATTGGACTTGCGGGAAACGGTTTTCACCCAAGAAACGGACATTTGCGTCCGCGTGACGGGAAGTCGCTTTTTTCCGTCGGATGTTTATTCGGTCAAATTGGAAGGCGTAAAAAAAGTCGGATGCCGTACGATATCCTTCGCTTCAACGGCTGACCCGGTGATGATCGCGCAAATCGATGAAATCACTCCGGCGGTTAAGGCACGGGTACGGGATAATTTTTCGGGTATGGATGATTATTCTTTAGATTTCAAGATATACGGTAAACCCGATAAACCCGGCACGTCGGGGATATTTGCCGCTTCCTCCGTGGGTATAATTAACGCTTTTCCCGCTGGTGCCGATTCTAACCTCTCCCCCGAAAGTGCCGATTGCGCAGTCCCTCCCACCGGTGCCGATTGTGCCGTCCCGGGCGCAACTCCCGCCGAGCTTGCCATCATCATCGACGCGGTAGCCCCCACGCAAGAAATGGCAAACACAATCTGCTCCTTCGCGCGGTCAACCCTGCTGCACTACGGCTACCTCGGGCGTATTTCCACCGCGGGCAATCTGGCATTCCCGTTCTCCCCCTCCGACGTAAAGATGGGGGATGTGTACGCCTTTTGCGTGTATCATTTAATGGAAGTGGCAAACCCGTGCGAGTTTTTCCCGATTGAATATATACGATTGGGGTGCTGTATATGATGTATCAATTATCCGACCTCGCGGACGTAATCCGCTCTAAGAACTCCGGTCCGTATGAGTTGACCTTCGACATCATCTTCAAGACGCAAGCGATTTACGAGGCCGTAATCAAATCCGAAGCGATCAACAGGGAATCCTTTGCCGCGTTGTACGGCATCCCCCACGGCGATGTAATGGAAATCGTACACTTCGACCCGGCGAAGGCAATCAAAATCACCATTGTCCGCCCCATATGCTCCGGTGACCTGCGGGAAACCGACGTGTACGGCGCGCAGCAGCACGTTCCGCTGATGGCGTTTTCCGTAAAAATGGAGGACGCATGTTAAAAAAGACCTTCATGCAGGATTTTATGCTTTACGCGGTGTACCTCGCGCCCCGCGGCAACGAGCGTCTTATGATATTGGGCGAAGAAATCTCCCATCGGCACCTAAGCATCAAGGACAGGCTTATCGGCATCATCGGGGATGCGGGCTCGGGTAAATCGTCGCTGATCAAGGGGATGTTCCCGGGGCTGGAGCTTTCCAACGACGACGACGGCATCAACCCCGCAAAAATCATGCAAATCCGCGACCCCATCGGCAGTATGCAGGACGCGTCAACCTTCCATATGGACATGCGCTTCCAAACCGCCTTTACCCAAATGCACGAAATCGTGACCTTCGTGCGCACCGCTTTGGTAAAACAGCGGCGGCTGATTATCGAACACTTCGACCTCCTGTACCCTCACTTGGATATGAACGCCGAAATCTTGGTGGGAATCGGCGAGGAAATTATGATTGCCCGCCCCACGGTGTTCGGCCCCGCGCCCAAGGACATTTACGACATCGTGTACCCTTCGGCGAAGTACCGCAAAATGGCACACACCGCCGAGGACATCACCACCCTCGTCGTTACGAAGGAATACGGGATGCCCCGCACCTGGACCACGACCGATGTACGCAAGGGCTTCGTGATGGCGTTTGAAAACCCGCCCAACGTAAGCGCGGCGGAGCTGGAAGTCTTGGAGCGCAGGGTAAGGGAAATCATCGAAGCGGACCTTTCCGTAAGCTACGTAAACGAAGAAATGATAAAAATCGGCGATGACCATATGAAATGCGCCGGCCCCCGCATCCATGTGCGGAGTACCGGCGAAGTGGAAAACTTCCGCTTGGTAAAGGAAATACACCCCGACCCCCTAAGCGGCGCATACCTGCTGGTAGGCTTGGTAGGCGAACAGGGGGAAGCCGATTTAAAGAACTTGAATAAGTTTAAAATATTCTGAAATATTCCGGCACATACCTGTATACTATCCGCCCAAGCGGGTATACTATCTTCGCAAGGCATATACTTTCGAACAGAAAATTGCGAACAATCGCATATATCCTTGTTATAGGGCGGGAAACCGCCCTTTATTATTTTATAGGAGTGATACCATGCCGGATACCGGTTTAAATCCCGACAAAATCCGCTTTCGCTGGCCGGAAGAAGTAACGCAACACGCCGAACCCCAATACCTCAACGACCGCAACCGTAAAAGCGACGAATACCTCGACAGATGGCCCGGGTCTTTGTTTTAACCCCGGGCTTACTTTTTCGGTTATATTATACTACTAAAATATATAACATCCCCCGGCGTACCGTCATGGAAGGAATAATCCTCATGGGGGTGGGATTTTATCAACTCATACTTCCCGCCGGTATATTCATCCGCTATCCTCTCCCAAAAACGAGCGGACGCTGTATTAACCGGATGGAAAACCACCTGCCATGTCCCTTTATAACTGTCAAAAATTTTAAATAACGCTTGCTTTCCAATACCCAAGCGGCGGTATTTATGCATAACAAATAACTCGTTAACCTGATAATCCGTCTTTTTATCTCCGTTAATCCCGTCGCCGATCATCACAAATCCTGCCAACTTGTCATCGGCTTCTATGAAGAACGCGGCGTACTTTCCGTTTTTTTCTCTGTATTCTTCTTCAAAATAACAACCGTAAAGACCATCTTGACGTACATCCCAATGATGATATTGTGAAAATTCATATAATTTAGGGCGCATCAACAGTATGTTAGACTTCGTTTTGAGCGAAAAATCCGGCGGAAGAGGAATTAAAACCACGATAAAGTAAAAGCCCGCATCATCAACAAACGCTGACAATATGGGCTTTTCTAGCGGAAGAGGGATTTGAACCCACGACCCCACGGGTATGAACCGTGTGCTCTCGCCAACTGAGCTATTCCGCCACAGGCACGCCCCACGAGTTACCCCCGTGGGGCGTTTGGTGTTACATGGGAACAGATGGACTTGAACCAACGGCATCATGCTTGTAAGGCATGCGCTCTCCCAACTGAGCTATGCTCCCGTGCGCGACG
>WRDO01000029.1 GCA_009779755.1 Defluviitaleaceae bacterium | reverse complement strand
GAACCGCATCATTGACCTTGTCGATGTTTCCATGACCTACGGTAAGCAAACCGTGCTTAACCATGTGGATTTGTACATAAACCAAAACGAATTCCTTACGTTGCTGGGCCCCAGCGGCTGCGGCAAGACCACAACCCTGCGTATTATCGGCGGCTTCGAGCAGCCGACCACGGGCGACGTGCTGTTTAACGGCACGTCCATTTTGCATACGCCGCCGCATAAAAGGCCCCTCAATACGATCTTCCAGCGGTACGCGCTGTTCCCGCATTTGGACGTTGCGGGCAACGTGGCGTTCGGTTTAAAAATCAAGAAAAAGCCCCGTGAGGTTATCAATAAAAAAATCGCCGACATGCTGCGGCTCGTTAACCTCGAGGGGTATGAAAGCCGCAGTACCCTGTCCCTTTCGGGCGGCCAACAGCAGCGCGTAGCCATCGCGCGCGCCTTGGCAAACGAACCGCAGGTACTTTTGTTGGACGAGCCGTTGGGCGCGCTGGACTTGCAACTGCGTAAGGAAATGCAGGTCGAGCTTAAGAACATGCAGCGCGAATTGGGCATTACCTTCGTTTTCGTCACCCACGACCAAGAGGAAGCCCTCACCATGTCGGACACGATCGCCGTCATGAACGAAGGGCGGATTTTGCAAATCGGCAAACCCGAGGATATCTACAATGAACCGAAAAATGCCTTCGTCGCGCGGTTTATCGGCGAAAGCAACATACTCGAAGGCATCATGCGGGAGGACTTCCGCGTGTCCTTTGCGAACGCGGAGTTCGTTTGTATCGACAAGGGCTTCTCGCAGAACGAGGCCGTTGATATCGTCGTGCGCCCCGAGGACGTACGTATTTGCGCGCAGAACGAAGGGCGTGTAAAAGGCCGCGTCACGCAGGTTATCTTCAAGGGCGTACACTACGAAATGCACGTGGAAGCGCAAGGCTTCCTGTGGAAGATACATTCCACCGTACAAGCCCCCGCGGGCGAGGAAGTGGGGCTCGACATCGCGCCTGATCTAATCCACGTTATGAAGAGGTCGGATCGTTGAAGCGGCTGTTCGCCTATCCCTATATTTTATGGATGGGGATATTTATCGTCGTGCCGCTTTTGCTGGTGGTGTATTACAGCGTTACGGCCACGGGGCCGGACGGTAATACCGTATTTACATTTGACCATTTCCGCCGTTTCTTTGCGCCCATCACCCCGGGGATGGACCAACCCCTGCGTGAGCGGATATTCGTAAGCGTGGCGTTGCGCAGCATCCGGCTGGCGTTGCAAAGCACGGGGATTTGCCTTTTACTGGGTTATCCCGTGGCGTACATTATGACCCGCAAGGAATACAGCGAAAAGTCAGTCCTGCTTTTCATGCTGCTCGTACCCATGTGGATGAACTTTTTGCTGCGTACCTACGCGTGGCTTACGATATTGGAACGCAACGGCTTGGTTAACCAGCTCCTGACCCGTTTGGGCCTGCCCATGATCGACATCCTGTACACCGATGCCGCCGTACTGCTGGGTATGGTGTATAACTTCCTGCCGTTTATGATCCTTCCTATTTATACATCGCTTAAGAAGATGGACCCCCGCTTGATCGAAGCCGCGCAGGACTTGGGCGCGGGGGGTGTGTCGGTATTCATGCGTGTTGTGTTCCCGCTCAGCCTGCCGGGGGTTATCTCCGGTATTACGATGGTTTTTATGCCGGGCGCGGCGACGTTTATTATTTCCAACCTGTTGGGCGGGCAGCAATATTTCCTGCTGGGCAACTTGGTGGAAATGCAGTTCCTCAACGTGGGGGATTGGCATTTCGGTTCGGCCATCGCCGTAATTATGATGTTGCTGATGGTGGCGAGTATGGTCATCCTTTCCCTATTCGATAAAGGCGAAAACCAGGGAAGGAGTACGATCATATGAGCCTGCACAAAGCCGTAAAGAAGCTCTACCTCGGGCTTATCCTCTTCTTCCTGTACGCGCCCATATTGGTTTTGATGGTCTTTTCGTTTAACGCCTCCCGCTCGCGCGCCAATTGGGAAGGCTTTACGCTGGATTGGTACCGCGTACTTTTCAACGACCCGCAAATCGCGCTTGCGTTACGCAATACGTTGTTGATCGGCGTATTCTCCACGGTAATCGCCACGGCGATCGGGACGCTTGCTGCCGTGGGTATCGATAAAATGAAGCGCCGCCCGAAGGCCGTGGTAATGGGCATCAGCCGTATCCCCGTCATGATGCCGGACATCGTAACGGGTTTAAGCCTGATGGTTTTATACCTCTTCGTAATCCGTACGTTGGGTATCGGGCGCATGGGCTTTACCACGCTTTTGCTTTCCCACGTAATGTTTAACGTGCCGTATGTAATCCTTTCGGTTATACCCAAGCTGCGCCAAATCGACGCCAACCTCTACGAAGCCGCCCTCGACCTCGGCGCGACGCCCCTGCGCGCGTTCGTGCAGGTCATTTTGCCCGAAATATGGCCCGGCGTTATCACCGGCGCGATGCTGGCGTTTACGCTTTCGATAGACGATTTTATGGTCAGCTTCTTTACGACGGGCGCGGGCGTGCAGAATTTGTCGATCCTCATCTTCTCGATGGCGCGGCGCGGCGTACAGCCGCAAATCAACGCGCTCTCCACGCTTATGTTTTTGGTGATATTGGCAATGCTGTTTATAATCCATAAAAGAGACCAACGGCAGGCAAAGAAAATAAAGGTTTAATACGAAAGGATGGAGCAAGTATGAAAAAGGTTTTACTCCTCACGATCGCGGTTATCGCCATCGCAACCATGGCCGCGTGCGGCAACCGCGACCAAGTCACCCTGCGCGTATTTAATTGGGGCGAATACAACCACCCCGATATCCCGCGCCTGTTCGAAGAGGAAACCGGCATCGCCGTCTTTTTGGACACGTTCGTCACCAACCAAGCCATGTATTCCCGCATCGTGGACCAAGGCGCGGAATTCGACGTGCTGTTCCCTTCCGATTATATGATCGAGCGGCTCATCCTTGAAGGGCGTCTCGCGCCCCTTAACTTCGATAACATCCCCAACGCGCGATACCTGCACCACTACTTCTTCGACCTGCCCTACGACCCCGAGGGACGCTACTCCATGCCGTACATGTGGGGGATGTTCGGCATCCTGTACAATACAACGATGGTGCAAGAGCCCGTATATTCGTGGGAAATCCTATGGAACGAGCAATACGCCCGCCAAATCTATATGTACGCCGCCGCGCGTGATACGCTGGGCGTAGCGTTAAAATTGCTGGGCTATTCGCACAACACGCGCGACATCACCCAACTCCACGCCGCGCGTGACCTGCTCATCGCCCAGCGGCCGCTGGTACGCGCCTACCAAGGCGACCTGATACGCGATTCCATGATCGCAAACGGCGCCGCGCTCGCGCCGATCTTCTCCGGCTGCGCGTGGTACACCATGGGCGAAAACGAAGACCTGAACTTCGTCGTACCCATCGAGGGGACGCAGTTCTTCGTGGACGCGATGGTTATCCCCGTTACGTCCCGCCGACAAGCAGAAGCCGAACAATTCATCAACTTTATGATGCGCCCCGATATCGCCCTCATGAACGCCGAATGGATCGGCTACTCCACCACCAACACCGCTGCGCTCGAAATGCTGCCCGATGATTGGCGCGAATCGCAAATCTACTGGCCGACCGACGAAATATTGGCCCGCGGCGAAATGTTCAGGGATTTGGGCGACTTCCGCCAAGAGTTCTACGACGCGTGGATGATGGTGCTGGTAGGGGCCGGGGGTTGAGGACCGCGTGGAATGATACTATTGTAACGCCTGACAAACTGTGTTATCCTTCTTTCGAGCCGGTCGCGGCGTAGAAACGTAACAATCAAACAACGCAAGGTTCATGTTGGGTGTAGAAGCACCCCGCATGAAGAGTGTAGATGATCAACACCATCACCTACAAACCGGGGCATAAACCCCGCCATTGCGCATTCGCAGTATACAGATTTTTTCAACTTCCCACAAGGCGGTTGCATCTGTTAGTGTGTATGCGGTGGATGTTCTGTATGGACGTGTAGATGCTAATATACACGGGCGCGCAGGTGATGATGGGATTTTCCATCGTCGTCTGCGCGCCCTTTACGTTTCGGCCGGCTTTATTATCCCGTAAGGATGGAACCGACATGAATGATTGGACAAAACTCATAAAAAGACACATAGCCGTAGTCACCGGCCAAAATATACGTAAGGTACGTGAAGCGAAGGGGATAACCATCGAGGGTTTGGCCGAAAAGCTGGGAATGACCGTTGCCGGCATAAACGCTATCGAAAAAGGCAGGCGGGGCTTATACGCATCGACGCTCGTTAAGCTCGCGGCGGCTATGGACGTGCACGCCCATTATTTCTTCACTGAACCGATGGAGCCGTCCAAATATATCGACCTTACACCCGAGGAACGCCCCCCCATGGAAACCCTGAACGTTTCGCACAAGATGGTTAATGTATACCATGAGATCATGAACGTCCTGTCGTTTGTCCTTAAGGAAATCACCGCAATCCAAAACCCTTATCGCGGTTGGTTCCCATCCCCTGAGCGATAAATTAACGCTTCCATATCATCCGGTGCGGCGCGGTTAACTTTTCCGCGCCGCATTTTTACATTGGAAAAATATTTTACACAATACCTTGCATATGATTATACCATGTGATAATATATACCTATCAATATGAAAGGAGGTGCCGGACCTTGAGCATCCAACTCAAAAAAGGCACGCTGGAGTTATGCGTTTTGAGCCTGCTTTCGGACGCCGACCGCTACGGCTTCGAACTGGTGGGGAAGATATCCGCGGAAATCGAAATTTCCGAGGGTACGATCTATCCTTTACTCAAGCGCATCAAGGACGAAGGTTATGTCAGCACGTATCTGCAGGAGTCCTCCGAAGGGCCGCCGCGCAAGTATTACAAAATCACCGATTACGGGCGCGAAACCCTGCGGACGCTGATAACCGAATGGCGCGCCATCGTGAATGGCATCGAAAACATCCTAAAAATGAAAACAACGCATTCATAAATGAACGCGTGAATGGAGGCAGCAATGAAAAAACAGGAATTTATCGGTGAATTAAGGCGCGAGCTGGCGCCCGCACCCGCGCACATCCGCGAGGAAATCCTCGCCGACATCAGCGAACACTTTACCGAAGGCATCGCCCGCGGCATGACCGAGGAGGAAGTATGCCGCAACCTCGGGCAGCCCGGCACGATCGCGGCGCAGGTATTGGAGGAATACGGCGAAGCGAAGCACGAAAGGCGCGGCGATTCCGGCGGCTTTGAGCAAGTGCTGGAAGGCATCGGGCAAACCATCGGGCAATCTTTCAACGACTTTACCCAACAATTTACCGGCAGGGGACATAATGAAGAAATCGAAATCGATAAAACCTTCGCCCGCATTCGGGATATCAATGTAAAGATGCGCGACGCGAAAATTCGCTTCGTCCCGTCCGACGACGGCAATTGCCGCGTTATCATCCGCGGCAGGTCACGTTACGACAAATTTACCGTGGCCGATGAAGACGGCACGCTGGTCGTCGCCGAAAATTCACCCTTCTTTAAATTTGAAATCTTCGGCTTCAAATCAACGTTGGTCACGACGATATATGTACCCTCCCAATTCCCGGGGAGTATCAAGGCGCGCTCATCGGTGGGTAATATCACCGCCGGGGACATAAACGGGCAGCTCGACTTCAAGACCGCCGCGGGCAACATAACCGTGGAAAACCACCGCGGCGCACGGATTCGTATCAATTCTGCCGCGGGTAATACCGTATACCATTCCCAAAGCGGTCGCGCGGACGAAGTGGAGATTTCAACCGCCGCGGGCAACGCCAAAATCACCGCACGGGAAACGGGGCGCCTTTCACTTACTTCCGCCGCGGGTAACGTGAACGCGGAAATCGGGCGCCTCAGCGGCGACACGGATATCTCGACCGCCGCGGGCTCCGTAAAAATCATCGCCCACGAAGTGGCGGGCAACATCGACATTTCGACCGCCGCGGGCAGCGCGAAAATTTATCTCCCCTTAAACGCGGATATCCGCATCGACGCAAAAAAGCCCGTCATGGGCTCGATAACCAACGAGTTGACGGGCAACCCGAACTCGCCGTACGTGCTTAGGGCTTCAAGCTCGGTGGGGTCGATAAAAATTAAGGCTATTTGAGCGTCACCACCGTGACACCCGTTTCACCCTCACCGTATTTCCCCAAGCGGAAATCCTTAACGTGAGGGTGTTTTTTTAACCATATGTGGATGGCGTTGCGTAACGCGCCCGTACCCTTACCGTGGATGATATACACGCTGGAAAGGCTGGAGAGGAACGCGTCGTCCAAGTATTTTTCGGCCTTTTCCACGGCTTCCTCGGGGGTCATGCCGCGTAAATCCACTTCCGTGGTGATGCTGCGGGACTTGCCCAATTGCGAACCGGATGACGAAGCGGAGCCGGAGCGGGTGATTTTGGATTTAACGGTTCCTTGGCTTGGTTCCGCGAGCGAAAGGTCGGACAAGGGTACCTTTATTTGCATAATACCCGCTTGGAGCATCACTTCATTTGAAGCATTCGGTAACGCGATGACCGTCCCTTCTTGATTGAGGGAATGGATATGCACCTTGTCCCCCTTGCGCAGGTTGGCGGGTGGGGTGCGGTGGGGTTTTTCCGTGACACCCAATGAAGCGGCGATGTCCGATTCCATGTTTCCGAGGGTATCGCGCATGTTTTGCCTTGCGGATTCGAGGTCCTTGGCGGACGTGACGTTCCTGCGTAATTCGGACATCAACTTTTCCGCGTCCATCTTCGCTTTGCGTACGGTTTCCAACGCTTCCGCGCGGGCGGCGGAGAGGATTTTTTCGCGTTGGGTATTTAACTTTTCCTGTTGCCGCTCGGTGTCGGCGCGCAGTCTCTCCGCTTCGCGGCGGTAGCCTTCGGCGCGTTCCTGCTCCACGATGGCGAGTTTTTTGCCGGCTTCCAAATCGGTGATCAAATCCTCGAAACGGACGTCCTTTTGCGAAAGCACTTCCTTTGCGCCATCGATAATATCCGCTTGCAAACCCAAGCGTGAAGCGATGGCAAACGCGTTCGACTTACCCGGTATGCCGATCAACAATCGGTACGTGGGGCGGAGGGTCTCCACATCGAATTCGCAGCTCGCGTTTTCCACCCCCGACGTGGAGAGGGCGTACAGCTTCAACTCGCTGTAGTGCGTGGTGATGACCGTGCGTACACCGTAACTTTGCAAGTATTGCAATATCGCGATGGCCAACGCCGCGCCTTCGGTGGGGTCGGTGCCTGCGCCGAGTTCGTCGAGCAGTACCAGCGCGTTCATGGCGCGCGCTTTCGTGATCTGCGCGAGTATACCCACGATGTTTGACATATGCGACGAAAACGTGCTTAAGCTCTGCTCGATACTTTGCTCGTCGCCGATATCGGCAAAAACCTCGTCGAACACCGCCAACTCCGAATTGTCGAACGCGGGGATGTGCAGCCCCGCCTGTCCCATACAGGTAAACAGGCCGATTGTTTTAAGCGTTACGGTTTTGCCGCCGGTATTGGGGCCCGTGATAAGCAGCATCGTAAAGTCCTTGCCCAAGTAAATGTCGGTCGGGACGACCTTGTCCGGGTTAAGCAGGGGATGGCGACCTTTGCGGATGTGTACGTAACCGTCGTTGTTGAACCGCGGTTCGCCGGCCTTCATGGCCAACGCAAGCTCTCCCTTGGCGAATACGAAATCAAGATGCGACAATTGCGACAGGTTCGCGTTAAGCAATTCCGCTTCGTTCGCCACCAAGCCTGAGAGCTTCATGAGAATGCGTTCTTCCTCGCGTTTTTCGTCGAAATGGAGCTCCTTTATTTTATTGTTCTGCTGCACCACCGAAAGCGGCTCCATAAAAAGCGTCGCCCCCGACGATGATTGGTCGTGTACCATCCCGGGGAAGCTCCCCCGATGCTCCGCTTTTACCGGCACGCAAAAACGGTCGCCGCGCAGGGTTACGATCGGGTCTTGCAGCATGTTCTTATAGGCCTCCGAGCGGATCACGCTTTGTAATTGGTCGCGGATTTTATCGTGCGATTGGCGGATGTGCCGCCGAATATCCGCCAGCTTAGGAGATGCGTTATCGGAGATTTCGGTAGGGGATTTGATGCAGCGGCCGATTTCGCGCTCCACCCCGTCGGCGGTTTCAACGGCATCAAAATAAGGGGCGAGGCATGTAGGCTCCCCCTTTTCTTTACCGTAGGTAATCACCTTACCGCATACATATAAAAAGTCGCACACGTGCAGCAAATCCTCGATATATAACATGCCGCCCGCTACCGCACGCGTCAGGGATTTACGTATATCCGCGATCCCACCCAGCGGCAAACTCCCCTTACGCAGGATAAACCCGGCGGCGGCGGCCGTTTCCGCTTGGGCGACGGTTATGTCCTTCAGGTCATTCATCGGTACCAATTCATTCGCCGTCTGCTTCCCCATGGGGGATACCGCGCGTGCGGACAGCATTTCCGTTATCTTAAAAAATTCCAACGTGTTTAAGGCTTTTTTATTCATATAAATATTTTCCTTTACAACGTATTGTCAGCTTCGGAACCGTTGGGCCCGAAGTTTTCCCATTATACTCCAACACCGCGTATGTGTTAAATCCCCGCGCGGAAAATGCCGATAACCACGTAAGGCACTACATATATTCCCCTACGTTTATGGAGGGTTCGATGTTCACCAACCAATTGAGGTTTACGGGTTTGTTCTCCGGCATGGATACGCAAGGCATGGTACAGCAAATGATGCGCGCCGAAAGTATGCGTATGGACCGGTTTAGCCGTCGGCGCCAAACGTTGGCGTGGAGGCAGGAAAACTTCCTTGAGACCGCCGACATCCTAAGGCATTTCCAAAGCCATCGGTTGGACTTGACGCGCCCGAACAACGTGCGGAGCCGGGATAACTTCTCCTCGGCCTTTAATACGATACGTTCGTCGGTGACGGGCGTAAACGGCGCAGGCGGCGTTTCGGTACGCGCCGGTATGAACGCGTCGCCGGGCCGCTTTGACGTCGTGGTGGAAAACATGGCTACAAACGCGGCCATCAATGGACCGGTAACGCAACGTACCACCAACATCCCGTCAAGTAAAAAAGCCGACCTGAGCGCCTTAAACCCTACCTTTGAAAATGAAGAATACCACTTCAACATACAGCTCGGTAACGAGCAGCCCGTCCGCAATATCGTGCTGGTCAAATCGCAGATGCTTGACGCGGACGGGGAGGTCTGCGGGAAAGAGATCGCGAAGGCGATAAGCGCGCAATTGCTGACCCATTACGGCACCCTTCCCGCAAAAGACGGCGACCCAAGGGTATGGATGGAATATAACAACGGAGACTTTACCCTGCGTACGCTGCCCCCGGGCGATACCGTACGCCTTACCGCGGGTGCGGCTTCAACCGATGACGAAACCGGGCGGGTCCGCAGGAACGCCCTCGCGTTCCTCGGTTTTACGGAAACCCCGAACAACTTGATAAAAACCGTATCCGGCAACCCCGTAAATGTAAACGCCTTGCAACCCGGCGCGGTATGGGGAGCGGTATACAATTTTAATATCACGTTAAACGGCAAAACGGAGAATATCTCCCTCAGCGGGAACGACTTGACAAGCGGAACCACCATGGCCACGGCGATTAACGAACAAATACGGCAATTAGATGGATTCATGGATGACGGCACCCCGCCCCGAGCATTGGTAACCATGGCGTTTAACCCCGTGACGGGAAGGTTCGCCCTTTCGACCCATAAACCGGGCGACGCCGTTCGGCTCACCACGGGTACGGTTTCACCCGCGAACGAAAACGACCCCGCGCACAGGGACTTATTAAATCTGCTCGGCTTCGCGAACAATACCGCCAACGTCACAGGGAGCCTTACGGGCTTCAACACAAACGTGAGCGGATTTGCCCCCGCACAACACATGCCCGCGACGTACAGCTTTAACATATCGCACAACATGAGCGAAGTAACCCAAAATCCCATAACGATTACACTCAGCGGCACGCAATTGGATGAGGACAACATCGTCGCCGCGATCAACGCGCAGCTTATGGCATTCGGCACGATGTGGGACCCCGTAAACACCCCGCCGTACCTGCCCGAACATATCATAAGAAGGGTTGAGATATCCTTCGACGACGGCAATTTCACCCTGCATTCCAATAACCCCAACGATATATTGACCTTTAATGCGGGGACGACCGCCGACGCAAACGCATCCACCCCCGCACAAAAGGACGCGCTTGTGTTCATGGGTTTTAACGACGGCGACGCAAACGATGCGGGCAGCCCACTCAGCGGCGACGGCGCGGATATCGGTCAATTTAATCCCCCCCAAGCCCCCGCGGTCTATCACTTTAACGTGAGCCTTAACGACGGCACCAAGCATAACGTCGTCATCAACCAAACCCATCTAAATCATACCGGAGGCAGGCAAGCGGGCATCGCGGCGGCGATCAACGCGCAATTGTCGGAGCTCGGGATAACGGCCAAATTCGACGAAGACGGGAACCTTGTCTTCGCTTCCGCCAGCCCCGGCGATTTTATCCGACTTACCGCCGGTGATTTTACCCTCGCCGACGGCGATATCCCCGAAAGAAGGAACGCCTTAACCTTGCTCGGTTTTGGCGCGGACAGTGTCCTCAACGCGCACTTCAACCCCATAACCGGCCCCAACCCCGGTATCAATAACTACGACTTCTTCCCGAAACCGGGGGATGATGATAAAGCCGCGGTTTACCATTTTAATATCAGCCTGAATGACGGCAACGTACACAGCGTCGCCATCACGCAAGCGCATCTTAGCCATCCTTCCGGCAGGGAAATGGGTATCATGGCGGCTATCAACCTGCGCCTGGCGGAAATCTTCCCCCCGATACCCGCCACCGGCACCACCCCGGCGCAAGCCCCGGTGTACGTAACGTTCCAAGCCGGGGAAATTCCCGGTGAACGCAAATTAGCGTTTCATACGCAAAATCCCAACGACGTCATACGTCTTACCAACGGCGCGTTTTCGGAAGCCACCGACGCAAAACCCGAACACAGGAACGCTCTGGGGCTGTTGGGATTCGCCGACAATACCGTCAACGCCGCCAACCAAATGGCAAGCAAGGACGCGGATATCAAAAAATTCAACCTATCCGACCCCGGTTACGTGGAATATAACTTCAACGTTTCGTTCAACGGTGCGATGCACAACGTCACGCTCAGCGGCGGGGACGTGATCACATACAACGGCGAAGAGGTTAACTTGGATTTAACCGACGGCAAAATGGTAGCATACGCAATCAACAAGCAATTGCTGGCACGCTTCGGTTACGTACCCGCCGCCAACGGGTCCCCGGCGCAGCCGAAAGCGTTTATCACCTATACCCCCGGTGAGGACGACAAACCGGGATCGTTTAAAATGAATACGCAAAGCCCCAACGATACGGTACGCCTGACCACAGGCACCGACGCGCCGATGACCGCCGACCAACCCCTCCGCAAGGATGCGCTGGAACTCCTTGGGTTTGACCATAACGCAACCAACGCCGTGATGACCATCAAAAGCGACCCGGCGGCCCTCGATTTTAATACCGGGGGTGCGAACGCGGCTTATGTCTTTAACATCACCCTTAACGGCAATTCGCATACCATTACACTGACCGGGGAGCATTTGATCAACGGTACAAGCGTCGCGGCCGCGATAAACGAGCAACTGCGTGACCGCTTCGGGAATGTACCCGTTACGGGCGGCGGTTCGTCTACGCAACGGGTGGAAATCATGTATAACGAGGGTGCGTTCTCCCTTTACGTAAACAACCCCACCGACACGGTACGCCTCAACGCGGGCACACCCGCACCGGGTACCCCCACCGCACAGGAAAGAAGGAACGCGCTGGAACAACTCGGCTTCGCCAACGGCACCACCAACGCCGTAAACCACGACGTTAAAATCGATTCCTTCCTCGGATTAACGCCGCCAAACCCCGAACCGTCGGGCGTCGTCCGCAGGGATGCTACCCCACTGCCTTCGGCGCTGGTCCCCGAGGAATGGCCGTCGTATGACCAAAACGGATGGGTATTCGCAAAGACGGAACCCCGTCAGGTACCCGCCCTTACGGAATGCGGCAAACCCGTTATGTCCTTCGTCAGCGTCGGGACGCGCTTCGAAGTGGTTAACATGGGTACCGCGGGATCGCCGGCTTGGCATTACGTACAACGCGACGAACATGGCGAAGTGACGGTGGGCGATTCGTTTACGCCAACCACGGCGAACCTCAACAACATGAGTGCCGTCCATAATTCCGTACACGAGCCGGTATATACGCAAGCACCGGGCATGACGATCAATAACGTTAACATAAACCTTTATTCCAACGATTCCGTCCGCGACGTGATGAACCGTATCAATGCCTCTTCGGCCGGCGTCAATATGGCCTTCGACGGCACAAGCAACCGTTATGTATTGACGTCCAAGACCGTCGGTATGGGCTCCCAAATCAAGATAACGCGGGACGCGGGCGGGTTCTTGGCGAAGACGCTGGGCTTCAACGCGGAAGGGGACGAAAATACGTCCGCCCAAGGCAAAAACGCGCAGGTGCGTATTTATGAAAACGGGGGAACGTCTTCGATACTGCGTGACTTTGAAGGCAACACGTTTACGCACAACAACGTAGCCGTCACGATAAACGGGACCCAAGCATTGGGCGAACGTTTTATCATCGAGGTCTCACGCGACACCACCCAGACCCTCAACGCCATACGCGACTTTGTACAGTCGTACAACGATTTGATCAACGGCATCAACCTAATGCATTCCACCCCGCGCCCGCGCACCAATACACGCGCCTTTTTCGAACCCTTAACGGACGCGGAGCGTAACGCCCTGAGCGACAGAGACGTGGAACGCTGGGAGGAGCAGGCACGTATCGGTTTGTTGCACCGCGACCCTACCCTGCGCAACATACACAACCAAATGCGGCAATGGATGACCGCGGGCGTGCGGATGGAAAACGGCGATACGCTGTTCCTGCACCAGATCGGCATCACCACCGAAAGCATTTACCGCGACGGCAGGCTGGTCATCGACGAGGAAAGGTTGCGCAGCGCCTTGGAGGAAGACCCCGATCGCGTGATGAACCTGTTCACCCATTCCGTACCCGGCGGAATCACCTCCACCGTTGCGGGCCGCAGCGCCCTCATCCCGCAGGAAGGTTTGGCGCAACGCCTCAACCATATCATCGACAATGCCATAAGCCGTACGAACGGCTCCATCACCGCCATAGCCGGGTTCGCCAACGCCGATGCCTCCCATCAAAACCGCCTCAACCGACAAATGGCGGAATATGACAGGCGTATGGAAAATATGACCCAATGGCTGATACGGCGCGAAAATAACCTTTACGCCATGTTCTCGCGGGTGGAGATTGCGATGGCGCGGTCACAACAGCAAATGGATTCGTTATGGATGTTCGGTAACCAATAATGGACCATTACCCCGTATTGGAACGTGCCCGTGAACTGCTCGACGAAATATACCGATTAACGGATGAATTATGCTTCTCCGGGAAAAAGGAAAACGAACGGGATGAAGCGGAAGCCTTCGCGGATTTGGTCGAAGAGCGAGAGATATTGATTTCGGAAATGACCGAGCTGCGCGGGGAATTAAACGACGAAGCCCGCGCAACCCCCGAGTTCGCCGACATCATGAAGCGCATAACCGAAATCGGCGAATTGGATAAACGAAATCAAATCCATATAAAACGTATACACGACAACATGAGATACTCCATCAAGGAAGCGAAAACGGCCCGCCATGTAAGCGATGCCTATAACACGGGCGCGGCGGACGACCATTACCGGTATGTTGACACCAAAAAATAATCCCATTAAAAAGGAGGAAGATTAATATGGATGTTAACCGGGTAGCATATCCCGCGCCGCCGCCGCCCGTATCCGTAACCACGGAAACGGTGCCCGTGGAACAGGAATCGGTGCCGTCGATAGACGAAGCGGAATTGACGCGTGCGATCGAGCGCAGCGAAGTAAAGCTGGAGCGGGCCGTCGCCGAGCTCAACAAATCCCTTGCGACCTACGCGAGGCACATGAGCATCAACCTGCACGAAGCCACCAACCGCGTTATGGTGAAGGTCTACAATTCCGAAACGCGCGAGGTCATCAGGGAAATCCCTCCGGAAAGGGTCCTGGACGCCCATGCAAGCCTGATGGAAATGGCGGGACTCATTTTGGACAAAAAGGGTTAGGGAAAGGACGACGGACACATGGTAAAAATAAATCCGTACACAAAAATGCAGGACGACGCGATCATGTCCGCTTCGAAAGAGGAATTGACCCTTATGTTATATGAGGGTGGGATCAAGTTTTGCAATCAGGCTTTGATGGCTATCGAAAAAAAGGACATCGGCAAGGCCAACGAATTGATACTGCGTGTACAGGATATCGTGCGCGAGTTCCAAATTACGCTCGACCACAAGTACCCTATATCAAAGGAATTTAACAGCCTGTACGATTATATGTTCCGTAAGCTGGTAGAGGCCAACTTTAAAAAAGACGCGGTTATACTAAATGAAGTGCTCGGTATGTTCCGTTTCTTCCGCGATACGTGGAAAGAAGCGATGAAGCTGGCGCGGTCGAACCCAAACGCGAACGCGAGCTAGCCTAATGACTTCGATAGGGTAACGGTTTCGTCATTTTCGACGAAGCCGTTTTTTTTGTAGAAGCCGCAAGCGGGGATTAAACGGGACGTTTGCAAGGAAACGGCGATGACGCCGTTTTTTGATAAATGGGATTCGATTGCGGACAGGAAAGCGGAACCCGTACCTTTGCCGTGCAGGTCGGGGCGGACGGCGAATTCTTTTATGTCGTATTGCGGGTCATGGAAATAATCGTCGGTAACACCGAAGCAAAAAGCGGCGGGTTTCCCCCCGATTTTATAAACAAAACCGATAAACCCCGGCATATGGGTGATATCGCTTAAGTACCGTCGGGTTTTCCCGCGGGTTGTGAACCGATAATTAAGCGGCGGCGCGGAAAAAGCCGCGATAAACAACTCCACGCAATCCTCGAAATCCTTCCCGTCGTATGGGTGCAGCATACCCGTCCCCTCCGCACACCTTGTATACGGCGCGCTTTTACTGTATAAATGTGGCATTCCCATACCATGGAGGTAATGATGACACACGAAGATAACGGTCACATTCTACTAAATACGGGCGCTTTTATCCATACCGCTATCCGGGGGGATTTGGCGGGGCGCACAAGCGACTTGCGTACACGCTTCCCGCCCGAGCCGGGGGGCTTTCTTCATATCGGCAATGCCAAGGCGGTGTATATCAATTTTGAGTTGGCCAAGATATACGGCGGCAAATGCAACCTGCGTATGGACGACACCAACCCCGTAAAGGAAGAAGCCGAATTCGTGCAGGCCATCCAAGACGAAATCCGCTGGCTGGGGTACGAATGGGACGGCGATGTGCTGTTTGCCTCCGATTATTTCGATACGTTTTATGATTGCGCGGTGGATTTGATTAAGAAAGGTTTGGCCTTCGTATGCGATATGAGCGCGGAGGAAATCCGCGCCTCCTTCGGCGGGATCGACAAGGCGGGGACGGAAAGCCCGTACCGCAACCGTTCCGTGGAGGAAAACCTCGATTTGTTCGCCCGTATGAAGGACGGCGAATTCCCTGACGGTTCCAAAACCCTGCGGGCGAAAATCGACATGGCTTCCCCCAATTTAAACCTGCGCGATCCGGTAATGTACCGAATCACCCGTAAAACGCATTCGAACACGGGCGATACATGGTGCATTTACCCCATGTATGACTACGCGCACCCGTTGGAAGACGCCATCGAAGGGATTACACATTCGTTGTGCAACGTGGAATTTGAGGACCATCGGCCCATATATGAATGGTACGTAAACAATCTGGACCGCTTTACCGTCAAGCCGCGGCAAATGGAATTCGCATCCTTATCCGTGACGAATACGGTCATGGGTAAGCGGCACATCCGTAAGCTGGTGACCGAAGGGAAGATCAGCGGCTGGGACGACCCCCGTCTGGTAACCATCAGCGGCATGAAGCGCAGGGGCTACCCCGCGTCGGCTATCAGGGAATTTTTGGGGCAAACGGGCGTGGCCAAGGCGCAGAGTACGGTGGATTTCGGCCTGATGGAGCACTATGTACGCGAACACTTAAAGCCGCTTTGCAAGGTTGTGATGGCCGTGCTCGACCCGTTGAAGGTCATCATCGAAAATTACCCCGAAGAGCAGACAGAAATACTTGATATCCCGTACAGCTTGGATAATCCCGAAGAAGGCTGCCGAAATGTTCCTTTTTCAAGGGACATATATATAGAACGTTCGGATTTTATGGAGGAACCCGAGAAAAAGTTCTTCCGATTGGCGCCGGGCAAGGAAGTGCGTTTGAAGGGCGCGTATATCGTACTGTGTACGGGTGTGGAAAAGGACGGGGACGGGAATATCACGGCCGTACGATGCACCTACGACCCAACCACGAAGAGCGGTACCGCGGCGACCGAAGGTATGGAAACCCGCAAGGTTAAGGGCGTGCTGCACTGGGTAAGCGCGGCGGAGGCGTTGCCGATCACCGCCCGTTTATACGACACGCTCGTATCGGACGCACCCGGAACGGAAGCGGGTTTTGTCATGAACCCGGAATCAATCGTCATTATGGAAAACGCCTTGGCCGAACCGTCGCTAGCCAACGCCAAGGAAGAAGACCGTTTCCAATTTATGCGGCAAGGGTATTTTTGCTTGGATATAAAGGATTCCGAAAACGGGAAACCCGTATTTAACCGCACGGTAGGGCTTAAGAGTTCGTATAAACCAACCGCGCCGTAAGGGAACGGCTGTTTAACGATACGCGTAATTCGTTTGGGGGAGAGGGATAGCGTTGGACAATGCGATTTTACACAAATTAAGGATGCAAACAACCAAAACCGTAATCATCCTTGTCATGACCGTAATTTCGGTTATGGGGGTCGGTTTGGCGATCGTTATCAACAACGCGATGGGTATCATCCATGATTTGAGCGAAACCCTGTCGGACGAAAGCAACCAACAATTCACAAACCAAGCTGAATACCACCTCTCGCTTTTGGCGCACAACAAAGCCAATTTGGTTGATAAGAAATTGTCAAGCGTGATGGGGTATGTGTCCATGGCATCCCAAGTGGCGACCACAATCAAATCCGCGCCCGAAGGATTCTTAAAAAGGCATATACACTTCCCCGATCCGGCAAACGAAGGTGTTATCGTTTCCCAACTAAGGCTTCCCGCGGATGTGACGGAAGCGGATACCCTTGATGAACTGATGTTGATGGCAAATATCGAGGATATTTTAATCCCGATCTATACCCACAGCGATATCGCAAGGACGGTTTATTTAGGTTCGGAAACGGGTATATCCATATCCGTAGACAGGGATTCCCATATGAAAACCCATGTTTTTGAACCCAGGACCCGTCCGTGGTACATACTCGCGGTTGAACAGGATGATATCGTTTGGTCGCCCGTATTCGTGGATCTTACCCGTGGCATGTATGCCATTTCCTGCACAAAACCCTATCATGACGAAAATGGGAACATAGCCGGCGTGGTGGGCATGAATATTATGCTGGATAATTTGGGCGCCGTCCTTATCTCCACGGAAATCGGTGAAACGGGCCACGTCCTTATGGTCAACGAATACGCGGACGTCTTATTCTCCGGCAGGCCGAGGCGCGATATCAACGGAAGCATCGTATGGGAGAATTTATTCGCAACCGAATTCTACCCTCCGGAGATCGCCGAAAGGATAATCGAAAGGACATCCGGTATCGAGCGCCTTTCGATCGGAGGCGTGGAACGTATCATTATTCACGAACACCTGCAAGCATTGCCGTGGAGTGTCGTTATTATCATGGATGTCGACGAAGTCATCGCGCCGGCTTCGTTTATCGAATCATATATCCAAAGTAAATCGTATTCGGCCGGAAGCACGGCTATGCGTTTGACGGTCATACTCGTGATCATCGCGGGTGCCCTGTTATTGGTCGTGGGTGTGATCATCGTTTATAAACTGACGGAAGCGTTTAACCAAATGATTTCCAACGCCGGCGAAATTACCGCGGAAAAAATACAGGCAACCGAAGCAAGCCAACATAAAAGCAGGTTCCTCGCTAATATGAGCCATGAAATCCGTACGCCGATGAACGCCGTTATGGGCATTACCGAAATATTAAGGCGCAATAAGGAAATCCCCCCGGACGCACAGGATGAACTGGATAAAATGTTTATCTCCTGCGAAATGCTTTTGCATATCATTAACGATATATTGGATTTGTCGAAAATAGAAGAAGGAAAAATGGAAATCAACCCCGGACCGTACGACACGGCAAACATGATCCACGACAGCGTCCAATTAAACATGCTCCGTATCGAAGGCAAGGATATCCGCTTCGAATTGGACGTAGACGCCAACATTCCGTCGAAGTTGATCGGCGACGAGCTCCGCATCAAGCAGATACTAAACAACCTGCTTTCCAACGCGTTTAAGTATACCGATTCGGGCAAGGTGACCTTCACCGTCTTTACCGAGCGGGACTCGATTACGGGCGATACGGCATTGATTTTATGTATAAAGGATACCGGGCACGGCATGACAAGGGAACAGCTCGGTATGTTGTTTACCATGTATACGCGCTTCCATGAGGATGCCGTCATAAAGGGAACGGGTCTCGGACTCTCCATTACCAACCATTTGATCGGTTTGATGAACGGTATGATGGACGTTGACAGCGAGGTTGGCGAGGGCACGTCGTTTATCGTGCGTTTGCCTCAGGGTACCGTTCCCGACACCGCCGTAATCGGCGAAGATGTTGCGCACAAGCTGCGTACCTTCCAATTCCGTCAAACTACCTCACTATATCGGGAAAGGAGGTCAACCCCGAGGACGATCATGCCAAACGGCCACATATTACTCGTGGACGATTCCTCCATGAACCTGCACGTGACGAGTATGCTGCTTAAGCCGTATGAATTAAAAGTCGATACGGCGATAAGCGGTTATGAAGCGATCGAATATGTTAAAAGCGGAAACGCATACGATATCATTTTTATGGACCAAATGATGCCCATAATGAACGGCACAGAGGCAGCTAAGCGTATTCGCGAGCTGGGATATCGCGGCAAAATCATCGCATTCACGGCAAACGCCATAGCGGGGCAGGATAAACTCCTTTTGGCCGAAGGTTTTGACGGATTCCTCAGCAAACCCATAGACCTGCGTTTGCTGGACATTATGCTCAACAAGTTTATCAACGAAAAGGAACCGGGGCGGGAATTGCCCGGCGTTAATATTACCGCGGGGCTTGCCCTGTACGATAACAGCATGGAAATGCTGGAATACGCGTTCCAATCCTATTTGCAAAACGTACCCGACGTTGTGGAAAAGATGCGCGGACTGACCCCGGAAACCCTGTCGGACTACGCGACGCTCATACACGCGATTAAAGGGAACAGCGCATGTATCGGCGCGGAGGTGTTGGCGAAACAGGCGCAGATCATCGAGGATATGGCGAAAAACGGTGATTATAACGGCGTGTACGAAAAAAACGCGCCGTTTATCAACGACGCGTTGGAACTTTTAAATAACGTGGAGCTCTGGTTGTTAAAACGCGCCAACGGTTAGCCGACGGGTTATTTTTCACCCTCCAGGATATTATTAAGGCTCTGGTATACGATGGAGATACTGATATGCGCCTTTTCGATATCCGAGGATATGCTTCCCGTCATTTCCATGATGGATTTGATGGAGTTGATCGCTTGCTTGGAAATATCTTCCGATTCCGACAACGTATTTTTTGTCTTGCCGGCGAGTTGGCGTATTTCTTCCGCCACTACGGCAAACGCCCGCCCGTGTACGCCCGCCCGTGCCGCTTCGATTGCGGCGTTTAACGATATCAGATTCGTATGGGACGAAAGGGAGACGATATCCGACGCGATTTTTTTATATTTTAAGATCGCTTCGTTGAGGGTGCTGACCCGCTCGGAAATAGAAGCGGATTTGTTGATGATTTCGCCGATGTCGCTGGTAAGCAGGTCCATACTCTCTAAGTTGGAAGTGGCGATATCCAATACGGTTTTTTGCTTTTCGGTTACGATGTCGTGAAGCATCTTGATACAGTTTTCCGGTATATCAAATCCTCGGATGATGTTCATTACCATTTCCAAGCAGGTGTTCCTGCCGCACGCGCCGCAATCATAGGTCTTGTCCACTTCATTATATTTATGCATACGTTCGAAGCATTTATCGATGTCGTTTTGGTTTATGTTGAAGCGCTTGATATTTATCGGCGTGTACCTGCGCAGGAAAGAGCTGAGGTTAAGCCGACTGTCAAAATCCTCAAGCATCTCGTTATACTTGTCCGCGTCAAAAGTTTCCACCACTTCCTTCCGATTACCGTCCATGATGTGGTTTGCCCTAAAACGGGAGCACGCATGTTCAATGCCTGTCCCCAAATTGCAACCCTCAGCGCAGTTTAATACGTCAAACACCGTAGGTAAGCAGTCCGTGCTTTCGTTGGCGAACGCTTTGAGCGCGTCGTATACGATATCCGGACCTTCGGCTTGGTCCACCCTCAGCGTTTTACCGAAATAATTCTGCATGTTTTCCTTCAGGCCGCCCGGCATGGAATACAAGCGCCCGTAAGCTGATTCCATATGGTCGAAGGGGGTCTCCTCCATAGGAAGATGGATATTGTTTTCCCGCACGTAGTCGTACAGCTTTTTGAGTGTTACGTTGTATTTGACCAATCGGGTCGCGTCAAACTCATGGGTCTTGGCGATGCAAGGAGAAATAGCCGCGATGCTGTCACTGATCCTTTCGTATTGGTTCATATAAATCGCCGTGCACAGCATGGGGCTATGTACGGGTGACAGGTATTTCAACAATCCGTGTTCGAAGATTTGGATGTAGTTCACGACGGCCGGGCAGGGTTGCGTAATCACCGATTGGGGTTTTTCATTTTCGATCGTGCGGATATGTGCCCATGTGCAGATATCGGCCCCAAGGGAAACGTCATAAATTTTGCGCACGCCTTTATGCTTAAGCCAAGTAAGTAAACGGCCGCCCATTCCGCTGATACGGTTGGCAGGGGCCACAATCAAGGAAATTGAGGCGCCCCGTTCCAAATCCCTCAGGAAGGTAATCGTATCGTCTTCATAATCCCTCGCGCCATGGTGGCAAGCGTTAATACACGATCCGCACGAGATACAACGTTCATAGTTGACATGAACCACGATACTGCCGTCGCTTTGTATGGCCGCGGTATTCGCGCCGTCCGCGGGACACGCCCGTATACAACGGTTGCAAGAAACACACAGTTCAATCTTTTCGGTAATCAGTTTGCGCATTTTTTATCCCCCCACGGATGATAAATATTTTTTTACGCATTGGCGCAACTCGGTTGAGTTGATGGGTTTGTTCAGGTAATCGTTGGCACCGCGTCCCAGCATTTCCTTTTTCATGCGTTCGTTGGTTTCAGCTGTAAGGAATATTGCAGGTGTCTTTGCGTTATGCTTACCGGTCCGCAAGGCAAGCAACACCTCATACCCCGTCATTTCGGGCATGTCGTAATCCAATAAAAACAAATCGATCTGTTTGTTTGCTGCGAAGTCAACCATGCTTTTACCATTCATAAAGGTATGCACTTCATAATCGGAACCCAACAGTTTTTTTACCAAATCGCAAATAAACGGTTGGTCGTCAACCACGGCAATTGTTTTTCTCTCCATAATTTCCCTCTCTTATTATGCATAGATTTTATATGAAATATATATCATTATTACGTTTAATTCAACCGTTTTATGGCAATAATAAACGGATCGTTTTATATCGCTTGATAAACCACACGCGCCGCGAAGGGACGGCGGTTTTCGTTTTCACCGACGATCAGGATTTCACCGTTGCTTCCCTTACGGGAGGTAACGGCGATTTTTTCATTTAACCGCGTTTCGGCGAGGTAGTTGATATGAAAAGCCCGCCATTCGGATCCGTTGGCCGCATTACCGACCAAATCGCCGTAGACGGCGTTATTCATATGCATGTTGGTGTCCACGTCGGCGTAGCGTACCGTGTGCGTGTACGCGTTATGCGGTTGCCCCCATTCGGGCCAATCGGCGGGTATGTCGATTTTCTCCGGCGTGGTTGAAACGCCTTCGTCGCCCAACCCCATAGCGGAAAAATCCACGGGTAAAGCGGAAGGCCGTAAAATCTTCCGTTCGTTTAAATCAAACAAAAGCCACAGGCTTGCCCATTCCAAGCGCTTGCGGCCTTTTTTGTCCAACATTTTACCCTTGCGGATGAAGGTGCCGCGTTCAACGGAAGCGGGCCATGTACGGATTTGCACCTCTTCGCCGTAAGCGGGGAGTGCTTCATATACATGGGCGCTGAAGCGCTGAAGCACGAAGCTCATGCCCAGCGGGGCAAGCTGCGCGAAGCCCACGCCCAGCTCCGTCGCGTTGATGTCGGCGGCGATATGCACCATCCGCAAAAACGCGGAGAATTTAAGCGTGCCGTTGCAATCCAGATCGTAATACGAAATCATTGTCTTATCCAATAGGTTGTACCCTCCTTGTCACAAAATCGTTTGATTATACCGTTTATTTCCTTTTTTGTGTACCGCGGGTGGGGTGGAAGTCCACCGGCTCGGCGGCGTCGGAAGGGGGTTGCGTTTTGTGTCGCCGCTTCGTCTTGCTTTCTTCGAGCAATTCGTACAACGCCACGCCTTGTTTATTTTTTATTGTTTTGCAAGAATTGAATCAACCGTTGTTTATCGCCCTCGGAAAGTTTACCGATCGGCTTGATATTATGTAGGATGTTTGCCGATTGCTTTAAACGCGTCCCCGTATCAATGTAGGACGTTTTGAAAAGACCCGCACACGCAAGGTCGTTAATTGCGAAATATTTCGTTCTTACCGCTTCGCTTTTATTGTCATAACGCGAAGTTATGGGGTACAACCGAACGTAGGCGTCGTCCAACGCATATACCAATACCGGGCGGTGCTTGCCGCCGTCGCCCCATGAAATATATGCGATAAATATATCAAACGGGGACATTATCCGTTGACCGCCCAATCGTACAAGTCGGCGTGGAGGTTTTTATCTATGCGGAGCGTTCCGTTATTATCCGTATCCAATGTATATTCATTTGCTTTGTTGCTTTCAAGCAATGCGATTAACGCCGTGTCCGTTGCCGCTACAACCGTCGGTTGAAAGGGGAGCCGCTTTTCGGCGATGATTTGGCGGAAGAACATATCGATAGCCGTTGTTTGGTCAATGCCCATATGGGCAAGCAATTGTGTGGCGCGTTCTTTTACCGTTTTATCAATTTTTACGTTAACGTTTGATTTAACAACCGTCATAACCATCACCTCATATGTAAGATAACATAATATAACGCCGTCGGCAATAAGATGGCGTTATTTAAATCATGTGATATAATTACAAATGAAGAAATAGTGCCAAACGATGTTTTAAAGGGAGCCTTCATGATTTTTTCAAAA
Source organism: Defluviitaleaceae bacterium (assembly GCA_009779755.1). Classification (GTDB taxonomy): domain Bacteria; phylum Bacillota; class Clostridia; order Lachnospirales; family WQUN01; genus WQRX01. Next base: position 17,477 of record WRDO01000029.1, on the reverse strand, counting down.
AACGAAACGGTGTTTCCGTTCATCATCCATCGAGCCATATGGAACGCGGGGAGGTTGTTGTTTCCGCTCGATATTAGCCTTTCCAAAATAGATGACAAAGCGGTAAAAGCGGCTTGTGTGGATTTATATAACCTTATATTGAACGGATACGAAGATGTGTATTACCACCCGGCAGTATACGGCTTGGACCCGATCGATACCGAGGGGTATTTATCCGGCAGGACGTGGAGCAAGGCGATTATATTAGCCATAAACAAAGAGGATAAGGCGGCATTGGAGTTCTTTAAGCGGACCGAAAGCCGCCTGTATTTTTTCCGTTTTTTGTGCAGTAAAATTTCATCGGAAAATAACGTTTTAATGGACCAAAGCGTCTGTTTTTCAAAGGACGGATACAAGAAGCTGTTAAGCCTATTGAAAAAGCACCACAATTACGACAAGGAAAAATTCACGCAGCTTATGGAGCGCTTGTCTTTCGTAATCACCCCGGATAACGACGGCTGTGTGATAACGAACACAAAATACCCCAACCTGTTCCAAGCGTTAAAGTTGTTAAAAGGCGTTGATTTGAACCAAAAGGCAAACAAAACAAAAGCGTTAAGCGAGGCGTGCCATTACCTTGATTTCCGCGTGCTTGCGCCGGATTATAAATGCACCTTCGAAGAAACGCTGTACTCCCTTGACGATGCGAATAAAGAGGAAATCATTCGTTTGGATGCGTTCCTCGCGGGCTTTAATCTAAAACGGGAATGCAAACTAAATCGGGTGGAATGGAAATCCAAGGACAAAACGGTTGTCAGATATGACGGAAGAAAAGAGCATTTGGATATCAACAAAGCCGGGAATGCGAACAACTTAGTCACCGTCTGTATCGATAAAACATGGAGCTTCCATTGGCCCAACATACGGCCGAACTTCGGCCCCGAAAAGAATACGGAAAACCGCGAAGCCTTCGAAAGCGCAGTTAACACCCTGCCCAACGCCGACGGCATGAAGACCTTTTGCATCAAGCATTTCAAGCGTTGCCGCGAATGTGGTTGTTTATATGCGCCTCCCCCGCGCGGCCACCCCAAAGTAATGTTTAATAAAATATTTTATTCGTGCGGCGGCGGGACGAGCTTTGGTGTGGAGTATTTGACCCGCGATAATTTTGATTTTATAATCGATTTAATAAAAATTCGTTTGGGTCATTTTTCGGAGGGTAGATAAGATGAAATTAAAAACAGGTATAAGTTATAACATGGACATGCTCTGCTTACTCAACACACTTACCGCGGACAGTTATTATACGGACAGACATAAAGAAGTCTTTGACGCTTGGTATCCCCAATTAAGCGAAGAGATAAAAACAAAGATGCGAGAGTTGGCTGACAAACAAGAGAATTCCATGCTTTCGCCGACCGTTACGCTTTTCGTATCTTCGCTTGATGATTTTAACAACAGGAACCTTGCGGAAATGTTAGGCAGTTTTGATGAAATTGAAAAATCTATGAATAAAACGCCATACGCTTTTGATAAGGAAGAATTTGAGGAACAATTTTCACGGTTTAAGCATACGATTATTCCCCTTATATCCGAACTCGAAGAAAAAGGCTTCCGACAATATTGGGAACAAAATTGGTTGCCGAAGATACGGGAAAAATGCGCCGAAATTAACGATCGTTTGGCGGCGTTTAATATAGATGAAGCCCTGCAGCCCTTCGGTGATATTGATAATTCCGATTGCACCATATATTTATGCGCGTTTACGGACCCGTTAGGGATCAAACTATGCGGTAACAACCTTCTTACCGACATCAGGTATTCGTTGGATATTATTTTGTCAAATGCCACGCACGAAATGTTTCATCCGCCGTACAACCGCGAACAAGTGCGTGATCATATAACGGCGTTGTTTGACAATCCGTGGGTCAAGGAAGCGTTCGACAACCAATCCCCCAACTCCGGTTATGGCACAGCGGAAGGGTTTATCGAGGAAAACATCGTGGAAGCCTTGGGGATTTACCTTGCCGTCAAATTGGGTGCGGATATCGAACCCTATGAATATTTTAAAAACCACGACGGCGGCTCCCACGTTGTATCCCCGCATTTTTACAAATACCTTTGCGAAAATAAGAAAGAACGTTCACAACCGTTTGAAAGTTATTTTATAGAATTTATCGCTTCGCTAAACCAACGCGGATAAATAAACATAACGCTGTAAAATTTACGAAAAGGGCTAACGTTTATTTCCTTTCTGCTATCATAACCACCCCTTCGGCGGAGGGGGTTTTGTCGGGAGCGGTGATGGTGCCGAGTTCGATGCATTCTTCATACATGCCGTCCAGCAGACCCAAAGAGGTTTGCTGGTTGAAAAGTTTGTATTCACCTGCCATGTGTTTGGGCAGGTATTTTTTTATCATTTTGTGAATGTCGTCGGCCATGGGTTCAATCAAGTGAGCGATTTCCTTAAGGAAGGCGTCGGTGACGCACCAGTACACGTCGGCTTCGCTGACGAGGATACGGGGGTGGAACGTGTCGTTTTTCTTTTTAAGGTATCCGGCTTCGATGGCCTTTGCCGCTGTTTCCCTTTCGCCTTCGGTCAGGGACGATAAGGGAAGCCCGCCGATGGCGCGTATGGTGAGGCGGAGGGGTTTGTCTTGGGAAATGTCGTCCCCGCAGCCGAAATGTTTTTCCAACCGCCTGCCGTAGATGTTGGAAATGAAAACCCGCTTGTATCCGTCGATGTCGTGGGCGATGTTGCCGTCGCAGCCGTAGAAAGGAGCGTCGAAGGTTTGCCCTTCCTTGATGGCGATGCCGAAGGTATAAAAATCGCGTTGGGTGGGGGTGATGTGTGCAAAGTATTTTTCTTCCGCCCTTTTCCCCACGTGTTCGATTAATGCCCAATTCAAGTCGTGTATGAGCTTCCACGCTATCAGGCGTGTGTCGGTTTGCGGGTTGAGGAAGGGCAGGCCCAGAATGGTCTGCTCGTGCTTTTTAACGAAGGCGTCGAATTTTCCCGCGATGACGTAGGCGTGGCGTCCGTACATTTCGCTTACTTTCATATAATCATCATAGTCCGTGAGGATAAAGTTGGTAATGTACTTACCGCTTTCCGTTTTCCGCAGGAATCCGTAGTAACCGTTTGTTCCGTGGGTTTGTATCCATACTTCCTCCTCCACATAGGGCATAGGGACGCCCAGCATTTCGGAGAGTTCCTTTACGCTGCGTTCGGTGTCCTTGCACAGGTAGATGAGGGCCTTTGAAAAGCTGCGGCGGGCGTGTTCCCGCGGGTCGTTGCCCACGGGGCTTCCCGTGCCGATGAAGGCGATTTCGATGGGCTTTAATACGGGGTTGTCCATTTTTCCCACTCCTTTTTTAATAGTAACGCGTGCCGACCAGAGCCGCTGTTTGACGGTGTTTTGGCTGATGCCCAGCCTTTTTGCGATGTGCGGCACCTTCAATTCGTCGAGGTAGTACATGACGCACACGTCGCGGTATATCTTCGACAGGAAGGCGAATTCCCGCAGGATGCGCCGCAAGCGGAGCTTATCGTCCTCGTTTTCGATATATTCGTCGATGGGTTGGGTACAGCCGGTTGCGGTATCGTCCGAATAAAGGGCGGTATGGTCTGCTCCGCGCTTACGCTTTACGGAAAAATCGGCGTAGACGCGCCGCGCGATTGTCCACACGAAGGCGTAGGGGTGGGTAACGTCGGAATTCCTGCGCGCCGCGGAAAGCACGGCGGCAACGATGTCCGAGCATAAATCCTCCGCTTCATAGGAATTGGCGGTGCGTTTGTACGCAAAGGCGTACAAACTTTTCAGGAACGCCTTGCTTCCGAGCAGACCGTAGATTTCGTTCACGGGCTTCGCTCCGTTTCGTTAAGCCTTAACGCTTATATAGTCGGCGGAAAAGGGATCGGGTTAGGGAGTGGCGGATTCATGTGCTATTATACCGATTATCAATGGGTGCTGCCCGTACGGATATTTTGGAGCAAAGGAATGGTTACATGTTGGACAAGCAAAGGTACCATGACTATTTAATAAAAAAGAAATGCAACGAAAAACTGATAGGGGAAAGGCTTTGGTTTTTTAACGAATTGAAAAAATGTATCACAACGGACATAACCGCCGATGTGCTGACCGCGTTTTTGCAAACTTGGAACGTTAGCGGGGTTATCGGCCATTACCGCAACGCAACGCGTTTTCTGATTGATTACGCGAAATATATTGAGAAGGAAGAACCGGGGTTACAAAGTGCGGCTTCCGTTATTAACGGCTATTTTCACAGCGGGTACGAACAAGCGGGGAAAGACGCGGCGGCGCGGCGCAAGCAGGATATCCTCCCCATGCCCGATAACGTACAAGCTGACCCGAGGCACCTGACGGTTCTTTCCAATGAGGAATTTATCGCCGCGTTTCGGGAATTGCAGCAAATCGTAATCGCCATATATGAAGACATTGAAAAAGACCCCTTTGCGTGGGGATATCCGGACTTTGAAACGACGGAGGGTTATTACAACCGTGTTGTGGATATCCTGTTCGCTTTAATTTTCAACGGCTCCCATCATGACGGCGCCGTAACGGTTGACGCAAAGGCGTTTTTCAACGACAAGGGTGTAAAAAGGCATAAAAAAGTGGAATTAATGATTGCCGGGTTTGAAAGCATGGGGTTCCTATTTGACGGTTACGGTAAAAAATCCGAAGCATTTAGGGTTACTTATCCCGACAACCCGTATGTTATGACGGTTTTACACGCTTATGTAAGCGAAATTGATACTTCAAAGCCCGATTGGAGTTGGGGGAAGCCGTTGCACAGTTTTTCCTATCGTTATATCGAAGACCCCGCCGGGCAGAAATATGAACGTGTGTTCCGCGCGGAGATGGATTACGCTTCGAGCAAATTAAGGGAAGTACAGGAATGGCTCCATGCCGAGGCAAAAAAATACGGCTTCGCCATCGACCCCAAGGAACCGATGGAAAAAGGTTGCATCCTCTATAAAAAAGGCTCGAAGCGGTTTATGCTCGTACGGCAGGGCGAACGCAAACCGGACGCGGGCCATTTCGACCATCACGAAGCAAAGATAGGTACCAAAGTGTCCTTTATTCACGCCTTTGAAAAAGCGCCCGAAAAAATGCGGGCACTTGCCGGACGCTTCCCCGACGTATTTAAACTCGACGACCCCGGTACCTGCTGTAAGGGCGGCAGCCCGCATTTATTCAAAGCGAGCGGCGCCGAAAGCGGCGAAAAACGGTGCGCGTTCCGTATGCTTTTTACCTTCGACGGGGTTACGTATATGCGGTGCGGGTTGAATCATTTCTTTTTCCAAGATTTGTCCCTTGACGATGTAAAAACGATTTTGGAGATGTTTTTGGTCGAAAACGGAATCATAAAACATATATAAAATTCAATTCCCCCTTGACTCTTCCCCAGGGGAAGCGGTTATGTTCCTTCCGACGCATAACGCTTACCCGCGCCGCTGTACGCGGGGGACTCATGGGGGATTTTTATATGGACAAGCTGATTAAAATCCGCGACGTGTCGCATAGGTATGATGTATCCGCGCGCACCCTGCGGTATTACGAGGATATGGGGCTGATCGAAAGCATCCGCACCGACGATTACGCCTACCGCTTGTACGACGAAGCGGCGGTACGGAAACTCGAGCAGGTTCTCATCCTGCGAAAGCTGAACATATCCATCAAGGATATACAAATGATTTTTAACGCGTCGGGGACGGAAGCGGTACTGGCGGTGCTGGACAAAAAGGTGCGTGATATTGACGGCGAGGTTGCGCTACTGCATCAACTTAAGGGGTTTATCCTCGAATTTATACGCCAAATCAGGCAAGCGGACTTTACCAAGGGCGATGACGTTAAGATGCTTTACGAAAAAGCAAAAGAAATCGAAGGCCGCATTACCGCCGCACCCGAAAATGCTTCACCCGAAAATACCGTTCCCGACGTTAACCGCGTGTTGGAAGTGATGGAGCAAACCGACAGGCGCATACCGAACGTTACGGTGGTCATGCTGCCGGGCTTCCGCGCGGTAAGCGGGTGTGACTACAATACCCTTTGGGGTTGGCCGGAAACCCACGGCCATTTGTGCAGGGAGGATTTGTGGGGCGGTTGCGAATTCTACCTAAACAAAGAATGTTTGGGCATGGACAGCATGTTAATGTACGCCGTCCGCGACCGGGTGACCGAAGCCGATGCCGCGCCCTTCGAGCTGATAACGGTGGAAGGCGGTATGTACGCCGCGGCGGTATACGCCGAAATGGACGGCGAAAGCCAAACAAGCACCCATACGAAAATCATGGAATGGCTGGAAGGCACGAACTTTACCCATGACGATTCGCGGGATTGTTTGGCGCAATTATTGTTCCCGCATAGTGATATAAAACGCGGCTTGGGGTATCACCAAATGCAACGGTATATACCCATAAAATTTGACACAAAAGGTTGGCGGATTGTGTATTCTCTGGCGACGGACGCGTTTATCCAAAGCATGGAACGCGGCGCCGTGTGGAAAGGGATTCCCCGCCGCACCATCGGCTCCACGGGCAACCCGGATTATACCTTCCGTGAAGTGGAAGGCCGTAACGGTATCCATATCACTAACCGCGCCAACGATTGGGACGGAATCTTCATCCTATTGGACACGTTGGGAATCCAACCCAACCATTATTGCACAATAGAGGTGCGCGGGCGCGTAACAAGCAAAACATCAGCTTTACCGGGCGGTCGGATTGATATGACTACCCTACCCGGGTACGATTCGATGGCGCACCACGTTATAAACGATGGCGAAGCGTTTACGCTGGCGTTTACCTTCCCCGTTATGAGGGATCGGGCACTACCCACCTTGCGGGTTACGTCGAACCACCTCGCGCGGGAGGTGCCGTTTTTTATTGAACATATCGAAATAATGGTAAAGTCTTTTTCCGCAAGCCCGAACTATACGGAAATTGACCGCCCCAAGTGCGAAATCCGGCATTTGGAAGCGTTTGAAGTAACCTGCGACGGGACATTTTACGCGCGGGTACACGGCGAAACGCCGCCGATCGACGCAACCATCAAAGCCCCCACGGGCAGGTACATGTGCGTCGCCCTGCCGCAAGGCTACACAGATATCAACGCCTTCATCGCGGAGGTATACGAAAAACACCTGCCCTCTTGGCTGATGTGGGGCGCAGGGTTTGAACTTACGGGCGAAGCGGAACTGATGATCGACAACGCTCTGTTGTTGAGCGTGATGCAAAAAGGCTAAACCCCATGAACAAAAAATGGCCGGAAAAACTCGCGGCACAAGTAGAAAACAAGTACGGGCAAAAAGTACGCGACCGTATCTTCGGGGATATACCGCCCCTGCCGTTGCGCCGCGAAAGGGACGAAGTATGGCTGCGCAACTTGGTTCGGGGGGTTAATGATTTGAATGATGTGGATTATTTAGCGATCGTGAGCAAAAATACACGGTATCTTTGTTAATAATCTGATGTTAAATTAAAAAATTCTATTTCTTCCGCGCGTAGATGATGAGGGTTGTGGAGTCGTCGTCGATGGGTTTCTTGTCGAAGTTCTCGTATTGTTGCTCGATTTCGAAGCCCGCGGCGGTAAGCCAGCCGTGGATGTGTTCGAGGGTGGCGTAGTGTTTGATTCGGGTGACTGTTGCCTTCGCTTCCGTGCCGTCAGCGAGGCGTTGTTCACAATGGCGTTCGCCGGATAAGATACCGGTTTCTTCATTAAACGCACCCGACGCACCCCATTCCCTTTGATAGTTACCGTACTCGTCCGTGCCTTCCCACTCCCACACGACGTTGCCGTCATCTTCAACGTTATACCCCGCGGGGCGTGTCAGCGTGCGCCCGTTGGGCGCCCACGGGCTGTACCCGATGTAAAGATACCCACCGGTCACAAGCGCGCTTGCGGCTTTTTGGATAAAAAGCTCCTGCGCTTTTTTGTATTCGATACCGGTTTCGATTTCGATGTTAAACAGCAAATTACCCGCCAAAACCACTACATCGAAGCCCGCGCCCCAATCGTCAAGCAGCGCGTCGGCGTTGCGCCAATGGATGTTGGATAAACCCAACGCCTTGGCGGGTATATTGGCAAGCATGTCATCGTCCATATCAAAGCCCCAAGCGTCATGCCCCGCCTTCGCCAACGGCACAAGGATGCGTCCGCCGCCGCAAGCAACCTCCAGTACCTTCTTCGCAGGAGCGCCGATGGTTTGCAAGATGAACTTTACATCATCGTCCTGCGTTTCGTGCTGTTCGTATAAAAATGCGCCCAAGTTCTTGATTTTGGTTTCATTTGACATGTAATCCCTCCGTTTTATTTGATGGATTCATTGTAAAATAAAAAACCGTCATCGCAAGATAAATGACGGTTTTAGGAAAAGATTATCTTTTTGTACGTCGGCGTGTTTCATTTTCGAAGTAAAACCTAAATCGATATTTATAACAACTCGTACGTTAATGCGCCTTCAGCTTTTCTGCGGCGGGCTTATTAAATTTAATTTCTTCAATTTTAGATAATATTTGTTTCGCGCCGTTTTTAATTTCGTTGTTGCGTTGTTCCAACGACATGTAAGCCCATTCAACGGATTTTTCTTCCCTGATTTTTCTGATTTCTTGTATAATCATTTTAATCAACCTCCTCCGCAACCATAGCAATCGGTTGGATGATGTCTATGTTCCCGTAGCCCTCTAAATTTGAAATAGCGCGAACACCGCGAATGGTTGCCACATTTACTAAATGTTTAAAATTCATTGAAACAATAACATCACAATAATTATCAATCTCAGTACCGATATGCAATCTGTCATTTATATGTTTGTCGGCAACCAACAGTCCGTTAACTTTAACCAACTCCGCAATACGTTCGGCAGCAGCGCCCGTTTCTACCGTATGGTAATTAATTTGAGTTAAATAATCCATTAATAAATTGAGCTTTTATTTATTTTGAATGGCGTTTAATTCGTAGAAGGTAAGTTCGGAAATAACAACATCAAATTCATCATTTTTTAACCTATCCCAAAGCGCAAGCATAGCTTCTTTGTCTTTTGAATATTTTCTTCACTTTCGTCCAAATACCCGATTGCGCTTGTATCAAGGTAAACTCTTAATTTTTTCAACAAAACACCATCCTTTTATTAAACTCCAAACAAAGTTCGCGCATTTTCATATGTTTGCCCCCGCACAACATCGGGCGATACGTTTTTTATTTGAGAAACAGCATCCACCACATACCTCAAATACCCCGACTCATTACGCTTACCGCGATGCGGCGCAGGTGTAAGATAAGGGCAATCGGTCTCCAACAACAGCCTGTCTAACGGCATCGCTTCCACCACAGCCTTCAACCGCCCCGTCTTATCGTACGTAAGTACACCCCCAATGCCGAGATAAAACCCCATGTCAACATATCTTTGCGCAAGCGCAACGTCGCCGGGAAATGCATGGATAACGCCGCCGGGGGGAAGGGTCGGGCAGTTGCGGGTAACGCCGCAAGGGGGAGGGGCCGAGGGGTTGCAGCGACCGACTTCGCCTTCAAGGGAACGCAACCCCTCGGCTCCTCCCCCGTCCACGGGACTACCCCCCTTCAACCACCGTCCCCCGTCCCCGTACGGAGACCCCGCCATTATCCCGTAAACTTCCTCATCCGCATCCCGCGAATGAATAATCACAGGCAATCGCAACCCCCAAGCAATCTCCAGCTGCCGCTTAAACCACTTCCGCTGTACATCAGGCGGCGAAAGGTTCCTGAAAAAATCCAGCCCGATTTCACCAAAGGCGACAACCTTCCGGTCCGCCGCCAAGGTTTTCAATTCATCCATGCTTCGTTCCGTGAGGGTCTTGGCATCATGCGGATGGACGCCCACCGTCGCGTATATGAAAGGATATTTTCGGGCCAACGCCACACTCGCCGCGGACGAACGCATGTCGCTGCCCACATTCAAAACCATGCCGACGCCATTGGAAGCCAAGGCGTTTATCACGGTATCCCTGTCCCCATCGAATTGGCTGAAATCGTAATGCGTGTGGGTGTCGAAAATCAAATCCGGTGCGTTCATTCTTTTTCCATACGCGGGAAGGCTGCCGCTCCTTTTTCCACGCGCACCTCGCGCGGGAGGAGCCCGAAATGCTTCGCGCTTTCCCATGCGGCGAAAGCCGAATCGACAATGTTTAACTGCGCGCGGATGATCCCCGGCGTCGAAGGCATGACCGGTGCGATCGCCACTGCGACGATACGCAGCGTTTCGGCTAAACAATACAATACGTTAGCAAGTTCGGCGCGCTTCGTTTCATCCTTCGCCAGCACCCACGGCGCGTTTTCGTCAATGTATTTGTTGGCGCGGCGCACGACTTGCCACGTCTCCGCCAACGCATCGGAAAAGCGCAGGTTATCCATATGGTCCTCAACCTTGGTGACCATAGCCGTGGCAAGAGCGGCAAGGTCGATATCGTAGGGGGAGGGCGCGGGTTCGCACACGGGCAACACGCCGCCGAAATATTTATCCACCATACCCACCGTGCGGGAAAGCAAATTGCCCAAATCGTTCGCCAAATCCGCGTTGTACCGACCGATAAAATTGGCGCGGGTAAAATTGCCGTCCGGACCGAAAGAAAATTCGCGCAGCAAGAAATAACGCAGCGCGTCCACGCCGAATTCCGCCGACAGCGGGCGTGGATCGATGGCGTTGCCCAACGACTTGCCCAGCTTTTGTCCCTCGATTTGCAACCAGCCGTGCGCGAACACTTGCTTGGGTAGCGGCTCGCCCAGCGCAAGCAGGATGCACGGCCATATAATCGTATGGAAGCGTGTGATTTCCTTCGCCATCAAATGCACGTCGGCGGGCCAATATCTTTTATAGTCCGAATCGTCGTCCGATAGGAAACCCAACGCCGTCACGTAATTGGGCAGCGCGTCCACCCACACATACATGATATGCCCCGGGTCAAAGTCCACGGGTACGCCCCACGTAAACGTCGTACGCGACACGCATAGGTCGGAAAGCCCCGGCTTAAGGAAATTATTAACCATTTCATTACGGCGCGAAGCGGGCATGATAAATTCCGGGTTGGCGGCGATGTGCGCTTCAAGCGTTTTCTGATACTTACCCATTTTAAAGAAGTAGCATTCCTCGCTGATGCGCTCCACCGGGCGGCCGCAGTCGGTACATACGCCGTCCTTTGCTTGGTGTTCCGTGAAGAACGTTTCGCAGGGGGTGCAGTACAGCCCTTCGTAGCTTCCTTTATATATGTCCCCTTGGTCGTATAACTTCTTAAATATCCCCTTCACGCGGTCCATATGGTCGGGGTTGGTCGTGCGTTGGAAGTAATCGTAGTCGATGTTCATTAGCTCCCATATTTCCTTGTACTTGGCGACCAAATCGTCGCAGAACCTTTGCGGGGTAACGCCCGCGGCCGCGGCTGCGCGCTCCACTTTTTGGCCGTGTTCGTCCGCGCCGGTGAGGAACTTAACGTCATAACCGCGCGCCTTCTTATAACGCGCCAAGGAATCTGCCGCGACGGTGGTATACGTGTGGCCGATGTGCGGCTCGCCGTTGAGGAAGTAGATGGGGGTGGTGACGTAGAAGGGTTTCATGGGATGGAATACTCCTTTTGACTTGTACGCGGATCGCATTCAAGGTTAGGTATTTATAATTTTCCGAAGTATAGCATAAATAGGTGGCTACGTCCCGCAGAACGTCCTGTACCCGCAACCGCATTCCGGCGGTTGAGAATAATACGTATTTTCCTCATATGGTTTGCGCAGCGCATCCAATAAATCAAACATTACGGAATAATTTCCTTCGTTTGCCGCGGTCAGCGTTTCCTCCACGCGGTGGTTGCGCGGGATGACGGCGGGATTACTTTTATTTATCGCGCGGAACGTATTCGTAAAATCTTTCCCGTTTTCCCGCATTTCGTTAAGGTATTCCTCAATGATTATTTTATCGTCCGCGCCTTTGCGGGTCATGTTTAATTTTATCCGCATCCCCGCAAGCCAATGTTCGTCGAAGCACGCCCAATAATGCGTGATCGCTTCCTTAGCCTGTGCCATCGATATCAGCGGGGTTAACGATTCCGCCAAGCGGCTCAGGTTCCACGCGCCGATGGCGGGTTGATTCTTATACGCGTAACGCCCCTGCGTATCGATGGAGCTGAAAACGGTAGACGGGTCATATGCATCCATAAAAGCGCACGGGCCGAAGTCGATCGTTTCGCCGGAAACCGCCATATTATCGGTGTTCATCACGCCGTGGATAAACCCCGTGAGTTGCCATTTGGCGATGAGGGAGGCTTGGCGTTCGCATACCGCGCGGAAGAATTTCGCATATTTTTCATCCGCGTGCTCAAGGTCGGGGAAGTGACGGCGAATCGTATAATCCGCCAATGCGCGGACGTCATCAAACGTGCCGAACGCCGCCGCGTAATTAAACGTACCCACCCGGATGTGGCTCGACGCGACCCGCGTGAGTACCGCACCCGGCAATATCCTTTCACGTATCACATCGCGCCCCGTCAATACGACCGCCAAGGATCGTGTGGTGGGAATACCCAGCGCGTGTAACGCCTCGCTGATGATATATTCCCGCAGCATGGGCCCGAGTGCCGCGTAGCCGTCCCCTCCACGGGAAAACGCCGTAGGACCGGAACCCTTTAATTGGATGTCGAACAGACGGCCACGCGGTGCCTCCGACGAAGGGGGTGTCCGTTGTTCGCCCAGCAGCACCGCCCGCCCGTCCCCCAGCATGGTAAAATGACCGAACTGGTAACCCGCGTAGGCTTGCGATATGGGGGTACAATTGGGTACAGGCAAGCGAGAACCAGCAAAGACCTCGGCGTTATCCTGCATCGCATCCGCATTCAGCCCCAACTCCGCGGCTAAGAGTTGGTTGAAAATCACCATTTTAGGCGCGGGTGCGGGTTCAGGGTATTGATGGCGGTAGTAAAATTCGGGGAGCTGTGTGTAGCTGTATTCCATGTTCCAACTTTTGTTTGACATAAAAATCGCCTCCGCTCATTAGTATTTCGCGGAGGCGACATTGTTATCCCCGTGCCGCGGGGCTTTATTTAAGTTGCTTTAGTACCTCTAACGCGCCTTCGTAGTCGTAATCGTCAACCAATTCCGCCAATTCCTCCATGCCCGAAATACCCTTTAAACGCTCCGCGTAGTTCGATGCGCCGTAATCGCCCGCTTGGAGCAGTGCTTCCAATTCCGTCAGCATGGCAACCCGTTCCTCACGATCCATTTTTACGGTTTCATGCTTTTGCGGCTCGATATCGCGCGTAATGGGTTCCAATTCATGCAGGGCGGCTTTTAATTCCGTTTCAAGCGCATGGAGTTGGTCGGGGGTATAGGAAGGTGGGTCAAGTTGTAAGGAATATTCCAGCGAGGATGCCGTTTCTTGCAACCTTTTTTTACCGAGGTAACCCGCGCCGCTTTTAAGCGTATGCACGATCCTGTGCGCGGTTTTGATATCGCCGGTGCTCAGCGCGTGGTGGAAACGGTTATACGTATCCTTGTTATCCTTCACGAACGTGACGATGACCTTGTGACGCAGTTGTTCGTCCTTGCTTGATTGCGACGGGCCGCTTTCGCCTGCGGTTTCCGTAATGATTTTATCCGGGGGCAGGTACGTCTTAACGATTTTACGCAAATCGTTTACTTCAATCGGCTTTGAGATAAAGTCATTAAAGCCGTTGCTCAGGAACATCTTTTTTACGCCCGCGATGGCGTTCGCCGTCAGCGCAACGATGGTAAGCTGTTCGTATTTACCGCCCATCTTCCTGATTGCGTGCGTGGTTTCAATCCCGTCCATTTCGGGCATCATATGGTCCATAAACACGATGTCATAATCTCTTTCGCTTACCCGTTTAAGAGCCTCCTCACCGGAGGCTGCCGTATCAATGACGATGTCGAGTAAGCCCAACAGCCCCTTCGCCACCGTAAGGTTAAGCTCGTTGTCGTCCACCACCAGTATAACGGCTGTCGGGGCGCGGAAGTGATAAGCCCCGCTTATTGCGTCGTCGTCAACCGCGTTCTTGTTGCCCAATACCTTGGGTATCGTAACCGTAAATACGGAACCTTCGCCGTATACGCTGGTGACGGTTATGCCGCCGCCCATCATCTGCGCGAAGTTTTGGCTGATGGCAAGCCCCAACCCCGTGCCCGCGGTATTGCGGTTTTTAAACGTGTCGGCTTGTGAGAAGGGTTTAAACAGCTTTTGCAAATCCTCTTCACGTATACCCAAACCTGTGTCCTTGATTTCAAAGATAATGGAATCCTCCGTAGTCGTGATTTTCATGCGCAGATAACCTTCGGTTGTGAACTTGGCGGCATTTGAGCACAGGTTCGTTAATATCTGTCGGAGCCTTACATCGTCACCGTACAGGTAATCCGGCAATACGCCCTCCTTCACCAACAGGAAATCGAGGCCCTTCTTTTGCGTGATATACGTGAACATGGAATGGAGGTTATCGACGAGCGACGTGAAGTCGTAATCCACCGGGATCAGTTCCATCTTACCCGACTCGATCTTGGAGAAATCCAATATGTCGTTGATGATGCCCAGAAGGGAATGGGAAGAAATATTGATGTCCCGTATATAACCGTTTTGGCGGTCATTGAGGGTTTCGTTCAGCATCAGTTCGGACATGCCGATGATGGCGTTCATGGGTGTACGTATTTCGTGGCTCATCTTCGCCAAGAAATCGTTCTTCGCGCGGGTAGCCAGCTCCGCTTCGTTTTTTGCTTCAATAAGTTCGGTAATATCCACCAGCTCATATACACGCGACCGATAACCTTCGTCCAGCAGCGAGGACCGCAGCATAAACCAGTTATGCCCGTTTTCCTTTTCGATCATGATATTCTTTTGTATAAATTCCTCCCGCCCGAACGAGTGGGTGAATAATGCCTTCGTGTCCTCCGATATGGGCAGGTCGCTGAAGGATCGGCCTATAATATTCTGATGATCGCTTAGATCCAGCCATTCCATCAGGGAGTTGCTGATATATTCGACCTTTGCTTTGTCGTTGATGACCAGCATAGGTGTCCTCATCTCGTGGCTCATTCTGGAAAGGAACTCGCTCTTTGATCGGCTGGCCTGTTCGGCTTTTTCCCGCGCGTTTTGGATTTCCGTAACGTTTGTGCCTGAGATGATATAACCGATCCTATCCCCCTTGTTATTAAGGAAATGGCTGGCTGTCCCTTTTATATACAGACCTTGATCCGCCATGTGGTACACTTCGGCTTCGTAGCCTTCCTTTAACGCCAATACGGGGTCATGCTTTGTACCGGAGGGGTAAATGCTCTTTTCGTTGTAGGGGGAACCGACGACCTCTTCCAAGGTTGTGTTTGTGAGTTCCAAGCCGTGATCGTTCATGTATATGATATTCCCGTCCAGCCCGATGATGGTGAGGGGGCCGTTTACGCTGCCGACGATATTCTTGGCCATATCGTCGAAGGCGTCCGCCAATGTGCCGAATTCGTCCTTAACGACGGAGTTGAAGCGGAATTGACGTTCCCCCGCCCTGAAGCGGGATACGCCGACGATGAGCTTTTTTATACTCCCCGTAAACGCAGAGGCAACCAATATACCCATCAACGCCGCCAAGATAAGAATTAACAAGCTGCTTGCAAACACTTGGCGGATCATGTTGTTCATACTGCTGTTTATGGTTTCGTCCAGCTTGGTCCTGATTTCCTCAACCGGCCTCGTAAAGTCTTCCAACCCTGCCCCAATGGTGACAAAACCGAAACCTCGGCGGGAATAACCGTTTGACGCCGACGGCGCGTATTGCCCCGTATAATAGGGGATAGCCGCCGCCGTCGTTAATTTTTGGAGCCCGCTCCATAATATATAAAAGGAACCGGAGCCTCCGTCCTGCGTCAAATCCATCCACCCGGTGCATTGGGGGGCGTTGTTGAGGTACCGTCCGTCCAACCCGACCAAACCCGCTCGGGTCAACGAAGGGGCGGGGGTTTTACTTCTGGACTGGTTATCGAATATCGGCCAACCTTGGATAAAATCGGTCCAAAGAGGTGTACCGCTTGCCTGCCACGCTTCGTAGATCGAGGACTCAAGCCAAGGGACTTGCGGGTTGCCCGTTTCGGGGTCGAAGCCGACGATGGAATGGTGTCTGGGGTGACAAATACTGCGCGATTGGTAATCCCATATGAAGGCGTAGTTGCCTTCATATGCGTTGGGCAGGGCGGTATAACGTTCCTCCATCGGGGTTATGTGATCGACGAACGCCATGATATGGTCGTGGTTTAAAGCAAACGTCACATACCCGATGCGGTTACCGCTTGCGTCCGTCACGGGCGTGGCCCAGCGTATAATCCCTTCGAAGCGTTGTCCGTTGGGGTTTTCCATTCCGGCGTACGCTTGTTGCTCCGGGTCGAAAAGGATGTCATATCCGCGTGTCTGCGCGGCCCTTTGCAACGTTTCGGGTACATACATGCCGATGTAATTTGTACCCACATACGCGCCGATAACGTCGGAAACAAAAATATCGCCGGGCCGGAGATAAGCCAGCGCGGCGAAATACGTTTCGGCCCTTATATATGTATTTTCCCTTCGGGAAACGTTCCCCTTCGCGGGGTTTAGCGGATAATGGGTTTTGGGGGATTCGGGCGCAACCACCTTGATCAATTCATTGCCGTCCAAATCGACGAAGGTAATTTCGTCGTACAGCGGTATGTATTCGAACAAAAATATATCGGGCGGACGGGCATTAAAGCCGCCGTCATCGCTGTTTTCGCTGTTGGTGGAAATGCCGCCGGTCATAATCGGGGAATCCGCGTTTTCCGGCACCCATGATATACCGTCGGGAGCCAACACCCAATTGCCCCTATCGACAACCCTTCCCAACTTGTTTTGGATAAATTGCCTGTACAGTTCCTCCGATGGCTCCATAGCGGCGAGGAACAATATGTCGGCGTCGCGGGCATACAGGAACTCGGCGACGTTCCTCGCCGTATCGGTCGTCAGCCGTTCGATGTTTTGGATGGCGATTTCGGTCAATGCGGAAGTGGAGTCCGTAATCGCAATGGTCTCAAGTTTATGGCCGATGGTGTTGAATTGAACCAGTTGGATTACGATCAATACGACGATGGGGATGATACTGCTGATCAAAAAGGAAAGGATGAGCTTGGGCCATATACCGATGCCGAGTTTATCCACCATACGTTTAATGCGCCCGCCGTCCGTTGTTTTGTTTGCTGAACGTTTGCCCATAACGCTTACCCCTCATCCGGAAAATATGATTTGATTAAATAATTATTCAAAGCCATATTATCATAAAATCGCATGGTCAACAAAAAAACCCCTCGAATCACGATAAAATCGAGGGGTTTAAAAATGCGGCTGACAGGACTTGAACCTGCACAATCATAGGATCACTAGAACCTGAATAGGAATTGACTGATTACAAAGGATGAACATCCGGTGATGGATCATAAATTCTAAACCGGACGGGGCCAGT
>WRDO01000028.1 GCA_009779755.1 Defluviitaleaceae bacterium | reverse complement strand
TGCCGGCGAAGGAACATATACACACGCACCGGGATATTACGAAGCCAAAACCCGGTTACACCTACGGCACCTACCGAAACAGCCAGTACAAGTGCCGCTTGCAAGTCAAATGTATTGATAATGCCTACCATGCATACCTCTCCCTTGAAAAAAGATAACGCGACCGGGACGAACCCGATCGCGCTTGTGGTTGTTTGACTTACTATTCCGCGTGCTACGCGCTTTCCGCCATTTGTAGGAATTGTTGTTCGGACAGAACCGGAACGCCCAGCGATTGGGCTTTACCCAGCTTGCTCCCCGCTTTGTCGCCCGCGATGAGGTAATCGGTAGCCTTCGATACCGCGCTTCCCGCTTTCGCACCCAACGATTCGATACGTGCGTTGATGCTGTCACGAGTGAAATGGTTCAACTTACCCGTGACGACGATGGTGCGCCCGTCAAAGGGATTACCCGAGGTTTCCGTTGTTGTGGTAGCCGTAGTGGGGGGTTTGTTTTCAATAGTAGTCATATCCTGTAACTCCTTCCAAAGTGTTTGATTTTCGGTTTTGGTAAACCATTCGTGGATGTTGCGGTGCAGGGTTTCGCCGAAGCCGTCCAACCGGGTGAAATCGAACCCATCGGCTACGGCGGCTTCAAAGGCAGCAAGGCTACGGTCAAATCGTTTACCCAGTTCCTTGCTTGCGGTGCGTCCGACCATCGGTATGTCCATCGAAATGACGAACCGCTCGAAAGTGGTCGCCCTGCTGCGTTGGATAGCGTCCCACAACCGCGTCCATGACTTCGTCCCGAAACCCTCCGTTTGCTGTACCTCCCGTTCGTAACGGTCAAGACGGTAGATGTCCGTGAAGTCTTTGAGCCAACCGTGGGGAATGAACTTCTCCAGCGTAGCCTCGGATAACCCTTCGATGTCCAACGCTTTCTTACCAACGAAGTGAACGAACCGGCGCAAGCGTTGTTCACCGCATCCCGCGTTATCACAACGAAGTACCCGTACTACCCGACCCCTATCGTTTTCGGTTTCCTTAATCCGTGTCTGCGAATCACAGGACGGGCAACGCAGGGGGAACAACCTCACCGCGTCGAATCGCCCGCGGTCAAGGTTGTCTTCGATGTGGGGGATAATCATGTTCCGCTTGCTGACAAGAACCCTGCACCCCGGCATCAGTTCCAGCTCCGTTATAAAGGTCAGGTTGTGAAGGGTAGCCCGCGATACCTCGCACCCGTCTATCTCCACCGAGTCAAACAACGCGACAGGTGATAACTCCCCGTTGCGCGAGGGTTGCCATTCGATACCCCGCAGGTTCGTTTCGTGCAGGTCGTCTTCAAACTTAAACGCCAACCCGTCCTTGTAGTGGTGACCCGTCCGTCCGCATGATTGGGAGAAAGGGATGTCGTCATACGTAACCACGATACCGTCAATGGGAAAACCATGCGCTTCCGATAACGTCCGCAGGTTGGAAATGATATTGGAGATTATCTGTCCTGATGAATTAACATCGGGGCGGATAAACCTACAGGGGGAGAACCCCAATCGACCCAACGCGAACAGTTTCCAATACTTACTCACAGCTTCTTTGGGGACTTCATCCAACCCCTCAATCACCCCGAAGGGTGAAAACACCAACCCGCGTCCGGCACAAGCCTTGGCATCGTGGCAACGGATGGACCCCGCCGCCATGTTCCGTGCGTTCTTGTAGGGGTTGCCGCTGCTGTCCCGCAGGGTTTCCTTCAACTTATCGAAAGTCGGCTTGGTGATGTAAACCTCCCCGACTACGACCAAGCGATTCCTGTACGAAATCCGTGCGGGTATACCCTCAATGGCGCGGGCATTGTGTGTGATGACTTCACCTTCGTCGCCATTGCCCCGGGTGGATGCACGAACGAGTGAACCTCCCTCGTATTCCAACTTCACCGTCAGCCCATCCAGCTTGTGCATGAGTATGACCTGGTGACCGCCGATGAAACGCATAAGGTCGTTCATGTCCTTGGTTTTATCCAACGACAGCAGCGGTATGGTGTGGGTGGTTTTATCCAACCCGTCAACCGCTTCGTAGCCGACGGTCTGCGTAGGGGAGTTGCTCATGGTGAACCCCGTCTTGCGCTCCAGTTCCGCCAGTTCGTCGAAGTAGCGGTCATACACCGCATCGGAAACCGTCGGCTCGTTGAGAGCGTAATATTCATACCGCCATTGGTTAAGCGTTGCGGTCAGTTCGCGGATTCTGTTGATGTGTTCGTTTTGCAAGATAGATACCTCCTTACATACAACACCCCCGGCGAATTTCGCCGAGGGCATTATTTGGTGTTGACGTTGTTTGTTTTCGCGTTTGTTCCCATGTCCGTTCTGTTATTCGTTTTGTCGTTCGTTACGTTGTTCGTAACGTCATTCGTTCTGCCATTCGTCCCGTCCTTCGTTCATCCGGCATCCGCCATAACTGGTGTATCAGCGAAGTTCATCGCTTCCATGAACTTCTGACCGAACGCCCTGGCTGAAGCGGTTTCCTCGGGACTGAGGGTTTTGATCGCTTCGAAGTTATACATGGCATAAGGTTGACCGGTTTTATTACTGGTTTTCTCCAGCGTTATCCTTGTTACCACACCGCAGATGGGTGTAAGGCTGCTGACCAAGCGCGTGGCGTACTTCAGGAACGATGTCTTGCTGGTCACCGGCACGCGCACGATGAGCGGGATGATGTTGTTTTGGCGGAGAAGGAAGATATTGACCGATTCCTTACACGCCTTGGCGTTGGTTTCGCCGCCGTTCTTCGAACCGAAGTCGTTGTGGGGGCATTGGGCGCAGGGTTTTCCTTCATTAGATATAACGCTGTCACGGCTGACGCACACGGGCGGCGTGCCCTCCACCGGGTCGGGGGTATCCCAATAGGCCCGGGGTGTGGTGTAGTCCAGTATGATGCCCGTGAGTTCTTTTTCGATTTCGTCGCCGGACATACCGGGGACGGTAAACGCCGTAGTGCCGCCGGAGGGGGACTTGATGACATCGAACAACGCGGGGGACAACGGGTGGTTTTTCAGGTTCTCCGTGATTATATTCAGCGCGTTGTTGCTGAGCGCGACGTAACCGGATTCCGTTGCGGTCAATTCGGTGCTTGTCTTCTTCATGGGATGTATCCTTTCTCTAACCCGCCGCTTTTATAATGAAGCGGCGGTAGGATGATTGGTTGGCGTACTTCCTGTAGAGCATGGGGTGTTCGGTTTTGAGGGTTTTGGAATCAAGGCGTTCCTGTATGACGCTTTTCCATGTGACAATACGACCGCCGATAACACCGGCTTCGTTTTCACCCAGCATTTGTTTAATCAGGTTCTCCGCTTCCGTTTTCTTTACGGTGTGTGCTTCCAACTGTTCACAGGCTTTGTCGTATTGGTTGAGAAGAGTAGCTGCGGAATCAGGCAAGTCAATCCTTGATGACGGTACACTATTGGGGAACCGTGTATTGATGAAACCGGCGGACGCTTCCGACCCGTCCAGCGCAGGGGGTACACCTGACAGCACACCCTCCCAGAAGTCACCTTCCAGCCGTATCAGCATGGCGATGATTTCTTCGTCGCGTTCGATGAACTTCCATTTGAAGGTGTTACCGCCGATCAACACGGCGACGTAGCACCCTTTATACCCGGTAACAGCCATGTAGTGCTGCACTTGGAGAAGGTAAACATCCGGGATGCTTTCCTCCCATTCGTCAATCAGGTACGCGCTTGCGGTTTTAGCCTCGAAGATACACGGCCCGTGTGTCGGGCATTGGCACACACCGTCAAGGTTCGCCAGCATGAAGGGGTAGTCTTCACTTTGTAGGATTTGGTTAACGCGGGTTACATCGATACCCGTGCGGGCGGTAAACTCATCCCTGAGCAAATCCTCAAGGCGGTTACCCCAGTATGCGGCTTCCCCGGCTTCTTGGTGCGGCAGTTGCCCGGTCTTTTCCAACCACAGTTCAACGGGTGACTTGTAACGGTTGATACCGCAAACCACGGAAGCGTCGCTCCCGCCGATACCCTTACGCCGGAACGCCAGCCAATCCATATAAGGTAAACCCTCGGTTGATGTTAATACCTTGAACATTTTTCACCTCGCCATAGGAACCGGGGGTATGAAGCGACTGGCCCCATACCCCCAATCCCCGTTTATTATTTCATCGCGTTCGGCATGACCCTCATCAGGGGCTTTACGATTAACCCGCGCAGCCCGCCGATGATCGCGCCGACCAACCCGCCGACGAGCACACCCGGAATACCGATGATACAACCCCCTACGATCGCGCCTTTCTCCGCGCATTCCAATACGTCTTCACCCAGGGATTCCATGAAGCTCTTTTGGATGGCTTCGTTGTAATCGTCGTCGTTGGATTCCCAGTTTTCCTCGTCGGTGTTGAGCTTGTCCACCAGCACCAACCGCTTTTCGGAGGGTACGGCCATGAGGATGGCATAGAGCAGCTTCGACAGGTTGTAGGGGTTTTGCTTGGTTTCGCCGTCGGTATACCCGGCACAGTAGTGGACGGGGGTAACGGTGATACCCGTAGCGGTTTCGATTCTGCGTTTTACCGAATCCACTTTCATTAACAGGAACTCCGAAAGCACTTCATTCGGCGCGTTTTGTTCATGGTCCCAATGGCGGCCCTTCATCGCCATGTCGGATTGATTCAAGCCGACGAGTATACGGTGGGCGTTGTCCTTACCCAGACAGGGGATGAGCGTTTTGTTGATGACATCGTAGGAAACGGCGAGGTCTTTGCTCCCCGCGTCCAATATCACCAATACAAGGTCGATGAGCAGGTTGCCGTCTTCCCCAATATCCGACAGCTTCTTGACGATTTGCTTGATGTTCGCCTTGTCGGCCTTCGCGTTGTCGCCCAACCCGGGGCTGTCCCATATGGTGACGTTGCCGAGGTCGTACTTGGTGATTTCCTTCGTTTCCGGGTCAACGCCGATACCCACTTTGGCTACCGACATATCGAAGAGCGCGTTGATAGTGGAACTTTTACCCGCGCCGGTTGCTCCTACGAGCAGGATGTTGACGTGGCGGCTGCCGGCCCTGAGCAGGGCGGATAAGCGGTGATTGATTTCCGCTTCGGATAAATCCGATTCCAAGATTTCATCGTGCAGTAAATCGAAGATGTTTTTGTTTTCGTTCATTTCCTTTTGCTCCTTTACATTTTGATTTTGATTTTGGTTGTTTTGTATGCTCCCTTTAACAGAACATAGAAACCGTGTGCTACGCGGCTTGGCGTATGATTTCATATGCCCTGTCTATCAGGGGGTTACCGTCGATGGTTTTTGCAAAGACGTTCTCGCGGTAGTTGGCGGTCTTGCGCAGGGGTTCCGCGTGGGTGGCGTAGTCGCTTACGGCGCATACGAAGCGGAAGGCGTTCTTACCGATGTGATGAAGGTCGGGCGCGTTGAAGTAACGTATCCTCAAATCCTCACGTATGCGCTCGATGTTCCGCTTGTGGATGTCTGTGGGGGATTCGTCCATAGGTAAGAGCATTTCGATGTACTCCATCATCCGTACGTCGGGCAGGTGTACCTCGGAAAGTTGATTGAATTCCTCGCCCAGTTGATTCATGTACCTGTCGGCCAACAGCAGGGTGTTGTAGGCTTCGTCCATCTTGTGTGTCAGGTCACCGACATGAGCGGTTGACCAGGCGCGTTTCGCGTTGTTCAACGCGAGGTTCAAGGTGTTTTGGCAAACCACACGGATGGGGGTCATCGCCACGCGGATACTGCCGTTACCGTCGTGGGAGTTGGTGAAGACCAGATAGGGTTCGATGTCCTCGCCGTTCAGGGTATAGCTGTTGGGCAGTTTGGCGAGCATCCATACTTTACGCCCGTCGAACAGGCTGCCTGCGGTTTCAAAGCGTACCCCTTCACCCAGCAGGGCATCCACGAACGCGAAGGCTTCACGGTTCTGTATGATTCTGTACCTGTCGGTGACAACTCCCAGCAAGCGGTTATCCGTATCACGGAAGTTTGCCTTGTACCCGGTGATGGGGATGAAGTCATCCGACATCACCGGTCGTTGGCTGACCGTCCAGTCCAGCCCCGATTGCCGGAGGGCTTCTTCGGAACTCAACGCTTCCTCGACGCAGACCCCCAGCCCGTGCCACGGGGCTTCCCGCACGTAAAACATGGTTTCTACATTTGCCGGCATTTTGTTTTCTCCTTTTCGGTTGATTTTAGTTGAAATAAAAGAAGGGCCTCCGGTGGAAGCCCTTGATGGTTCCGGTTCTTATGCCGTGGCTGCGGCGGGTTTGGTCCTCAGCCTGAACAGGTAATCAATGAACTTGATGATGTACTTCGCTGCGGACAGCAACGCGCTTCCCGCGGAGATTATCAGTTCAATGATTTTTAGTTTGTCCAAGGCACGCACCCCCTTTCTGTATTCTCATACATAGAGAGAATATACAGGCGGGGGTGGGCGTTATACGGTAAAAAGAAGAACCACGGCGTTATGCCGTGGCTCCGAAGCTCATGTTAATATTTAATTGTATAATTACCTTCGAATGAATACCGTCCACGGTCCGCCTGTGCCGGTACCGGGAACGTTAAACCCTTGGCTGTTGATAAACAGATAATCCCTGTTACCGATTCTGCGGATTTCGTAACCCCTGCCGTCAATTGAACCGTTAGTCCATGATTCAAACCCCGTCACATTGGCAGTAGTTGTTATGGTGCCGTTGTTGGTAAAAGTAATGCGTTGATGGTTGTTACCTCTGCGGTTTAAAATACTTTGCGCCCAATCGTTGACGTTACGTTGGTTACGTTGGGTAAAAGTGTCGAGGGATTGTTGGGTTCCGAGTTCATCCCATGTGCCGATTAATGTTCTGTCGGTAATAAAGTTTGTAAACTCAACAGCACCCGGTAGCAAGCCGTTTGATAATATTTGAACGGGGTTACCGCGGCTGTCTCTGGTACCGTCACCTAATTTACCGTTAAAGTTACTTCCCCATGTCCAAATACCGCCATCGGCTGTCAATGCTATATTGGTTATACCACAATGATGCAAAGCAATAATATTTTTTATCGTTAATAATTCTGTATCAACCGGATTAAGGCCATATTGAAATCGCCTAACTTCATTATTAGCTGTAAATACAGATAGACCGACTCCACGCCCAAAATCAACCGCATTGTTCATATACGGTCTAAGGACACCTTGCACGTACGCCCATAACCATCCGTCAGATGTAATGAACCAAAAATTTGAAACGTTTGCGACATCTTCCATTATACGAACGGGGACGGGACTGTATCGTACGTATGCAGGAGGATGTAACCCTGCCGGGTCGATACGGAGTCTTTCGTTTGCTACTTCAACACCGTTGAAAATTTCTGACCCCCACGAACCCCAAGCCCAAAGCCCGCCATCGGTTGTAATCGCTCTGGCGGCACTCGAACTTACCGGTGTTACCATCACGACATTATCCATTATTCGGACAGGATTATTACGGTGGGTGGTAGTCCCGTCACCCAATTCTCCCCAATAATTTCGTCCCCAAGACCATAACCCGCCGTCGGCCGTAATGGCATATCCCGTATGCCTTTCGACTACGGCGTATACAACGTTATCTAACAAGTGGGTGGGATTCCAATGTGGTGTAATACCCCAAACCAAAAGCTGACCGGTGGTTGTTATCGCCGCCGTATGCCCCCCTGTCCCGCCGCTTGTAATGTGTACCACATCATCCATTAGAAAAACGGGGGTTCGGCTGCCGGAAGCACCACCTTCTACTGTGAAAGTACCCTTGTCCGCCGCCCACGGGGGAAGCAGGCCCCAACCCCAAAGGGTATTATCATCCAAAACCGCCAATGTACTGAACGCGCACACGGAAATAGTCCGCTGCATTGGATTGAAATCCAACTGCAAATCAGGCACATCGAATATTATCGGATCAACAAATGATACGACATTGGGGCGCATTCCAATCATTCCGTTTGTATAAATAAAATAAACCGTACCATCATCGGTAACGATTACTTCATCTACATCCAAAGCAATTAGTATACCTTGGGTGATGTGAAAATTCCTGATAACCCATTCTTTATCAAAGGGTCGTGATGTCATTATTATTTCCTGTATGTCTAGGGTAAACCGTTTGTAATGAAGTCTTCCTGTCAGATCTCGCATTTCAAATTCTAAAAATTGTTCGGGGTCAAAAAAACGCCCTGTTGTACTAACCACACACACGGATATATCTTCTACTTTCATAAGCACATAGAATTGGGGCTCCATTCCGCGTATCGTTACATCCCCACTTATCCACGGCTTAAACATAAACAATTCGCCATTGATTTCCCTGATTTCAAACGTGGGGGTTAAATTCCATTCCGTGGTGTTGTTATGCCATCGGCTACGGCGTTCGGTTCCTTCATTAAAAAAGATTTCAAGGTTACCGTTTGCATGGAAAATGCTCCCAAGATACATCATCGACCCTCTTTCTCTTAAGTTTAGAGGGTTAAATTCATTAATTGTTCTTACAAATTGGACAACCAGCCATTGCCCCACGGCTTGGTCATTTGCTCGTACGGTTGTGGGTATCAGTGCGAGGAGCATAAGTAAAACCAATGCGAATGCTGTTATTCGCTTCATCATTAAAACATCCCTTCTTTATTATGATAAAGAACCACGGCATTGTGCCGTGGCTCTAATTAGTTTTATCTACGAACAAATACCGTCCATGGTGCACCCATTCCGGCACTTGGACTACCGAGGGATTGACTGTTGACGAACAGGTAATCGTTGTCTCCAATGGTACGGATTTCATACCCCCTGCCGCCGATAGATCCGTCCGTCCATCTGTTACCGAACCCTGTCACGCCCGTTGCGCTGATGCGACCGTTGTCGTTGAATGTGAGTTGCTGACGGCTGTTACCCCTACGAAGGAGAATATCTTGTGCCCAGTTGTTGACATTCCTTTGGTTTCGTTGGGTGAAGGAATCAAGTGATTGCTGGGTTGCAAGTTTATCCCATGTACCAATAATTGCGGGGTCTGGGTAGAAAACCGAAGGGTCGCCAATAGTATTCCGCAACCACCTGTGCCATTGTCGTTCGAATTCATCACGAGAAATGCCAAACACACTTTGATAATCATCGGGGTAACGATGGAACGGGAGTATAAAATCCATTCCGAAAACATCAGTAATAAATTGGAATACGGATACGGATGCCACTCCGTATAAATTGAGGTTAGGATGATCCCAAGCACTTACCCCAGGTGCCTCCATATTATCCAATGTCGGTATTTCATTGTTTCGTACTGCTTCATGGAGAAGATATAAAAAATGATTGATATTACCGCCTAAAAAACTTGCGGCACCTTCATGTATCCAATTTGCCGGAAGCCGATGCCATGCGGTTACATCGTATTGAAGGACGTGAACCACTTCATGTACGGCAGTCGCAATCACAAAGTCGTAAACATCCGTAAACCCTCTTGGGTTTGCTTGCACCGCGATACCATGCGTTTTCCAATGCCCGTTACCGGCAGCAACCTGTCCGTTTGATTGTTCAACGATTTCTCCGAGTTCACGCAAAAAGTTCGGATAAATTATCGAAGCCTCAACCATATCATCAATATCAAAGAAGTAAACGATGAGCTTCTCTTCTGGTTTTGGGAAAACCTGCATTAACAAATCCCAATAGCTTTCCACACCCGCGGCAAACTTGGGAAGCCATTTAACGTTTTCTTCATTTGAACGAAAAATGAAATTTTCGGTAATATATTCATGATACATCCCAAATTGTATAAAGCAGGGTTTGGGTATGTGTGACCAAGGATTTTTTTCATTGTAATTAATGCTTTCTACCGGATTCAATTCTACATTAATTAAAACCGCGAAATATGCCCTTACCCAATCATATTCTGCGTTTGGGCAAAGCCCCACATCAATAACCAGATATTGCTGTCCGCCGTGATAAGTAGCAATCTTTACATCTCCCGTTTGGGTTTTCCATAACCCGCCAAAAGGTGCAAACGGGTAATAATCATTTCTGGCAAAACGGCGCATATCCAACGGCTGATGGACTTCAACCATTTGCCATCTTACCACTTCACCTTCATACCAAGCCCAAAGGGGTTTGTAGATTTCCGTAGTTGAAATGGTGTAATCAACCCTTAAAATATCCCTAATGGGGTCATTGGTACGGGTGTTTGCAAGGACGGACGTTGATAATCCCAATACGCCCAATGCGATAAATAATATAAACATAATCTTTTTCATGGTGCTGCCTCCCAAAATCATCCTTGAATTGTTATGTTGATTATATGATTTGCGATTCCGGTATGCCCATTGCCGGCGGCATAGGAAATTATCGGATGTAGATTCTGCTGTCGTCGAGAATCGTCCCGTGGTGCGGTATGTCGATACCGAAATGGAATCCGATTGTATGGGCTCCCGTAATCGAACCGTCGAAGATGAACGTTACTTCGCCCGTGCCGTTTGTTACTGTTATCTCCCCGTCCATCCAAAGGGGTACCTCAGAATAAAATGTAAAACCTTCGGGGTAAAAGGCTTCAAGCCCAATCACACTTGGGAAGTGCATGATGACCCAAGCAGGGTATGTACCATCCGGTATGTTGGAAACGGTGAACGGAACCGTTATGTGCCCGGGTGTACCGGAGCGGAAGGAATCAGGGTTACTTAAACGGACACTAGGCATCTCTGTTGACACATGTACGGTAAAAACATGATAAATTAATGGGTTTGATACGGTTGTCGCCGTAACATTAATAATCCTTTCCGTAGTATCCGGACCGATACGCAAGCCAATGTTGTGATAATTGTGTACCGCAGTGTCTGATGAAATATCCCCCGCAGCCAAACCTTCCACCGTCCACACAACGGGTTCTTGTATTGAAGAAAGGAGTTGGTTGTTGCGGTCATATAAATTTACCCAAATACTGGTTTGACCACCGGGCGTCAACGTGTAGGCATTTTGTCCTCCCGTAATGAAAACGGCGACGGAAATCGGGGTTTCGGTGGGTTCAGGTGTTGCGATGGGTTCAGGTGTTTCGGTGGGAATGGGGGTAATGATTGGCGTAGGGTCGGGATAAATGATTTCGACGGGTTCGGGCCCGTTGGTGGGATCCAAATCCCTCCGATGTAAATAGGTTATAATAAAAACTACCGCAACCACCAATACGGAAACAGCCGCACCGTATCCGGCGATTTGTTTTATCCGTTGCGGTACAAGGCGGTTCTTTAGCTGCCGAACATTCTTGTACCGTTTTTCCGGTGTAAAAATGGTGCAGCGCAGTATAATCCGTCTAAGGCGGGTATCGGTTACCCGTCGCGGGTCGTAGGTATCGGTCAACATATACGCCAGCAATATCCCCAGCGAGTATATATCCGAACGGGGATCGCTTTGGGTAAAGCCGTATTGTTCGGGCGGGGCGAAGTGCCTTGTGCCAATGACCTCGGTGTCCCTTGCGGCGTCAGGCTTATATTCACGGGCGATGTCGAAGTCCAATAATTTAACCGTACCGTCCCGGTTCACCATGATGTTGGCGGGTGAAATATCGCGGTGGATAATCGGCGTGGGTTGGTTGTGCAGGTAGGAAAGCACGTCGCATAACTGCGTGATGATATATAACGATTTTACTTTCCCTAACGCGCCGTCGGCTTCGATTAAATCCCGTAACGT
Organism: Defluviitaleaceae bacterium; assembly: GCA_009779755.1. Lineage (GTDB taxonomy): Bacteria > Bacillota > Clostridia > Lachnospirales > WQUN01 > WQRX01. The sequence goes on along the minus strand of WRDO01000028.1, from coordinate 29,690 downwards.
ACTGCCGTCAATGTATTCCTCAATCACGTAGAAACAATTTGCCATTAACACAGTTTCACGAATACGTGGTAAGTTGGCATGTTCCAAATCCATCAGTTTTACATACAGCGGGTACTTGTAGATTTTTTGAAAAACCTTCCATACGCACAGGCACCCGTCAGTGCCTTCAACCAGATAGAGGGTTTTGTCGTTGTGTGCGGCGAGCCGTTTCTTAACCACGTAGCCGTCCGGTACGGGAACCTGTGTCTGCTCCATCTTCTCCATCCGTATCATGCACCCCCAAACCCTGAATTGTTTTCGGGCATTATAGCGTGTATACTCGGTCGGTGTCATTTTATCTTAGGCAAAACTGCTCCATAGAATCGCAAGGGAAGCTCGCGGTTCCACCACACTTGATTGGGTGATAATGATGTCGAAAAGAACCGACGAACTGGATTTCGAACTGAAGAATTCCTACGATGTACATACTTACATGGCTGATAACGAAGTCGAATTCGATGATAGTAAGTTCCTCGGCTTCCTCAACGGCTTGATTGCCGGGAGCGGCAAGAGTAAGACGAAAATCGCCACCGACGCTTGTATCAGCGAACCGTACCTGTACAATATCCTTCGGGCTGATAAACATCCTACCCGTAAGAGCGTAATTAAGCTGTCCTTTGGGTTAGGGTTGGATGTCGAAACTACCGAACGGCTGTTAATGCTTGCCGGGTACAGCGGCTTCTACGTGCGCAACAAACGGGACGCCCTGTTGCAATTCGCCTGCCAAAGTAACATGAGTACGATGGAAGCGGACAGCTTGTTATCTCAGTACGGGCTTTCCCTGGCGGGTGAATAAACTTTTCATTGTCAAGGTACGCTTTGGTAGATAAGATTATATCGCCACACACCCCGTACAGTCAATGGCATAACCCCATATAGATAATTCGTCCCCATTATCACCCCCTATAGAATGTAGGGGGTGATGATATGGACTATAAGGGGCTTGGCAAGCGAATCCGTGAAGAACGCCAACGCTTGAATCTCACGCAAGCCGCGCTTGCGGAAGCGGTTGATATATCCGACACGTACATGGGAGCCATCGAACGAGGGGAACGGAGCTTAACCTTGGATACCCTCGTTCGGCTCGTTACCCGATTGGGTGTGACGGTTGATTATATGCTGGCTGACTTTGTGCCGGACAGCGACCCGAACATACTGGCGCAGTTCAAACAGATAACGGACGACCAACCCCTCGAACGGAAGCAGTTGGCTATCAAGGTTTTACGGACTATCTTTTCCCATTACGGGAACGGGGAAGCGTAGGGTTAATTTTCGCCTATCTTCCCCGCTCGCAGGTTTCTTACCAATTCCACATCGTCAATTAATCGCTTCAAAGCAATGGTGATAAGTAGGTCAACGGACACGGCGTACTCACGCGCTAAAGTATGGAGTTTGTCGTACAACATGGGGTTGGTGAGTTCGACCTTGATTACTTCCATTTTAATATCCCTCCACAATAATGTCCCCCTGCCCGTTACCCGGGCAGGGGGATTGTTTGGTTGTTATTAATTATAGAATGTGGGGTTGATGGGGAGGGATGTACGGTTTCTACTCCTTGCGTTTACGTTTTATATTCAACATTTGTGCAGCGTTTTGTAAAAGTGATGATTTACTTACTAAAAATTCAAATGCGGTGAAATCGTCACTGCCAGGTATTGTAGCAGAGGGTTTTTCCTGGGTACTTGTTCTGTAAGAAGTAATTGTTTCGTTAGAGGCTACAGCAACATCATTAGTATTGCTTGACGAACTCTTGCGTTGTTTATTGGCGATATTATTTATAATTGTAACGAACAAGTCAGTGCAAGTTTCAAGAACATCATTTTCAATAATTTCTACATTGGTGTTTTGTAAAGCTTGTTCTATCATTTCAATTGCGTCGTTGCTACAGGAAGAAGATAGAAATTCACAAAATCTTTCCTTGTTTATTCGTGATCGAATTAAACGAGCATCTTTTTTACTTAATTCACCATGGCTATTATATATTTTTTCAAGGGTACTTGGACCCTTTCCAGCTAGAGGATTATATTTATCTTCTGCTAATAATTGTTTGTTATTTTTTGTGTAAGGCATTTCCATAATATGATCCACTAAACAAACAACAAACTCAGATACTTTTTGTTCGCCGCCAATAATTGGATAGAGCATCTTTATATAATTGCTTAAAGTCATAATAAATCCCCTATTGCTATTCCCAATTTATCCGTATTTATCCGCATCTAGCGGAATTAATCCGTTGACAAAAATAAAAACATGTGTATTATACCGCATCCCCCGGGACAAAACCAACGGAAGGAGTGGGAAGGGAAACCTTCATTGATCAGCAGTTGCCGGGAACTGTTCAGCAACAAAAATCCGATCGTGCGTGGGTGGACAAATTGATGTACACCTGCCATCAAGTTTTAAGAGTACTATCTACGGCCATTTATTTTTTGTCAACGGTATCTCAACACCGCGGTATGAAATGGTATTAGCTGGTGTCACTGTTCATACCACCATAAAGTTGTAATTAAAAAGGAGATGTTAGTATGAAGATCGCAATTAAACCTGATGTATTAAACATTTTATGTCGCGAACCAGTACCCGTACAGCAAGCCCCCCCAATGTACCAGCACCAACAACCCGTGCCCGCGAAAAGGTCATTTTGGTCAAAAGCTTGGGGGTTCCTAAAAACAGTGGCTAAGGTAATCACTTTCATTGTATCAACCATTGTCACGCTCCCGCCCGCCCTTAACGCCACTTCACGTTTCATAAAAACACTAAGAGAAGGAAGCTCCAATGGCTTGGTTATTGCGTGACGAAGAAGAAAATCCCATTTCGAATTTCCAACCTGACGTGCTGGATATTATTTATGTTCACACTTCCACCAATGCAGAACATTCCATCAACGTAAAATTACGGGCTAATTTTGGTAAGGGGGAATATAGCGAAGCAAAAGTTGTACCGTTATCCAAAATAATGGAAATGAAATGGCTGGAATTGGATATCCGATGTCGGATTCACCCGTCTGTTGCTCCAAGCAAAGCTAAGCGATACATTGCAGACATTTTAAGACAAGCATTAACCGTTATCGAACCGAAACGCCAGTATCGCGTCGGTCGCCTCGGTACACAAATCATTGAAGGAAAGGTTGTTTTCTGCACCGGCGGGGGTCTGATAAGGCCCCCGGCCGGCGGTCATGACGCACCCGACATCCAAATAGATTCGACTCCTTACAATCTCGACATTGATCCGAACATCACCGAAGGGGAAGCCATCGCCGGCATGATGGAATTAATAAGCCTTGTGCCCAACGCCGGAAGAGTCATTCTTTCTCATACCTTATTATATCTAATGAGGAAAGCTTACGAAGGAGCGTGGAAAGCACCTTGCTGTTGTATATTCCTACACGGGCAGACAGGAATGAAGAAAACAACCTTCGCTTCTTTTATGACCCAATTGTATGACCGCAGTAAGGGTATAGCAAGCCCGCCACGATTGAATGCCAGCATCCCGGCGGCGGTAGCCATCCTTTACGAAAAAGACGACTGTGTAGTTACACTAGACGATCTGTGTCCGATGGAAGCCACGGACATTAAAAGGAGGCAGGAGGAAACCCTCGTTGAAATTACCCGAATTATCGCCGACGGTATCCAACCGGCGCGAATGAGGGGATATAAAGTATTAAAAGCCCCCCCTAGATGCGGGGCTGTGTTTACAGGGGAATACATCATCGGCATGGGTTCGACCGCCGCCCGGTTGTTGTCCGTTGAAATGACATCACCTAATGGTGAGGATTTGAAACGGTTTCAGGACAACCCGTTACTTGTTTCCACGTTCTATTACAGGTTCATTTGTTGGTTTATTGAAAATTATAACGATCTTCAAGCTCTGCTGAAGGAATGGCGGACAGCCTACCAAGGTGTAAACTTGGGTGTACACGACCGACTTCAAGAAATTCATTACTTCTTGAATAGTGCTTTCGCCGTATTCATTCAATTTTGTTACGTAAAAGGCATGGTATCTGACCAAGACGCGGGAAACCTTCACAATTCATTTTTGCGACTTCTCACAGATTTGGTTCAAGCCCAAAATCAACGGGTAAAAAAATCTAAGCCCATCGAATCTGTTGCGTTTGATTTTTTAACCCCCATCCGCGTTGCCTATATCGGCGGCAACATCATTCTTGCAAATTGTCCGGAAGTGTTCATGGATGGAACCCACGATGCGGTTGTTCATAACGGGTGTTTATTTTTACGCAGTAATAAAATACGTAAAATATTCCCAGGCATTGCCGTTGAAGTTGTCGCAAACGGGTTAGTGGCCCAAGGTGCATTAAAGCAATCCGGAAAAACCCGTACATCTCAGATTAACGATTGCGGTTTGTTAAGTCATGGCAAGAAAAAGGGGTTTCGTTTTTATGAAATTCCGTTGTCAAAGTTACAATAATAATGGGTAGATGGAGGAACAATTATGGTAGCTACTTGAAGCATCGTTATTATTACTCTTGCGCAATATCGTTGGCGCGGGGAATTACGTGGATATATCCATCCACAGAGGTGAACGCGATGGACATTAACAACCATGCGATCAACATCAATTCTGATCTTGGCGTCGCCGCCGCCATCGAAGCAAAGCGGCTCTCCGAAAAATACAACAAAGACTTCCTCGACTGCGAAACACTCGTCCAAATTACAGGTTTGGGCCGCAACAACGTCCGCGCAATGCTCAATAGCGACTCCTTCCCTACGATAGAAATCGGTAACCGTAAAGTAGTTAGCACAATAGCTTTCGCTCTCTGGTCGCTGCGGATCAACGAGTAAAACATCAAGTGCGCGGTCACCCCGCGCACTTTCTTCATTGAAGGATGCCTGCCTACGGGGTATAATTCTATGCGGATGAATCTCGTGGCAGGCATTTTAAGGAGGATGTTAAATGCCACAAGCATTAAAGCAATCAAGAGCCAGGGCAGGACGCCGTGGTAATAATGAAGGCTCCATATATCAAGACAGTAAAGGGCGTTGGGTCGGTGCTGTCACGATAGGGTACACGACGGACGGGGCGCAGATACGAAAAGTAAAGTATGGTAAAACCCGTCAAGAAGCAGCCAAAAAGATAACCAAGCTGGTAGATGAGGTGCTCGAAAACGGGTACAGAAATATACTCGCGGACAAAGAGCGTAATTTTGAAATCCTGTGCCGGGAATGGTTCGACTTGTTTATAGCTTCTAACATTTCTACACGCACCGGTGAAGCACGGCGCACAACGCTCAAGAACCATATCTTCCCGGCCTTTGGTAAGTTCAATGTCCAAGACATAACCGACAAGATGCTACAGCGGTTCTTCAACGGAAAAGTGAAGCAGTATGCATCCGATACCGTGCACAAGATGAAAAATCTGCTGAATAACTTTTTTGTATATGCCGTTGATGAAAACTATGTAGCTGCGAACCCCATGTCGAAGGTTAAGGTCAGGAAGTACGAAAAGGTTGCCGTTGATGAAGATGATACCGGTAAGGCCTTAAAACCCGAAGTACGGAAAGCATTGCTTGGGTTTGTTGAAGCCAATCCGATATTCAAACCCATCCTAATAACATCTTCAAATACGGGGCTAAGGCCGCAGGAGATATGTGGTTTACGATGGGTGGATGTCGATTTCACCAAGAGGACTATTTCCGTAAAACGGGCGGTTGTTCGTGAAACCGAATTCGATGAGGATTGGAACATCATCAAGAGGTGGTCGGTGATTGGTAAAACCAAGACCCCAATGAGCGTTAGGCGGATTTCGATACCTGCCGTAGTAGTGGGGGTTCTCTTGGAATGGCAAGTATATTGCAAAGATAACGACATCGCTAGTGACTACGTTTTCCCGAACACGAAGACGGGTGGGTTCAGGCAATATTCCGGGCTGCGCAGTACCCTTGAACAGTTTAAGAAGAAGCATGGGCTCATAAATGAGGGTATTACCTTATATACCTTCAGGCATACGTTCGCTTCTATCCTGTTAGAAGAAGGCGTGAACCAGAAGTACGCCGCCGAAGTCATGGGTCATAAAAAGCTGAGTACGTTCCTTGATTACTATTGCCATGTCGCTTCCGACAACGTGCATGAACAAGCGGCGCAAACGATGGATAGAGTACACGAACGGCTCACACAAAGAAAAAGCCCGGCAAGCTCCGAACAGCTTACCGGACTGACCTGACAAGGCTTTTTTGTATAGCTAATAGTATAGCTACGCGGGTAATTTTAGGCGGTTTTAGAGGGTCAAATCGGGGTTGTCGGCTAACCTCGAATCAACGGGCATGTTCCCGAAAACGTTGATTCTAAAGGGTTTCCCGGGGGAATAAAAAAAAGCTGCTGGGCGGTATTGAACCGCCTGCCTCGTCCTTACCAAGGACGCGCTCTACCATTTGAGCTACAGCAGCATTCCCACGAAACGCGCGATTTTGGCGCGAAGGGAAAGATAGCATATCGTTTTAAAGGCTGTCAAGTACGGCACCGTGTTTTATCCGGCTCGGCATACCCGATTACGGCCTTGCGCTTTGGCTTCGTACAACGCATCGTCCGCATGCTGGATAAAATTGTCCGCATGATCATCCGCCGTGGGTATGCGTGCGTTTACGCCGATGCTTACCGTTGTCTTGGCGGTTCCGCCTTCACGGAGATAAATCGATGTCAATTCAACAATCAAGCGTATTTTCTTCGCGACTTCCTCCGCGCCGTCCATGTCCGCGCCGGGAAGCAGGACGATAAACTCTTCGCCTCCCCAGCGGGCTGCGATGTCAACCGGGCGTACGAGTGCCGCTTTGATCATGGAGGCTACCGTTTTTAGGGCTTCATCGCCGTTAAGATGGCCGTGGAAATCGTTGAATTTTTTAAAGTAGTCAATATCAATCAATAAAATGCCGATGGATTGTTTTTCACGCCTTGCCCGCTTCCATTCCGTGTGCAAGCGTTCATCAAAACAACGCCGATTCGGTAAACCCGTCAGCGAATCGTTCATGCTCATAAAAGTGATTTCCCGTATCATCCCTTGCATACGGACTTGGTTTTCAACCCTCAATTTTACGATGACGGAACTGAAGGGTTTTATTATGTAATCCGCTCCGCCCAGTTGCAAACCGCGTTCCTCTTCAGCCGTATTCGTCAATCCGGTGATAAATATAACGGGTATCCCCTGCAATTCCTCATCATGCTTTAATATTTTAATTACTTCATAACCGTCCATGTCCGGCATTACAATATCTAAAATGATCACGTCGGGTTTATATTTTTTGGCGGAGTTGATGCCTTCGAGCCCGTTGTTTGCCGTATATACGGTATATTGCGGGCTAAGGATGCCCGACAGTACGGACAAGTTCATCATCGAATCGTCGACGATCAGGATGCTTCCCGTTTTATCGCCGTTTTGTTGCGTATGATCAAGCATTTAACCCCTCCTTTATAAGTCAATATTTTCAACCGAACTTGGTGGAGTCCTTATATAAGTCCAGCAGGTTCCTTTCCCAATAGCTTTGCACGCGCGGTACGAAATTCTGCGTTTCGCGAAAGGGTGGGATGCCGCCGTGGCGTTGCACCGCGCCCGCACCCGCGTTGTAGGCTGCCAGCGCGAGGGAGGTATCACCGTCGAAAAGGTCCAGCATCCTTCGCAGGTATTGGCTGCCGCCGTCGATATTTTGCGCGATGTCGAAGGGGTCGGTCACGCCTAAGGACGCCGCCGTGCCGGGCATGAGCTGCATTAACCCCATCGCACCCGCGCTCGACACAACGTCGGGGCGGAAGTTCGACTCCGCGCGGATAAGGGCACGGATCAATTCCGGGTCAAGCTCATAACGTTGCGCGGCGGCGAGGATTTCGCGGTTGATTTGTTCGCTTTGCAAATCTATTGCGGGGAGTCCCGCGCGTTTTGTGGCATCCTCGAATTGCCGTATCAATTCGCCGAACGTTGCGTCGGTGTTGATAACGGGGGGATGCGGGACGTTTGTGCCGGTTTGCGCGGTTTCACCCGGGTTTTCATCCACCGACTGCGGCGCGCGCGCACGGAAGGCATCCCCTTGCGGGATACGGTCCAATATATTATTTTTTATTTTGCTGTACATGTCGATCGGATTTAACATCGCGTCCAATCCTTTCTATTTTGCATCCCCAAAATCAATACATCGACGTACAATACAGTGTTTCATTCGTTTTCAAACGTTCACCGAATTGGTTGACGATCGGGTATTCAATGTCATCATAATCGATTTCCCGCACATACGCCACCGTACCGTTCGACAGTACCACTTGTTTACCGATCAATTCCTTGGGGATGTTTGTCAGGAACAGGTTCACCAGCCGCTCGTCCAGCTCCCTGCCTGCGATACGCTTTAAAAGCGCGAGCACGTTAAAGGGGCTGCGCGGTTCTTTATAGGCACGCTGTGCTACCAATGCGTCGTAGATATCCGAAATCGCCGTGATTCGTGATTCGATGGGGATAGCATCGTTCGCCAATCCGTCGGGGTAACCCGTTCCGTTCATTTTTTCATGGTGGCCGCGCGCGGCGAAACGGACATCCTCGGGAAAATCGGACAAAAGTTCATAACTATGTAGGGGATGCGTCTTTATCACTTCATATTCCACTACCGTCAACCGTCGGTGTTCATTTAATATACTGTGCGGCATCAACGCCTTTCCGCAATCGTGGAGCAACCCGATGAGCGCAAGGCGGCTGACCGCTTCCAAGGGCAGCCCCATCCATTTACCCATCAAGCCGTTAAGGAACGCGGTGTTGACGCAATGGCGCTGCAGGTATTCGTCCACAGGGGCCAACGCATTTACCAGCGTTAGGACAATAGCGGAGCTCGCCGTACCCATCCAGTTGGAAAGCATGTGTGAAATTACCTTAAGTTTTACGGGGTCGACGGATTTGTTTTTCGCAGTCTCGGAAAGGTAATCGACGGCTTCGTCGGCGATCTTATCATAACCGGTCGCTTTTTCGAGGGCCTTGCGGCGTTTTTCCATTTCATCTTGCGGCATGGCCAGCGATTTAAGGGGAAGCCCGGCTAGAAAGACCGTCGGCTTGCCGCCGTTGAGGTGTTTTACGCGTTCAAGTATCCTGTCATCGATAAACGTTCCGGCTTTTATCAACAGTTGGCTGGAGTCATGGGCGTATATGTTATCCTGTACGAACGTACCTATATGCAACGTATCGATGGGAATGGGGATTAAATCAACCTCTTTCATTTTATCCCCCGATCAATCCGCAGCCGTACTCGGACGCTTCGCTGCCTTTGTCCGTTTGGTTAACTACCACTGCGGTTAGCTGCTTTTCAATTCCGTCAATTAACACTTTCAAATTTATTTTATCGTTCTCCCTTAAGGCGTTAACGGCTGCGCGTAAACGGATACCGTTTCTGCTTATGTTGATCACCTTCACTTCAATAGCCGTATGTAAATCGTATACCTCGCCGTCGCGTATCAACGCTGTAATTTGCGCGGTGAAGTTTACTTTATAACGGCCAATGCGCCGACTCTCTTTTTCTTTTCCTCTGAACAAAACAAAGACGCGTTCCGATTTTTCAATCAGTACACGTCCCTTGTATTCCATTGGGGAAGGTTCGGTTAATATCAATAATGAACAAATATCATCCACGGTTAAAACAGGCGGGATGCCGCTCTTCAATTGCAATTGGTAAGTGCGTTTATTAAAATGTGAAACCTCGCACCGTTTTATATATTCACCGTTGCCGTCGTATAACAAAACCGCACAGCCCGTGTAATCGCCTTTTTCCAACGTCATGACATTCACCTCCTATAAGGTATAACACGGAGCGCATTTATTCAATACAAAAAAATATTTTTCACAAAAGGCTTGCAATTATAAAACGTTTACTGTATATTACGCAATTGTCGGCCATTTTCCAAGATTGCGCCGCGGTTCGCGACACACCCGGTTGCGTGTAATCTGCCGCCGATACCCCGATACGAGGTTACAATCGTTTACCAGTATGCCAAACGGAGGTTTTCCATGCTCAGCAATAAAATTCGTATTAATCTGAAGGCTTATGACCACAAGCTGATAGACCAATCCGTAGCTCAGATCATTGAGACCGCCAAACGTACGGGCGCGGCTATCTCCGGACCCATCCCGCTCCCCACCCGTAAGGAAGTCGTTACCGTTCTCCGCGCGGTCCATAAATATAAGGATTCCCGCGAACAATTCGAAATGCGCACGCATAAACGCCTCATCGACATCCTTATGCCCACCCAAAAAACCGTAGACGCGCTAACCCGTTTGGATTTGCCCGACGGCGTAAGCATTTCCGTAAAAGTTACTTGAACGAACATATTTCCGTAAGAAATATGTGAGCTGATAGGAGTTATTAATATGAAGAAAGCGATTCTTGCGAAAAAATTGGGTATGACCCAAATCTTCTCTGAAGACGGTACGGTTATCCCCGTAACCGTACTGGAAGCAGGCCCTTGCTTGGTCGTCCAAAAAAAGACCGCTGAAAAAGACGGCTACGCCGCTTTGCAAGTAGGCTTCGGCGACGTAAAAATCAAACAAACGAACAAACCCCTGCGCGGGCACTTTGAAGCCCGTGTCGGCACAAGCACCGCCCCGAAGAAAATTTTGCGTGAATTTAAGCTGGATAATTGCGATGCGTTTGAAGTAGGCGCGGAAATTAAAGCCGACTTCTTTTCAACGGGGGACCAAGTTGATATATCAAGCGTATCAAAGGGAAAGGGTTTCCAAGGTTCGATCAAGCGCCACGGCCAAACTCGCGGACCTATTTCCCACGGTTCCAAATACCACAGAGGCCCCGGCGCAATGGCTGCCGGTACCACTCCCGGTAAAGTTCGTAAAGGCAAAAAGCTACCGGGTCATATGGGTGCACGAAATGTAACGGTGCAAAACCTTGAAGTGGTGCGTGCCGACGGTGAAAAAAATCTTCTCCTCGTGAAGGGCGCGATTCCCGGTGTAAAGGGTGCGCTCGTAATGGTAAAAAGCACCGTAAAACAATAAAGTTAAACAGTGCCCAGCAAAGGAGTTATGGAAATGGCAACAGTACCTGTAAAAAATATAAGCGGCGAAGTCGTCGGTTCGATTGAACTCAACGACGCCCTTTTCGGTATAGAGGTAAATGATCACGCCGTTCACATGGCTGTAGTTCAATATCTCGCAAACCGTAGGCAAGGTAACAAATCCGCCAAAACCCGTGCCGAGGTAAGAGGCGGCGGCCGTAAGCCGTGGCGTCAAAAAGGAACGGGCCGCGCACGCCAAGGTTCTATTCGTTCACCCCAATGGACGGGCGGCGGCGTGGTATTCGCTCCCAAGCCGAGGGACTTTTCCATCAAGTTAAACAAAAAGCAAAAGCGCCTCGCGCTCAAATCCGCATTAACCGACAAGGTAAAGCGGGACAAGCTCGTAGTGCTGGATACTTTTGATTTACCGGAAATTAAAACAAAAGCAGTCGCAAATGTTTGTGAAAAGTTAAATACCCCCGATGCGCTCTTTGTCTTAGCCGGCAGCAACACAAACGTTATGCTTTCTGCACGCAACATCCCCGGCATCAAAACCGCCGGCGTGAATACGATTAATGTCTACGACATCCTGCGTTATGACAACTTCGTCGTTACGAAGGAAGCCGTGGAGGAAATGCAGGAGGTGTACGCATAATGGCTAAATTGCAATATTACGACGTTTTGCTGAAGCCGTTAATGACGGAAAAATCAATGCGTTTTATGGAAGCGGGTTCGGATGCGAAGGATCAAGGTAACGCACCTGCATATTCCTTTTACGTGCACCCCGAAGCGACCAAAACGCAAGTGAAGGATGCCGTGGAAAAATTGTTTAGCGGCACGAAGGTGGCATCGGTCAATACGATGAACTGCCACCCCAAAAAGCGTCAAAGAAGGGGCTTCGCCCCCGGTGCCACGATTAAACGCAAAAAAGCCATCGTAACGCTCGCACCGGGCAGTAAGGAAATCGAAGTATTCCAAGGCATGTAATTACTGCCATCAATTAAACGGGAATGTTTTATAAAGTAAGGAGACATGCAATATGGGCGTAAAGCGATACAGACCCATCACCCCCTCGCAACGGCAGATGACCGTTTCCGATTTTGCGGATATTACAAAAACCGCACCGGAAAAGGCTTTGACCGTTCACTTGAAAAAGTATTCCGGGCGTAACGACCAAGGAAAGATTACCGTACGCCACAGGGGCGGTGGGGCGAAGATCAAATACCGCGTTATCGATTTCAAGCGAAATAAAGACGGCGTACCCGCAAAGGTAGCCGCCATCGAATACGATCCGAATCGTACCGCCAACATCGCACTCCTTTTTTATGCCGACGGTGAAAAACGTTATATTCTGTCCCCCAATGGCTTAAAAGTCGGCGATAGTTTAATGAGCGGTACGGAAGCGGAGGTACGTGTAGGCAACGCGTTACCCATGAAGGCTATCCCCGTGGGTACGGAAATCCATAATATAGAAATGAAGTTGGGCCGCGGCGGTCAATTGGTCCGTTCGGCGGGGAATGTAGCGCAGTTGATGGCGAAGGACGAAAAATACGCCACCATACGCCTCCCCTCCGGTGAAATGAGGCTTGTACCCGTCAATTGCCGTGCCACCGTCGGTCAAATCGGTAACCTGGACCATGAATTGATTAATGTCGGCAAAGCCGGTAAAAAACGCCATATGGGTATCCGCCCCACAGTGCGCGGATCGGTCATGAACCCCAATGACCACCCCCATGGCGGCGGCGAAGGGCGTGCACCTATCGGTCGTCCTTCACCTTCAACGCCTTGGGGCAAGCCTGCCTTGGGTTACAAAACCCGCAAGAAAAATAAACAAACCAATAAATATATTGTCCGCAAACGCGGTAAGAAATAGGAGGGCCTGATGGGTCGTTCATTAAAAAAAGGGCCGTTCGCAGACGCCCACCTGCTAAAAAAAGTCGATGCCATGGCCAATGTAGCCAACAAGACGGTAATTAAAACATGGTCACGCCGTTCGACGATATTCCCCGAAATGATCGGGCTGACCATAGCCGTACACGACGGGCGCAAACACGTACCTGTGTACATCACAGAAGATATGGTCGGTCATAAATTAGGCGAGTTTGCGGCTACCCGTACTTACCGTGGGCACGGTAAAGACGCGGAGAAACGCTCCCGTGTAAAGTAGGAGGAATAAATCATGCCATCACGTAGCCAATTTAAGCAGGAAAGAAATAAAGAAAACCGTGAAAAACGTCCACACGCACACCATATGTTTGCCCGGATTTCCGACACAAAAGCACGTATTGTATTGGAGCAAATCAAGGGGAAACCCGTGACGATCGCGGAAGCTATATTAAAGTATAACCCCCGTTACGGTGCGTACTTGGCGGGTAAGGTGCTCAAGTCCGCCGTCGCCAACGCACAGGAAAATCATTCCCTGGACCCCGACGAACTCTTCGTTGAGGAAGTAATCGCAAACCAAGGCCCGACCATGAAGCGTATCCAACCCCGGGCAAAGGGACGCGCCTACCGCATCAACAAAAAAACAAGCCATATAACCATCATCTTGAACGAAAAGAAGGAGAGCTGATATGGGCCAAAAAGTAAACCCCCACGGCCTGCGGTTAGGCATAAATAAAGAATGGGATTCCGTTTGGTATGCGGAAAAGGATTTCGCCAAGTTCCTGCTGGAAGATCATAAACTCCGCAAATATATTAAAGAAAAACTGTTCGCGGCAAAGATATCCCGCATCGAAATCAAACGAACTACCAGTAATATTAAAGTAACGATCCACACCGCTTCACCGGGTGTGATTATAGGAAGAAGCGGCCAAGCAATAGCGGATTTAACCGCCGAAATCCAAAAGATGACCGATCAAAAAGCCGACGTAGCCATACAAGAAATTAAACGCCCCGAACTCAATGCGCAGCTTGTGGCGGAAACGATTGCAAAAGACCTTGAAAACCGTGTCACTTTCCGCAGAGCCATGAAGCAAGCCATGACCCGTACGATGAAGATGGGCGCGAAGGGAATCAAGACCGGTGTTTCGGGGAGATTGGGCGGCGCAGACATTGCCCGTACCGAACACTACCACGAAGGAACCATTCCGCTGCAGACTCTGCGCGCAGAAATAGACTACGGCTTCGCCGAAGCAAAAACCACTTACGGCAAACTGGGCGTAAAAGTGTGGATTTACAAAGGCGAAGTCCTCCCGGGTCAAGCCCGCGGGAGAAGGGAAGGAGCGAGCGAATATGCTGATGCCAAAAAGGGTAAAAAGACGCAAACAATTCCGCGGCAGAATGACCGGAAAGGCGTTGCGCGGTAACACCATCACTTATGGCGAATTCGGCCTTGTGGCGATGGAACCGACATGGATAACCGCTAACCAAATAGAAGCAGCGCGTATCGTGATGAACCGTACCATGAAGCGCGGCGGAAAAGTGTGGATTAAGATTTTTCCCGACAAACCCGTCACGCAAAAACCTGCGGAAACACGCATGGGCTCCGGTAAAGGTTCGCCTGAATATTGGGTTGCCGTAGTTAAGCCGGGGCGTGTTATGTTCGAAATTGCCGGTGCGGAAGAAGAAATCTCCCGCAAGGCGTTGAAGCTCGCCGCTTATAAGTTGCCGATTAAATGCAAAGTAGTTTCCAAGGCAGAGCAAAAAGCGGCTCAAGTAGCCGAAGAACAAGCCCGGGCAGCTTTAGCCGGTTCGTTAGGAGGGTGAAATTAGTGAAGTCGACGAAATACTTGGAGACATTAAATGATAAAACCGTAGACGAATTGCAAACGGAACTCGTCAACACAAAAAAGGAATTGTTTAATCTTCGCTTCCAAAACGCGACGAACCAACTCGATAACACCGCTCGCATTAAAGAAGTGAGAAAGAACATTGCCCGTATCCTCACCATCATAAGTCAACGTGAATGGGCGAATAACGAGCAGCCAAGGAGTAAGCAATTAAAACGCAACCGATTTGCATCGGGTCAGGGCAGGAGGTAGTAAATGGAACCGGTAAAAATTGAACGAAACCTGCGCAAAACCCGTATCGGCCGCGTAGTAAGCGACAAAATGGACAAAACCATCGTAGTGGCAGTAGAGAACCGCGTAAAGCATCCGGTTATCGGCAAAATCGTAAAGCGTACGTATAAATTGAAAGCCCACGATGAAGAAAATGCGTGCGGAATCGGCGACAGGGTAAGGGTAATGGAAACGCGCCCCCTGTCCAAGGAAAAACGCTGGCGACTGGTTACGATACTCGAAAAAGCGAAATAAAATCGTTTCGATTTGACCTGTACAGTGGCAAACCCATGATGGATAGGTTGCAACAAGAGTGGAGGTAGTTCCAACATGATCCAACAAGAAAGTCGCTTGGCGGCTGCGGACAATTCCGGCGCGAAGGAACTCATGTGCATACGCGTACTCGGCGGCAGCAAGAGACGTTACGGCAATGTAGGCGACATCATTGTAGCCACGGTGAAAGATGCAAATCCCGGCGGCGTTGTAAAAAAGGGCGAGGTTGTTCGTGCCGTTATCGTCCGTACGGTAAAAGGCTTAAACCGCCCCGACGGCTCATCCATCCGTTTCGATGAAAATGCCGCCGTAATTATCAAAGAAGATAAGACTCCGCGGGGCACGCGTATTTTCGGCCCTGTGGCACGTGAACTGCGCGAAAAGCAATTTGCACGTATCATTTCTCTTGCGCCGGAGGTGCTGTAATCATGCCCGGACCACAAACCCCAAAAACAAAAATAGATCATAAAATCAAGCTAAAACGCGGTGATATGGTGCAAGTAATCGCCGGTAAGGAGGTTGGCCGTACGGGTAAGATCCTAAAGGTTGACCGTTCGTTTGATAAGGTTATCGTTGAGGGTTTAAATATGCAAACAAAGCACCAAAAACCCAACCGCGCCAACCAAACAGGGGGAATAACCCGCCGTGAAGCACCGATCCACGCTTCCAATATAATGTACTTGCATAAAGAAAAACCCACAAGAATCGGTTATAAAATTGAAGTCACCGAGGAAAACGGCAAACGCGTGGTAAAAAGACAACGTATTGCCAAGTCCACCGGAGAAGTCATCGATTAATAAAAGTGCGTATGGGAGTTTCAGGTTCCCATGTAAACGGAGGGCAAAATGAGTCGCCTTAAAGAGCATTACAATACCGAAGTCATCGAAGGTATGATGAAAAAGTTCGGGTATAAAAACAAAATGGCTGTACCCAAAATCGAAAAGGTCGTCGTAAACATGGGCTTGGGCGAAGCTAAGGAAAACGCCAAGGTCATCGAACATGCCACAAACGACATGGCTGTTATCACAGGTCAAAAACCGGTGGTGACAAAGGCAAAAAAATCAATTTCTGCGTTCAAATTACGCGCGGGTATGCCCGTGGGTTGCAAAGTGACCTTGCGCGGCGCAAAGATGTACAGCTTCGTGGATCGTCTCATCAGCGTTTCCATCCCACGTGTGCGCGACTTTCGCGGAGTGAACCCCGATTCATTCGACGGGCGCGGCAATTATACCTTGGGGATTAAAGAACAATTGATTTTCCCCGAAATTTCCTTTGACAAAATCGATAAGCTGCGCGGTATGGAAGTCGTGTTCGTAACCACCGCTCAAACGGACGAGGAAGCACGCGAATTGCTTACTCTGTTCGGTATGCCTTTCATTAGAAGTTAATAGCCGGAGGTAAGCATGGCAAAGAAAGCGTTAGTGCTCAAATCACGTAAACCACCCAAGTTCTCCACCCGGGCTTATAACCGTTGCAATATTTGCGGCCGCCCCCATGCGACTTTGCGCAAATACGGAATTTGCCGTATCTGTTTCCGTGAATTGGCCTATAAAGGGCAAATTCCCGGTGTGCGCAAGGCCAGTTGGTAAAAATATAAGGAGGGGCAATTATGTTATCAGACCCTATCGCGGATATGCTCACCAGAATCCGCAATGCAACATCGGCCAGACATACCACCGTTGAAGTGCCTTCATCCAAAATGAAGGTGGACATCGCCAATATTTTAGTCCGCGAAGGTTATTTAAAGGGTTATGAAATATTGCAAGACGGTGTTAAGAAAACCATGCGTATTACGCTAAAGTACGGACGTACAAAAAATGATAAGGTAATCTCGGGGATTAGACGTATTTCCAAGCCGGGCCTTCGCGTATACGCAGGTTGTGAAGACTTGCCCAAGGTGTTGAATGGTTTGGGTTGCGCTATTGTATCCACAAACAAAGGTGTTTTGACTGACCGGGAAGCCCGTAAGCAGGGCGTCGGCGGTGAAGTATTGGCATTTATTTGGTAAAAAATATTTGAAAGGTAGGTGCAGACCATGTCAAGGATAGGTAAACTTCCCGTTACCGTTCCCGCGGGCGTAAACATAACGATTGCCGCAGGTAACTTAATGACCGTAACCGGCCCGAAGGGAACGCTCACGCGTAAACTTTCCGAATACATGAACATCGCACAAGAAGATGGGCAGTTAGTAATTACACGCCCAAACGATTTAAAACGCAATAAGGCTCTTCACGGGCTTACCCGAACGTTAGTCAACAATATGGTAGTCGGCGTCACACAAGGGTATGTGAAAAAACTGGAAATAAACGGTACGGGTTATCGCGCTGCCAAAGCCGGAAACAAGCTGACTTTGACGCTCGGTTATTCGCACCCCATCGTGATGGAGGATCCTGACGGGATTAACTCCGAAGTAGAAGGCAATAACAAAATCGTCATTTCCGGTATCGACAAAGAAAAGGTCGGTCAATATGCCGCCAACATTCGATTCAAAAGACCCCCCGAACCGTTTAAGGGTAAGGGTATTAAATATGAAACAGAGCGCATCAGGCGCAAAGCCGGTAAATCAGGTAAGAAGTAAAACGGAATTGCACGTCGTCATTAAGCAATTTCATACTGGAGGATGCTCATATGATAATCAAACCCTCGCGCGCGGTTGCGCGGCGTAAGCGGCACCATAAAATGCGTCGTTATTTATCCGGAACGGCGGCACGTCCTCGCCTGTCCGTTTTTAAGTCAAATAAATATATTTACGCACAAGTGATTGATGATGTAGCGGGCCATACGCTGGCCAGCGCTTCCACTATGGATGCGTTGCTTGTAAAAGAAGCGAAGCTCGAATCCAAATCAAACCTTGAAGCCGCAAAAGCCGTAGGCATGTATGTAGCAAAAAGGGCTTTGGAAAAAGGCATCGATTCCGTGGTGTTTGACCGTGCCGGTTATTTATATCACGGTAGGGTAAAGGCACTCGCCGACGCTGCCCGCGAAGCCGGACTCAAATTTTAGGTTTCTGCCTTAAGTAACCAATAAGCGAAGTGACCATGTGGATTTAATATAAATCCGCATCTAAGGAGAACGAGCATGAGAACAAAAATAGACGCAAACAGCCTGGATCTTAAGGATAGGGTAGTGGCCATCAACCGTGTAACCAAGGTAGTAAAAGGTGGGCGGACCTTCCGCTTCGCCGCGTTGGTTATCGTAGGTGACGAAAATGGACACGTAGGCGCGGGTTTGGGTAAGGCTAATGAAATACCCGAAGCTATCCGCAAGGGCAAGGAAGATGCAAAGAAGAACATGATGTTCCTTGAAACCAACGAGAACGCCAGCCTGTACCATGAAATCCTCGGTCATTTCGGTGCGGCAAAGGTGCTTATGCGTCCCGCTCCCGAAGGTACGGGCGTAATCGCGGGTGGTGCCATGCGCGCTGTATTGGAATTAGCCGGTATCCGCAATATTGTGACGAAATCCATTGGTTCCAATAACAAGCACAACGTGGTGAAAGCTACGTTGGAAGGGCTCGCCAGAATGAAAACCCCGTCCGAAGTGGCCCGTTTGAGAGGCAAATCCGTTGAGGAGGTGCTGGGTAATAATGGCTGATCTAAAAATAACGTTGGTACGTTCACCCATTGGGTGCAAACCTAAGCATAGGCTAACGGTGCAAGCATTAGGCTTACGTAAGTTGGGTGCAAGCGTTACGCAAAAAGATAACCCCGCCATACGGGGTATGATTCATCAAATTGGGTATCTCTTAAAAGTGGAAGAGGTGCAGGCATGAAACTCGGACAAACAAAACCGACCGAAGGATCGACCACTAAGGAGTGGCGTCGCGGTCGCGGGCATGGGTCGGGTAACGGAAAAACATCCGGAAGAGGCCACAAAGGGCAACGTTCCCGCTCCGGCAGCGGGGGAAAGATAGGCTTTGAAGGCGGACAAATGCCTTTATATCGCCGCTTGCCCAAACGCGGCTTTAATTGCCGCAACACAAAGGAAATCGTGGCAATCAACGTTTCATTGCTTAATGTATTCGAAGATGGCGCAATTGTGGATATTGCAGCGTTAAAGCAAAAAGGTCTCGTATCCAATCCCCGTGACGGTGTAAAGATTTTGGGCAACGGGGATTTGAATAAAAAGTTAACGGTTCAGGTTAACCATTTCAGCGCGTCCGCCGTGGAAAAAATAAATGCCGCCGGTGGGAAAACAGAGGTGGTTTAGTTGTTTAAGATTTTTGCGAACGCTTGGCGCGTACAGGACATCCGCAGGAAGTTGCTCTTTATTTTCCTTCTGTTGTTGATATACCGTATTGGTTCCGTAATACCTTTACCGGGTATTGACCTGGGTATGTTGTATGCATGGCGTTTCGGCGACCAAACTACCACGGGGATGACGCTGTTTTCATTAATTGCGGGTGGCGGTCACTTCTCCGTGTTTGCCATGGGTATCGCACCTTACATTACCGCATCGATTATCATGCAACTACTCACATATGCCGTACCCGCGCTTTCGCAGATGCAAAAGGACGGCGACGACGGACGCAAAAAAATCCAACAAATTACCCGTTATCTTGCGGTAGGGTTAGCCGCGGTGCAAGCGGCGGCAACCGTTTTTTCATACAGGAACTGGCCGCCGGGCGGCGGCGGGTTTAACCTGTTCAGACCTGAGCATCAAAACATGATGGTATATGTCGTAGCGGCTGTCGCCATGATGACGGGTACGATCTTTATCATGTGGCTGGCGGAATTACTTACGGAAAAAGGTATCGGCAGCGGTGCATCATTCTTGATTTTCGCCAATATTTTGGCGGGGATGCCCGGCGACATTTCAAGGATTTGGGGTATGGCCACCAACGCGGCCAGCTGGCTGATTGGCGGTTCCCAATTGGTGCTGGTGCTTTTAGTCTTTGCGCTGATTATCACTTTTGTTGTATTGGTACATGAAGGTGAACGGCGAATACCCGTGCAAAACGCAAGGAAGGCCGCTGCGGGGCGTATGAATTTCGGCAGGGGCGGTTCTGAGTATATGCCCTTAAAGGTTAACATCGCAGGTGTTCTGCCGATTATCTTCGCGGTTTCCATTATGCACTTTCCCGCTCAGATATTAGGGTTTTGGCAAAATGAAGGTATGGCGAACGTCGTCCGTTGGCTTAACTTCACAAGCGGGCAGGGTCTTCCGATCCACCCGTTCG
Source organism: Defluviitaleaceae bacterium (assembly GCA_009779755.1). Lineage (GTDB taxonomy): Bacteria > Bacillota > Clostridia > Lachnospirales > WQUN01 > WQRX01. The sequence goes on along the minus strand of WRDO01000028.1, from coordinate 9,219 downwards.
GCGTGGCATTGTATGTCGTGATGATATTCGCGTTTACGCATTTCTATACGTCGTTTTCGATTAATCCGGTTGATATGGCCGAAAACATGAAAAAGAACGGCAGCTTCATCCCCGGCATCCGTCCCGGTAAACCCACGAGCGATTATATCCAGATAACGGTGAAGAGGTTGAGTTGGATAGGTTCGGTGTTTTACAGCATTATCGCGCTAACCCCAATCGTGTTGGATATTGTCCTTCCGGTATCCATCGGTTTCGGCGGGACGACAATATTGATCGTAATAGGTGTGGCGTTGGAGTTTGTAAAGCAATTAGAAAGTCAACTCTTGATGAGGCACTACAAAGGATTCCTTAATTAATCGATTACGATGGCGATATTTATAAAAAACGATGAACAAATCGCATTAATGCGGCAAGCCGGCAGAATTTGCCGGGACACACACAACCTACTGGCTACCCATATAAAACCCGGCGTCACCACAAAGGAATTAAACGACATCGCCGTGGAATATATACACACACAAGGAGCAACCCCATCATTTTTAGGATATCGGGGATTCCCCGCTGCCATATGTACCAGCGTTAACGAACAGGTGATACACGGTGTTCCCGGTTTAAGGAAGCTGAAAAACGGCGATATTGTCAGTATTGACATCGGTGTTTGCTTTAAACGGTTCCACGGGGACGCAGCACGGACGCATCCCGTGGGTACAGTGGGTGACAAACATAATCGTCTGATTGAGGTTACGACGAAAAGTTTTTTCGAAGCGATGAAGTATGCGAAGCACGGTATCCACCTGCACGAAATGAGTACAGCTATTGATGAATACGTAACACGGAATGGCTTTAGCGTGGTAAGCGATTGGTGCGGACACGGGATCGGGAGGCAGGTACATGAAGATCCTTCCATACCGCACACCAAACAAAAAAATCGGGGACCACGCATGGCAGCAGGTATGACGTTGGCCGTAGAACCCATGATAAACGTGGGGACGCATGAATTAAATATGCATGATGATACTTGGACGGTGATAACCAAGGACGGGAAGTTTTCCGCCCATTATGAAAACACCGTATTGATCACCGACGGCGAACCGGATATATTGACTTTATGAAAGCAGGGCAAATCGTAATCATAAAAAAAGGCCGGGACAAAGGACGCACAATGATCGTGTTGGCTGCGGAACCCGGCAAAACCGCGGAAGCGACGTTTCTATCGCTGGTGGACGGGAAGACGCGCACCCTTTCCAAACCTAAAAAAAAGAAGGCAATGCACGTGCAACCCATGAATTCTTACGTGGATTTGACCCGTGCGGGTCCCCGAGGCTTGCAGGATGCGGATATACGCAAAATGCTTGGAGAGGAGGTGCACCACATTGGCGAAGGATGATGTAATTGAAGTGGAAGGCAAAGTCGTTGAAAAACTGCCGAACGCTATGTTTCAAGTGAAGCTGGAAAACGGACATACCATTCTAGCGCACATATCCGGTAAATTGCGGATGAATTTTATCCGCATCATTCCCGGCGATAAGGTGCTGATAGAAATGTCGCCATATGACCTGACCAAAGGAAGGATTGTTTGGCGGGATAAGTAAATGCGGATTCTCGACAAAACGGAATTTGCATCAGGAGATGATTGATATGAAAGTAAGGCCCTCGGTGAAACCGATATGTGAAAAATGCAAAATAATCAGGCGTAAACGCGCCATCCGGGTTATCTGTGACAACCCGCGCCACAAGCAAAGACAAGGGTAACAAGTGTTACCCATGATAATTATGTTACGCATATTCAGGAGGTTGTAAAATGGCACGTATTGCAGGTGTTGACTTGCCCAGAGAAAAAAAGGCTGAAATTGGCCTAACCTATATCTACGGTATCGGACGACCCAGTGCGCTTCGTATCATGCAAGAAGCGAAGGTGGCGTTGGGTACCCGCGTACGGGATTTGACCGACGACGAAGTGGTGCGCCTCCGCGGCGTAATCGAGCGTACCCAAACCGTTGAAGGCGATTTACGCAGGGAAGTCGCGCTTAACATAAAGCGGCTGGTGGAAATAGGTTGTTACCGCGGGATACGGCACCGTAAGGGGTTGCCCGTCCGCGGCCAACGCACCCGTACCAATGCGCGTACCCGTAAGGGTAAGGCGAGGACGGTCGCGAATAAGAAGAAGTAATTCTTGGAGGATAATGTATGCCTAAAAAACAAGTAAGGCGGGCAGCGACACGGAGAAAACGCGACAGAAAGTTCGTCGACCGCGGCCAAGCCCATATCCAATCATCCTTTAACAATACGATCGTTACCATAACCGATACGTCGGGTAACGCACTCAGTTGGTCTTCGGCGGGTTCCCTTAACTTCCGCGGCAGCCGTAAATCAACGCCCTACGCGGCGCAAATGGCGGCTGATACAGCCGCCGCTGCCGCAAAGGAATACGGCTTGCGCATGGTGGAAGTGTACGTAAACGGTCCGGGAAGCGGACGCGAAGCGGCCATACGTGCTTTGCAAGCGGCAGGGTTGGAAGTTACGTTGATAAAAGACGTAACACCCGTACCGCACAACGGCTGCAGACCGCCGAAGCGTCGCAGAGTTTGAGGAGGATATAAGATATGGCGAGATATACAGGCCCTGTATGCCGGCGTTGCCGCAGGGAGGGCGAAAAATTATTCCTTAAGGGTGAAAAGTGCGTAAAGGCTTCCTGCCCGGTTAACAAACGTCCGACCCCTCCGGGTCAGCACGGAAACGCCCGCCCCAAGAAATTAAGCGAATACGGCCAACAAGTACGCGAAAAGCAAAAGGCAAAGCGTATTTACGGCGTGTTGGAATCGCAATTCCGCAAGTATTTCGATATTGCAAGGCGTACACCCGGGGTAACCGGCGAAAACCTATTAAGATTGCTTGAGCTAAGGCTCGACAACGTAGTTTTTAGGCTCGGTTACGGCCGCTCCCGTACGGAAGCACGTCAAATCGTACGGCATAATTTAATAACCGTGAACGGCAAGAAAGTAAACATCCCTTCGTATCAAGTAAAAATGAGCGATGTGATTGCCGTACGCGACAAATCGAAATCCCTTGATCGTTTCAAAGAGGTAATGAGCATGACCGACGGACGGCCGATCCCCGATTGGCTGACACGCGAAGCGGAGCAAATGCGGGGCATCGTGGCGTCGCTGCCGACCCGTGAGCATATCACGATACCCGTTAAGGAAACGTTTATCGTCGAGTTGTACTCGAAATAGGAGGATTGCGCGTGCTGGAAATTGAAAAGCCTCATATCGAAATGGCGGATGCAAAAGGCGGCACTTACGGCCGTTTCATAGTGGACCAATTGGAACGCGGCTTTGGCAATACGTTGGGCAACTCCCTGCGTCGGGTGCTTTTATCCAGCCTTCCGGGTGCGGCGGTTTGCAACATCCGCGTGGACGGCGTGTTGCATGAATTCAGCCACATCCCCGGCGTGAAGGAAGATTTGACAGAAATCATATTAAACCTGAAGGAATTGGCGTTACGCAACCTTAGTGAGAACAACGAACCGAAGATCGCTACCATTTCCGCCAGCGGCACGGGCGAGGTACTGGCCAAGGACATCAAGTTTGATGCGGACGTTGAGGTATTAAACCCCGATATGGTCATCGCAACGCTGGACGGCGACACTGCGAAACTGGATATCGAATTAACGATCAAAAAGGGTCACGGTTATGTGGGCGCGGATAAGAATAAGGCTTCGAACCAACCCATTGGCGTGATCCCCATCGATTCGATCTATACACCGGTACGCAAGGTAAACTACACCGTGGATTCCACCCGTGTCGGGGACGTAACCGACTACGATAAGCTGACGCTTGAAGTGTGGACCAACGGGACCGTTTCCCCGCACGATGCCGTATGCATGGCGTCACGGATATTGATCGGTCACTTCATGATGTTCGACGATTTATCGGACAGCGCGAAAAGCACCGACGTGCTGGTAACGCGCGAAAGCGGTTCAAAGACCAAGTCGTTGGAAATGTCCATCGAGGACCTTGATTTATCCGTACGTTCGTATAATTGCTTAAAACGCGCGGGTATCAACACGGTGGAGGATTTGGCGGGCAAAACGGAAGAAGATATGATGAAGGTGCGGAATCTGGGGCGTAAATCCTTGGAGGAAGTATTGAATAAAATGATGGACCTCGGGTTGGCTTTGACGCCGTCGGAGGAATAAGACGGGGAATACCCGGTACCGAATTAGGAGTGAATGGATATGGCCGGCTACAGAAAATTGGGGAGGGCATCCGCCCAGCGCAAGGCGATGTTGCGCGCGCTCGCAACCCAGCTTTTATATCATGGTAAAATAACCACGACCGAAACCCGCGCCAAGGAAGTACGTCGCGTCGCCGAAAGGTTGATAACCTTAGCCGTAAAGGAAAAGGATAACTACACGACTGAAACGGTTATGGCCAAAGTACCCCAAATGGACAAGGATGGCAAACGCGTCAAAAAGGAAGTAAACGGAAAAAAAGTTACCGTTTATAACGAAGTGGAACGCAACATCAAAAAAGACAATCCTTCTCGGCTTGTGGCGCGCCGAAGGATACTGAGCGTATTATATCCCGTTACCAAAACGCCGGACGACAAACGTCGTATGCGTTCAGAATCGAAACCCGTCGATATGGCGGGGATGATGTTCGACAAGTGGGGCAACCGCTTTGCCGGTCGCAACGGTGGGTATACGCGTATGGTAAAATTAGGGCCCCGCAGGGGTGACGCGGCGCCGATGGTAGTGCTGGAAATGGTATAAATGAAATAGAAATTATAATGAAGCCGTCCTTCAAAGGCGGCTTTTTTGTTTAATATTTCACATTGACAGCATAAAATGCCTGTAATACAATCGTTCCCGTAGAACTGCCCTTGTGGCGGAAATGGCAGACGCGCCGGATTTAGGTTCCGGTGGGAGACCGTGCAGGTTCAAGTCCTGTCGAGGGCAATAAAAGAAATGGGGGGATTTTATGAAAAAAATAGGAATGGCAGCATTGTTTGTCATTTGTATAGCGGGGTTTTTATCGTTCTTCCCCATTGTCGTACAGGCCGCCAATACCTCACGCACGTTGCAACCGGGCCGCGTATATACATTTACGGGGCAGGATAGGCGCGTAATTTCCCATATAAATGTGGCGGGCACGGGCCGTTACCAATATGTAGCCGTAGACGGACGCGGAAACGTAACCGGCTACGGTTTTTCCTTTGGGCGCGTATCGGTAAACGGTGAAGGGGTAACGATGATTACTCCGCTTGCGCCGCTCAGCGTGACGTTTGATACTTCCCGCTTAACGATTAGCGAAACCGAAGGGGAAGTATTGCGTCAAATCGAACTCGCCGATGGCCGAACATTGGCGATTGAAAGCAGCGGGCGTACCAACCAACACATCCGTACCAACAGGGCCGCATCGTTTGATATCGTGGTAACTAACGCTGCCGGTGGGGTAACATTCTTGGAAAGGGATGTCCGATTCCCGCAATTTAATTTGCCGGCCGGGAGCGAAGCGGTATTGACCGCGAATGGGGATGGTTTGGTTGTATATTTCCCCGCCATGTGGTACGGCGGAACGGTAGTGACGCGCCGCCTTTTTCATCCCGCGCTTTATACGCACGAAGTATGGGAAGGGACGACCTACGTATTCACTAATACAGGCGAACGAAACATAACCATGATGGCGGAGCCGTTTTTTGCCGCGGCGACTTTTTCCCATGATTTTATCCTGCGCGACCGTCAAGGCTTCGCCGTAAACCACGGCGAGGCGACGAGTAACCGCGTTACCTTGGAACCCCGCCGACCGTTAACGCTTACCCCGCATATGGACGCGGAATTGTTCTTCCCGTACGCGTTGCTTAGGGATATCCGAATCGGGGCGGGTACGGACACCCCCGCGTACCATTCGTTGGAGCCGGGGGAAACGCTGCGGATCACCAATACCGATCCGATAAATGGGTACGCCGTATTCCTATTGAGCGAACGCGACGGCTACCCCATCGTATATGACCGAACGTTGGAAACCGAGGAAGGGATTACCTTCCGCGTACAGGATAACGCGGGAACGTTCAGCATACCGCCCGGTGGTGTGTTGACGGTAACGGCGGGCAGTCCGCCCGAATGGGCTCCGCAAACATTGATCGTACGCTTCCCCGAAAGCGACGCGATATCGCTTAAAGCGGCCGAGCCGACCCTTTCGCACTATATAATGGAAGCGGGCGAATCCCTAATCTTCACCAATGAAGGTAATGATGACTTGATTTTATGGGCGATGGCGGAAGCCGATACGATGTTGGAGTTTGTCATGACCGGCCCGGACGGGGAAATCAGATCCTTTAACCGTATGGATGCGGATGCGCCGATCGTGTTACTCTCGGGGTTCGGTATCCACCTCACCCATTCGGACGGGGAAGAGCCGATTAACATACACTTCCCCACGGTTTGGTTGGAGGAAGGGCTGTCAATCGAAAAAACGACCGCGCAAGCGTTGACCCGCTATATAGTAAAAGCCGGGGAATCTTTACGTTTCGACAATGTGGATAACCGTTATAACAGGATGATGGCGATCCAATCCGCCGACGGCTCGCCGGTGGAATATGATTTCGTACACACCGATAACCGAAACAATATATTGGATTACGGCACAAGCGTCACGAGGGTTATTACGCTTCGTTATTTAAGCCGCATAACCCTGATGCCTGTGGACGAAGATATGTATGTTTTGTACCCTGCCGTATGGCGGCAGCAGAGCTTCCGTACCGCGATTGCACCCGATCCCGTATTGCACCGCATAACGTTACGCCCGAACGAACGGCTGGTTATCACCAATAACAGGAGTACGGCATTCCAATTATCGAATAACAGCTCCCCGGCGGGAGCGGGTTATTTCATACGGGAAGGCAGGGAGGAGCATCCGGCGATCCCCGCAGGGGAAATCGCCGAAAACGGGCCGATCGGTATTGCTCCTCATACCACTGTTACCGTTACAGCCGCGCGCGGTGAAGTATTGGAAATATGGATGCCGTTTTCGATGGCGCGATTGTTGAGGTTGGTGTAAAATAAGTAAAACCGCTGCGCGAAAATCGCAAGAAAAACCTGCGATTTTTAACTCCGCTTGCTGTGGAGGTGTACCCAAGTGGCCGAAGGGGTCGCTCTCGAAAAGCGATAGGCCGGTGAACCCGGTGCAGGCGTTCAAATCGCCTCACCTCCGTAATAAAAAACCGACGACCGTAAAAGGCGTCGGTTTTTTTGCGGGTTTGTTATTCTTCGTTCGGTTCATCCGTTTCCCATGCCGCGCGCATTAAAGCGTCCAAAACAAGCGGATGTGAAAACTCTTTCGTCCGCCGGCTAAGAAGGCCAAACGTTTCGCTCCAACCACCCCTTTCGGCGGAGGGTAGGATTTGCCCGTTATCCCACCAAAACGCGGGCATTCCCAAAGAACGGGCGAAGGAGACGAAATAATACGCCCATTCGGCGCGGTATGCCTCATTATCGCGGTTAAGCGCGCCCATTTCGCCAATGATAACAGGGATGCCTTGCTCTACGAACAGGGTATGGGCTGTCCTAAGCGGACCGGTGATGGGGTTGGTGTCGGCTATACGGTTGGCGTACCATGTATCGCGTGTGCCCGTCGGGCCGGTGCGCAGGGCAAACGCCCATGGGGCATAAATGTGCATCGCGACGGCGAGCCTGTCGGGTACGCTGTCGGTCGGTAATTCGAAGCCGCGTTGGGCGGAACCCTCCATGGAAGCGGCATACGTGGGTACCGATAATATACGGTAAGCGTTATTCCCGCCCGAAGCCCGTACGACATCCACGAACAACTGATTGAGTATATTCAGGTTTTTATGTTCAAGCGGCGTGCCGCCCGACCATTCCGCGGCCGAACCGTACGTACGCGGCTCGTTGAGGCTCGTGAAAAGCAGGCGCTCGTCATAATCGCGGAAGCGGTACGCGATCTGCTGCCATATCCGTGCGAGGATGTGTTGGCTTTCCATCATATTTTCATCCAGCAAACTGATGACAATATTTTCATGGTGGGTATTTAACATTACCTTCAAACCCGCGTCCAACGACCAATCCACGATCTCCTGCACACGTTCCATCCAATCTTCGCGGATATTATAATCGTCATCGAGCGCCTTAAACCATGTGACAGGGATACGAATCGCGTTAAACCCCGCTTCGGCTACGGCGTCGATCGTTTCACGCGTGGTAAGCGAGTTGACCCATGCCAACTCCATCTCGCTTACGCTTGTGTTGGCATACACGCCGCCGCCCAACCAATGGAAACCGCGGGCTCCGCCGTGCGAATCCAGCGTATTGCCCAAGTTCCATCCAATGCGGACATTCGCCGCCCACTCCGCGGCGGTGATTTTGTTAAAATCATCGGTTACCTCCCCGGGGGTCATGGAAAAATAAGGGATGACGAAAGGCGGCATCGGTTCAATCGGTGCCGTAGGTTCATCCGGAGGGGCAGCTTCGGCGGGAGGGCTCGCGTAGGAAGCGCTTGCGCAAGCGGTAAGGGTGAAGAGGAGGGTTGCGATAAAGAACAAAAATAATTTTTTCATGGGAGCTCCTTTCGGTGGTTTTATTTATCGTTGTAGTGATATCGGCACGATACAATTAAAATCTGTGCATCCGATACCTCGTAAACAATTCGGTGCGTACCGTCGATGCGTCGGCTCCACAAACCGTTTAAGTTATGTTTTAAAGGTTCGGGTTGGCCAATGCCCGTAAACGGATTACGGTTTATGTCCTTTAATAATTCGTTGATTCTTTTCATCATTTTTTTATCGTGGGATTGCCAATACAAATAATCCGCCCAAGCCCGAGGCATAAAAGATAGGGGCCTAGTCATTCTCCATAGCCTCCAGCTCTTCGATGGTTTTCACCACGAGTTCCACGCCTCCTGCTTTATATTCGGTATATTGCCTTGCGAGGTAGTCTTGGTATTCGGTTTTCCAAAAAGGGTCAACGGCGATTTCGAAGGGAATCTTACCCGAACGCACGACGGCTTTGGTAAATATCGTAAACGCCGTCGTCATGTTCATACCCATATCGTCAAAAATAGATTCGGCTTGTTTTTTTAGATTTTCATCGATCCGGAAATTGAAAGTGGCTGTCCGCATAAAAACCTCCCGTTGATAAATAATGCAATTTCATTGTACATCCAATGTTGTGCAATGGCAAGTAAAACCCGCTTGCGCGGGTGA
>WRDO01000027.1 GCA_009779755.1 Defluviitaleaceae bacterium | reverse complement strand
TAAACGGTTCGGTTATAGGACACCGTTGGACTTGTGGCATGAGCATTTGAATGTGATATTATCCGCTTAACCCGTCAACAGTCTTCTCCCCTTCCGGGGGGCAGTTGAAATTACAATCGGGGACAAAAATAAGGATGATTATACATGGAAAAAGCCAACGTGTTTTTCACGGAATTATCGAAAGCGGATTATGACGCTCTGCCCAAGACGCTCCGTGACGAATGCGTTTATACATTGAAAAAACTGCGGCGTGTTGGCAAAAAATTGGGAATTGAACTGGAAAATAAAAACGGCAAAAACCTAAGCGGCTACTACAAGCTGTATTTTAACCAAGCGCGCCATCGCATTGTATATACGGAAGTGAATGGCGAAGTCGAAATCACGGCGGTTGGCGAAACTTTGAAGGAATCGCTGGAAATAACGGGTATTGGCAAGCGTGACCGGCAGTATATTTACGATTTGATAAATCAACGCATTATAAATAACGATGAAGATGAATCCAAGGAATGAAGCGGTGCTTTTTTAATTCCGCACAACTTTTCCTTATATCAACTCCGCTTGGACTGACAAGCCTGCGAAAATGTTGTTAAGCGTTGTTCCAATCAATGCCATTATTTTAAATATATATGACTGTTTTCCAATCGTTATAGGGAGGTACAAATGGGGCATATTATAATTATTTCCGGCCCTCCGGGAGCAGGGAAAAGTACGGTTTCACGAATATTATCCGAAAAATCGCCGCATGACCTTACGGTATATGTCCACACGGATGATTTTTATAACAATATCCGAAAAGGATATATCGCCCCTTGGAAACCCGGCGCAGAAAAACAAAATAAAATGGTATCAAATATAATGGTATCGTGCGCCAAGCATTATGCCGAGGCCGGATACGAAGTTGTGGTAGATGGATTGATAGGGGATTGGGCATTGAATGATTGGATTGATGCTGTATGTGACGAAATAAAGATACACTATATTATTATTTTCCCTAGTATTGAAACGATGTTTAATAGAAACAAAATCCGTGATACAAAACTTAACGATGAAGATATTCATGCAATGACAGGATTGTATAATGCAATTTCCGGTTGGAAATTTTTTAAATCGCATTCCATTGATTCTTCAAAGCAAGACCCGGATGAAACCGCAACTGTAATAAGAAACATGATAAATACAGGATGTTTACTTATAAATTAAAAATGCAATCTTTTCCCTTATATCAAGTCCGCTTGCGGAGGCTGCTAACCCCATCACGCAAAGGAGTGAAATAAATGGATATAACCGCTTATCTCAACCGTATCAATTTTATTGGAGAGGTTGCGCCCGATTTTGCTTCGCTGTGTCAGTTGCAACGCCGGCATCTTATGGCTGTCCCTTACGAAAACTTGGACATCATGCGGGACATCCCGCTTTCGCTGGAAACGGACGCCCTCTACGAAAAAATCGTAACGCGCGGGCGCGGCGGCTATTGCTTCGAGTTGAACGGCTTGTTCGCGTGGTTATTGAGGGAGATCGGTTTCGGCGTAACGGAATATTTCGCGCGGTTTTTGCGCAACGAAACGGAGATCCCCATGCGGCGACACCGTGTTTTGCGCGTGACTTGCGCAAACGGCGCGGAGTACCTCGCCGACGTGGGCGTGGGACAAATCATTCCGCGCGAGCCGCTGCCGTTTACGCTTGATGAAATCAACGAGCAAGGCAATGAGCAATACAAACTGGTGAAGGATGACTTTTTAGGATATGTATTATACGAATTTTACAAGGGCGGTTGGCGGTGGGTATATTCCTTTACGCTCGATCCGCAGGTGCCCGAGGACTTCGAGGCCATCACATTCTATTGCGAAAGATATCCCGAATCCTTTTTCCGCACGATGGACATGGTGCATCTGTTCACCGAAAACGGGCGCAAGCTCGTGGCCGGGCGGGAGTTTAAGGTTTATACGCCGGAGGGCGTGCAAATCCACATACCCGCCTCGGAAGGGGAATATACGGCGTTATTGGAAAGGGAGTTCGGGATTAGGCTGTAAACGGCTGATACCCGACCTCTTCCAGTACCAGCCCTTCCGGCGGCATGGTTTTGCCGGCTTTTGTCCTGTCCTTCGCGGCGATGATTTCGGGGATGGCTTCGTGCGGGATTTTACCCAACCCCACATACACAAGCGTCCCCGCAATGATGCGCACCATGTTATACAGGAAGCCGTTACCCGTGATAATAATTTCTATCGGCCCGCAGGGAAAATGTCTTTCCCCGGGGATGACTTCCGCAGAACCCCCATGAAAAATATTTCCCACGGAGGGGCGGAGGAACATTACCTCGCATTGATACACCTCCCGCACGGTGGTTTTCGCTGACCCACCCGCCGCGCAAAAGGACGTGAAATCATGCCGCCCGATGAAATGCCGGGCGGCTTTTTGCATGGCTTCGATGTCCAACGGCTGCGGGACGAAAGCGGAGTAACGGCGCAAAAGGGGATTGGGGATTGGCGCGTGATGGATATGGTAGGCGTAGGTCTTGTATTTAGCAGCGAAGCGGGGGTTAAACGACTTCGGAACAAATTGTGCCGAAGTTGCGGAAATATCCGAAGGCAGCAGTCCGTTTAAAACCTTTGGGAATTTATCCAAGGGGATTTTGAGTTCATCGATATCGAAAACCGCGCGCTGCCCGAGGGCATGGACGCCCGCATCGGTACGGGAGGCTGCGATGGTTTTTACGTCGTTTATATTGCGGTTTAACAAAACGGCCAGGGCTTCCTCCAGCGTTTGCTGGACGGAAGGGCCGTTGATCTGCCGTTGCCAGCCGCAGTAGTTTGTACCGTCGTAGGCTAGGGTTAGTAATATCCGCATGTTAACCTCCCCTTCGGCTACCTTTCAACGATTTTTATATTCATCCCGTGTTAAACGGTAATGAACTTCCAAGCCGGTTTTTTCGGGGCCGTTATCGGTTGTTTTAAAATGTTTGTCAGGGCGTTCTAAAAAGAGATGAAAACCGTTTTTTTGAAATATCCGGCCGCTTCTTTTGTTATAATCACCCGTTATGCCGTAAATAATATCAGCCTTTTCGTTATTGAAGGCCAAATTGACCAGCATTTGCACAACAACTGACCCGATCCCCCTATTCCAATACGGTTTTTCACCAATTAAGATGTCAATCCTCCGTACATCGGCGGATGTCGGATATATTTCCAATATATAATCCACGTTCATTTTACAAAGCAAGCATTCACCGATGGCTGTTCCGTCTATTTCAAGTATAAAACAATAACCGGCGTTTGAAGTTTGCTTATAAATAGATCGCACGGCTTCATCGCCGTTATCATTCGGGTCCGCATCGGGCCCTTCATTCCAATAAAGCACTTCGGGGTCTGTGTTCCATTTATATAAAAGAGGCAAATGGTCATCGCTGAGGGGGCGCAGGATAATCGTATGCTCCCTCAACGCTCCATGCAGCGTTACATTGTGTTCCTTGATTATATTGGTTTTCATATAACCCGCTTGTCCCCTTTTGTATTTAATAAGCAAAAATGTTTTTCCAACAACGTTAATGTTTTTTCGACCGTGCTTTCTTCGTTTCTTATAATGTTGAATAGATTGTATTTTACGACTTTTTCAAATTCTTCCTTGGCGTGGATTCTGAATAATTCATTTTGCACTTCAAATTTTAGCTCGGGATTTTCCAGCGCTTCGATCGCTTTTGTAAAGGCTATGTGGTCGTCGCGTTGGTAATAATCGCGGATAATTAATTCGCCCGGCGCCAATAAACAGGCGATTCTGTTGTAGTCGGAAATTTCCAGCAGAAATTCATAGTCCTCTATCCAAATATCCGCGACAACCGTATTTTTCTGCGCCAGCTTGATAATTTCTATTATGGAAAATGCTATGGATTCCATATTCGCGGCTTGGTTCCTTTTTTTATCGGCTAAAAATTCCTCGACGGTCCTGCCGAAATATTCCTCGTTGCTTAGCGACCGTCCCCCGTTGTGCGAAAAAGGCTGATATTTTTCACAAATTACGGATTCCCATTCCTTCCAATTGGGTTCATTCCAATTGTCGCAGAAATAGGTAAACCCGTATTTTTTCGACAGCTCCTTACCCATTGTCGTCTTTCCGCCGCACGCCGTTCCCACAAAGAAATAAACGTTTTGCAAGCTGCGCTTTAGGATATTATTGGCTATGTTCATGGTATTTTCCTTCCGGTATACGCGGTTGGCGGCTGCCGATTACGCTTGTTAGCCGATGTTATGATCTAAGTTTTTTATTTTGGAAATAATCGTAATTTTCAAGGCTTTCAACAGGCATGGAAGTTGTCCAATGATACGGTTGAAGCTCCGCAAGTGAAACAAATTTAATGGTATTATCAGGCGTTGTTACCCCAACCATAACGTTATTGCCCCAAAACCTTAACCGCTCCTGGCATACGCCGCAGGGTGTAAGGATTTCGTATTTACTATTTTCGTCGTTGCGTACAACACAAAGGCTGTGTGTTACCCGTGTATCATGTTTGTGGGCTTCGCACATTGCCCCGGTTTCAATACAAAGGGAAACATCGGCCATCGCTTCCAAGTAAACACTTGTGAAATACATGCCATCTTCGGTTCGTATAACGCCCGCCCCGCCCCATCCTTTAGGGTAACGTTTATTGATTAATTTAACAGCTTCGTCAAACATTTTTTGCTCGATGTTTTTACCATCCATTTTTCGCGCTCCTTCGTCCAATATAAATCGCGCACGTACCACATTATTCCTTTAAAGGCCGATCCCCCATACAACACGTTTAATTAAATCATGGTTGACTGTTTTTATATGAAGTATCAAGTCCGCATTTTTCATAAATTTCAAGGATAACGGGTTGCTTGCCCAAAATGTAATTGTCTATATCATGCGGGTACTTTATGGCCATTGCTTGCTTTATTTGGCTGTATTTGTCGCGGTATTCGTTGTTACCGCGCAGGAAGTTGCGTAAAGCGATGTGTCTCTTTAATTCGTCCGCGTTTTTGTCGCACACACATAAATGGTGTTCCATAAGGTGTGGCTTATCCTCGTATTTAAACGCCTCGCGCCCGGGTATCCCTAGATCGCCAACGTGCGTATAACCTAAACCCGCCAACCGTTTTTGAACAACGCCAAAATCACGCATATCAATTACGATGTCAATGTCTATGATGGGCTTGGCAAACAAACCGGGAACGGATGTGCTGCCTACATGCTCAATGGCAAGTGCGGTTTCCGACAACGCGGGAACGAGTTCGTCCTTGATTTTTCTGAATTCATCCGACCATGCCGCATTGTACGGTACTACGGTTATTATCCTCATGTTTACTCCTTACTGCCGCTTAAAAATTTTATGTTTTTGCGAAATATACGTCCTTGATATGGAAAAGTTAACGGGATGCGCAGAGGGTTTTCCGATTGTTTTCTTTTTACGCCGTATGGATTATACTTAAAATACTTGTTTCACGGCAAACGATGATTGTAAATAAAGGGGCCATACGGTAATGGTTCAGCGATTGTCCAACAACGATCCGATCGATTTTGATAAAATGACCGTAGCGGAATTGTATAAGCTGCATTACGAGGAGGAAACCTTCGTCGCGAAGGCGGTACGGGAATTGCCCGCGTTTTCCGCCGAACGTTCCGCTTTGTTATCCGACGGGTATCGCTTTATAACCGAATTGATGGATTGCAGGCACGCCAAGGAGTTTGGAACATCGCCGCAGATATTGGGTGCAAACCATGGGACCGCCCGCGCGCTTATCAGGATAATAGACAAAAAACGCGGGGAATGCTCCGGCCAACCGGTGGCCCTGTGTGAAATCGGCGTGGGGCAAGGGTTCGCGTTAAAAAGGATTTTGGAAAACTATAGCAAGGAAGAGGTAGCCGTCAGCGGATGTGACGTTTTCCTCAGCCATGCGGCTTCCCGACTGGCCGAGGAATACCCGTATATAAATTTGGTATGCGCGAACGCGTATGATTATATCCGAACCCTTCCGGAAAACAGCATTGATGTCTTATACGCCGATAACGTTTTTGAACATTTCCTGCCCGATGAGGCACCTGTTATATATGAAGCGCTGGTAAAGAAGCTAAAACCCGGTGCTTTCGTGTTCCTGATCATACCCAACAGGTTTACGGGACCGGGTGACATTTCAAAGTTCTTTCTGCCGATGGGCGCAAAGGCGGCTGGTTTTCATTTTATGGAAATGGGGTTTAAGGAAGCCACTTTTATGCTGAAAGCATATGGCTTGTACCACGCGTACCACGTATCCTACCTTCCCAAGGTGCAAAAATATATCATGGTCAAATCCAAGCCGCTTATACGGCTCAAACTTAAAATGGAAAGCCTTTTGGCTAAAATCCCGTTTAAACGTTTGAAAAGCCTGTTGTTTTATATCGGGGGATACAGCATCTACCTTATGAGGAAGCAATGAACGACCCCAACCCCAATCGGAGCGTGTCCGACGTCGCCGTCATTTCCCTTGGCGGGCGGTTTTTGGCCTTTATAGGCCGCACGTTGTATATAGGGCGTTTTGGCGCGGTTAATCCGTTGCTTAACGCCTTCACGTACGCGCTCCATATACCGCAAATGCTCTTCAGCATTGTGGCTGCGGCGCTCAATTCGGTGATGATACCCCTGTACAGCGGGTTGCTGGCTGAGGAAAAACATGAAGAGGCAAATCGGTTTATCAATAATATCATCAATATCGTCATCGGTTTGCTGATTATTTTTGTGTTTACGGGTATTTTGGCCGCGCCGTTGGTTTCAAGGATCGTCGGGGGCGCGGATTTTACCGAAACCGCATATCTTACCTTTTCCCTTCGCGTGCTTATGCCGGCAATGTTTTTCTTCAGCTTCGGCGCGATCTTTACCGGGTTGCTGCAATCCCACGGTTCGTTTCGCCTCCCCGCGTTGGTAAGCGCGCCGGGGGGGGCAATTTTGATTTTATATGTGATTTTATTCGGTGACCGCTTCGGGGTAACGGGCTTATTGTTTGCCACGCTTTTGGGTGTGGCCATGCAACCGTTGATCATGATACCCGCCATAAGGAAATTGGGTTACCGTTATTCCTTTTCCATCGATCTTAAGAATGAAAATATTCGGGCCGCGGGGAGGTTGTGCATCCCGGCCTTGATTTCGGTCGTTTCATATCAGGCGCATTTTATATTCGCCAACAGCATGGCGTTGCGTATGGGGTACGCGGCGGTCATGGATTACGCGCAGCAAATGGTCCAAGTGTTTATCATCATCATCGTGTTGGCGGTAGCGGCGGTATATTTACCGAGGCTCTCCGCGCTGTGGGCGAAAAAGAACCGTACCGAATACAACGAAAACTTGAAAAACGCCTTCTCGTACATTATATTCCTTGTACTTCCCGCCGCTTGCGGGTTGGTTTTGTTGCGTTATGAGATTATGGATTTTCTGCTCAATTGGCGCGGGGAAGGCGATACACGCACGGCGGGTATTCTCATGGGCTTGTACGCCGTCGGTATCGTTTCCATGGCCTTGAAGGAAATCGCGGACCGCGCCTTTTATTCGATGAAGGACGCGAAGACACCCGCCGTTTTCGGTATCGTTATCATGGCGTGCAATATCGCCGTGACAATCGCGTTGATTCCCCGCTTGGGCGTATATGCCATGCCAACAGCGTATGCGGTTGCGGCGGCGATCGGAACAAGCGGACTGCTGGTACGGCTTCAAATAAAGGTAAGGTTCATTGACCGTTCGTTGGTATGGGAGACAGCTAAGGCCGCGGTCGCCGTTGCCGTTATGGCGGTCGGCGTTTACGCCGTCAAGTACTTTGTTCCCGTAGCCAACCGGTTGCTTGCCGTCGCGCTCCCCGCGCTGATGGGTGTTGCGGTATATTTTGTAATGGCCCGTTTATTGCGGTGCAAAGCGATCACGGAGCGTATGAAATGAACCGTATTTTAATCGTCCTGCCCAACCTCGACCACGGCGGTACCGAAGTCACGGTCATGAACTATTTCCGCGCAAGCGGCTTACCCTTTGATTTTGCGGTGCATGGCGAAGCGGGGTATTTCGAGCCGGAAGCAATCGCGATGGGCGCGAGGATCCACCGCGTACCTACCCGTTCGCAGGGTTTATTCAAAAATATCGCCGCGATGCGCGCGCTGTATAAAAAACACCCCGAATACAAGACCGTTATCGTTTGCACCGAGCATTCCTTCGCGTTTATCGAGTTGTGGGTGGCGTGGCGGTGCGGCGTTAAAATACGCGCCGCGTGGAGCCACTTTTCCGATTACCAAGGCGCGTCGCGGCTTAAAAGGTACGCGCATTTCGTCACGCGCCCGTTGATGCGCGCGTTCGGGAATCGTTTTCTGGCATGTTCGGAAAGTGCGGGCAAGTGGTTGTTCGGTAAAACGATCCTGCGAAAGAAAAACTTCCACATCGTAAAAAACGCCATCGATTTGGATAAATATAACTTTAACCCGGAAACGCGCAGACAAATGCGGGACAGGCTTGGGTTGGGTGATCATTTTACCGTAGGTATCGTAGGGCGGTTGGCACCCGTTAAGAACCACGCCTTCGCGCTTGAAGTTTTCGCGCGTATCGCGGAAAAAGACGCTTCGGCACGTTTTCTTGTCATTGGCGTGGGTATCTTACAACACGAAATCGCCGCGCGAGCCACACACTTGGGTATATCCGATAAAACGACCTTCATCGGGACGGCGGATAACATCCACGATTATTACCAAGCCATGGACGCGTTTATCGCTCCGTCGCTGCATGAAGGCTTTTGTATGGTGGCGTTGGAAGCACAAGCCGCGGGGCTCCCCGTTCTGCTTTCCGAAGGCGTGCCGCGCGAAGCCGCCGTGTGTGACTTGGCGCAACACATGAACCTTTCCGAAGGGGCGCAGGCGTGGGCGGATGCGATACTTAAGATAAAAGGAAACGAACGCAAGGTTATGGATTTATACGCTACGGGCTTTCATATAACCGATGCGGCGAAGGATTTAAAAAGGAGGCTGACGGATGATTGATAAAAAAGGACGCCTGTTCGGAAAGGTAAGTTTGGTTGACTTGTTCGCCGCGGTTGTATTACTCGCGGTTTTTTACGTGGTGTTCACCGCCGCACGGGCGGGTGATAGGTTGGAAATGAGCGACGAACAACCCGTAGCCATCACATTCTTTTCCCCTGCCGCGCTTGAATTTGTGGCGGATGCCTTCCAAATGGGCGTACCGGTGACGGACGGCGAAAGGAATACCTTCTTGGGTTATGTCGCGGATATTAAAAAAGACGACAGCATATTTTTCGTCACCGACGTACGGGGCAACGAGGTTGCCGCCCATCGGGAAGGCTACGCTTCCGTATACGTTACGTCGCGTACGATGGGGCGTATGTCCGATGGCGCTGTGGTATTGGGCGGCGTTGTGTATACCGTCGGTACCGCGGTTTTTATGTGGGCGGGGGATGTTTTTTTAGTCACCCATATATCAAATATACAAGCGGAGGGATCATATGATCATAGATAAGGACGCGAAACTCTTCGGCAAGGTTAATATCTTGGATTTGCTTATCGTGGTCGCGCTTATCGGCCTTGTCGCCTTCGGCGTGTACCAGCTGCGCAGCGGGCGCGGGCTTATCGGCGGCGAATCGCGGGAATTTATCCTTTCGTTCTTTACGGAGGAAATCGAGGATTGGGTTGTGGAGGGTATTCGGGAAGGTGACAACGTATTCGACCACTTGACCGGGTTGTACCTCGGCGTGGTCGAGGATATCCGACTTGCCCCCTCCATCGTGTGGAACGCCGACCAATACGGAAACACCGTACGCAGTACCAAGGAAGGATTCTCCTCCATGCAGGTGTGCGTGCGCGTAACCGCCACCACCCGCGAACACGGTATCTATATATCCGGTAACCGCTACGGTATCGGTATGAACCGCCCCATACGCGCCGGCGGAAGCGCCGTATTTACGCGGGTGTCGGGCCTGCGGGAAGCAAATCGTTAATGCAAACGCAAAGTTTTATCATTAATAAAATCATTAGCCTGTTGGTCGCGTTAAACGCTTACTTCGAGCACAGCTTGCTGTACCGCGGCGTTTGCGCAATCAAAAAAGCCGCGCGGAGGAGTTATTTCCTCACGGGCTTTTTAAGCACGGAATACCGCGATTATCGGCAAGGTTCGTTTCTCATGCGGTTTATAGATTTTATTTCCGTAAGCGCGCTGATGATTTTTGCTTGGTGCGTCCGCGCCGTCGCCAAAGCCAACGAAAGCGGCGTAAATAAAAGGATATATATTTATCTCAAAAAATCCCCTCCGTCGATATTTTTATTAAAAATGATTTTGGGTTGCGTACCCGCCCGTTTAATCAAATGGTTTTTCTCCGATTGCCAAACCCGGGTAAAAACCGCACCCTATAAAATTATTTACATGCTCTTCCTCTGCGGTACGCTGACAATCCCCGATTCCTTATGGAACAACGTATACCTCCTCCTTTCCGCTGTTGCCTTCGCCGCTCTTTTCGCCGTTAAATATGCTTTAAATAACCCCGTAAGCCACACCCCGCGCCCCGAATTCGCTTTTCCCATCCCTCCTTCTTTAGTCCTTTTTATCCTTTTTTGCGCGTTAAGCATTTTTACCGGTTACGGCGGAGCGGATTCGGCTCGCGTTTTCGTTATATTCTTCGCTTGCGTGGTTCATTCGGTTCTCGTTACGTTGACGATACGCAATCGGGATGATTTGCGTTTGTTTATCAAATTTATCGCGGCGGCATTGGCGGTCACCGCCTTGTTCGGTTTCTACCGATGGATAACGGGCATCCCCATCCATTTGGAGCATACCGATTTGTTGACCAACCCCGGTTTGACGCGGATGTACGCCACCATGGGCAACCCCAACAACGACGCGAAAGCATGGGCGATGCTTATCCCATTCGCCATCGCCGCCGCCGTGGCGGTCAAGTGTGATAAAAAACGCGTAATCCTTGCGGGCATCATCGCTTTGAGCGTCGCCGCTTTTGCGCTTACCTACTCCCGCGCGGGATATGTGGCACTCCTCGCCGGGGTCGGCGTTTTCGTATTGATGAGCACGCCGCGGCTTGTACCCGTCGCGGTCGTATTATTGGTTCCGGCGGTTTTCTTCATCCCCGCGGGGGTCATCGAACGCCTGTTGACCCTCGGCACGGATTCGTCGAGTCTGTACCGCTTTAACATTTGGCGCGGCGCGTGGGACATGCTGCGGGATTATTGGATACGCGGCATCGGTATGGGGCCCGCCGCGTTTACGCAAACCTACGCCAACTATTATCACGGGGAAGCGTGGCGCGCCCTGCACGCGCATAATACGTTTTTAGATATCTTCATCCATTCGGGCATCGGCGCGATTGCCGCATTCCTGGCGTATTTATTCCGCTTGGTTAAACGCGGCGTATCCGCGCATATGGCCTCCGCGGACAAGGAATATAAAGTTCTCATAGCCGCGGGGATTGCATCTTTGGTCGTTTTCGTCGTGTTCGGTATCGGCGAGTATGTATGGTTCTACCCCCGCGTAATGTTGGTGTTTTGGATGACGGCGGGGCTTACGGCTGCGATGCCGAGCTTATCGAAGGAAACCCTTTCATGAAAGTCCTCCACATGATATCCGGCGGCGACAAGGGCGGTGCGAAAACCGCCGTTTTTTCGTTGCTTTTGGCGTTAAGCGAGGAAATCGACATCACGATCGCTTGCTTTACGGAGGGTGTGTTTTATCAGGAGGTACAAGGGCTTCCCGTCAAGTCGATTTTGTTTAAGCAGAAATTCCGCAACGATTTAAGTATCATCGGGCGGTTGTCGCGTTATATCAGGCAAAACGGCTTCGATATCGTCCACGCACACGGCGCGCGCGCCAATTTTATCTCCATGATGCTTAAGCTCTTCGTGAAGGTGCCGATCGTTACCACCGTACACAGCGATTATAAGCTGGACTTCACCGACAAGCTGTATAAGAAGTGGGTTTTTACGTTGCTGAACGCTATCGCCCTGCGCACGGTGGATTATTATATCGGCGTGTCGGATGCCTTCCGTCGGATGCTCATTGAACGGGGCTTCGCTCGGGACCGCGTATTTTCGGTGCATAACACGGTCGAAACCGAACGCACCCTTGAATTTGTACCCAAGGATGAATTCCTGCGCCGTTTTGATATGGCGCCGAACCGTAACGCCTTAGTCGGTATCATCGGCCGTTTGGATTACGTGAAGGGCCACGATATCTTCCTCCGCGCAGCGGCGGAAATATGTAAGACACGCGGTGACATTACCTTTTTAATCGCGGGGGAAGGCTTCGAGGAAGCGAACCTGCGTAAGCTGGCGAAATCGCTGGGCATCGCCGACCGCGTACGCTTTACGGGTTTTGTCGATGACATCTTCAGTTTTATCAACGCCATCGACGTTAACGTATGCGCGTCGCGCTCGGAAAGTTTCGCCTACATGCTGCACGAGGGGGCGCTTATGAAAAAACCCGCCGTATCCACAAACGTCGGCGGGATAAGCGAGTTAATTATCGACGGTGTTACCGGCACGCTTGTACCGGAAGGGGATTACCGCGCGCTGGCCGCCGCGATCGTGCGGTATATCGAGGACCCTGCCTTGGGCGCGGCGCATGGCGAAAAGCTCCATGCTTACGTCAACGCGAATTTCTCCAAGGAAACGATGCAACGTAAATCCATCGGAATCTACGAAACGATCCTCGCGAATGAAAAGAAAGCGAACAGGGTATTCGACGTTATGCTGTCGGGTTATTACGGCTACACCAATTCCGGCGACAACGCCTTGCTTGACGCGGTCATCAAATCCCTCCGCCGCGAACGCGGGGATATTTCGATCCTCGTACTCAGCCGCAACCCGAAGGGGACCATGCGCGATTACGGCGTATTTTCGATCAACCGCCTTAATTTCCCGCTCGTGCGCCGTTACATGAAGCGTACGCGCCTGATCATCTACGGCGGCGGCAGCCACATGCAGGACATAACGAGTACGCGTTCGCTTATTTATTACACCTTCCTGATCCACATGGCCAAATATATGGGCCTTAGCGTAATGCTCTACGGCAACGGTATCGGGCCGCTTAATAAACCCCGCAATATCGCGAAGGCGAGGAACGCGCTTAACGCCTGCGATTATATTTCCCTGCGTGACCCTGAATCGTATGCCTATGTAAAGGGCATCGGCGTACGTAACCCCAACGTGACCGTAAGCGTGGACCCGGTGTTTTCGCTGTACGCGGCGGAAGAGAATACCCCCCCGACGGACATGCCCGCGGATATGCCTGAGTTGGACGGTTCGGGTTACTTCGCCGTATCCCTGCGGCCTTGGCAGTACAATGAAGCGGGCTTCGCGGATAAAATCGCCGAGGCCATCAACTATACGGCGCACACCTACGCGCTTACGCCGCTCCTCATCCCCATGGAAACGCCGGATATAAATATCTTAAAGGAAACGGCGAAACGCCTTTCCTGCGGTTGCGTACTCCTTCCCCGCGTTTTCCGCCACGATGAAATCATGTCCGTTATTGCCCGCGCCGAATTCGCCATGTGTATGCGTTTGCACGCGCTTATTTACGCGGCGGGGGTAGGCTTGCCCATCATCGGGCTGGTGTACGACCCCAAGGTGGCGAATTTTATCGCGTACATGAACGAGCAAACCAAGGTCGATACCTCCGATTTGGATTTGCCCGCGCTTAAGGGTATGATTGACGGCATCATGCAAGACCCAACCGCCGCACGCGTTAGGATCGCAACCGAACGCGAACGCCTGCGTATGTTATCCCACCATGACGCGAAGGCCGCCGTCCGTTTGCTGGAAGGTAAAGAATTATGACGAAAATGAAAAAGTTCATCCTAACCGCGTGGATATTGTTTGCGGCTGTCCTTGCCGTATTCGTTTTTTATTATTTATACGAACGTATCAACCGCCCGTCCCCTTCGGAGGTGACGCCGCCGTTCGCAAACGGTTCAACCCTCCCCATCATCACCCCGCCGCCCGGACAACCCGATCCCCCCAACCTGCCCGTCGCGCTTATGCCCGAGGGTGTGTTTGATTTCCCGTCCATCCATTTGTACAGTACATACGATCCTTTTACCGTGGAACGTAATTTTTGGCACGACGGTACCCTGCGCGTAACAGGTACGGCTGAACCGTTTTTAATCGAAGGAGCGGATATTCGCATACGCGGGCGCGGTAATTCCACCTGGTCGGTCGGGCAGGAAAAAAGACCCCTGCGTATCCGCTTCGATACGCCGCGCACGTTTCTGGATTCCCCCCATGCCGCGCGGGATTGGGTGTTGATCGCCAACCTCTTCGACGCGTCGTTGATACGTACCCACATCGCGTTTTATCTGGCGGGTATGCTGGAGGGGATGCCGTGGTCGCCGTTTTCCCGCCTTGTGCATGTCTATATAAACGGGGAATACCAAGGCGTATACCAGCTCGCCGACGAACGTAATAACGAGGAAGGCCGCGCCGACGGCGATTTCCTGTTTGAGATCGACGGCTCCGCGCCCTCGCGTGACAGGCGTTTGTCGGAAGGTGAGGTTGAAGGCGTGGATTTCGTGTTCGTCAACGGATGGGTGATCGACGTGCGCCATCCCCGACGCCGCGACCGCGATAACCACATGGAATATTTGAAACAATACTTGGAACGTGTGGACGACGCGATAAAAAACCGTGATTTCACCGCGCTGGAATCCCTTGTGGACATCCCCTCGCTGATCGACTTTTACCTTGTGCAGGAATTCTTCAAGAACCTCGACGTGGGTGACCGCAGCATTTTTATGCAAATGCGCGGGGAAGGGGACGCGCGGCGCATCTATTTCGGTCCGGTGTGGGACTTCGACCGCTCGGCGGGGAATACGGTCGCGTGGTTTACGCCGGAATACATTTTTGCGGCGTGGCGGAATTCATGGTTCGCGGATTTGATTGAGATGGCGGAATTTTTCGAAATGGCCGCCATACGCTGGCAAGAAATTTCCCATGTGCAAATCCCGCACACGTTTTTGTATATGCAGTATTTATCGGAGAATTATGAACACGCGTTTGACCGCAATTTCGAACGCCATCCGCATATATTCAACGTTTTCGCCGGCAACGGAGAGGAACCCCCATGGCTCGTCATGATCCCGCCGCCGATACGGAATATCCAAACGGCGCGGGGCCAAATCGAATATCTGATCCATTGGTTGAATGAAAGGGTATGGTGGCTGAACCGATATTTCTTCCCATAAACCTTGGGCAACCTTGCAACATAACCGTAATAATGGTATTTTATGTATGTTTATTATTAAGGGGGACTTGCCCGTGGCTGATTCACGCACGAAACGACTTACTACACTTGCCATGATGGCGGCGATCGCTTGTGTCGTCATGTTTATCCACATACCCGTTTCGCTGCCGCCCACGAGCTTTTTATCCTACGACCCCAAGGACGCGATCATCGTCATGGGCGGGTTCATGTTCGGGCCGTTGGCGGCTTTTATGCTGGCGGGTATCACGGCGCTGGTGGAGATGGTCACCGTTTCGGGCACGGGCCCGTGGGGTATGTTAATGAACTGGGTTTCAAGCGCGGCGTTCGCCGTACCCGCCGCGGTGGTCTATAAATACCGCCGTACCCTGCCCGGCGCGGTTATCGGATTGGCGGCGGGTGTTTTGACGGTTATCCCCGTCATGTTATTTTGGAACTGGCTGGTCGTACCGATATATATGATTTGGCCCCGCGCCATGGTGGCGGAGCTTTTGGTTCCCGTTTTCCTCCCGTTCAACGCGATTAAATACAGCCTTAACGCGGCCATCGCGCTGATTATATACAAACCCGTCGTAAGGGCTCTCATCGCCGCGGGGCTGTACCGACCCATCACGGAAACGCCCGAAGGAAGCAGGGGGCGTATCCACTTGGGCGTATTATTAACGGCGGTTATCTTGGCGGTCGGTTTGGCGTTGTTGATCGTTTATCTCAACCTGCGGGAGGTTACGTGAAAAGAGAACGTACCGCATACGAAACCGACCCGGTGGAGAACATCGGGGAAGCCATCGTAGCCCTTACACACGCGTATAACCGCTTGCAGGACGCGCTCCATGCCGGACCGGCGAAATGGGCGGTCTTCGGTGAAAACTTACGCGCGGAGATAAACAAACCCGTCGCCATCAACGGAAAAAACGGCTTGCAAATCAGTATGTACGAAATCGGCATAGCGCACGCACCCGACATGCACGGCAATTATTTGGGCCGATTGGGCGTCAACGGGGAAAAGTTGAACCGCGCCTTGGAGGAACGCACCGACGAATTGCAAACGCTCCTCGCCGGCGAGGATGACGGTTTGCTGCCCCGTTTGTGCCGTATAATCTACACTTTTAAACAAAAAAACGCGCCCGACAACGACGCGCCGCATTTGCATTGGGATACGGTTTACCCCCCGCTTTTGCGCTTTAATAACGAATGCCGCCGCCTACAAGCCTTTTGGTGGCAATAACCCCAATAAAAACGTAATCGACTCCGCAAACCCCGACCCGCTTTTCCCGTCGCAGACGTAAGCGGGTTTTTTATATAATTTATCCCAAAACGGCAATATATTCGCCACCGCGCAGCTGTTGGGGAAAAAGCCGAACATCGGCTCGTCGTTGGGCGAATCGCCGAAGAAAAGGGATTTTTCCAAAAAATACGGTTCACGGAAAATTAACGAAAAAACCATTTCCGTCATACCCAATTTATCATATTCGCCGAACCACGTATTCACATGGATCGAACTCACCTTGGCTTGCGCGCCGAACCCTTCGCAAATGTCACGGATCGTATATGCGGTATCCAACCCCAACCGTGGCTCGTCCTCACAGAAATCGATCGCCAAATCGTACCGCCTTGCGAATTGGTCTTTCGCGACGCGGCTTTCGGGGAATTTATCCAAAACCGCGTCGCGGATTTCCTTTAAGCGTTCCTGCGCGTTTTCATATACGCGGGGATGGGTCAGCTCCGCGTAGCCGTTTTCCGTACGGTAATAACAAAACGCCCCGTTTTCGCCGATTACTGCGTCCACCGGCCACTGGCGGATGATCATGTCGCACCAGCCCGCCGGGCGCCCCGTTACGGGGATAAGCGTAAACCCGCGTTCGTGCAGCCGCCAAAGAGCGCGGTAAGCGTCACAAGCCAATCGCCCCCCCGTGGTGATGGTGTCGTCGATGTCGAAGAGAACGTATTTGATCTTACGCGCGGCGGCGGTGGGGAAGGTGTTGAAGTTCGTCATGGAATAATCCTCCGTAACTTAACAGCGAATGATGGCTATTGTGTCATTGATGCGGAAGAAAAACAATGCTAAACTCCGATTGTCAAACGATCGGCAATACGATACGAAGGAGCGATTATCCTGACCGCAAACATCGACATCGCCCAAGGCTGGCGCGACTACGTCCTCATCGACGCGGGTGGCGGCGAAAAGCTGGAACGCTGGAGCGGCGTTACCGTCATACGCCCCGACCCGCAAGCCATATGGCCGAGGGATAAAAACGTGGATTGGGGTATCGCGCACATGCGTTATATCCGCAGCCGCGCGGGTGGCGGGCAATGGGATATGCTGCGGGAAAACGTGCCGGAGGCGTGGACGATCGCCTACGATAAAATGCGCTTTCACATAAGGCCGACGGGTTTTAAGCATATGGGGCTGTTCCCCGAGCAGGCGGTCAACTGGCGGTGGATGCAGGAAAAAATCCGCACGCGGGTCGCCGCTTTAAAAACACCCGTTCGCGTTTTAAACCTTTTTGCGTACACCGGCGGCGCGACGGTGGCTTGCCTGCAAGCGGGCGCAAACGTCACGCACATCGACGCGGCCAAGGGGATGAACCAATGGGCGCGGGACAATGCCGTCCTGTCGGGTTTGGGCGAATCCCCCCACAGGGTATTGACTGACGATGTCTTAAAGTTTGTGTACCGCGAAGGGCGCCGCGGCAACCGTTACGACGCCGTCGTGATGGACCCCCCCGTATTCGGGCGCGGGCCCGACGGCGAAATGTGGAAGCTGGAGGAGAAGCTGTTCGAATTGGTGTCGGCGTGTGTCGGTTTACTTTCCGACGCGCCGCTATTTTTGTTGGTCAACGCGTATACGGCGGGGTTTTCCCCGGCGGTGTACGGCAATGTGCTTTCCGCCGCGCTGGCGCAAAGAAAGCTCTCCGCCCCCGAAGGTCCGCCGCATAACGGCGTCCATGTCGGGGAAGTGGGGCTTTTGGCTAAAAGCGGGTCTATCCTGCCCTGTGGTATGTATGCCAGGGCTGTGTGGCCATAGACCATTCGTCCGCCATCTCCATCAATACGCTCGGGGGGACGGTACCCTTCGCGAAGGCTTTGACCATAGCCATCGCTTCCCTGCGTGAGCTCGTGAGGGGATAGGTTTCGTTTTTCTCCAGCAAAATCCCGTCACGGGTCAGCTTGTCCACCCGAATGGCAAACAATTCACCCTCGCTGTGCGAAGGGATGGCTTGCAGATAATACACGAAAATCCACTGCATACCGTTTTCATGTTGTACCGTAACCTCGGAAATCCGTTCCGTCGTACGCATAGATACCACTCCCGTATAGGATTCGCCGCGTCAGCGGCTAAGGTAATTATAGTCTATATGTATTTTAAATCAAATTGCAATAAGTCTTATTATTCGAGTAAATCACCCAAAACCCATGAAAATGATACATTTAATATACAATACTGAGGCATTTTGAGGCGGCATGAGGCAGATTGAGGCAATACATTTATAAGGGGTAAAAACGTATGTATTACATCAGGAAAACCACAAACGACGACCTTAACACCGTAATGGATATCTACGCAAACGCCCGCAAAGCGATGAGGGAATCCGGCAACCCCGACCAATGGGGCGATGACCACCCGCCCCGCGCCACGATAGAAGGGGACATCCGCGCGGGCTTGAGCTATGTATGCGAAAGCGGCGGGCGTGTCGTTGCCGTCTTTTACTTCAACGTCGCCGCCGACCCCACATATACGCGCATCGACGGAAAGTGGCTTGACGATACGTTACCCTACGGCGTCGTCCACCGCATCGCCCGCGCGGAGGGCGCGAAAAGCGCGGGTAAAGCGTGTTTGGAATGGTGCTACGCGTTATGCGGGAATATCCGCATCGACACCCACAAAAATAACGTACCCATGATCAAATTATTGGAGAAATCGGGTTACGGTTATTGCGGCGTGATACGGCTCGGATTGTTCGACGACCCTTATCTTGACGAACGGCGCGCGTATCAAAAAATATCGCCCATATCCCGTATGAAGGGCTTGTCCGAACGCCTGCGGGAAGCCTCTAAAGCCTATTACCACGAAAACCGCGAGCTGATGACCGACCGCGAATACGACGCCCTCTACGACGAATTGGTACGCTTGGAATCGGAAACGGGGACGGTGCTGACGAACAGCCCCACGCAAAAGGTAGGCTACGAAGTCGTAAGCGAATTAAAAAAAGTACCGCATGCCGTCCCCATGCTTTCGCTGGACAAAACGAAAGACGCGCAAGCCCTCCCCGCGTTCTTGGGGGAGGAAACGGGCTTGCTCACGTATAAATTGGACGGTTTAGCCGTTTCGCTGATCTACGAAAACGGCACACTTACACAAGCCTTGACCCGCGGCAACGGCGTCATTGGGGAGGACGTAACCCACAACGCCCGTACCTTTATCAACCTGCCTTTATCCGTGGCATACAAAGGTAGCTTTACTGTACGGGGCGAAGCCGTGATCCCCTTTTCCGATTTCGACGCCATCAACGCCGCCCTCCCCGCGGAGGAAGCCTACAAAAACCCGCGCAACCTTTGCAGCGGCACGGTGCGCCAGCTTAACAGCGAGGTTGCGGCGGCGCGGAAGGTTCGGTTCTACGCGATCGGGGTGAGTGGATTCGGAATTCGAAATTTGGAATCCGGAACAGACGGATTGTCCTTTGAATTAAAATCCGCGCAATTGCAATGGCTGGCGGATTTGGGCTTCGAGGTCGTGGCGAATAAAACCGTGACAGCCGACACGGTGGTTGCCGCCGTGGAGGATTTTAAAGCGCGGACCGCGGAAGCGCGGGTTGCGACCGACGGATTGGTCTTAACCATAGATAATATCGCCAAGGGCGAGGCGATGGGCGCAACGTCTAAGTTTCCGCGTGATTCCATCGCCTTCAAATGGGCGGACGAAGTACGGGAAACGATCCTGCGTGCCGTGGAATGGAACACCTCGCGCACGGGCTTGATCAATCCCGTCGCCATTTTTGATACGGTGGAGCTGGAAGGTACATCCGTCAGCCGCGCAAGCGTTCACAACGTAAGCATCCTGCGCGAGCTCGAACTCGGTATCGGCGACCGCATCACCGTATATAAAGCTAATATGATCATCCCGCAGGTAGCGGAGAACCTCAGCCGCGACAATCCTTCCCCGCTCGTTCCTATCCCCGCCGCTTGTCCGGTGTGCGGCGGCGCGACCGAAATCGTGACCGGCCCGAGCGGAGAGGCATTGTATTGCGTCGGCACAAGCTGCGGCGCACAGCGGTTGCAATCGTTGGCGCACTTCGTCAGCCGCAACGCCTTTAATATCGAAGGGTTGTCCGAACAAACGCTGGAGAAATTCATTTCATTAGGCTTGGTGGATACCTACCCCGACTTGTTTGACCTTGCCCGCCACGGGGAAGCCATCATTAACATGGAAGGCTTCGGAAGAAAATCCTTTGACAATATCATCAAAGCCGTGGAAGCGGCGAAGGACATCGCCCTGCCCAATTTTATCTACGCCCTGGGCATACGCCACGTAGGGCTGGCGAACGCGAAATTATTATGCGCACATTTTTCGCATGATATGGAAAAAATCATCGACGTATGTACAAGCGGCGATTACGCCGTTCAACTCAACGAAATCAAGCACTTCGGCGAGGCCATCGCGCAAAGTCTGCATATCTACTTTTCCAACGGCGAAAATTTGGAACTCATCAAGAAAACGCTTCCCATGTTAAGGTTGCGAATACCCGTTCTTGCGGGTGCAACGGCTTCCGCGAGCGGAACAGATTCCGCGGGTTTACCGGCCGAACTCCCGTTGTCCGGTCTTACCTTCGTGATCACCGGGGAGGTAAACCGATACAAAAACCGCAAAGAGTTGCAAGATTTTATCGAAAGCCAAGGCGGAAAAGTGACGGGCAGCGTCACGGCCAAAACCTCTTACCTGATTAACAACGACGCGGCATCAACCTCCGGCAAAAACAAAAAGGCCGCCGAGCTCGGCGTGCCTGTTTTGACGGAGGAAGGGTTTGCCCAGCTATTACCTGTGGTATAACCCCGTTAAATACGCAAGCCTTTCCGCGTGTTTAGCGGTCAGCATCTCCGCCGTGAAGCGGAACCGCCACCATCCCGTGGCTTGCCCGGGTTGGTTCATGCGGGCTTCGGTTCCCAACGAAAGGATGTCCTGTACGGGTACGACCGCAAACAGCGCGGTGGTGGAAAACGCGAGCCGAATCAAATCCCATGATACGTCTTCACCGGAGACGTTGAGGTAACGCCGCAGGTAGTCGCGTTCGTTTTCCGCGGCGGATCCGTACCATCCGATGGTCGTGTCGTTGTCGTGCGTGCCGGAATAGACGACGGTTTTGTTATCTTCGAAATGATGGGGCAGGTACGCGCTTTCGTCCTCGGGGTTAAACGCGAATTGCAATACCTTCATGCCGGGCAAATCGAAACCGGTGCGTAAGGCATCCACTTCCTTGGTGATGATGCCCAAGTCTTCCGCGATGATGGGCAGATTGCCTAAGCGTTTTTTGAAGGCGTCGAAGAGGGACGCGCCCGGGCCTTTTATCCACTTGCCCTTGATGGCGGTTTTTTCACGCGAAGATACGGACCAATAGGCTTCGAAGCCGCGGAAATGGTCGATGCGTACGATGTCCACCGTTTTGAGGGTCGCCTCCACGCGGTCGCACCACCACGCGTAACCGTCTTCTTTATGTTTAGCCCAATCGTACAAGGGGTTGCCCCAAAGCTGCCCCGTTTCGCTGAAATAATCGGGCGGTACACCCGCCACGGCGGTTGGCCAGCCTTTTTCGTCAAGATAGTAAAAATGGGGCTGACTCCACGTATCGGCCGAATCCATCGCCACAAAAATCGGGATATCCCCAATGATGCGGATTCCTTTTTTATTTGCGTATGATTTAAGCGCGCCCCATTGGCGGAAGAATTCGTATTGCAAGAATTTGGTCAACCCGATTTCGCCGTCGAGTTCCTTGGCGGTTTTTCTGAGCGCGGCTTTTTCGCGGTTTGCGATTTCCACGGGCCAACTGCTCCACGCCGCGCCGTAATAATAATCGTCGATTTGGGTGGGCGTGAGGTATTTTTTCACGGTTTTCGCGTAGGCTTTTAACCCCGGCGAATGCCATTCATTCTTGCGTTCGGCGATCAAATGCGCCTTGATCGCCATAAACAGCGCGTAATCATCAAGCCATGACTTATTTTTATTGCAAAAACGCTTAAACGCCTGATCGCTTGTATCAAAGCGTTCGTATGCCTTGCGGTACAGCCCCGTCTTATATTCGATCACCGGGCCGTAGTCCACGCTTAACGCGTCGAAGTCCGGCACATCGTTCAGGTCATCATGCGTAAGCAAGCCTTCCTTTAGCAATTCGTCGGGGCTGACCAACAGCGGATTCCCCGCGAAAGCGGAAAAACTCTGGTAAGGCGAATCCCCGAAGCCCGTCGGCCCGAGGGGAAGCACCTGCCAGAGTTTTTGACCGGCCTCCGCCAGGAAATCCACGAAGGCGTATGCCCCTTCACCCAAATCACCGATGCCGTACGGCGCGGGAAACGATGTGGGATGCGCAAGCACCCCTGCGGCGCGTTTGTTAAACATACGGTTGATTCCCCCTAAACGATTACAAATGATTTCCATTTTTTAGGCAGTTTACCATGTGGGGTAGGCAAGCGCAAATCATTTATGCCGCTTCGTTTAAGCCAATCGCTTCACACGCCGCGTAATGTTTGCAATACGCGAACGCCATCGCGCCCGGGCCCGTGTGGGTGCTGATAACCGCGCCCACCTCCACCGCCGCAGAAAGGACGCTGATGTTCCATTCGTCCAGTAATACGGAATACAAGGCACGGGCATCGCCTTCGTTTTGCACGTGGCCGATGCTTAAGCGGTAATCGTCCCGCTCGGTTTTCATATCCGCGGTTGATTTTTTGCCTATTAGGTTAAAGGTATTCTTCTTACCGCGTACGGTTGCCAGCGGCAGCACCGCCCCGTTTACGATGTGCAATACGGGGCGCAAACCCAATACCCCGCCCACAAAGGCTGTTGCCAAATTGATGCGCCCGCCCCGCCGTAGATGGTCAAGGCTCTCTACCGTAAAATACACCCGCGTGGTTTTAATCACTTCGGCAGCCAGCCGTACCGTGTTACGCAGGGTATAACCGTTATCGCGCATGTCAATGATTTCCTTTAAGATCAACCCTTGGCCGATACTCCCGCTGAGGGAATCGAGTACGATAACTTCACGTTGGGGGTATTCCTCCCTCAGCATTTCGGCGGCAAGCACCGCGCTGTTATGGGAGCCGCTCAGCTTGGAAGAAATCGTGAGGAGCAAAATATCCTCACCCCCCTCTAAGTAAGGGGTCAGCGTATCCGCGTAATCCTGCGGATTGGGTTGGGATGTCTTTTTCATGCCGTTTTCCTCCGTGATATAAAACGGCACGGTATCCACGCCGTGTTCCTTTGCTTGTGCGGCGGTAAAGTCACAAGCCGCGTCCGAAACGATTTTAAACATATGAAGCCCTCCTGTTTATGTGTGTTATACTTACCGAAACAGGAAAGAAGCACGGCACGTTGCGCAACGTAAAAGGTAAATTACGGTTTAACCATGTAAAGGGTGATTTCGTTTGGACGACGGCACGATATTGGATCTCTTTTTCGAACGTGACGAAGCGGGCATAGAAGAGGCAAAACACAAATACAGCAAGCGACTTTTTATGATAGCCAAAAACATCCTGCGTTCCAATGAGGACGCGGAGGAATGCGTCAACGATACTTTATTAAAGGCATGGAACAGCATCCCGCCCAACCGCCCGCAAATGCTGGGCGCGTACCTGTCGAAGATCACCCGCAACCGTTCGCTCAACCGATGGGAGGAACGCAACGCCGCAAAACGCGGCGGCGGCGAAGTCACGCAATTGCTCGGCGAGTTGGGGGAATCCGTACCCGCACCGAACACGACCGAACAAGCCTACGACGAAACCCAAACAACGGCAGCGATCAACATTTTCCTTGCCAAAGCGGACAAGACGGCACGTATCCTGTTCGTCCTGCGTTATTTCCATGGGGAAAGCATTACGGGGATATCCGCACGCCTTAAGATGAATGAAAACAGAATCAAGT
The DNA here is from genome assembly GCA_009779755.1 of Defluviitaleaceae bacterium. Classification (GTDB taxonomy): domain Bacteria; phylum Bacillota; class Clostridia; order Lachnospirales; family WQUN01; genus WQRX01. Next base: position 17,608 of record WRDO01000027.1, on the reverse strand, counting down.
CAACCCTGTTCAGGTTGCGTAAAAAATTACGTTCATACTTGGAGAAAGAAGGTATAACCCTATGAACATTCAAATCACCGCCAACAACCTGTTGACCTGCATCGCAAACATCCACGATATATTTTTAGAAGAAGCGGAAAACGCGGCCTTGTTCGCCATCACCCGCAAGCGCAAAATGCGCAACGGCACGCTGGCCGCCGTCGGCGCGATCGGCGTCGCCGCCATCATCCTAAAAGTAGTACACGCCAAACGCACGTTAAAAAGCGCATAGAAAGAGGCCACCCATGCTTAAGGGAATCCCCCCGATATTAACGCCCGAATTGTTAAAAGTCCTGATGGAAATGGGCCACGGCGACGAACTGTTGCTGGCCGACGGCAATTATCCGCGCTCAGGCCACCCCAAGCGCGTCATCCGCTGCGACGGCCAAGGCATCCCCCAATTACTGGACGCAATCATGCAATTTATGCCGCTGGATACCTACGTGGAAAATCCTATAATTTTTATGGCTGTAGTAAACGGCGATGAAAACATGGCTCTCCGTAATAACGGGAAAGCATATGAACCTACGATTTGGAACGAATACCGCGAAATCATCGGCAAACATGAAAAAACGGGCGCAAGGGACACAGCCATCGAACGCCATGCCTTCTACGCCCGCGCGCGGGAAGCGTACGCAGCCGTAACCACAAGCGAAACGGCGCTGTACGCAAATGTGATACTAAAAAAAGGTGTAATTATTTAACCCTGTCTGTTAAGCATCCCGCTAACCGCTCCCACACCCTCCGAAAGCTCCGCAAACAACCCCTCAATCCGTTCACCAAGCCCAACCTCGTACAAGTCCACGCCAAACTGCTTCCCGTCGTTTAATATCTCTCCCAAATTAATCGCCGTGCCGAAAGACAACCCCTCCAGCGCGGCAATTTTATCAGGTACGAGCGGGTCAGGCGCAAGAGTCAGCCTAGTACCGTCGTCAGCCCACCCCATACGGTACCGCAGCCACAACGCAATCAATAACGGTATCGCTTCCGGGCTTGGTACTGTCCGGAAACTCGGCAAGGGGGGCGAAAGGGGGTTGCAACGAGCGACTTCGCCTTCAAGTGAGCGCAACCCCCTTTCGCCCCCCGTCCCGTCAACTCCCGTTTCGCCAATTCCCGCCCCGTCAACCCCCGTCCCAAACAAAGCCTTCAACGTCTGCCCAAAACGAATCGGTATCTTCTGCGAGCAATCGGTAACAATACGCGTTGGCGTATCAGGGATAAAAGGATTGGGGAACCGTACGGTTATTACCTCTTCCAAAAAAGCCTGCGGATCAATAATGCCGGGATGCGCAACCGCGGGCAACGCTTCGCTTGCGGCCTTACGCACAAAAGCAACCAAACGCGGGTCCCGCATACAAGCGGCGATCGTAGGATAACCCAGCAACATACCGCACACGCCCAATATCGTATGCAAAGGATTTAAGCAAGCGCAAACCTTCATGTGATCGACCTTGCGTACGGTTTCGCGGTCGGTGAGGTAAACGCCCGATTTTTTAAGCTGTTCGAACGCGGGTTTGCCGTTGGGGAAATGATCTTCCATTACCAAGTATTGACTGGCTTCGGCGTTGACGAAGGGTGCGATAAATGTGCCTTTTTTTGTTTTCGTAACCGTCGTATGGGTAAAGCCTTCTTCGGCCAGCATCTTCGCAACGGCTTCGGAAGGGTGCGGGGTGATCTTGTCGATCATCGTCCATGGGTACGCAAGCGTCGAAACATAGGAAACAAAGGTTTCGGGAACGCTCCCGTTGTTGTGCCACACCCCCGCGATGGTGGTGATCGCCTTCTTTAATACGTCGCCGTTCGCCGCGAAGTTGTCCATGGCGACCAATGCAAGCGGCTCCGAACCCGCGAGGAAGCGCGCATACAACGCAGCGGTAAGGCATTCAAGCGTGGTTTCGGCGTTTTCCAACCTAACGGCGGTCCGTTCCAAAGTTACCGCATACCCTTTTTCGGTGATGGTCAGGCTCACCATTTGCAAACCGGGGTGGGAAACGACCTCCGCCAGCCTTTCCGTATCGCGCCCGAAGGCTTCCGCTATGCTCGTAATCCCGCGCTTTTCGATCCTGCCGTCGGCGTGCAGCGTAACGGCCATCACTTTATTATCATACGGCGCAAATACCGTCGGAATAATTTCTTCGTCGAAGCATTCGCACACGGCCAAGCCCGAATCCGTCAACTCTGCGTCAATTAAATCCTGTTGCAACGCGGCAAGGAAGATACGGAAAATATTCCCCGCGCCGAGGTGGAGCCATGAAAGGGTGGGTGTGGTACCGTCGAGCGGATTCGCTTTCAAGTGAGCGGGACCGCTCCCGTCCTCCCCGCGTATCACGCTTCACCTCCGCGGCTGATCGCTTCCCATAAACCCAGCAAATAATTCGCGCCCAACGCGCGGTCGTACAGGCCGTAGCCCGGGCGGCCCTTTTTCGTGGTTTCGTCCCAAATCATGCGGCCGTGGTCGGGCCTAACCCATCCGTTAAAACCGACGTCGTGGAGTGCCTTCATGATCGCGTATATATCCAACGAGCCGCAGGGCGAAAAATGCGCGGATTCGTAAAAGTCCGTTTCGTTTTCGAAGCGCAGATTACGTACATGGGCGAAGTGTATACGCCCCTCCGCGCCGAATTCGCGTATCAACGCGGGCACGTCGTTAGCCTTGCTTGCCCCAAGCGAACCCGTACACAACGTTAGTCCGTTGTTTTTGCTCGGGTTCAGGTTTAAATACCGCCGCAGGTTTTCGCGGCTGATGATCAACTTCGGCAAGCCGAAGATGGGTTGGGGCGGGTCGTCGGGGTGTACGCCCATCAGGATGCCCGATTTCTCCGCATGGGGGATGATCGCATCCAAGAAGTATTTCATATTCGCGTAGAAATCATCCTCAGTCAGCCCCGCGTACGCTTCCAAGCATGTGCGTATGTTTTTCATGCGTTCGGGTTCCCAACCGGGCATTTCGTAGGTGTCCGACTCCTTCGCGTAGCGCGCGGCCAATTCCTCGGGCGTAGTGCTGGCGATAAATTCCGCTTGATAACGCATCGTGTTGGACCCGTCGGGCAGGTCGTAATACAAATGCGAACGCGCCCAATCCAACACGGGCATCATGTTATAACAGATGCACTTGACGCCGACTTGTGCCAGCCGTTTTATGGTTGTGATATAATTTTCGATCTTTTCATCGCGTCCGGGCGCGCCCAACTTGATATCCTCGTGTATGTTTACGCTTTCGATGACTTCCATTTCCAATCCCGCTTTGGCGGTTTCGGCCTTTGCCGCCATAATGCGCGTCATCGGCCACGCTTCGCCCGCGGGTACGTCCAACAGCGAGGTAACCACGCCGGTCATGCCCGGTATTTGCTTGATGTCGCGCAGCTTTACCGGATCGTGCCCCGCGCCGAACCAACGGAACGTCATTTTCATAAAGACATCCTCTTCCTCAATTCCAATAATTCCTCATCATCGGGCAATATTTCCAACAACGAATCCAGCTCCGTTTTCGCTTCGTCCTTACGCCCGTTGTCCAACAAGCAAGAAATGAAATTTTTGCTCAGGAACAAATAGCGCCCATGGTTTTCCGCGGCTGCTGCGATAACGACGCCGAATTGGAGGGCTTCCGCTTCCGAACCTTTGGGGATTTCCATCTTGTCGTATATACCGACGAACCATTCCAACGCATTGTCGTAATCATCCTCCGCCACGGCACATATGATGGGCATAAACGCGGTGGCCATGCCGACGGGTATGTTACGTAACAGGGGGTCTTCGTTTAATATCCCTTTTATCATGCCGCCGACGCCGATCTTCTGCGCAAGTTCATAACGGTTCTTGTTGAAGGTGAGCAAGAAACGCAGACGGTCCTTTTTCGCCGTGTTTTTTTCGGTAAAGGCGTCGATTTCCTGTTTAGCCAAGCGGTATACCACGTTTTCCACGATGTTATTGCGGAAGGTGTAGTACTGCGCGACGGTTTCCGTTTTCTGCACTTCTTTGTCGGCCTCGTAACGGCTTCTGGCCAACATCAAGCCGCTGATGACGGGCGGGCGGTCGTAAAGGGTGATGCGGCATTCCTTATCGGTAAGGGTTTTGAGCGTTTCCACGAACTTTTCACGCATACCGTTGTAGGCGACCTTTTGCCAGATACTGCCCATCAGCATAACGGGGAGCGGATTTTCCGCTGTGCCGAACTTTTCGAAGCCCAACAGCCGGATGGCTCCCGCCGTCGACTGCGCCATGTTTTCACCCGCTTCATCCAGCAGCTTCATGGCTAAGGGGTCGAACAACAGCGCGGCGTTGTCCACGATGGAGACGATCTCCGTGGTGTGGGTGATCAACAGCTGCGTTTTGTTTGCGATCGTTTCGATCATGTTTGTTATGTTGATGTTGAGCAGCTTCGTTAACGCGGGGAAAATGAGGGAATCCCCGCCGCATTTATAATAATGCTCGTACAGCAGGGTAACGGCGGCGTCGCGTATATACGAGCCGCTCCCCTTGTCGTTGGAGTAATGCCGCAGCCCGCCGACGGTAAGCACGTTCCCTTTTTCGCCCATGCCGGATACGACGCAACCCGTACCCGACAGCACACTGATGCCGATACCGTTGGTCTTGTCCGTATACAGGCTTATGACGGGATCCGCCATAAAGGAGGCGTTGGGCAGTCCGATGCGTTTCTTCAATTTTTCGTTAAACGCCTTTACCTTGTCCGCGCCGACGGGTACGCTCGCCATACCGATCCCCGCGTAGGCGATATCCTTCGCCGTGATGCCGTTGCGCCGCAGGAGCATGGCGATGTCCTTCTTGAAGTTTTCGGCCAGTTTGTTTTCTATGACCATGGCATGTTCGTAGGTTACGTTGGTGATGGTGTTGTAATAATCCACGAATTCGCCGTCGGTGGTACACAACAGGTAGTCCGACTTCGTCCCGCCTTGGTCCACGCCTAAGAGGTATTTCTTCATGGGATCCGCTCCTATATTTTAATATAATCTTCGCATTCCGATTGTATCACGACTCGATATCAGGTTCAATTTTTTCCTTCGGGGATAACATTCACAATGCGGCACGCTTCACATCCTTTGCCGATTATTTGCCGACTCCCCTTACCGTGTAGTAATATCGGTACGCAATAAAAAACGGCCTTCGCGTGGCAGCGGGGCCGGTTTAAAGCCTAAACGTTGGTTACAACGTCAGAACCGCAAACTTTTTGCCAAAATGAGAACTTCGCTCATGCGTTCACCTCCTTCTTCAGGAATGGTTGCCTGAGCCGCGCCCCAAAGGGCGGATCGGAAAAATCCGCCCCACGAAAAGCCGTAATCCGATAATAACATATGTTCGAATTGAAATAAACCCCAGAGAGAACATTTATTCTTGTTCAATAAGGGGTTTATTTAATTTAATGAAGAATCACCTTATTGCCGGCGGTTGTCGTTATCGTAATAGGTATCTTGCTGTTCGTTTTGAGTCGGTTCGTAACCGGGGTTATCGGGTATTACGATGGCGGCGACGATGTAAGCGATGATGCCCGATCCGCCCATGAACATGAAGATTATCCATGCAAGCCTTATCAATGTAGGGTCGATACCGATGTATTCGGCGATACCGGCGCATACGCCGCTGACTTTACGGTCGGTGCGTGATTTATACAGTCTTTTACCCATGGTTCATTCCTCCCGAATGATATTTATTTGTATTTTTCGCATTGTTTGCATGATTATATACGTTACCTGTTTTGCTTTGTTTAATAACCCGCCACGTGCTGCTTGCGGTCCGAGAAGCTGTAATATTTGTCCCCCGACACGATGATGTGGTCAACCACGGTGACCTTGACGAATTCCAACCCGTCGATGATGGCGCATGTCACGGCCAAATCGTTGTTCGAAGGCTTAAGCGTGCCGCCGGGATGGTTATGCATAAGGATAACGGAAATCGCGTTGTTTTGGATTACCGCTTTCATCACTTCGCGGGGATAATAAGCGGATTCGTCCAACGTCCCCTTTGAAACGAGCGTCACCTTGTTCACGCGGCTGCTCATATCCAAGCTGACCACAAAAAAACGCTCGGTGGATTGGTCCGCGAATTGGCTGATGGCGAATGCCCCCGCGATCTTGGAGTTATTCAATACCATTTTTTTATCCAATCGGCTGCGCAAAAAACGGTTGGCGACGACCGGCATGGCGTTAAGCATGACGGCGACGTTTTCCGAGCAGTTAAGCCTTGCCATGAGGGTAGACACGTCGGCTTCAAAGAGCTGGTGCAGCGAGCCGAACTCATCGATCATCCTTTGTGCGATCTCGTTTGTGTTGCAACGGGGATAGCAATAATACAGCAACAGCTCCAGCAGCTCATGGTCATGGAAGGAATCCGATCCCCCCGATATATAACGTTCGCGGTGGCGTGAACGGTGACCCGTATGGTCGTGCCTATATTTTTTTGCGTTCATCTCAATGCGTTGTCCAAGGAATCGGTGACGGTTTGCAATACTTTGATCCGCGCATATTTTTTGTTGTTGGATTCCACCACCACCCACGGGGCATGGGGTTTGTTTGTTTTGGCGAACATTTCGTCCACGGCGACTTCGTACGCGTCCCAATGGCTTCGGTTGATCCAATCGGCTTCGGTAATCTTGTGCTGCTTGGCGGGGTCGGCCATACGCGCGTTAAAGCGTTTTAATTGTTCTTCCTTATCTATATGCATCCAGAACTTGAGTAAGACTGCGCCGTGGTTGACCCAATGCTGCTCCATTTCGTTTATCTCGTCGTATGCGCGCCGCCACACCGGTTCGGGGGTCAATTCCTCCACGCGTTCGATCAAGACGCGCCCGTACCATGAGCGGTCGAAAATCGTGAAGTGCCCGTCCTTCGGCATCCGCCGCACAAATCGCCATAAATAATGCCGCCCCAGCTCGTGCGGCGTGGGCGGCCCTATGGGAACAACGGCGTAACTGCGCGGGTCAAGCTCCGCTACCAGCCGTTTGATATTGCCGCCTTTACCGGCGGCGTCCCAGCCCTCGTATACGATAACCGTCGGGCGGCTCTTTACATACATCTTGTGGCCGAGGCGGTTCATACGGGCTTGCAGGAAATCAAGCTCTTCGCGGTATTCCGCGTTTTCGATGTGTTTTTCGGTCTTAACGCCGGATAATATGCCGGGGAACTTCCGCTCACTTTGAACGGGGGTTACGGATGCCGCAAGCGACGGGGGGTTCTCCAACCTTTTTTCTATCACATCCGTAATCGTTTGGCATATCTTTAAGCAGGAGAATCTTTTGTCGTCCGCTTCGATGATGTACCACGGGTTGGATTCCGTATTCGTTTTCTTAAGCATTTCCTCAAAATGCTTGAGGTTTGATTGGTAATTTTCGTTCTGCGCCCAGTCATGCGTCTTGACGCGCCACGCGGTGCTGGGGTCCTCCTCCAATGCCTTAAAGCGGCGCGCCTGCTCCGCTTGCGATATATGAAGGAAGAGCTTGATAATCAACGTACCGTCTTGGGTCAATTGCCGCTCGAAAGCGCGTACTTCATGGTAGAAGGCTTTTGATTCGGATTCATTTAAGCCCCAGCGTTCTTTTTCACCCGGCATGATAATCCTGTGCCAGCTTTTGTCGATGATCGTGATCTGACCCTTGGCGGGAATGCGGCACCAATACCCCCATAAAAATGGCCTTTTAAGCATTTCCTCAGTAATCTTTGACATGGTCAGAACATCGAAGTAACGCGGGTCCATCGGGTTGACCAACCGCCCGATACTCGTCCCCTTGCCCGACGCACCCCACCCTTCGAAAACGATAAGCACGGGCAGGCCCGCTTCACGCACCTGCTGTTGCAAAGCGGCCAGCTTCTTCTGCAACGGCGGCAACGCTTCCTTAAAAATATGCCGCTCAATCTGTTGGTTGCAATCTATATCCGATAACATAAATCACCCCATACGTTTGGTTGCGCGCAGTATACCATATAGTCAAGGCTTGTAACACAAACGAACGGCTTCACATAGTATGTACCAGGGTCTCGGAAGGGATTCTTAAAATAGATCAGGCATCGGGTAAGGGAAGCTGCGCATTCCCTCCCGATGCCATAAATCAAAAGGAGGATTAACGAATCATGGGTGAACACTTTCTTATCGAAAGCATGAGGCGTTATATCGGTCAGACCGTTACGATCTTTACGACGTCGGGCGGTTTGTCAGGGAACGGTTTTACGGGTGTGTTGGCGGGTTTCCGCGATTGCACCGTAAGATTGATCACCGACATCGGCGCACCTCCGTCATGCCCCATCGGCTCTGCTTGCTGCGGCGGGTTTGGGTTTGATGATTTTGACGGCGGGCGTTGCGAAAACCGCTGCGGCAGGGAATGCCGTGACGGCGGTCGCCGCGGAATGGGTCGCGGGCGCTGGGGCTGGAACTGGCTCGGCTCCGTGACGGAAATACCCTTTGATAAAATCGCCAGCTTCACGCATAACGCGCTGTAAGCGAACGGCTTAATTTGCCAAAGATAAAACGTTGAATAAAAGGCTGCCTCGCGAGGGGCAGCCTTTTTGATACGGGGTACGACGGGGATATCGGGCTTACCCTGCCTGTTCAATGATATCGCATATCCCGGTGTACACCTCGGGGAACTTTCGTAATATACGGGCGATTTCCTTGCGTTTATCGGCGTCTTGTAACACTTCGCCGTTTATTTCATAATTTGCGTCGAAATAACCGCCGGCTTCGGTTAATTGCTTCTCCAACGCTTCCAACGTTTTTTGCGCCCGTTCGAGCAACGGCGCCGCTTCGGCTAAGTCGGGGTTCATTTGTATGGCGCGGTCGATGGTATCTTTTTTGTGGAAGATATTGGTGGAGAAAATAGTGACGTACGTGCCGTAACTCCGCCACACGTTGATGCCGTTATTAACCTCATAATTAATTTTATCGTAAAAGTCGCCTTCCATCGTCCTTGCCCATTGTTCAAACGCTTCGTTGCCGAAAAATACGTCCTTGCTTGGGTCGGGCGGCGTCCGCATCAAAACGGGTGCGGCCATCAACGCTTTGCGGTATACATCCGCAATCGGCGGCGCATCCTTTTTCCCTTCGATGAACACGAACGTATAAGGCAAATCATCGTCCAGCGTAAAAGGGATCAGGTCCGTGGCTTCTTCGGGCAGGCGGTAAAAACAATCGCCGTCGTTTTCGTATCCGATAACGCAGGATATTTCATCGGTCGGCAACACATCGCCGTTGTCGAGCGTCCAATTAAATCCTTTGCCGATGACGGGGATACCCCTGTTGATATATTCGATGATTTTGGCCTTACATTTTTCCTTGTCCCTGCGCCATTCTTCCGCGCCCATAAAGGTGAATCCGTATCCAATGGCATCGAATACCCGCTTAATCAACGTGTAATCGAATTTCGCGTCGGAAAAACAAGCATATGACTTTTCCTTATCCGCGGCGTACACCTGCACGAAGCTGTCGCCCGAAACGGTGGAGAAAAACCAATAATCATATCGGTCATCCTCGCCTATGCATTCCATCAAGAACTTCATGCAACCGTTGAAAACGTAATTTTCCCCTTGCCACGGATATTGCAATTGGTGAATGGGTAAATGGTCGATCAATTTGCGGGACATATCAAATCCTCCTTGAATAATTAAATTGATGGTCAGCGGACGGAAGGTTTTCAGCAAATGCTTTTGCTTCCGTACACTTGAAGGGGTTATCCCGTGAAACCGGGTAAAGGCCTTTGAAAACCCTTCCTGCGTATCGTATTGGTATTTCATGGCAACGTCGATGATCCTGTTTTTTGGGTGAAGCAAATCTTCCCCGGCCAAACTCAGGCGCCTATTCCGGATATAGTCGCCGATCGTCATCCCCGTAACCAAGTTGAATATACGCTGGAAGTTTGAATGGGAGGCATACACCTCTTTCGAAACGTCTTCGATATCCATTTCGTTGGTGAGGTTGTTTTCGATATGGTGTATGGCCTTGCCCAGACTTTGGATCCAGTTCACGGGTTACGCCCCCTTTCCGGCATTACTATACAGGTCCGCCGTAAGAACGTCATGTCATAAAATGCCTACTGTCGTCAGGTAGTACAAGGGACGCACGCAAGGATCGCGGCATCTATAAAACATATCACATAAAACAAATATCGCGGTACAGCCTTTTTTTTGATATAATACGCATTGCGGCGGAGGTGGATGGATGGAAACGAAAAACCGTATCCTCGTGGTAGAGGACTCGAAAATCAGTATCATGCATTTGGTACAGATATTGCGGGACGACTATGATCTGTTGATTGCCAACAACGGCACGGAAGCCATTGAAATGGCCAAGGAACATAAGCCCGATTTGATTCTCTTGGATATCATCATGCCGGAATTGGACGGGTATGAAACGCTGGAGCTGCTTAAGGTCAGCTCGAGGACAAGGGATATCCCCGTAATTTTCATATCCAGCCTGGATGAAGAATCGGACGAGGAACGGGGGCTTTCCTTGGGGGCGGCGGATTATATTACGAAACCCTTCAGCCCCGTTATCGTAAAATTGCGTGTCCTTCTGCAAATACGTATTTCAAACCAATTAAAAACCATACAACGCTTAAGTATGATGGACCATTTGATCAACATACCGAACCGCAAATATTTCGACAGAAGGCTGCACGAGGAATGGGATCGGGCATACCGAAACAACGTGAGCATCGGCTTGATGATCGCCGACATCGACCGTTTTAAGGAATATAACGACATACACGGGCATAAGCAGGGAGATGGAGCGTTGATCGCCGTAGCAAACACGATCACGGGTTTCCTCAACCGCCCGGGTGACTTTGCGGCGCGTTGGGGCGGCAAGTCCTTTGCCGTGTTGATGCCCGAAACCGATTTAATAGGCGTTAAAAATGTGTCCGAACGTATACGCAAAGCCACCGAAAAGCGGTCGATACCCAATCCGGCGGGCGAGCATACCTTCGTAACGGTAAGCATCGGCGCGTCCGTAGGGCTGCCGCCGTCAAAGAATGCGCTGGATAAGTTCATTTCATATGCGGACGCGGCATTAAACCGCGCAAAGGAAAGCGGGCGCAACCGGATCGAAATACACGAGTACGCGGTCGAACCGGAGGAGTGAAATCGATAGATTCAAAATTATACGGGTTATTCGGGTTGTGCAACATCGTGTTGGCATTGTTGGTCGGTATCGTTTGGATAGCACCTACGTTATCATCCCTAACGCGCGTGCGGGAAACGATACGCCTGCAGGAAAATCGGCTAGCCGCATACCGCCGCATCCAATCGGCGCACGGGGAAGATTCTTTATATGAACGGGCAAACGCGGGTGTACGGCTTTTTCCGTATGTCAATTTGGCGGATGCCTTAACGGAAATGACGGAAACAGCCTTTTCTTTGGGATTGCGGGAAACGTCGCTGACGGCTGCCGAACCCACTATATATGACGACGACGGACGTGGGGATAACCGCGTCCTTTTTGAAATGCGGGTTTCGGCGGCATACGAAGGGGATGCCGAAGCGTTGCTCGCTTTCGCGTACGGCTTGGGGGAGGTCCATGTACGGAACCTGCAAATCCTGTTCGATGGGGACGCCGCCGTAATGCGGGTGATATTTTCGTTGTACGCGGCATACGATTAAAGGACAAGCCGATTACATCCTTCTATTTCCTGTGTACAAAATAAATGTCACAAAGTATAATCTTTTGCAGAAACCATGAACAATCGCTTGGGGGGTTGGGGGATGAAATTGTTTTCCGAAAGGACCGTCATAAAAAGGGAATTGTCGGACGTGCGTTGCAACGCGTGCGGCAAAGAGGTAGGTAAGGATGCCTCGGGCTATTTGTTGGACCACGTATCGCTCAGCAAGCAATGGGGTTACCATTCGCCGTTCGACGGGGAATCCCATGCCATTGATTTATGCATCGCGTGTTATCAGAAATGGATCGGCGCGTTCGAAATACCGCCCGCACAAGAGCAATTGTATGTCGAGGAGCGGTTCGCCATCGCTTAAAATGAATACGTCTGACCGCGCCCCGTACGGATCAAATCCTGCGGGGCGTTTTTTTATGTGAATCACCTCTATTGAAGCAAACCGTATTTTGTTATATGATTTAAATACGGGCAAAATACATACGAGGGACGATGTTATGAAAACCATTTTTGTAGTGGATGACAACAGCGCGAACCTGATGATGGCGGAAGAGGTATTGTCCGATCAATACGAAGTGATTACGATCTCTTCGGCGGTTACGATGTTCGAGCTCTTGGAAGACGTGATCCCCGATCTGATCCTGCTCGACATCATGATGCCAGACATCGACGGCTTCGAAGCACTTAAGAAGTTGAAGGCAAATTCAAAATACGTTGATATCCCCGTCATGTTCCTCACCGGCAAATCGGACGGGGCGACCGAGGCACGCGGATTTGAACTGGGGGTCATGGATTTTATCACCAAACCCTTCTTCGGCGCGGTGCTGATCAATCGGATAAAAAAGCATTTGGCTATCGAAACCCTCATACAGGAACGTACGCAGCTCTTGCGTTCACGTACGGATAAATTACTGCGTTTGCAAAACAGTATGACCTCCGTACTGGCCAACATGGTGGAGAATCGGGACAAGCTGACGGGTACGCACATACAGCGCACCGCGTCCTATATGAAGCTGTTGATCAGCGCGCTTTTGAAAAAGGGTGTGTATTACGACGAGCTGATCGGTTGGAATACGGACATCGTCATTTCTTCCTCGCGGTTGCATGACTTGGGCAAGATCGCCGTAACCGACACGATTTTAAACAAACCCGGCAAGCTCACCCCCGAGGAATTCGACGTGATCAAGACCCACACGATAGAAGGCGAAAATATCATCAATGATATCATCAACGAATCGGGCGACGAGGAATTCCTGCGTTGCGCGTTATTGTGTGCGGGCAACCACCATGAACGGTGGGACGGCACGGGTTATCCCCGCGGATTAAAGGGGGAGGAAATCCCGTTGCATGGGCGCATTATGGCTTTGGCCGATGTATATGACGCCTTGGTTTCGGAGCGGCCTTACAAACCCGCGTTTTCCCATGAACGCGCGGTCGTGATCATAAAGGAAAATGACGGGACCCATTTCGACCCGAACATCGTAGAGGTATTCTTGGAAATTTCCGGCGATTTCGCCAACCTTATTTAAAACACGGATAATCACGATTTATTAAGGATGTTGCAAATGGCTAAGCTATACTTCCGTTACGGCGCGATGAACAGCGGAAAAACCGCGAACCTTCTGATGGTTGCGGATAACTACATAAAACAAAAAAAGAAAGTGGTCATACTCAAACCCGCCAAGGATACCCGCTGGGGTTTGCAAAGCGAGGTTAAGTCACGCGCCATCGTGGACGCCTTTTCGGCGGAACTGGTGGGTACGGACCACAACCTGCGCGAGCTGAGCGAGGTACGCAGCATCGGCCAAAAGTTGGACGCCGTACTTGTGGAGGAGGCGCAGTTCCTATCCGCCGCGCAGGTACGCCAGCTCGCCTTGGTGGTGGACGAGCTTGTATTGCCCGTACTGTGCTACGGTTTGCGGTGCTCGTTTATGGACGGTAAATTGTTCGAGGGCAGCGAAGCCCTTATGTACTGGGCAGACACCATCGAGGAAATCAAGAATGTCTGCCAATATTGCAACGCCAAAGCTACGAAAAATCTGTTAAAAATCAACGGCGTACCCCAATACGAAGGCGAAAGCGACGTTGTCATGGGGGACGTGGGAAGCGAAGCGGAAATACAGTTTACGCCCGTGTGCAGAAGGCATTATCTAAACCCACCCGCGTAAAATTACAAGCGTACGATCCCCTTTGCTTTTTCCGCAACCATTTGGGCCTTGATACACAATTCCGACGCCATGAACGCGTGCGCCTGCGTCATGGCGTTTTCCGTGCGGTTAAGGCAGTCCAAAATAAGCTGACCGAAATAGGGGCAGCCCACGCGCCCTTCCACGTCGATGTATTCCTCGGTTTTTTGGTTGGCGATGAAGAGGTGCCCGCCGCGTTTGGAACGGCCGATGTCGATGTATTTGCGCATTTCGATGAAGCCGTCCGTCCCCATGATGAACGTACGCCCGTCGCCCCAACTCGACAAACCGTCGGGCGTGAACCAATCCACGCGAAAATACCCCGCCGCGCCGTTGTCGCCGCGCAGGGTGCAGTCACCGAAATCGTCGATACCGGGATGGTCGGGGTTATTAAAGTTACCTATTTGCGCGGACAGGATTTCCGCGTCCTCCGCGCCCGTATAGTACATAAATTGCTCGACTTGATGCGAACCGATATCGCACAGGATGCCGCCGTTTTGCTCCCGCCGCATAAACCACGGGGGACGGTTTTTGATATTGATGCGGTGCGGGCCCAGGCCGATGGTTTGGATCACCTTACCGATCGCGCCTTCTTGGATTAATTGCCCCGCAAAAACACCCGCTTCGGAATGGAGCCGCTCGGAGAAGTAGACAGCGTATTTCCTGCCGGTTTTTTTCGTCACGGTTTTTGCTTCCCCGATTTGTTCAAGCGTCGTAAAAGCGGCTTTGTCGGCAAAGTAATCCTTGCCCGCTTCCATGGCACGGATGCCCAAGGGGCAACGCTCGGAGGGAATACACGCGGAGGCGACGAGGGCGACTTCCTTGTCGGCGAAGACTTCTTCTTCGCTGCGGGCGGCCTTCGCGTTGGGGTATGTCTTTAGGTAGTTGGCGACTTTTTTTTCATCCGGATCATAAATCCATTTCAACGTCGCGCCCGCTTCGATTAAACCGTTGGCCATACCGCCGATGTGGCCGTGGTCCAAGCCGACCGCGGCGAAAATAAATTCCCCGGGTTTGACCACCGGGTTGGGTTTGCCCTGCGGGGCGTAGTTCATGCCGTCACGCATGTAAATTCCTCCACTTTGTTTAAATGAAAAAGAACGGCATTACCCGTTCCTTTTCCCGCACCCTGCAGGAGTCGAACCTGCGACCTTTCGGTCCGGAGCCGAACGCTCTATCCTCTGAGCTAAGGGTGCATATTTTACGGCGGCTCATTTTATCGGGCGGGGTTAAGGGTGTCAAGATTCGGCTAAACGATCCGGTCAAGTGATCAACCTTTTGCCCTTGCGCGAAAGGGGACATTCGTTGCCGCCCGTTAGCGTGACGGTGTTCCCTTTTTTATTAACCGCTTCGATTTTATGCTTGTTGATTATGTATGACTTGTGGCAGCGGATGAAGCGGGCGTCGCTTTTGAATAACGCCTCCATGTCTTTCATCTCCGCGTTAAATTCCAGTATGCGGTTACGGGCGTGCAAGCGCAGTTTGTGGCGTATGTGGGTGGTTTCGATGAGGATGATTTCGTCGGGGTCCAGCAAAATCGTTTTGCCGCCCGTCGCGAGCTTGACGGTTTTACCCGCCGTTTTAATTACATACCGCGCAAGGGCTGTTTCGACACATTCGGCGATGCGGCCTTTTATGTTGTCCGTATTGTCCTTTACGATAAAATCGAGGGCTTCGACTTTATAACGGAAGGTGAGGGGCGTCATTTCGGAATGGGTGGTGAAGAAGACGATAAAAGCGATCCTTCCTTGCTCCCTGATTTTACAAGCGAGTTCGATCCCGTTAATCCCCACCCCCAGGTCAATATCCAAGAAAAAGAGCGCGGGGTTCCGCGTTTTTTCGTATGCGTCGAATATTTCATAAGGATCGGCCGATGCCAAAGCGATCCCCGCGTCCATCCCCTGCACCGCGCAATAATTTCGGATAAACGCGGCGGTGGATTCCCTTTGCTTAACGTCGTCCTCGCAGATATAGATGTCCAGCATTATACTTCGTCCTCCGCGGTCAGTATCTGCGTGAAATAGCTGTCGTCGGTTTCCGTGCTTAAGGTCAGGCCCTTGAGCTTCGACGTGTATTGCCGCAGGGTGTGTAAGCCGACGCCCCTGCCTTCACCCTTGGTAGAAAAACCGAGGTCGAAGATTTTACTCAAGGGAAGGTCCTTTTTTAACCACGTATTTTTTACGATGAAGGTCTTTGATTTGGGATTGGTGAAAACGGCGACGCTAAGGGAAGGTTCCGCGATTTCGGCGGCGGTTTCAACGGCCCCCTCGATCGCGTTATCCAACAGGATGCCCAATAACCGGCAAACGACGGCGGTGGACACGCCGAAGGCTTCGACGGCTTCCCGCGCTTCGATGTGTACGTTTATCCCCTTGCCCGCCGCTTCCGCGCATTTATACGCGATGATGCTCTTCACTTCACTCGGGCGGATGTTTTGCAAATCGTCCGTCAACCGGCTTTCGTTGAGCATGTATTTATTGATTTCGGCGAGTTCCCCGTAATAATATTTTTTGAGGCCCTCCATATCGCCGCCGTCGATGTGGAGCTTAAGCGAGGTCAATATGTTTACGTAGTCGTGCTTGACCGCGCGCAGGGAACGGTAGGATTCCTCCAGCGCGCCGACGTATTGCCGCGAGGCTTCGTGTATTTGCGCTTCGGCGTTTAGGGTATTTTCGCGGGAGATATAACGCAAGATCAACGCGAAGGTAAACGCAGTCGAAACGAAGAACGCGAGGAAGGCGAAATAAGCGGGGTTCGTCCCTTCGGGGAATATGCGGTATAAGACGTTGTCCGCGCCGCTGTACATGTACATAAGCACCAGCGCGACACCCGCGTTGATCATCAGGAAGTGGATAATCCTGTTGTTAAAGATATTCATATCTATGCGCTTTTTAAGGAACCGTTTAATAAAAAACGTAGCCCCGAGCAAAACGGCAACGTTTACGATTAGTAAAACCGCTCCGAGAGGGTCATAAAAAAACGGCTCCCTGCCCAGCGTTTTAAGTTGCAAAACGGTCAGCGTCATAAACGCCAACAAAATCGGCAAGGCATACACCGTAGATAATAACGCAACCTTGATCTTTTTATAAACGATCATATTAATCAAGAGGAACGTCCCCGCGGTGGCGTACCCAATCATCCCCACGGGAATGAACTGCGTACAAACACCGTAAATAAACCCGATGATTATGGAAACAACGAATTCCCTTTTCTTATTCTTCACCGAAAGCAGCAGCATACTCTCCGAGCATAAAGCCATGAACAGGAAAAACCCCAAAACGGCGAACATCATGATAATATCCATTTTCATCCCTCCTGTTTCGGGATATTTTATCACACGCCCGGCACCGGACGGCATATACACGCGTTGCCGTTAATCCGAAATCCGTGCCATTTTATCCGTAAACCCGACATACCGCTTTATAATCGTTTATAATAAAAGAATCACACAAGGAAAGGACATCACATCCATGGACCACGTAATCACCATGTCGGACGTATGCAAGTCGTTCGGCGCGAAGACCGTCATCAACAACGTTTCGATTACGATCGCCAAAGGAGAGCTGATCGGCTTCCTGGGGCCCAGCGGCGCGGGCAAAACGACCACGATCAAGATGCTGACCGGGCAGCTTCGGCAGAATACGGGTAAGGCGACGATCCTGGGCCGCGACACGACCACGCTCAACCACGAAATCTACAACCAAATCGGCATCGTGTCCGACAACTCCGGCCTGTACGAAAACCTCGACGCCTACGACAACCTGCTCGTATTTTC
>WRDO01000026.1 GCA_009779755.1 Defluviitaleaceae bacterium | reverse complement strand
TTTAAGCTCCGTTGCCCAACAGGAAGTTGAAAATATATCATCCAACGTAAAAAAGGGTTTGAAGATGAAAATGCAACGGGGTGAACTCGTAGGATTCCAAGGTTGCTTAGGTTACGACTACCATCCCGACACAAAGATGATTACCGTAAACCAAGAAGAAGCGGAAATAGTGCGTTATATCTTCAATCGTTACGTTGAAGGTATGGGCTGTAGCGTTATCGGGCAAGAGTTGACGCGCATGGGGCATAAAACCAAGCGTGGGAGTGTCAATTGGGCAGAAACGACAATCATCGGTATTATCAAAAACGAAAAATACAAAGGGGACATAAGGCAAGGTAAAACCTTTACCGTTGACCCCATATCAAAACGCCGCTTGGATAACTTTGGCGAGCAAGACCAATTTTATATACACAAAAACCATGAACCGATTATAAATGATGATTTATACGACGCTGCTCAACAGATATTGGCGCGTAGAAGCAAAGCCCGTAAAATAGACAATGGCAAGCGTGACATGTATAGCCGTAAATATGCTTTTAGCTCTATGCTTGATTGTGGGTTTTGCGGAAGCAATTTGTCACGGCGCAACTGGCACTCCAGCAGCGAGTATCAGAAGGTTATATGGCAATGCATTGTAAACACGAAGAAAGGAAAGCGGTTTTGCCCGGATGCGAAGGGCATTGGTGAAGAAACGATTGAACAGGCTTTCATTGAAAGCTACAGGGTTCTATGCAATAACAACAAAGATGTAATTGAGGAATTATTACAACGCATCGAAAAGACCCTGTGTTCAAGTAATTCCACCAAAAAAATAAACCACTTGGAAAAAGAAATCACCGCACTTGAGCATAAGCGCAAAAAATTGGTTGATATGCGCTTAGATGATATAATCGACATCGAAACATACGAAGAAAAATATGCCGACATAAACGCCGCGCTTTCCAAGCTGGCCGAGAACAAGGAACGAATCAAAAATGTAGCAAGCCGTGAACTCGATGTAAAACAACGTATTGAAGTGTTCCGCAGGGTACTGGAACAAAACGAAGTTATCACCGAATTTGACCGTGTTGTGTTTGAAAGCATCATTGAAAAAGTGGTTGTCGGCGGCATTGACAGCAACGGCGAAAAAGACCCCGCCATGCTAACCTTCATCTACAGGACGGGCTTCACCAACAGCGTCAACGGCAATGACTTCAAGAAGGGGCGCAGAAATGCCAAGGTTACTCCGAGCGAATCAAGCGGCAACAAATTGTGTTCCAACTCAACAGTCGAGGTCAGCAATTCGTGTTCCTCTTATAATCCCCCCACATGTGGAGTGCTGCGCGTTGTTGTGTCGGACGGATACATAATAATAACAGAAACTTTTTATTTCCTTTGATAGGGACGTTTTTCATCCGTTAAGCCAAGCAGGTAATCAATGCTTGTCTCAAATAAGAGTGCCATTTTTATCAGCACTTCATTGTGGATATTACGCTCACCCGTTTCGTATTGGGAAAGGGTATTTTGCGCAATGCTGAGTTGCTTGGCAACATGGCTTTGGCTGAAACCGGAATCGCTCCGCATATCCCTGATGCGGTTATATTTAAGGATATCGTACCTCATTAACATCACCGGTATGATTATAGCTATCTCATATAGAGATATTGTTTTATATCTCATTATGAGATAACCTTTCCGAAGAGGTGATTGTGATGAATTGTGAATATGAGTTCTGCATCTACAACAAGGATAAAAAATGTCGGCTTGATAAGATAGCCGTCAACCATTTAGGTATGTGCGATGATTATTGTTCGGTTATGCTGGACAAGGATTATTTGGACAATGAAAAGGAACGGCAATTCGGGGAATACGAAAACCGTTTTGACGATTAAACATTTATGCCGCGCCGCCGTTTTAACTTTACAAACGGCGGCGTTTTTATGGTATAGTTGGGGTATTACATAGACAAAAAAATAAAGGTGATGGACATGCTTAAATGTGCGGGGGTTTATACGTGTGAAGTGGACGACGCCGAAGCCGCTTTAAGTGAAATCAATACGCGGCTGAATGATGCGATCGTCTTGATGGAGAACACAGTAGGCGTCATCATGTGTCATCCCGAATTTGTACAGAGCGGTGTACTGCGGTATATCTGCGACCGGTTGCCCTTTGATATAGCGGGCGCAACCACGTCTTCGCAAGCGGTAAACGGGATCGCGGAGGATATGGTGCTTACCGTTTTCGTTATGACCGCGGACGATGTCACCTTCCGTACGGGTATTACCGAAACGCTTACGGAGGATATCTTCGAGCCCACCCGTAAAGCGTATGAAGCCGTCGAAATCCCTTCAAGCACACCCCGTTTGGCGTTGATCTTCGCGCCCTTGCTCAGCCACCACGCGGGTGACGATTATGTGGATGCGTGGGAGCGGGTAATCCCGGGCGTTCCCGTTTTCGGCATGATGTGTACGGACGATACCGTTGATTTTTCCGAAAGCGCGGTTATCTATAACGGCCAAACCAAAAAGGACGCCATGCCTTATATCCTATGCTACGGGAATATCCGACCCCGTTTCTCCATCGGTATCTTCTCCGACAAGAACGCGATGCCCTACGAAGGTACGTTTACGAAAACGGACGGCATAAACGTATATAAGATCAACCATACCAACGCGTACGAATATTTTGAGGAACTGGGGCTTGCCAAGGACGGCTTGCCCAACAATATTTTTTATTTCGTCCCGTTTATGGTTAACCAAATCGACCGTAAGGATTATGACGGCATACCCGTATTACGCGAGTTGGGCCTGTTCGCGCCCGACGGTACGGCGATATTCCGCGGTAACATCGACGAAGGCTCGACGTTTAAACTTTTGCAAGGCACATACGACGACGTTATGGAGATTGCGGAGAGGAAGTTCGGCGAAGCCGCCATTCAACCCGATATTAACGGTATCCTCATATTTTCATGTGTTGTGCGCCGTATGCTCGTGATACAAAACGATTCGCTCAACGAATTAAGTATGGCGAGGGAAAAGATGGGCGATATCCCCTTCATGATGGGATACGCCGGCGGCGAAATCTGCCCCACGTCAGTTTATAACGATGCAGCCACCAACCGATTCCACGCGTATTCGCTTATCACGTTGATTATATAAAACCGTACGTATATTGATTCAAAGGGAGGTGCGGGAATGGATAAAACCGAAGTAAATCAAATAAAAGCGGAAAACAAACGGATGGCCCGCGACCTCCGCGCGGCGCAAAAACATATCCAATTGCTTAAACTGGCCGCGGAAACCCAATACAGCCTTAGCCGAAGCATCTCCGAAGAAAAACAAAACCAAGAGTTGGAACTGTTGGAAGCGAAGGAAAACGCGGAAAAAGCCAGCCGTTCCAAGTCCGAGTTCCTATCCCGCATGAGCCACGAAATGCGTACGCCGATGAACGCCATCATCGGTATGGCGCGTATCGCGTTAAACACCGACAGCGATTCGAAGAAAACCCATTGCCTGGAAACCATCCAGGAAGCGTCCCGCCATTTGCTCAACGTCATCAACAACGTATTGGATATGTCAAAAATAGAGGCTAAAAAATTCGAAATACAAACGTCGTCGTTTAAATTAAACAATATGATAAAAAAAGCGATCAATGTCGTAAACTTCCGTATAGAGGAAAAGCGTCAGAACCTGATCATCAACATCGACGAACGCTTACCCGCCGCCGCGATCGGCGATGAATTCAGGCTCAGGCAAATCATAACCAACCTGATGTCCAACGCCGTAAAGTTTACGCCCGATGAAGGTACGATTACGGTTACCGCACACTATATCAAGGATGCGGAAAACTTATTCGTCCTGCAGGTGGACGTGGAGGACAACGGCATCGGTATATCCGACGAGCATAAGAAACGCCTGTTCAACGCGTTCGAGCAAGGGGAAGGGGGCCGTACGCGGAAGTACGGCGGCTCGGGACTGGGCCTAACCATATGCAAACAATTGGTGGAAATGATGGGCGGTATGATATGGATCGAATCCGAGGTGGACAAAGGCTCGAAATTTTCCTTCGCCGTACCGCTTTCTGAGGCGACGGGCCTGTCGGAGGAAGATAATTATACCAAGATCCAAACCGGGCGTTACGAGGGTCTGCATGTGTTGATCGCCGAGGATATCGAAATCAACCGCGACATCGTAGCCAGCATTTTGCAAGAAACGGGTATAGGCGTGGACTTCGCGGAGAACGGGCAGATCGCCGTACTCAAGTTCTATTCCAACCCATCCAAATACAGCATTATCTTTATGGATATACAAATGCCGGAAATGGACGGCTACGAGGCGACGCGCGTCATACGTGAAACGCATGAAGGCAAAGCCATACCCATCATCGCCATGACGGCCAACGTATTTAAGGAAGACATCGATGCCTGCTACGCGGCGGGTATGGACAGCCATATAGGCAAGCCGTTGGACGCGAACATAATCTTCGACAAACTCAATAAATTTATTTCGATATAATCAAGCCGAGGTGAATGCCCTTGGAACCCCAACTGGACCCGTATGTAATTGATTCCGTCTTGGTGCGCGACAGCTATTTGACGCATTACAGGGCCACGGGTATGGGGCGCGCGCAGTTTATCGCAACGGAGTTCTACCCCACGTATATGGCTGACCGCACCCCCACCGGTGCCCTTAAGATTTCCGAACGCTTCGCCAGGGAGTTCGAATCCGAACTGGAATCCTTCCGCAACCGGGCAGCGAAAATGAACGAAGTAAAAGGCGCGATTCTCCCCATATACGAAGTCGTGGAACGTAATAACACGGCATACGTGATGCGCCGCGTAAGCAGCTTTGTTACGGTCGAAAATTATATGAACGGTCAAAAAATGCCTTTCGATGAAGCGTACCATTTTGTACGCCCGCTGATCATTTCATTGGTGCAATCCCAAGCGAACGGCATCGTCTACAATTTTTCCATCAAGGATTTGCGTGTGACCCCGCTGCGTCAGCTTATGCTGGACGCTACCTTTGCGTGGGATTTAAACTTCCATCCCGGCTTGATCGAAATCGTAAAACTCTATTTCAAGCTGATAACGGGGCACACGTTTGATAAGGGTAAACCCAACGTAAAGGACTACGGTGTAACGATACCCGCCCGCTTGGAGGATATCATCAACGAGGTGCTTTCCGGCAACGAAATCCTATACGGTTCGCTGGACGATTTTTATAAAAAATTCAAATCCGTGATGGATGTGGAATCGGGGAACGCCTCGGCGGCGAATTTATCGATGTCCGGCCGAATGATGGGCTTGACCGCCAAGGTATTGTTCTTTTTGGTAATCGTATCCATGGCGGGATTGGTATACGGGGGTATCGTTGCCTTTCGCGCGTCCAATCGTTGGGCAAACCCCGACCGCTTTGCCGGTACGGAAATCATCCCCCCCCGATTCGACTTTTCCGACGTCGCGCTTACCCATCCCCGTAATGTGGGCGACCCCGTTGCGGGTGCGTTTCATTTCCATGATATTTTTTTATTCTACCGCTCCGATTGGGGCAGGCCCGTATTGGCCCGCCGCCGTATAGAGGAGCGCGCCTTGCAAATGCCGGGTTCCGTGTCCAACGAGGATGAGGTCCTCTTCATTGATAACGTGCTGCCTTCGTTTATCAATACGTGGGTAAACAGCGATCGCGTGGGTTTTATTTTCTTTTCCAACGGCCTTTCCGACAACCGTATCTATTGTGCCACGCTTAGCGGCCCAAACAGGAACCTAACGCGCATCAGCGACAATACGGCGTTAAACTTGATCATAATCGGCGATTTCCTTTATTATTCCAATTACAGCAATAACCATTACCTGTACCGCATTGATTTGAATACACGGGAGGAACGCGCCGTGGTAGCCATGCCTGTCTATACGACCGCTACGGACGGTGAACACCTGTATTTCCTTTCCGGCCCTGTGGGCGGGCCCTTCGGCGTATATGTACTGGACCCCGAGGAACCCACGCAAATACGCCAATTGGCGAGGGATGCGGGCATAATATTGTTCTATGAGGATGAAACCCTCTACTTCAATACCCGTGAAGGGTATATGCGCAGCATTACCACCGACGGCGAGCCGTTGGAAACATGGGATGCCATCAACACCCATACCTTCACGAAGGACGGGAATTGGCTGTTGTTTACCGAATCGGGGTGTTTGTTGCCCCGTGCCGTCAATCTGCGCAACGGCAACCGCATAACGGTTGACGCCACCCATCGCATGAGTTATATATGGGCGCGTAATGGGGTAATGTATGGGATAGACTATATCGTAAACACGATGACGCATATGGTCCAACTGCCGTAAGCGCCGCGTATGTAAACTTTTAACACCCCGCGCCGTATCTATTTTTAGTTTGACAGGGGTATAACCCCACATATAAAGGAGGATTGACCATGCCTGAAAAAATGCGCGTACTGGACATGTTGGAAAACGGGAAGATCACCGCGGAGGAAGCCGCCCGCTTATTGGAAACGCTGGGCCGCAGCCGTTTGTTCGACAAGGAGCAGCGCGATAACGTGGAGGAAAAACTCCGTTGCTTCGCTGCCGACGTAAACAAGTTTGCCCGCGACGTGGGTGAAAAGGTACAGGTAATGTATAAGAACGTGGAACCAAAAATCAAAAAGGCCAGCCAATCCGCGTTGGAAAAAGCGGCGGCCGCCCTTGACGAGCTGGCGCAAACCATCCATAGCTCGTTGGAGAAATCGGGCGAGGAAGCCTGCTGCGAAGGCGAAGGCTGCTGCTCCGGTGAGGACGCACCGCGCGAAAACTAATATCGCTTGCCAAACGGCAAAGGACCGCTTCGTTTACGGAACGGTCCTTTTTGTTTAACACCTTTTTCGTTTTGACGATACTATTTCCCCGCTGTGATAATATTGACGACTTCATCGAAATCGCTATGCAACAACTGCTCCGCGATCCTGCCCAACAGCTCATCGGTATCCGCCGACCATTTTCCCTGCATAAGGTGTGACAAGGCCGTTTCAGCCATTTCCTCGTTATAGTCTTCGCAAGCGGTTTTGATTTTGTTTAATTGTTCCTTCAAATAAACGGTATCCTCGACGACGCTTTCGGGGGGAGCGGATTTATTTTTCTTGGCGGTGATTTTACTTACGTATTCTTGCAAGGACGTGAGGAAGCCGGGCGTTTCGGACAGGATTTCATCCATATTATTGTCCCGCCCCAATTGTTCAAGTTTTAATGCGACGGCCGAAAGCCCCATGTTGCCTACGTTTGCCAACGCGCTCCGCATCCCGTGTGTGTTGATGATATAGGAACGCATCGTTTCTTCCGTATATTTCTTCTTGTTCTTTTTAAACATGTCGTAGGCGGCGTTTAATTCGCTGATCGATTTTTTGGCGTCACGCGCAAATATATCGATGATTTTCGGGTCGGGTGAGGGTTCTATTTTTTGGATGGCTTGTGCACGGGCTTCCTCGATAACATCCAACGGCTGCTTGTCGCGTACGAACTTGTTAAGCACCGCGTTAAGCTGCCGTATATCAATGGGCTTGGAAATATAATCATCGAAGCTGTTTCCGAGGAATATCTCCGCTTGCCCCGCCACGGCATTAGCCGTCAATGCCACGATGGGATGCGTATAGTTCATTTCACGCAAGTGCTTTGTGGCTTCTACGCCGTCCATCTGCGGCATCATATGGTCCATAAACACGATGTCGTATACATGGCCGTCCTTGATTTTTTCGATCGCGGCAAAACCCGAATCCACCGTATCGATTTTGATTTGATACGGCGTAAGCAATCCCTTGGCTACAAAGATGTTCGTTTCCACGTCGTCCACGATCAATACCTTGCCATACGGCATGGGATCGCGGTGGATTTGCAAGCGCTTCATTTGGGCGCGGCTGGCGGTGCGGAACTGGTGCAAGCTCTCCGCTTTTTCGCGTCCCAATAATTCGTCGCTTACCTTGCCTTGCGGTATAAGTAGCGTGAAGGTCGAACCCTTGCCCGGTTCGCTTTTGACTTTGATATCGCCGCCCATCATACGGATCAGGTTACGCGTGATACTCATACCCAAGCCCGTACCCTCGGTGGAGCGGTTGGCCTCGTGGTTAAAGCGCGAATATTCGTCAAAGAGGGCGGCGACCTGTTCTCTTGACATACCCTGCCCCGTATCGCTCACACTTACCGCAAGCGTGACGCGGTTTTCGCCGCCTGCGACGGGTACAACGGAAAGCGCCATCGATACCAATCCCTCAGTCGTATACTTGAAGGCATTGGACAATACATTATTTAAGATTTGTTTGATGCGTAATTCGTCACCGTAAAGAAGTGCGGGCAGGTCCTCGTCTATAATCAGATCAAACTCAATTTTTTTGCTTCCGATACGCATCATATTTAATTGCGCGGTATCGCTGATCAAGCTGGCTATCTCGTAGTTGGCGGGGAAAAGCTCCATTTTGCCGGCTTCGATTTTTGACAGATCCAATATATCGTTGATAATACCCAACAGCATGTCACCCGAGGTATATATCTTCTCCAGCGCGTCGCGTACGCCTTGTTCCAATTCATTGTTCGATAATTGGATTTCGGTGATGCCGAGGATGGCGTTCATGGGGGTACGGATTTCGTGGCTCATGGTACTTAGGAACGCGCTTTTGGCATGGTTGGCGGCTTCGGCTTCAAGCCGCTGCATTTCGGTGCTTTGCAGGATATTTTTCGTTTCGGTAATATCCATCAACGCGCCCGCCACGCGTAAGGGATTACCGTATTCGTCCCTAATCGTTTCACCCGAAGCGTGGAGGTAGGCGTATTCGCCGTTTTTCTTCTTACAGCGGTATTCGATGTCGTAAGGGGTTTTGCCCGTTTTGTCCAACATATGCGTTGCAAAAGCGTCCACCGTGCGGTCCTTGTCTTCGGGGTGCAAGCGGCTGATCCAACTTTCCAATACATTGGGGAAGTCATGTTCATCATTAAAGCCCAATATATTACGGAATTCGTCCGAACAAGCGAACCTGTTATGGGGGTTTACCGGATCGCCTTGGACGATTTCCATATCCCACAAACCAATGTGCGAGGCTTTTACCACCAAGTCCAGCTTCGCCAGCTGCACTTCGCTCATTTCACGTATACGGGTTAGTTCCCTTTCCCGTTCACGGGCTTCGGTGATGTCGTTTATGTACGCCACCACGCCGATATCGCTTTCATACGGGATACTGATAAATTCCACGATAACGGACTTTTCTTCGCCCTTTATATAAACCTCCGTTTCAAACTTCACGCTGCCTTCTTTTATGGCGCGCACCAATTTTTCCCCTACGGAAACGGAGGGTGACCCGTTCGATTGGAACACAGGCATACAGCGGGAGAAACGACCGAGGAAATCCACCAACGCATCGTCCTTTGACCGATATCCCAAAAAATGCACGGCAGCGGGATTACAGTCCACCGCTTCGAATTTAGGGTTGAACAGTACGTTTATTTGCGGATTCGCCCCGAACATGGCGGCTGTGGTCGATTGTGCCGATTCGGACGCTTTTATCGCGATTTCGGCTTTATCGAGCGCCATGGCCAACGCGGAAAGTATCCGCTTGTATTCACGCATATCACGGTAATATCCCGCGATTAAATCCTTATCATGGAATTTTACGCGAACCAACGTTATTTCGACGGGTACGGGTTCACCTTCCAACGTTTGGCGCATCCATTCAAATTTTAAATAACCGATTTCATACGCTTGGTTGATCAGTTGCTTCATCTTTTCGACGGAGTGCGATCCGTCGGGTTGATATTCCGGCGTAAACTCAAAATAACGCGCGATGTATTCCTGTTTGTCCTCTATGCCAAACAATCTCGCCGCCGCTTGGTTGCAATCCACAATGTTTAAGTCCTCATCCCAAAAATGCGCACCCATGGGGGTGGTGTCCAACATAATGCGCATCCTTTCATCCGCTTCATGCAGCCTTTCCATTTCAGCGAGTTGGATTTGCGTCCCCATGGTATCGTCCATCATTTTGACGATGCAATTCATAGGGATGTTGGTACCGAAGGCAATCTTACGCGCCATATCCAAACAGGTATCCGAACCGCAGGCACAGCAATTTATGGTTTTCTTGGCTACGTCGGTTTTACCCAAAGCGAGGAAGGCGTTTTCGATGTCTTCGCTGTTGATTTTCATCATTTCGGGTACGGGAACGGCATTGGGGTTGTAAGTCCGCATAAACAAAGAGAGATCAAGCCGCTCGTCGTATTTTTTATATTGCTCGGCAAAATATTCCTTCGTGCGGTTATCCGTAACCGCTCTGCGGTTGCTGTCAACGATGCGGTTTACCTTAAAGATATTTTTTTGCTTTTTACACGCGGTCCCCACATTGCAACCGTAATCACAGTTAAGCACGTCGAATATATCCGGCAGGAACTCACTCTCCGTACTGGCGTAGGCCTCCAACATTTCGTATACGTCCCCGCCTTCGCAATGGTCGATGCTGACCCGCTTGCCGGATAAAAACTCGATATTTTCCTTTAAACCGCCGGGCGCGGGGAACACAACACCCAAGCCGCTTTCGCCGTGGTCGAAAGCCGTTTCCTTTTTAGGGAGCTTTAATTTATTTTTATCCAAATAATCCCGTAAGGAAGCGAACGTGACGTTGTAGTGCGCCAACCCCGTGGCTTCGAATTCCCTTTTTTTACCCAAACAGGGCGACAGCGCGGCAATACGATCGGTTACGCCTTCGTACTCCTTCATATATACCGCGACGCAGGACATAGGGCTGTGTACGGGCGAAAGGTTATTCAACAGCTTTTGGTTGTACATTTCGCAGTAGGAAACGATAACCGGACACGGCTGCGTGATCATGGGTGATGTATTTTTTTCCATATAACGTATATGCGCCCACACGCAAAGGTCTGCCCCAAGCGAAACGTCATATATCATGTTTACGCCTTGTTGCTTCAAATAGGTAAACAGGTTTTTCCATTCGGGTATGACCGTCCGTATCGCCGGGGCGGCGATCAACGATATACTTTCACCGTTTGCCAAATCCACGAAAAACCGCTCGGTATCGTCTTCATAATAACGAGCGTCGTGGCGGCAAGCCTTTAAGCACTTACCGCAAGCGATGCATTTTTCGTTATCGATTTTGACCTTGATTTTGCCCTCGCCATCTTGGTATGTAATATTGACGGTTTCCATCGGGCATTCGCGTACACAACGGTTGCACCCCACGCATAAATCCAATTTCGTACGGATAAGCTCTGTCATGCCTACACACCCCCCTCCAACAATACTTTCTTATATTCATCCTTGATTTCAAAAAAAACATCGGAAATCAACGGATCGAATTGCGTACCGGCGCCTTCCATAATAATATCCACGGCTTCCTCCGCCGTGAACGCCTTTTTATACGGACGCTCCGATACCAACGCATCGTAAACATCGGCAATAGCCATTATGCGGCCGTGCAGGGGAATATCTTCACCCTTTAATCCGCGGGGATAACCCTTACCGTCCCATCTTTCGTGGTGCGTACCGGCGAAGATTTTCGCGTTTTGCAAGAATTCCACGTTTTCCGTACGCCCCGCGATTTGGTCGATGGCTTTTTCACCTTCGATCGTATGGTTCTTCATGATTTCGAATTCCTCGGGCGTCAGCTTACCCGGTTTGTTCAGCACCACGTCGGATATGGCGATCTTACCCACATCATGCAGACGCGCGGACGAAATGAAGGATTCCATGTCCAATTTTTCAAGCTCATCGACATATATACCCTTGACCATCATTGCGTCCACCAATAGTTTTATATAAGTGGAAGTCCTTTCGATATGCCCGCCCGTAGTTTGGTCGCGGTTTTCCACCAAATCGGCGAAACCGAAAATAATTGCGCTTTGCAAACATTGGAGCTGCGCCGTACGTTCGCGGATCAATTCGTCGATATCCAAGTGCGTCTTGATACGGTTGAGCAGTACCGGGGCAGAAAAGGGTTTGATAATAAAATCGATCACGCCCAATTGGAATCCGCGCGCCTCCACATCCGAATCCGTCATCGCCGTGAGGAAGATGACGGGGATGCTTGCGAACACGGCATTCGCCTTTAACGACGTTAACGCGGTGAATCCGTCCGTTACGGGCATTTCTATATCCAAGAGGATTAAATCCGGCGTTACCTTTTCCAACATGCCGAACATCTTCTCCGCGGAAGGCAGGGTCATAACGCGGTAATGTTCTTTTAGCACCTCTTTGGCGATCGCAAGGTTCGTATCATTATCGTCTACGACAAAAATCGTTTTCTTCATTTATATACCCCCTATATAACCCGCATTTTAACAGGAATTATTTTTCGGTTCAATAAGATACATACCCTATATGGGTACAAAGGCTTCGCCAATTTTTTCATAAAGTTCCAATCGAATGATTTCACAAGCGGCGGTTTCCCGTCCCAACAGGATAGCGGCGGCGGTCAACGGGTTAAGGAAGCGTCCGCTTCCCGCGGCCAAACGCATTACGGCCGTATTACCGCTTGTTTCTATACTCATTATATCGGGACGTATGTCGGTATCTTTAATACCGCCCTTCGTTTTTTTGGGAATCATATAAACGTTGGCCGCGAGCAAATTTTTTGCCGCTTCTCGGATCGACGGCATTTCGGATTCGTCACATTTCAGTTCGTAATCCGCCGCCGCCGTTATCGACGCCGCATTGCGGCCTTCGGTCTCCCACATTTTTTTAATCGTCAAACCCAAAGGCGCTTGGTTTTGTAAAAGTTTTTTAGCGTTTTCCATATTTACCGATTCTTTTAACGTAAGGTCTGCGTAATCGTTTGCGCTTGCCATACCCAACGGCAACGGCAGCGCGAAGGAAAGTTGGATATGCGGGTTAAAGCCTTGCGAATACGCTACGGGTAACTCCGAACGGCGCAACGCCTGCTGAAATACACGCAGGAAATCCAAGTGCCCGATAAAACGCAACGCGCCGTCTTTGGAAAATCGGATACGTACTTTAAACATGGCACGCACCCCCTTCGATACCGCATCCCGCGCACCGCGTACGGCAATCGGGCGTCGATTCGCCTCTCATGGCTTTTTCATATTCGTTCCGCAAAAAACGTTTGCTTACCCCCATATCGATAAAATCCCACGGTAATATTTCATGCTCACCGCGTCCCCGCCGAGTATGGAAGTCCGGGTTAACCCCTGCCGCTTCGAAGGCCGCCAGCCATATATCATAGTTGAAATGCTCGCTCCACCCGTCAAAGGTCGCACCCGCAAGGTATGCCGCTTCGATAGCCGCCCCCACGCGCCTGTCACCCCGTGCCAGCACCCCTTCGATGTACGCGGTTTTGGCATCGTGGTAACGATAAGTGATTTGTTTTTTCCGGATAGAAGCCTTTACTTCACGTTGTTGCGATTCGAATGAATCCGGCGCGGCTTGCGCTACCCACTGGAACGGCGTAAACGCCTTGGGTACAAAACACGCCGTACTCACCGATACGCTTACGGGTTTCTTCCGTTTTTCGTAGGGCATTTTGTAATAAACGTCTACAATTGTTTCCGCCAACGCACCGATGGCTGTAACATCCTCTTCCGTTTCTCCCGGCAATCCCGCCATAAAATACAGTTTTATCTTATTAAAACCCGCATCAAAGGCTTGCGTTACACCCGCTAAAATATCCCCTTCGGTCAGGTTCTTGTTTATCGTGTCGCGCATACGTTGGCTTCCCGCTTCGGGTGCGACGGTAATGGACGATTTGCGTACGCGTTGGGTTTTTTCCACGGCGGAAAGGAACGCCGCATCCAACCGCGTAGACGGCAGCGATAAACTGACTTTCATCGGTTCGGTTACCGCAAGCAGTTTGTCCACCAGTTCGCCGAAGCCGCTGTGATCGCACGCGCTCAACGCCAAAAGCGATACTTCCTCGTGACCCGTCGCTTCCAGCAACGTTTTTGCCTGCGTCACCAAATGATCGACCCCGCGTTCCCGTATCGGCCGATAGATAAACCCCGCCTGACAAAAACGGCAACCCCGAACGCATCCCCTTGCCAGTTCCATCGTGACCCGATTATGCACCGCTTCAACCAGCGGCACCAAAAAACGGTCGGGGAAATATTCCAATTGCGGAAGAAACGCCCGCTTTACACGGTTCTTTATTTCGGGGCTGTTAGACCCAAAATCCGCAATCGTACCGTCGTGATTATACGCCGCGTCATAAAAAGCAGGCACATAAATCCCATCGATCCCTGCTATAACCTTCAGGAAATCTGTTTTCGTACCGCCGCGAGATTTATGGTCCCTGTACGCGTCCAGCACCGCATCCAGCGTTGCCTCCCCGTCCCCGATATAAAAAAAATCAATAAACTCCGCCATCGGTTCGGGGTTGGTCGCGCACGGGCCACCCGCGCATACGATCGGGTCATTTTCATCCCGTTGCGCCGAACGCAGCGCCATCCCGCTTAATTCAAGCATCGCCAATACGTTTGTATAACACATTTCATATTGCAAGGTAAAACCCAATATATCCAATTCCTTTAATCCGTCGCCGCTTTCCAGCGCATATAAGGGCGTGTTTGTTTCCCGCAATACCGCCGCCATATCCGGCCACGGCATAAAAGCCCGCTCGCACCACACGTCGTCCCGCCGATTTATAAAAAAATAGAGCATTTGCAAGCCCAAATGGCTCATGCCCACCTCGTATACATCCGGAAAGCAAAACCCGAAACGCGTTTTATTTTCCCTATCCTTTATGACAGCGTTTATTTCCCCGCCTACGTAGCGTCCCGGTTTTTCCACACGCAGCAATAATTTGTCGGATAAATGCACATGATCACTCCATAAATATGATAGGTACGATGATATACCCCTCGGCGAAGATTGGCAAATCAAATTCGTTTGCGTCAAACATTGTTTTTATATTAAAAAAGGGGCTGTTCAATGACAACCCCTTGTATCAAGTGCAAATATTTTTTAATCCTGCGCTAAAAATTTTTCCAAATCCATCAATAGTTTTATATCATCGCCCACATGGCCGATATTGCGTATAAATTGATTAATATTGCGTAGGCGCGCGTTGGGTGGCGGTAGTTTTTTATCATCGGGTATGATAACCGTTTCGCGTACCGCGTCCACGATCAACCCTAATTTACCCAACCCTTCCTGTATCCGATCACCGATGATGACGATGATGCAGGTTTCCTCGTCGTGTTCCTTGGAGGGGATACCGAAACGTTTACGCACGTCCAATACGCCAATCAGTTCACCGCGCAGATTAAATATCCCTTCGATAAAATCGGGCATTTCCGGTACTTTGGTGATGGCATCCATACCGACGATTTCTTTAACATTGGCGATTTCCACACCGTAATCTTCATTTTCGATGGCAAAGGTGAGGTATTGGTCTTTGATCATATCGTCTACGCGTGATTCCATATTCATTTCTTGGTCCATTGCCGTTCCCTCCTATTTGTCAAAGAATCCCGGTACGTCCACGATAATGCTGACATCGCCGTTACCCAGCAGCGTGCATCCGCTAATACCCTGTACCCGCTTGAAATACTTGGGCATGGGTTTTACCACGGCTTGCTGTTGGCCGATCAGAAAGTCCACCAACAGGCAAATGACTTGGTCTCCGTTCTCCAACATCATGAGCGTGCCATCCTCAATATTCGTGACCGCTCCTTGAATATGGAAGAATTCGTGCATACGTACGACGTTAAATATCTCGCCCCGTTCGGAAACCATTTCGTTGCCGTTGGGATCGGTAAATAATTTGTCCTTTGTCGCTTTAAAAGATTTTTGTATATTAACGATAGGTATGGTGTATTGCGCGCCGCCTACCGATACGCTCATGCCTTCGATGATAGCCAGCGTTAGGGGGATTTTTAAGGTAAATGTGGTGCCTATGCCCGGTGTGGAATCAACCAAGGCCGTACCGCCGCATATTTCCAAATTCTTAACCACGACGTCCATACCCACACCGCGGCCCGAAAAGTTGGTCACGGTATCATTGGTACTGAAGCCGGGCAGGAAAATAAATTGTTGTATTTCCCTTTCCGTATATTCATGGTCCGCTTTGGTGGTCAAGCCGTTTTCACGGGCTTTGCGTAATACCTTCTCGGTATTGATGCCGCGGCCGTCGTCCTTGATGATAATCAAAACGTCGCCGCCGGCTTGTTTCGCTTCCAATATGACTTTTGCTTTCCTGGGTTTTCCCGTTTTTTCACGGTCAACGGGCATTTCCACGCCATGATCAATGGAGTTGCGGATAATATGCATAATCGGGTCGCCGATATGCTCGATAATTTTCTTATCCACTTCCGTATCTTCGCCGATAATTTCCAAATGGACGTCTTTTTCCAGTTGGCGGCACATGTCGCGTACGATGCGGTTCATCTTAAAGAACGTATTGCTTAGGGGAACGAGGCGCATGGACATAACCGTCTGCTGGAGGTTCCCGATGATTTTTTGC
Organism: Defluviitaleaceae bacterium; assembly: GCA_009779755.1. Classification (GTDB taxonomy): domain Bacteria; phylum Bacillota; class Clostridia; order Lachnospirales; family WQUN01; genus WQRX01. The sequence continues at coordinate 26,585 of WRDO01000026.1, read as the reverse complement.
AAGGTGCGGGCTTCTTTGTAAAAATTGTCGAGGGGAAGGCCCTTTAATTCCGAGTTTTGCGTGACCGTGGCTTCAGAGATTACCAGCTCACCCATAAGGTTTAAGAGGTCGTCTAATTTTTTGATGCTTACGTTAATCAAGTTGGTGGTGGTGGGCGCGGCAGGCGTTGCGGCGGCGGCGGCGGCTTTTTTAATCGCATCTTCGTTTGCGGTTACGGGGGATTTGATTGCTTCGATTTCCTCCGGTTCGACGGAGGGCTCGATTTCTGTTATCGGTGCCTCGGTAACGGGCGGCAAATCATGCGGCATTTTAACCGTGGTCATGGTCGTCCCTAATTCCATAAGATTCAACTCCCGCAAATACACGGTTTGGCTAAGGTGGTTGTTGACCCGCGCGTAATCAAGATCGCTGGTAAACTCAATTTCGAAACCATTTTGACGGATTAACTCAATGGTCGCTTCGTCTATAACGTCTTTGGGTGTGTGGGTGATGTCCTGCGCAATATCCTGCAGGTTGTGTACCAAGGTGTAGGCGCGGATGTTTTCCATTTCACATCCGTCTTGGAAATAGATCATTGCCTTGTACTGATACATCATATCGCCTTCTTCGAGCTCAGATTTGGCTTCAGTTTGAGCCGGAGCGGGTGCGGCTTTAACCGCTTTGGAAGCAGCCGGAGCCGCTTTCGTAACCGGTGGTTCGGATTTTTGTGGTGCGGGCGGCGGCGACGTTGCAACCGCTGTCGGCGCAACCGGAGGGGGAGCGGGCGTTTGTACGGGTGTACCCGCTTTGATGGCTTTCAGGAAGTTCCCGATGTGTTTTATCAAAACGGAACCATCCCCGTCGGACGTTTGCCCATTGGAGATTTTACCCAATTCCGCCTTCACGAAATCAGCGCCTTCCAACACGTGGTCGGAAAGCGTTTTAAAGTCAAGGTTTTTCGGGTTTTCTTCCCGCAGGTAGTAAAACAGGTCCTCAATAGCGTGGCCAACGGCTGCTATGTTGTCATAGAGCATCATCGCACACGAACCCTTAATGGTGTGCATAACGCGGAAAATCTCGTTTATCTGGTCGATATTGTATTCCGACTCACTTTGCACAATGGTGTTTTCAAGTTGTTCGACAAGCTGGTTCATTTCGAATATGAACATGTCCAGCATGGATTCCCTATCAAAATCAGCCATCGGCAACTCACCTTCTTTCTTTCCCTATATTAAACTACATAATGACAGTAAAAACAAGTATGAGATACAACGTTTTTGCCGCAACCCGCACGGGAAACGTTTACCCCTCTTTCCTATATATTGCAGGTCTCACATATTTGTACGCAGAGTTGGTATTGTTGAGCGATTCGGAATGCCCGATGAATAAATACCCCCCCGGTTCGGTCGCGTCGTACAGCTTTTTCACTACGGTTTCACGCACGTCGGCATCGAAATATATCATGACGTTCCGACAGAATATGACTTGGAACTTTTTTGTAAAGGGTATCGGGTCCATCAGGTTAAATTTGCGGTAGATAATATTCTGGCGTATGACCGGCAACGTTTCGGAAAACTGGTGGTCTACTTTTTTAAAGAATTCCGTTTGCCATTGTTTGGGGAGCGTGTTGACGCCCTCGGTGGAATACCGCCCGTATACGGCTTTATCCAATACATTGGTGGAGATGTCGGTAGCTAATATTTGCGTGTCCCATTTTTCGCCCGATTTGCCGAAGTGGTCCTGCGCCAACATTTGCAAGGTCACGGGTTCCTCCCCCGAGGAGCTCGCGCAGCACCACAAACGAAAATCCTTTTGGCTGCTGTATTGGTTCGATATATAAGGAAGCACCGTGTCGCGCAGGTAATCGAAGTGGTCCGCTTCCCGCATAAAAAAGGTATGGTTGGTGGTAATCTTATCAACAAAGCGTATGATCGATTCGCCGCTTTTGTCCCGCATCAGGTGGTCGAAGTAATCCGAAAAGTTGGTGAAACCCTTCTCCGTCAAGGTCGTACGCAAGCGCGAATAGACCAGCGTCTTTTTTTCATCGCTCAGCGATATGCCGAAATTGGTTTTTATGTAATCTCGGATTCGGTTAAATTCCGCCGTCGTTATGTCTTGCATATACTCACCCGATTAGTTTTCTTGTATGATAACACTACATGCGTATCTTGGAAAGGGTTTGACACGGAATTGGATAAAATTAGCGCAAGCACCACGCAACGCGCCGCGGGGGTCATTGTCGAATTTAATCCGCTGCACGACGGACACATTATACACCTGCGCGAAACGCGGCGCATTACGGGATGCGAATATATCATCGCCGTAATGAGCGGCAACTTTGTGCAACGGGGTGAACCCGCGATTTGCGACAAGTGGCGGCGCACGAAAATGGCCTTGCTTGCGGGGGTCGATATCGTAATCGAATTGCCGTTGCCCTATGTTATTTGCGGCGCGGATTACTTTGCGCGCGGAGCGGTGGGTTTATTGGCGGCGACGGGTATCGTTGATTACCTGTGCTTCGGCAGCGAATCGGGAGATATTGGCACAATACGGGAATGCGGAAAAATATTGGCGGAGGAACCCCCTCATTATAAGAAGGCGTTGCGTGCGGCTTTGGATGAAGGGAACAACTACGCGGTTGCGCGAGGGAAGGCATTGGAGGCAGCGTTAACCTTCGCCCAACCCGAACGAAGATTGGATGCGGGGTTGGTCACGCTTCCCAACAACGGCTTGGGCATGGAATATTGCAAGGCTCTGGAACTCCTCGGCAACCCGATGACAGCGTTGACGACCCACCGCAAACCGAACGGACCGAGCGCGACGGCGATACGCAACCATTTGCTCACGGATTTTAAAACAACGATCCCCCCCCATTTACCCACGTTCACGGTGGATATACTCCGCGAGGCAATCGACAAAGGCGAAACCGTACGCATAAATGATTTCAGCGATATCTTCAGGCATTTAATTATAAAAAACGACGCGCCCGAATTGGGGGAAGGCTTGCACCACCGCTTCCGAAAGCATGCGCCCCGGTACCCGCGCCTGACCGATCTCCTCGCCGCCGTAAAAACGAAGAGATACACCTTCACGCGGTTGCAACGCACAGCGATGCAAGTCATTTTGGATGTAGCGCCCCCGGTCAACGACCCGCCTTATATCCGTATTCTCGGCTTCCGTAAGGAATCAGCTCACTTATTGGGCGAAATAACGCGCTGCGCCCGTTTGCCTGTTTTGACGAACGGCGCGGCGTTTCATGCACCCGATAAAATACTGACGAAGGAATTGGAAGCCGGCGATATTTATTGCCTTGCATACAAGCACGGAAGCACGCGCGGAGAACATGCGATGCCCCTAGTTAAGCACTAACCCTAATTTTGGATAAATATTTTCAAAACCCTTGACGAGGCGTTTTTTTATCATTATACTTGCCTTCGCCTACGGGACATCCGTACGCCAGCCGCTCAGGTAGCTCAGTCGGTAGAGCAGTGGACTGAAAATCCACGTGTCGGTGGTTCAATTCCGCTCCTGAGCATTCCCCCGGAACTTACCCGGGCAAGCGGGTGTAGTTCAATGGTAGAACACAAGCCTTCCAAGCTTGATACGCGGGTTCGATTCCCGCCACCCGCTTAGGTTTTATCAACCCAATATGCGCGAATGGCTCAGTGGTAGAGCATCGCCTTGCCAAGGCGAGGGTCGCCAGTTCGAATCTGGTTTCGCGCTAGTGCAAAACCCCTTAGAAACCGCTTAGAATCAAGGTTTCGAGGGGTTTTTGATTTTGCTGTTCATTAATTTTTAATAAATCGGCGTAGCGGCATATTTCAGAGCATATAAAACCATTGACATTAACGTCGCGTCAACGGTTATCATTAAGTTGAAAGGGGATATTGCTATGGAGTTTTATACCATCAGCCAAGTGTCCAAACGGTTTGGTATTTCGACCCGGACGCTGCGCTATTATGAGCAAATCGGGTTAATCGTCCCGGTAAGAAAATGCGATTCCAATTACCGTGAATACGAACATAAGACCCTCTTGCAACTTCGCCAAATCATTCTCCTGCGGAAGTTGAGGATACCGCTGAGACAGATTGCGGAAATCCTGCAAAGCGGCGATGCGGCTTTTGCCATTGAAGCGTTTGAACGCAGCCTTGCGGAAATAGAGGATGAGCTTGCCGCTTTATCAACCATCCGTGATGTGACCCGGACGTTCATCGCGCAGTTGAACTTGGACAACACAAAGCTGATGCTGTTGGACGACGAAAGCCTGCTGGAAGTTGTGGACGCGCTAACGGTTTCCAAAATAAATTTTAAGGAGGAAAAGGACATGGACGATTTAAACAAGGCAAATGAGAAAATGAATAAGATTACCGATAAGGATGTACGCATCCTGTATCTGCCGCCGGCGACGGTAGCGGCGGCGCATTTTATCGGGGAGGAACCGGAGAACGGTGCAGGCCGTATGGTGGAGGCATTCGTTAAGGAATCCAACTTGGAACAGGTATACCCCGCAGCACGCCTGTATGGTTTTAACCATCCGAATCCATATGTACGTAAGGATGGCTTGTACGGTTATGAATATTGGGTGACTATCCCGGAGGGTATGGAGGTCCCTCTTCCGCTTGAAAAAAAGTATTTTATAGGTGGGTTGTACGCGGCGTACATGATATTCCCGGAAGATTTAGCCGGTACGGGCTGGAACCGATTAATTACATGGGCGTTCGAAAGCAATCAGTGGGCTCCCTTTACAGATGCGTCGGGTAATTTGGCGGGTTCGCAGGAAAATATGAATGACTTGTTGGAGGAACACTTGAATTATTTTAACCGGGGTACGAACCACGCCTTCCATCAATTTGACTTGCTCTTACCGATTTACTCCTCCCATTGCGATACCACCAAGTGATAATAATCCCCTCGCAAAGCCATCAACTCATCATGGCTACCGGACTCCGCGATGCTGCCTTTATCCACGACCAGGATTTTATCCGCGTGTTTTATCGTGGAGAGGCGGTGGGCGATGATGAAGGACGTGCGGTTCTCCAATAAGCGGTTTAAGCCCTCTTGCAGGGCTTTTTCCGTTTTTGTATCAATGTTGCTGGTGGCCTCGTCCAGGATGAGGATACGCGGGTCGGCGAGGAGGGCGCGGGCGAAAGAGATGAGCTGCCGTTGCCCGAGCGATAATCGGCTGCCCCGTTCGTTTACTTCGGTTTGGTAACCCTTTTCCGTTTCCATGATAAAATCATGGGCGCATACGGATTTAGCGGCTTCGATTACCTCATCGTCGGTGGCGTCGAGGCGGCTGTAACGGATATTGTCCATGATGGTACCCGAAAAAAGGAAGCTGTCCTGTAACATGATGCCCATTTGACAACGCAGGGACGCAAGGGTTACGCCGCTGATGTCCACATCGTCTATCAGTACCTGTCCTTCGTTTAGTTCATAGAAGCGGCTGATTAGGTTTACCACGGTGGTTTTCCCCGCACCCGTTGGCCCCACCAGAGCAATCGTATCCCCCGCATTGCATTGGAAATTGACGTTTTTAAGTACCGGTTGCCCTTCCTCGTAGCCGAAACCTATGTTTTTGCACTCCACTTTGCCTTTGATAACGGGCATCGGGATTGCGCCGGGGCGGTCCTTTACCATTACGGGTTCGTCCAAGGTTTCGAAGATCAGCTCCAAGTAACTCATATTGGTAACGAGGGTGTTGTAAAAAGCCGCGATATTATTTATAGGCATCCAAAAGCGCCAAATATACGCCACAAAGGCAATCAAGACCCCCACAGTCAGCGTTTCCCGCGCGATCAGCGAAACGCCGACGATATATAAAAACGCCACGCCCAAAATACTGATATTTTCAATGCTCGGCCACATGAGGAATTGTACCCGCACCCCATGGTTCCACGCTTTTTTGACCTCGCCGGTTACATGGGCAAAGATTTCGGCGTTCTTCGCCTCCCGCGAAAAGGATTGGGTAATCTTCACCCCCGCGATACTTTCGTGGATGTAAGCGTTCATATTCGATTGCTTCGCGCTGAAGATTTGCCAAGCCTTACGGTTTACGATGCGGATAAAAAACACCGCGATAATTAACAGCGGCATACCCGCCAAGGCCACCAGCGTTAAGTACGTGTCAATGGAAAGCATAATTGCGATAATAATCACCAAGGACAATAAATCGGTAATCAAATTCATCAACCCGTTGGAAAGCATGTCGCTTAACGAATTGATGTAATTGACCACCCGTACCAAGATTTTGCCGTGGGGTCGGCTGTCGAAGTAGGCGAAGGGCAGGCGTTGCAAATGCGCGAACACATCCAGCCGCAGGTCGCGGATAATCCCCTGCCCCACCTTTGCCATGGCGTCCATACGGTAGCGCATGAAATATATATTAACCAAAACCGCCAAAAACATCAGCCCCGACAAGCGCACCACTTGCCACACATCCCGGTTGGGAATGGATTCATCCATCACAATCATGGTGAGGTACGGCGCCAATAGCCCCAACGTGCCGGAAACAACCGTAAAGCCCAAGGTCACCGTAAATTTTTTCGAATAGGGCTTGATGTATTTATCCAACCGCTTTAAATGCCCGAGCTTGAAAACGTTTTGCTCATTAAGCACCTCGTCGGTGCGGAAGGTATTACGCGCCATGGGGGTTACCTCCCCGTTGTTCTTTATACAGCTTGGCGTAATAGCCGTCTTTTGCCATTAATTCGTCGTGGTTGCCGCGCTCGGTAATTTCGCCGTTTTCCAATACCAAAATAAAGTCCGCGTCCTTAACGGAAGAAAGACGGTGCGCCACGATAAAGGTCGTGCGGGGCGTACCGCTTTTGAGAACCTTTTCGTTCAAGGCGGTTTGGATGCGCTGTTCCGTTTCCATATCCACCGCCGAAGTAACGTCGTCCAGGATTAATACCGGTGGTTCGCTCGCGATGGCACGGGCCAAGGAAATCCGTTGTTTTTGCCCGCCGGACAACCCGACCCCCCGTTCACCCACAACCGTGTCATATCCTTCGGGCATATGGGAAATAAACTCATGGGCATCGGCAATCCCCGCTGCGTCATAAATCATGTCCATGGGCGCATCCGGTACGGCGAAGGCGATGTTCCCCTCTACCGTGTCGGAAAACAGGAACACGTCCTGCATGGCGTAGGAAATACCCTTCCGCAATCCGGGCAGGTTGTAATCCTTAACGTTTTTGCTGTCAATCAGCACCTCGCCTTGATTCGCGTCATAAAAGCGCCCCAGCAAGGCCGTCAGCGTCGTCTTGCCCGAACCGGTACCCCCTACGATGCCCACCGTTTGCCCCTGCTTTACCGTAAAATTGATATTTTTAAGCACATACGCCCCCGGCTCGAAGCTGTAGCCGAAACTTACATCCTTAAATTCTATGTCACCCTTGATTTTTTCCGGTGGGGGTACATCCTCCGGGCTTTCGATTAAAATGGGCTGCCTCATCATTTCGTGGATTTTATCCAAGGAAGTGGCGGCGTTTTGCACGTCGTTGACGCTCCATATCAACATGCGGGTGGGGTTGTTAAGCATCCAAAGGTAACCGCTGACGGTGACCAGCTGCCATAATTGCAAGCGCCCGTAAATCACCATCACCCCGCCCACCAGCAATAAAATAAGCGGCAACACGGCCGCGCAGGTTTCCATAACGGGAAAATACTTGATGCGCACCTTAGCGGTGTCCATGTTACTGTCGTAAAATTTTTGGTTGGCATCGGTAAATTTTTCCGTTTCGTGGGCTTCTTTGGTAAAGGCTTTAACCACCCGGTTGCCGCCGATATTTTCGCTGCACACCGAATTAAGGTTGGAAAACTGTTCCCGCACATTGCGGAAAGCGGGGCGGATTTCCTTTGCCTGCTTGGTGGCGGCATACACCACGATGGGCGTCGTCACCAAAAGCGCTAACGTCAACGGAATGTTAATGAAGCTCATGACGATTACCGCAGCGATGTAAATCAACACGTTTTCGGGGATAGCGTAAATCGTATAGGCCGTAAAATGGCGCAGAGCCTCTACGTCACCGGTCATGCGGGACATGATATCCCCCACACGGTTTTTATCAAACCACGGGAAGTTTTGGATATGCAGCTTGTGATAAATATCGCGCCGAAGCTCGAATATCATTTTTTGTGAAGTCGTTTCGTACAGGACAAGGAAAAGATAACGCGCCACACTGCGGTACAACGTAATGCAAACCATAATCAACAAGTAACGGATCAGCAAATGCCGCTGCCCGCCTTCGATGACGTTTGCCACGATCATACCCGCCATCATGGGATTAACCAAGCTGAGCACAATATTAATAAAATTAATGATTTGCCCGAATATCAGCCGACCCTTGTATTTCATTACATAGGGCAATCCCCAGCGCAAGGCTTGCATGGTTATTCCACCTTTATTTGCATGACCGAAGCGTTACCGAATGGTATCGAATTAAATCTATATTTCAAATTCTTCAAACTCACTGCCTACGTCTTCGTCCGTTAAGCCGCCCTTTGCCAATTCAAAGCTGTTGGAGCCCAGTACCTGCGCCACCGTAAATTGCGGGTTTTGGTGCAGGATGTTCGCCAATTCGATAAAATCGCGGATGATTTCACGTGGGGTAATGTGGGTCTCCGCGCCCACGCGGTTATATTCCACGGTGAGGAAATAAAGTAAATCCTCATGCGTGAGGACGGGTGCGTAGCCGTATAACCCCGCGTGTATGTCTCGGAGTTTTTCAACCAGTACGTACATTTCTTCCTGCGTGAGCATAGCCAACCGAATGATGGGCGCGGTCATGTCCTTCACGTCCGCGCTTGCAAAATGCCCTTCCGCCAACCGCGAACGCAACGCTTCGTAGCTGAAAATCCCGCGGTATCGGTCCTCCATACACTGCGGCGTACCGCCCATCAGGAAGCCGATGTGTTTTGCCTTACCTTGCAGCGTATCGTTGAGGAGGGTGAGTATCTTTTCATAATTGGCCGCACGCGTAATAGCGTTGGGTAGTTTAAACAAATTGACCAATTCGTCTATGAGGACAAGCAAACCCTTATACCCTGCCTTGACTAAAAAAATCGCGAATATCTTTAAGAAGTCGTACCAATTTTCATCGTTAACGTGCAGGTTGATCCCCAAGTCCGCCCGTGCTTCACGCAGGCCGTTGTATTCCCCGCGGAACCATTTGAGCACATGCCCTTTCTTTGTTTCATCCCCTTCGCGGTATGCGCGGTAATACGTACTCACCGCTTGCGCAAACGCGAACCCGTTGACCATCCCTTCCAGCTCCCCGATAACGGCGTATATCTGCCGCTCTACGGCGGCATCGAAATAAGCGTCAAATTCGGAATCATACGATTTGTCCGCTGCATTCGGGGAATCGTACCATTCCTTTGATGCCTTTACCTGCATCATGACCCCGTTAATCCATTTTTCCAAGATAAGGGGTAATGCTCCGCCGTCGGGTTTCGCTTTGGTGGAAAGGTGCTGCATGAGCTCGCGGTAGGTAGCCAGTCCTTGGTTTTGTGTACTGCCCTTCGTACCTACGAGCCGCCGTTCGGGTGAAAGGTCGGCATCGCACACCACAAAGCCGCGCGAAGCCGCATAATTGCGAATGGTCTGCATCAAAAAACTCTTGCCGCTGCCGTACTTGCCCACAATAAAACGGAAGGTCGCGCCGCCCGCTTCAATCATGTCGATGTCGTGAAGTATCGCACCGATCTCCTTCGCACGGCCCACGGTAATGTGCTCCAGCCCTACGCGCGGCACAACACCCGAGCGCAGGGCATTGATTAACAAACTCGCGATGCGCGGGGGTACGGTCGTCATTGCCAATCCCTCACCACGGCTTCCATTTCATCCACGCACAAGCATTGGCGATCATCCATCCATCCCATGACGCAACCCTCGCGTAAGCAACGCCAAATATTTTCATAAACGATAAAAGGGAATGATTGATTTAGCGTTTGGGCGGAAAGACGCCCGCCCGTGTATAAACGCAATTCATAATAACCGTCGAAAGGCCAACTGATGTCGTCGTACAAGCCCGTGTTCAAATAAAGCTCCATTAAATCGAAATCTATGATTACAGCCGTTTCGTTGTGCGGCGCATCAGCCGCTACGGCAACGATACGGATTTCCGCGCCGTACGCGGTTGTCAGATCCTCACGGCGGTTGATTTCACCTACGATAAAAGGGCTGTTAATATTAGAAAGGTCAAGCGGTTCGACGGTGACGGCAGCGGTTTCGTCAATAACGGCGACTTCGCCCGCTTGCAGCAAAACGCCGTTAATTTCACCGCTGCCCTCCAGCATGACGATGATGGGTGCGTTGCCGCGGTACTCTATGATAAAGGACGTACCCCGCACACCCATAATGACGTTGCCTACGCGGAATTCGTATATATCGTTTTCCGATTCGCGTTTTATATCCGCCACGATCGCGCCTTCCACCAAGGTCAGCGAAAGCGCATCAACGGAAATCCGGTTGATTTCGATTGTGCTGAGCGCGTCCATCTTCATGACGGAATCCGCGTTAAGCAACAGGAACATATTGGTTTCACTGCCTGTAGCGGCTATATCGCGGTCGGCCAAGCGGAAACCCGCGCGGGGTGAGGTCTGTGTTGCGCCGCGCGTAACGGTCGCGTTTTCCCCGTTTGTTTCAAAGACATTAACGGTCCGCGCCGTACCGACGGCATCTTCGCCGATATCCGAACACGCCGTCAAAAAGGTCAGTGATAATATAATAACAAAAACATATTTTATCTTTTTCATATCGGCTCCCTTTCTTAGGACAAAGAATCTACCATATAAGCAAACACGTTCGCCGGGAACAAAGGCGAACTGCGTATGGTGTTGATCGCATTTAACGTATTGTTCCGTTCAACTTCGTTCATTTGGTCGAATTGTTTGCCGCCTATCAAGTCGGACAAGTTGTTGAATGCGCGGAAAACCTCCGCGAATGCGCCTTGGGATTCCCGCGTAACGATGCCCATGGGGTACACAAACGTCGGGTCACTCGAAATTTCGCGTACCATCAACGTCAGCACCGTACGCACCAATTCGGGCGAGAACGTAAAATTAAACAGGTACCGGGACAGCTCCCCGACATTTTCAAATATCCCATTGTTATTACCGGCGAACAAGTTGCCGGAGAGGTTGATATCCCGCCACCCATCGGCGAACCGCGTGAACGCTTTAAAATTCTCGGCGTCCAGCATCAGGTTCGCACGCGAAGGGCGGATGATCAGCATGGAATTGATACCGTCCAGCGCATGTATAAATACGCCGTTGATCGTATCGGTCAGCAGCTCCGCTTTGGCGAATTCACTTGCGGCGATCAGCTCCGTATCGAAATAAATATCAAGTAATTCCGGCAAGCGATCGGTTACATGGATCAAGTCAAATTGGTTGGAATTGACGGGGCGGACGATTTCGACGGCGCGGCCGGCGCGGCCCGCTTCGGTCACGACGTTAATCCCCCCGGCGAACAAGCTGAAAACCCCCGCGATTACCCCAATAAAAATACCGCATACCATTCCCACGGGTTTAAGGGAGGGTTGCGGCTTCGGCGACAGGATCGCCCATATTACGCATACGATTATGTAGATCAAGATAAGCAATACAGGGAGTAAAACGAGCATTAACAATCGGTTAAGGGTCGCGTCGTACACCCCCTGCCACGCGAGGTCGCCAAGCCCCGTATCGCGCAGCGCAAGCGTGATTTCCCGTTTGATATCCTCAGCGAATGACAGACCCGTCAATACGCGTGACAGAAACCACGCGGCGCCGTAAGTTATGCCCGAGGCCGCGACCATCACCGCCAAGCCGATCACCCCGAACTTCCAACCCTTGCGATACCCCATAATACCCATCACGATCGCGATGATCAGCGGAAACAACAGAAACGGAGCGATGAAAAGCATTTGCACGAACATGTTATGCCTCCACGGTTGCCAATCTTGCCCACATAGCCGGTCTTACGCCTCCGCGTCCTATACATACGCGGTCGCCGTTAAGCGGGATGTTGCCGGTGGTGCTTACGTAAGCGATCGTGTATTCACTGTAGCCGGGCGACCGAAGCCACCAAAAAGAAGCTAACCCGTTGTGTTCGGCGACGCGGCTGTTATCGAATTCGTTGGACAGGATCCAGCCGTTATCGTCGCTTACCCACTTGCCGCCGTCGTATTTCTTACGCCTTTTATTCGCGTAATCGCCGCTGTCGCCGAAATATTTGTCAACCTCTTCGAGGCTCAGGATAAATATACGGTCGCGCGTTTCACTTCCGCCGTTGATATCATACCATAAGTTCGGCGGATTGTTTAACAAAGTTTCGACTATATGACCCTTTTCTGCTTCGTCGAAACGTTCGATAAAGTCGCCGTTGAGGTATGCCCGCAGCTTACTTGTTTCCCATGTTACGCCTTCGTAGCAGGGATGGTAGGCGCGCTGCTCCATTATAAACGTGCTGAGGAGCAATGCCTTATCATCTTGTATATCCAACACACGCCAAGTATAATCCCCGAAAATGACGACCTCATTAATTTCGGGGGAATCCACCGAAATTAACGGTGCGCAGGTTTCGCAATCGGCTGGCGGTACGTAACCCAGCAATTCCGCGATGGATTCGATGACCATGCGCGCCGCGTTCTCTTCGATGAAATATTTTTTGCGTAATTCTCGCGTCAGGTTATTGACGTCCGTTTGCATGTTGCGCGAGGAAGAATCCCGCAGGCGCGTTAACGCGTCCATTTCGTCCAACGCGATATTGATGAGGTTTTTTATCGGCGCTGACACGGCGGCGCGGTCCCGCAGCGCTTGCCGAATGGTATCCCTCATGGGTAATCACGCATCCGCTTCCAAACGTCCAAGGCCATTTGATAACGGTGCGGCGGCATACCGCGGTAGGGGAGGTTGGATGTGCTGAAAATATAACCGCCGTTCGGCTTGCCGTGGGTCAGGCAATATTCCGCGCTTGCGGTAACTTCATCGTCCGTGCCGGATTGCAAGGTTGTGCAATTTACGTTGCCGACGAGCGCGACCTTATGGCCGATCATCGCCTTCACCTCCTTGATATCCACGCCCGCCGCGGGGTCGAGCGAATGCAGCGCGCGGGGTTGGCACGCAACGAGCTGATCCAAGATCGGCATGATATTACCGTCGGTGTGCTTGACCGTATACATCCCCGCTTTTTTACATTCCGCGATGATTTCCGCCAAATAAGGCGCAACGAACACCCCGAATTGTACGGGCGATAGGAACGGCCCCATCTTGTCGCAATAATCGGCGCATAGCAAAGCTACTTCGACGCCCGCTTCTGCCAAGCGTTTATTACGCTCGATGGCGGTTTCCATGCGGGTCTTGGCTTCCTCATGCAAGCCCTTCGGGTCGTTGTTGATCCGATACGCGAGGGAATGAACGCCGCCGCGCGGCGATGTCGAAAAAGTCCCGTCTGCCGTGTAACCCATCATCCTGCGCCCGCCGGCCAATTCCCGTACTTTTTTAAGCAGGAATACCCGTTCCGGTGAAATGAACGTCCCCTCCACGTAACCCGCGCCGAAATGCCCGGGAATGATGCACCAATCCAACGTCTCAAAGACTTTGGCGATATCCTCGGCGGCTTCGTTTAAGCGGCGTTCCTTATCTAATGCCGACAACTTGCCGATCACTTCCCGGTTTAAGTCCGACGGGTACAGGTTGATCCCGAACATTTCCGGCGCAAGCGTAAAGCCCAACTCAAAGGTCGGCACTTGGTCGGGGATACGCAATTCAAACGCGGCGACCGCGCGTTCCTTCGGGGTCATGGGTTGCATGAAAACAGATTCCTCCGCCGCGCCGTTGATTAAATCAAGCATTTCCCTTTCGCTGCGCAAAGCTGTAGCTCCCTTCGGATTTAAAAATCACGTTTGGCGTATACCTTTAGCGACAACGCGTACGAAGCCGTGAGGAATAATACCGTCACGCACAGTATAATAAACGAAAAAAGCACCGGATTACCATATGCCCACAAAAAAGCGGAACGCGTAACCGCGCCGACCGCTTCGATACGGTTTGCTGTCATAATAAATATTACCACCAACAAAGACGAACCCACAATCGGCAAGACATAACCGATAATCTTGGCTTTCGCGTAACCGAACTTGTGCAGTATCGGGTGCATAATCAGGCTTAAATACGCGCAAATCAACAGGCTTGCGCATGTCATGACAGCCAATGTTCCTAAGTTCGGTATAAAGGTGTGTTCATTGATTATCGTCCTTCCGTAAAGTATACGGGAAAAGATAAGCGTTAAAACGACCCCCGCAACGATTCCGATGCCTTGTAAAATCAATGAAAGCATGTACCTTGCGGTGATGAGCGTCCCCCGCGAAATGGGCAGCGTCAGGTAGAGCCGATTCAACTCCCCCTTTTCCTCCGCGTCGAAGCAATAGAGGGAAGCGTCAAACATACCGAACACTAAATACGGCAGTATCATCCAAGCGCCGAACAGCCCGCCGAACATACAAGCGGTAATTACGGCGATTATTAAACGGCTGCGGTACTTCCTCATACCCAGCCAATCGAGTCTCATCATGTTAAGCATATCGTGACCGCCTTTCCATATAAACCACCACATCGCCGATGGTCGCGCGTTCGGTTACCGCGTCGGGGGGCAAGCCGCCGATATTATCGGTTTCCATCAGACATTCATAACCGTCCTTGTATTCGCGTATCCCGATGGCGTGCCTTCGTTTTTCCTCCGGTAACCTGCCGCCGCGCACGACGCAATGGCGGGAAACAAGCTCGTCCTTGTCCCCGCTGAACGAAATGGAACCGCCGGAAATATAAACGATCATATCGGCGATCCTTTCCAAATCACTCGTGATATGCGTGGAGAAAAGGATCGTGCGATCCTCCTCAACGAGGTGTTCCCGCATGATATCCAGCATTTCGTCGCGGGCCACGGGGTCAAGGCCGCTCGTGGGTTCATCCAGGATGAGCAGCTTTGACCCGTGGGAAAGATGGACCGCAAAGGACAGTTTCATTTTCATACCGCGCGAAAAATCCTTGAACTTCTTTTTGGGGTCAAGTCCGAACTGCGTTAAATACTTGCGGTATTGCCCGCCGTCCCATCCGCGGTAAAACGGTTTGATGCCCTTTTCGATATCAAGGGGCGTCCAGTCCTCTTGGAAGTACGGTTGGTCAAACATAACCCCGATGTCCTCTTTGGCCGTAACGTCGCCGTCCGCTTTGCCCAGCAGCCGGATTTCGCCGCCGTTCTTGTGAACCATGCCCAGCATCGCCTTAAGCGTCGTGGTCTTGCCCGCGCCGTTGGGCCCCACAAACCCGCAGCACAAGCCGCTCGGGACGTTAAAGCTCACGTCCTTAAGCGCGAAGCCGGGATATTCTTTGCATAAATTCCTTATCTCAATCGCGTTGCCCATAAAATACTTCCTCCAATTTGCTTGTCAATTCGAGCAGGGACAACCCAGCCGCTTTCCCTTTCTCCGCCGCTGTTTTTAACGAATCGTCAACGGAACGCAGATACTGCCCGCGAACCAACTCCGCGTTGCCCTTAACGAAACACCCTCGCCCTTGGACGGTGTAAATCAATCCCTCCGCCTCAAGGTCGCCGTATGCGCGGGTCGTCGTAATGACGCTCACACGCAAATCCCGCGCAAGCTGGCGCATGGAGGTCAGCGGCTCGTCAGCCGTCAGCACCCCCGACAATATTTGCGCCTTGATTTGCGCCTTGATTTGCTCATAGGCGGGTACTTCACTTTGCAATGAAACGATAATCATCGGTTCAATCACCTCGCTTACAGCATATATATAGCATATACAGTATTGGCAGAATTGTCAACGGGGGATTTCTTTGACTATCGGTGGGGTATTCTTATATGAACATATCTAATTTAATGTCAAAAAAACGTGATGATCGTGCCGTTTGTGGCACATACGGTTTTGATGGACAGAGATTAAAAACCAACCTCATCATCGTCAAACTCACCAATAATTCGGGCAAGTTCACCAGGGGACGGAAGTAACGCCCGCAGATTATCGGGCAAACTGTCTTGCGTTGAATATGTTGATACGCCGATAGGTGCGCCCGACGTTCGCAAGGTGTACTCAACCCTTGTGCGGTGCTTGGTTTTGCAAATGATAATACCGATAGATGGATTTTCGTCGGGTAGCTTTACTGTTTCATCCAGCGACATTAAATAGAATTGCATTTTTCCAACATACTCTGGTTTAAACTCGCCAATCTTTAATTCAATGGCGATAAGTGAGCGCAGTCGCCTATGAAAAAGGAGCAAGTCAACGTGGTAGTCCTCATCGGTTACATCAAGATAGTATTGGTCACGCACAAACGTAAAATAACCGCCCATTTCGATTAAAAATTTACGTAGGTTTTTCATAATGGCGGCTTCCAATTCCGCTTCGCTGTGTTCTTCGCCCACTTCAAGGAAGGCGAAATTGTACTCGTCCTTTACGGCGAGTTTTGCTTGCAAGCGGTATTTTTCGGGTACGGCATCGTCAAAATTCGTTTGGTTTGTCAGATAACGCTCGTAGGTTTTGATTCCGATGTTGTGGATAAGAACGTCATGTGTCCAACCGAAGCGGCGTGTAGCTTTGATGTAGAAAATGCGCTCCATTGGGTCTTTGCATTTTTCGATTATGGCATAATTTTTCGTCCAACTTATTTCTGCCAACAATGGCGGCAGATTTCCAATTTTTATTTCTGCCAACGATGTTGGCAGAAGTTCAGCATTAACATTTCCTGCGGATTTTTCAGCACCATCAACTTTTGCAATCATTGGTTGCAAACTTGGATTCATCATTTCTTGCACCGCTGGTGCGAGATTTGAATATTCAATGTAAAGATTTCGCATACGCCAAAGATTGCGAGCGGAATATCCTTTATCACCCGGAAATTCTTTTTGCAATTCTTTCGCCAGCACTTCAACAACAGATTTGCCCCAACCTTGCTCGTGCTGTCTGAGGTCAATCCTGTGCCCGATTTTCCAATATAGCGTAAGCAGCTCAATGTTGACTTTTTTCATCGCTTCATACTGGTGGCGATAAATAAGTTCCTTTATTTCTTTTATAAAAGGCGCGTATAACGTGAGTTCATTATTCATTTACCTTTGTCCTCCTGCTTGTGCATTGTCGGCTTGCGCGCTTTTCGCTACAGAGATAAAAAATTCCCGGTAAAGTAAAACAGGGTCAGCCGTTTATATTTATGGCATCCCCAATCATTTCCCTATACTCTTCATACAAAACAAAGCCGCCGTCCGTATCCAGCACATTGTCCCCGACGAAATCCGCGGCTTTTTCGTTAATCCCTTCCGCCAGCACCTCAAGCATAATTCCTTGTGCGTCGGCAAGTGATTTTAAGTCGTCCTCACCGCGGAGCAATATCGTCAACGCTTCGCGCTCCATGTCGGTTAACGCGGCGGCAAACGCACCCCAACCGGAGGAAAGTGGGGGCGGTGGCTTAACTTGTAAAACAATCGATGGAGGGGGTTCCGGGGAACGATCCATGAGCGGTGCTGATGAAAGCGCGGAGCGGACATCCACTCCCGCGGCGGGGACGGGGGCAACGTTTTTTACTTCATCTACTGTCAGCTTTACCTGTGTATCCTGCGCTTCCTCCCGGATTTTTACAAGGCTCCCTGTGTCCACTGTAACTTCCACGCGGTTTAACTCCCGTTGGAACGCGGCGGCGGCGGCTTCGATTTCCGCGTCCATGGCCGCAAGCGTTAGGCCCGAGGCCTTTAGCTTGCGTTCGCTGTGCACAAGCGTTCGCGAGTCGGCGGTGAGTTTGTGTTTGTGTTTCAAATACTTGCGCAGGCACGATTCCGTTTTGCGGATTATATGCCCCACCAGCTCCCGCGTGCCGGTGAAGGGCTGCGCTTTTTCAAGCGTCCAGCGGTTGCCGCGCCGTATATAGACCTCGTGCCCGGGCATTTCCACGCGGCGGTCGGGTTCGTTGGTTGCGGGGTGATACAGGGCCTGCGCGAACGGTTTCCAAAATTCCCCGCGGCGAACATCGTAGAATAATAAATCATCCAAAACAACGTTCCGCGACGCGCACCATGTACGGAGTGCGTCAAAGACATACGTTATGCATTTGTTCGCCAACGACTCGTTGCCGATGTAGAACTTCGATTTCTTAATGTCATAACCCGAACGCCGTACCCAATCCTGCGCCGTATCCTTCCGCGCGGCAACGGCGTTTTCGGTATAAAACCGTTGCAGTCCCCGTTCCGTTACAAACGCCGCGAAGGTATGCGGCAATTCGTAACAGATGTGGAAATCCTTTATCCATCCCGGTAGATATTGGTCTAATGAGGGTACGGCTTCGCGGTAAAACGGCCACAGCTCGGTCAACTTTTCCAGCCCGTCCCGAGGGTCGCTCACCCCCACGCACGACAGCAATTCGTAAATGTATAAAAATAAATAAGACGCACCCACGAAAGGATACCGACCCTCCCGTACTAAGGTACGCCATGTAAAATACGTGCGCAATTGTTCGTAACCCATGCGCTGGTAATAGGGATAAAACGCGGAAAAAGCCGTACGGTGCGGGTAATCGTCCGTAACGTCGGCCATAAACTTAGCTTGCTCATAAAAAAGCCAACCGTCGTTTTGATAGGCGTACGGCGCGTAGTCGGCGATCATACGCATATCGCGGAACCGCGCGCGTAACGGGTCGAATGCCCGTTGGGGAATGGGTTGGCTTGAAGGAATCGTTTTTTGCTCTACGGGTGCGGGCGTTTCCTCCAATTCGATTTCTGCGAAAGGAGGGTGGTTACCCCCTAAGCTGCTGGCGGTTCTCATACAGCACATCGACGGTTTGGGCGAAATATTCCATCACGGTTTTATGTTGTTTATCAAAGTTGGTCATGATTTCACGGATTTTGCTTTCGGCTTTTTCCAATATTTCGTCGGCGTATTCCATCGAACCCATGCGCATGTCGCGTACTTCCTTTTTCGCCGCGTCGATGATGTCCACCGCTTCGGCTTGGGCGCGTCGGGTAATCTCGTCGTCGCGCACCATTTTTTTGGCTTCGATTTCCGCGTCCTCCAAGATCACCTTCGCCTTATTCTGCGCGTCGTCCAGCACCTTGTCGTGGTCACCCAAGAGCCTTTGCGCCATGCGGATATCATCGGGCATGTTCAGCCGCAGCTCGGTGATAATTTCCATCAACTTATTTTTATCGACGGATACCTTGTCGGAAAAAATCATTGACTTCTTACTGGTTTCCAATACCTCTTCCATTTCGGCCAAGTAAAATAACAATGCGTCCATGTGAAACTACTCCTTTGCAATCATTATTCGCCGCAAAGCCGTACGGACATTATCCGGTACGAGCTTGCGTAAAACGGAATCATCCGACCCTGTCGGGTATATATGTTCTGCCGCTTCGCGTACGATACGGCTTGAAATATGTGAAAACGCCGGGTTTGAGGGGATCAGTATCGTTTCTGTCCCATCAAACAAGCGGTTGTGCCATGCATACCGTGCTTCGCCGATAAAATCCTCGGCATCACGCACACCCCGTACGATTGCCGTAACATTACGCTGCCCGGCGTATTCCGCGAGCAAACCGGAAAAAGTCGCGATTTCGATCCCCTTTACGTCGTGCAAGGCATCCCACAATAATACCGTCCGCTCATCGGTTGAGAATAAAGGCGTTTTGTGCGGATTGTCCAGCACCGCGACGATTAACCGTTCCGCGAGCGCCGCCGCGCGGCGGACGATATCAATGTGCCCAAGCGTAACCGGGTCGAAGCTCCCGGGGAATAAAAGGGTCATTCCGTTTCTCCTTGTATGCGGAAAAATAAAAACCGCGTGCGCCCGTAATCCCGCTTTTGTTCCAACAGTGACGTTTCGGGCAGGGGGAGGCTTGTCTCCGTCTCGGCTATTATAAGGCCATCCTTATTTACGACCGATGATTTCGCCAAATCCGATATCGTCCCTTCAATCAAACCCTTGCCGTAGGGCGGGTCAAGGAACACGATATCGAATTCCCTTCCCTCCCGTTCCAATTGCCTGACCGCATCGGAAACGGACATCGGTAATATTACAGCGGCGGAATCCATCCTTACCGCGGATATATTTTTTTTCAACGCATCCAACGCGGGTTTCGCCTGTTCCGCAAACACGGCCTCACTTGCGCCGCGGCTCAACGCCTCAATCCCGATGACCCCGCTCCCGCAAAACAAATCCAAAAACCGCGCACCGACAATCTGCGGGCCGATTATATTAAACAGACCTTCCTTGGCACGGTCACCCGTGGGGCGCGTATCCGTGCCTTTTGGGGCAACCAATACCATCCGCCTTGCCGTACCCGCGATTACGCGCATGGCACGCTCCTATTTTTACGTTTAAAAATAACCGAACCCCTCTTTACGATTGATTCGGTTATCTTTGGCTTTTATCTTGCCTGCGTTAACTGGAGAATACGGGATTCGAACCCGTGACCTCTTGAATGCCATTCAAGCGCGCTCCCAACTGCGCCAATTCCCCGTTTAGCGGCCGATTATGGGTGGCCGCTATTTACTCTATGCCCATTCTTCTTCGCTGAAAGGATCGAGGGCTTCTTCGGATATAAATTCCCTTACAGCACTTGCAATGGCACCTGCTGTCTCGTTTACGTCGTCTTTGTTTGTCATATCCAAGTTGTCTACATCGCCACCGTATTCGTTAAATGCGTCACGGAAGCCTCTTTTTCTTCTTTCACGTTCGGGTTGGGATTCGTCAAACAGACCGGGCGGGAGCTTGTGATTGTATTTGGTTAATAATATCTCTCTCACTATTGGCTCAAGCAAAATATATCTTTGCCATAATGCTTCATCCTCTTCGTCACGCTTGGGTTTGACAGCTACAGGAGTCGGAGTCGGAGCGGGAGCAGGAATAGGGGCCGCTTTTTCTTCTGCCGCCGGTTCTTGCACCACGTTGGGCGCAACCGGAGTCTCTTTTTTTGCAGGAACGGCATCTGCGATTTCTTCGACTTTTTTCACGGCTTTGATAAGTTTTTTAAAGAAACTCATTTTTTTATCCCCCTTAAATTTAATAAAAACCTAAGTTAGACTTCTTTAATGCCATTCAAGCGCTCTCCCATCTGCGCCAATTTTTCTTATCGTTTCGTACGTTGTTACTTTTTCCGCATATAGTTCTTGATTTTCGAATCTTCCATTTTGATGTGTTTAATCAGCCATGCTCCGATTGTCGCGTTTAATAATTCCGCATGCTCTTTGGAGGGGCCTTCCGCTTTAACTTTTTCGACAAGGTTTAAGGCCGTTTTCTTAAAATTATCATGGAGCTGCTTATGCCGGTTGTAATCGGGGAAACCGCTCCTTAATTGTATCGATTCTTCGTAACCGAAGTGTTTTTCCGTATAATCGTACAAGTGGGTAAGCGCCGTGAGCAGTTCGTTAATGCCATGCCCCTTGTTATAATTGTGCATCAAAGCATTGTACGTATCAACAAGCCATCTGTGTTGGGCATCTATGGTTTCCTCACCGATTTCAAGGTCTGTGTTCCATACATAATGCGCCATTATTTTTCCCCTTCGACAATTTCCCCTGCCTTTGCAACATGAATGTAATATAGCATATCCCAAATGTCAAACGCAAGGGGGTGGTGTAGGGTGTGTGAATGTTACAACTATATTACAAACGTATGTTCCTTGGTAAAACATATTGACGTTATATTCATATCGGGTATAATCGTTTTAAGCCGAGGCCATCTTCTTGACGGACGGCATCCATACGACCCTGACAGCATACGGTCATTCCGATTTCTGCGTACATTCGTCCCTGATGCTCATGATCCCGATTTAACTTCGCCGAGGCTTACAATCGACTCATAAAGGCTGCGCAGCCGAGTCACAGGTATGCATGTAACGGATATCCGCCTGACCTTTTTTACGACACAGCAAAAAAACGGGAAAAGAGCAAAAATGAATACGAACGCCTTCCTAGTGACGTCGGGAGGCGGGTGAAAACCCTGTGCGGGAGCATCTTTTGATGCTTGAGCTTCCCGCATGGGGTTTTTATAATTGATAAGATTACCGCACGAACAACCTCATCATGGGTATGCCGGATGTTTACTTGTTTCATTGAATTTACACTTTATTTATGATAAAACCATTAACGAATCATTATGCGGGAAGGAGGCGGCAATTTTTGAAGTACACACTGATGCACAAAAATATCCCGGTCGTGGATATGCAAATAGATGAAGCGACCGGCACGATTATTAAATTGGAAGATGTACATGACATTCAACATCTTCCGTTGGGTATAAGCACCCAAAAGACCGGCATTGACCGTAAGGCACTCAACGACTGGTGGACGGGCCGCTCCATTCCCGCAAGCCGCGACGGTATACGGGAAGCACTTGAAAAACTGGAAATTTACAGTACCACATTGTTGCTTACCAAATGCTGCGGGTTAAGTTTGTCCGACCAATATTGGGTATGCCCCAAGGACAGTGGCTTGCGCTGGGAAGCCGTCAACTTTTTTTATAATGATTTTTCAAAGGATATCGGTGAGATATTGTTCGGGCTTGAGCCCAAAAACCCCAAGCAAATCAACCTTATGTCACCGGATAACACATCGGACGGCTGGCTTCGCAAAAAATGGATAATCGCAGACGGTATACGTTACTTGATGAAGGGCGGCAGCGGCGTTTACCAACAGGAGCCTTTTAATGAAATAATCGCAAGCGCAATCATGCGGCGGTTAAACATACCTCATGTACCATACGTCCTTATCTTTGACGGCGATAAACCGTACAGCTTATGCGAAAATTTCGTAACACCCGATACCGAGCTTGTACCCGCGTGGCGCGTGCATACCCATTTTAAGAAAGACAACCAAGATTCCAATATCAAACACTTGTTGCGCGGTTGTGAAACCCTCGGTATACCCGGCATCCGTGAGGCGCTGGACAAAATGCTTGTGTTGGATTACATCATTGCCAACGAAGATAGGCATTACAACAATTTCGGTTTTATACGCAACGCGGAAACTTTGGAATGGTTGGGTGCGGCACCGATTTTCGACAGCGGAACATCCCTTTGGTATAACACGCGGCGCGTCGGTTCCCCTGTCGAATGTAAGCCCTTCCGCTCAAGCCACATCGAACAGATTAAACTCGCGGAGGATTTGTCATGGTTCAATTCCGGCACGCTTGTCGGCTTGTTTGATGAAATCGTGGAAATCCTTTCCGAATCTGACGAAGCGGACGATAAACGCCGCGCCGCCATCGCATCGGCGGTGACGGAACGCTGCGGACATATCAATGATAAAATCCTGTCTTAACCCTTGCGCATCAAATATACCTGCGCTATAATGCGCGAGCTGTAGAAAACTAAAACTACGCACACGGTCCGCGCTAAGGTGCGAATACAACGGGCCGTGGAGGACAAACCTTAGGAGGTTAGTATGGCGGTAGTATCCATGAAGCAGCTGCTGGAGGCGGGCGTGCATTTCGGCCACCAAACCCGGCGCTGGAACCCCAAAATGGCGGAATATATTTACGCCGAACGTAACGGGATTTACATTATCGACTTGCAAAAAACCGTACGCAAGATGGACGAGGCATACAAGGCCGTGGCGAGCATTATTGCCGACGGCGGTGAAATGCTCTTCGTAGGCACCAAGAAGCAAGCACAGGAATCCATCAAAGAAGAAGCGATCCGTTGCGGCATGTTCTATGTCAACGAACGCTGGCTGGGCGGTATGCTCACCAACTTTAAGACGATGCAGGGCCGCGTGGCGCGCCTGCGCGATTTGGAACGGATGCAGTCAGACGGCACCATGGCGATGCTCCCCAAGAAGGAAGTCGCCAAGCTCGAGCACGAAATGGAAAAGCTCCAAAAGAACCTCGGCGGCGTAAAGGGCATGAAGCGCTTGCCCAACGTCATCTTCATCGTGGATGCACGCAAGGAGCACATCGCCATACAGGAAGCCCGCAATTTGGGTATACCCATCGTGGGTATCGTGGATACTAACTGCGACCCCGACGAAGTGGATTTCGTTATCCCCGGCAATGACGACGCCATCCGTGCGGTAAAGCTCATCACGGGCAAACTGGCCGACGCGGTACTGGAAGCCCGCCAAGGCGAACAGGATGAGGACCCCGGCGAGGCCGAAACCCCTGTTGAATACGCCGACGATGAAGCGGATGAATACGAAGCCTCCGACGCAAGCGAAATAATGAACGCAGAATAAAGATATCGAGAGGAAGAAACCCATATGCAAATCACAGCGACAATGGTAAAGGAACTGCGCGACATCAGCGGCGCGGGTATGTCCGCCTGTAAGAACGCGCTCGTGGAAGCCGAAGGCGATTTGAAGCGCGCCGGCGAAATCCTGCGTGAAAAAGGGCTTGCCGCCGCCGCCAAAAAAGCCGGACGCGTAGCCGCCGAAGGGCTCGTCCTTGCCGCCGTAACACAAAACGGCAAAAGAGGCGCGATCGTGGAGGTCAACTCCGAAACCGACTTCGTGGCCAAGAACGAGGGCTTTATCAACTTTGTAAAACAAGTGAACCAACAAGTATTACAATCCGAAGCGGAAACGGTCGAAGCCCTGCTGGAGGAAAAATGGATCGCCGACCCCGCGCAAACCGTCAAGGATGTGCTGACCCAACAAATCTCCACCATCGGCGAAAACATCGGCATCCGCCGCTTCGAACGGTATGCACCCCAAACCGGTGCGGTAATCGAATACGTGCACGGGGGCGGGCGCGTCGCCGTCATGCTTGAAATGAACTTTAACGGATGCGACGACGAAGCGTGCAGCGGCCCTTGCATCGAAGCAGGGCGCAACATTTGTATGCAAATCGCCGCCATGTCGCCGCAATATGTGTGCCAAAAATGCGTGGACCCCGAATATGTCGCCAACGAAATCGATTTCCACACCAAACAAGCCCTCGCCGAAGGCAAACCCGCCAACATCGCCGAAAAGATGGCGACCGGACGTTTGGCCAAGACCTTCAAGGAAATTTGTTTAATGGAGCAAGAATACGTCCGCGAGGACGGCATAACCGTGGGCGAATACCTCAAATCCATCAGCAAGGATAAGAACTGCTCCCACAGCATTGTGCGCTTTGTCCGTTATGAAAAAGGCGAAGGCATCGAAAAGAAAGAAGAAAACTTCGCCGAGGAAGTTTCGAAGGCGATGCAGGGGTAGTAACCGACCAACGCTTGGTTAAAATTAATAAAGGGTTGACTGCTTTTACAGTGAACCGCCCCAGAAAAAACGGACGGTGAAAGAAAAGGCCTCCTATCGTAGAATGAAAAACGATAGGAGGTCAATTTTATGACAAGAACGTACACACACGTAAAAGCGAAAGAAAAGGAAGTAATGGAAATGAGAGCGAAAGGAAAAACGCGAAAGGAAATCGGGGATTACCTTAACCTGACGGAGAAACAGGTGGAAAATTTAATCACCCGGTACAACAACAACAACAAACGGTTGGAAGCCGGCATTGTAACACGGCGACGTGGCAGGCCACCCAAAGACTATAAGGCAACACAACACGATAAAGATTGTGAAATAAAATGCTTGAAGTATGAAATGAATCGGGTAAAAATGGAAAACGAGTTGTTGCGGGATTTTCTTCGGCACGCTGGAAGGAGGTGAAACCGATGCTAAAATATGCGGCGATATACAGGCACAGAGAAAAATATCCAATTCGCGTCATGTGTACGTTCTTTGGGGTATCCAAGAGCGGGTATTATAATTTTACAAAACGCATGGATAAGCCCGATCGAGATGAAGACTTGGCGGAGGTCATAACCCAATGCCAATCATTATGCCGTAAAACATACGGTTACCGCCGCGTCCATATTTGGCTTGATAGGGAGAAAAATATACAGCGCAACCCCAAAACCGTGCTGCGAATCATGCACAAGTTTGGGCTATTGGCTGAAATACGCAGACGCAGGAAATACAAAAGCATGGGTGCAACACTTCATGTATACGCCAACCACCTTAACCGCAACTTCCGCGCCGAACGCCCCAACCAAAAATGGGTTACTGATATTTCCTACATCCATACCGCACAAGGGGTTTTGTACTTGTCAGCTATTCGTGATTTATATGATAATTCAATCGTCGCTCATCGGGTGGGTACAGAACAATCGGTCAACCTCGTACTTAACACTATCCGAGATGCTAAAACGAAAACGGCCGCTACAGAGATGCAACTCCATAGCGACCAAGGGTTTCAATACACTTCACATGGGTATTTTAACCTAACCAAAGAATATGGAATTACACCTTCCATGTCAAGGCGCGGCAACTGCCTTGATAATGCAATGGTTGAAAATTTTTTCTCCATCCTTAAGGCAGAATGTATCAACAGGCATAAAATCAAAACTTTTTACGAAGCCAAAACGCTTATTGATGATTATATTTGGTTTTATAACAACCAACGCATCCAATTCAAAACAAAACTGACACCGCTTGAATTGCGGTGCCAGTTTGGATAATATCTAGTACCATGACCGCATTATAAATTAGTGATATACTATACCCGTCAAGAAGAAGGAGGGTATGGGGAATGAATAGGAAGTATAGGGTAGAATTGAAGAGCGAAGAGCGGGAGCAGTTGTTTA
>WRDO01000025.1 GCA_009779755.1 Defluviitaleaceae bacterium | reverse complement strand
GTAAAAAATGAACATAGATACCGCGTTTTTAGTAATAACCGCAATTACATTGATAATCAATTATCTGACCATGTTTATTGCGTTCCCGCACAGGTTCGGGAAGATTGCCACTATATGCGTACCCATAATATTTAGTATCGTTGTGCATATCATCCTATACCTTACAGGAACGCAAAGCACGTTTTACAGATTTTACGGCGGGTTCGCTCATGCCCCGCTGTTTATTATCCTGTCGAAAGGATATTTTCTCCAAAGGGTATTCGTCATATTCTTCGTAATGGTATGTACGGGGTTTCAAGTGGCGTTGGCAAGCGCGGTTTCCGGGATATTCACCCAAGCGGAAAGCAGCGAATTCTGGCTGGCGGTGTTTATTTTAACGATGTTTATGTATACCGTGTATACTTTGTTTATTTTTCTTTTTGCGCGGAGACTGTTTGCAAAAATTTTTATAAGCAGCGGTAAGAAAATATGGCTGTTATTTTCATTCATGGCAGCGTTCACATATGCCTCGATGGTTGTTGTTATTTCCGTTTCAGACGGAGTGCAACGTATTTCATTGCTGGTGTTCGCGTTTTGCACATTTTGTGCTTTGTGTTATGCCATTATCAACACACACGAAAAAACAAAGCGGCGCGTCGAAGCGGAGTTCGCGAACAGCATCATATCCTCCGGGCGCGGCCATTATGAGAAGATGAACGAACAGCAAAATTCACTCCGTATCATGCGCCATGATGTCAAGTACCA
This sequence comes from Defluviitaleaceae bacterium, assembly GCA_009779755.1. Classification (GTDB taxonomy): domain Bacteria; phylum Bacillota; class Clostridia; order Lachnospirales; family WQUN01; genus WQRX01. The sequence goes on along the minus strand of WRDO01000025.1, from coordinate 44,747 downwards.
TATCAGCGCGGCGCGGGAAATGCTGCGCTCCGGCAAAGGGGACGAAGTGGACGGGTATTTGTCGGAAGTCGAATCCCTCGTCACAGAAAACGGACTGCCGGTTTTCTGCAAGAACACGGTCATAAACGCGCTGTTGTCGGGTTACGCGGAACGCTGCCGCAAGTCGGACATTAGCTGCGGCTTTGAAGCCGCATTGCCGGAACCCATGTCCGTTCCCAATTATGAAATGTGCGTTGTGCTTGGCAACCTTTTGGAAAACGCCGTGGAAGCCGTTCTTAAACTAAACAGCGGACGCTTTATTGAGTTGAAAGCCAACTACAAACATCAGCAATTTGCCGTCACTGTTAAAAACAGTTTTGACGGAACGGTTTTGTCTGACGACGGGCAGCCGATTTCCTGTAAGAAGGACGGCGGATTTGGGCTGCGAAGCGTACAGGCGGTAGTGGAACGGTACGGTGGGAAGCTGATTACCGAATGGGACGGGAATACGTTTACGGCTTATGTGATAATAGATGTGTGAAGCGGCGGGCAGAACGCGGGGAATCAAAACAAAAAACCCTATGCGGGAAGCTCAAGCATCATAAGATGCCCCCGCACAGGGTTATCACCCGCCTCCCGACGTCACCGGGGAGGCGTTCTTATTTATTTTTACTTTTTTCCGTTATTTTGCTATGTCGTAAAATGGGTCAGGAGGATATCCATTATATGCATACCTGTGACTCGGTTGCGCAACCTTTTATGAGTCGATTTAAACCTCCGGCGAAGTCGAAAATCGGGAATAATGCATCAGGGACGATTGTACGCAGAAATCGGGGCTACCGTATGTCGTCAGGGTCGTATGTGCTTTCCGTCAATGAGATGACCTTTGGCTTAAATTAATTATACACATAAAGGGCGACATAACAATACGTTTGAATCTTTTTAGAATAATATGTAACATAAGTGTAATATATTGACACGCGCACCGCCTCGTACATCGGGCCGACGGTTTAATTTCCATGTACGTATATTTGGGGATTGCTTGACAATAGTATGTGTTCTATCATAATATGAATAGTAGAATATCTACTGCGGAGGAAGAGGTTATGGCCGAAAAAAAGTACCTGCCGGGGAATACCATTATGATGATACTCAAGCTTCTTGACGGCGAGGATATGTATGGGCATCAAATCATTGTAGCCCTTGCTAAAAAATCCTTCGACGCGTTTAACATAAAAACGGGAATCCTTTATCCTATCATGCACAATCTTGAAAATGATGGGTTGGTCACTTCTTACCGAAGTGAAACCGAGGAAGGCAAGGATCGGAAGTATTACCGAATTACAACAAGCGGCAGGGAACATCTCGCAAAAAAATGGGATGAATGGCTGGCATACACAAACTCCGTAAATACCATCATGGGAGGGGGGTTGCGGTATGCGGTCGAAACATAAAATTGACACTTACGTTAACGAAGTCGGCAATTACATCCGCTGGGAAAAAGCCCGTGCCGATGTGGCGGAGGAACTGCGTGAACATATCATTGACCGAAAGGATATGTATATAGCGCAGGGCATGGACGAAGAAACAGCCGCCATACAAGCCGTCGCCCATATGGGTAGTGCCGCGGAATTGGGAAAGGAACTCAACCGTGCCAACCGCCCCGCGCCGGAGTGGGCGAAAGGAAACGTATTTATACAATCATCCTTGCGTCAACCGGTTCGGACTGTATTTTTGTTTTTGCTTGTCTGCCTTATTTCATTTGCTTTTGTTTTGCGCGGCACGGAATTTTTAGTGGTACGCGACAGGATTCATGAAATCGGCGGGTTTTACCGTTCCATTGGTTTCTTGCGGATGGATGGTGAAATGTATGCGAATATCATTACGGGCGCGGAGGTTATTGCCGGCAGCAGCTTTGCGTTGACAGAGGACAGACGGCGCGGCGCGGAAGCCGTTTTACACGATAAACTTAACGCGGACATACGTGGCTTCCGTTTTTTTGAAACAAATTATCCGCGCTCCGAACGGTTGCACTTTACGTTTTTTTATGCGGAATTGATACAAATGGATTATATACGCGGCGGGTCGGCTGTGCGGTTACGGTTACGGGTGGACGATGTTGCCGTAGGTTTCCCCGAACACGCGGCGGCGGGGTACAACGTAACCATGCACATGCATATACCCGATGACGGGGAAAATCCGCTGGCGGGCTTGGAAGTCGGACAGCGTTATTTTTTCAAAGGGGCGCACTATCTTTTCCATGAAATTGACGGATTTTTCGGAAGGCGCCCGACGGTCGGAGGTACGCTTGACCGCTTATACATGTACCCGTTAAATGATTACGGCTTGTGGTATGTTCCCGTACCGTTCGGAGAAGTAGACCCCAACACGCCGGGGTTGGAAGGATTAGACGGCGAAATCGAACGTATGCGTTACAACCACAGCGTTTTATGGTTACGGACAACATCCGGTATGGAAGCGATGCCCCAGGTACACATGGATATTTTTACATTACATGGCGGTCGCTTCCTTACCCGTGATGACTACATAAATAAAAATCCCGTAGTGGTTATCCATTATCTGTTTGCCGAGACAAGGGGGTTGGCAACAAGTGACACAATAACCATCAGCGTCCCCGCAAACCAGCGCGTTGTTGCACCCCGTTGGGGTTTCTTTACCGAACATTTCGGCCCCGGTGTTGAGAATATCCGCTTTCAAGACGGTTATGTAGAATTTTTTATTCACGGCGACCCGACGGAATATATCGTTTCGGGTTTGGAATTGGAAATCGTGGGTATATTCGATAAACACGCACGCTGGGAACCTAATTTTGACAATTTAATATATATCCCCGATTCCCTTCTGCCGGATGATTTTAAACTTGTTGATGAAATCCACGGCTACGATGATTTTTTATGGGATGTGTGGTACAGCTTTGAATTGGCAAACCCCCGGAATGAAAGCGCGTTTCTGTTGGAGAACAGGGATGTGCTTGCTTCACGCGGTATAACCTTGACCTTGCTTCCCACGGGAGCGGCTAATTATTGGTTAACTGCTGAACCTGTTTTACAGTCCATAACCGTTAATTTTATTGTTTTCAGCATCATGTCGGCTTTGGTATTGGGTTTTGTGACTTTTTTGTATATGTATCAGAGACGCAAGGATTTGGTTATTTTACGATTGCTGGGCAGTCCGATCCGCAGCGTGATACGCAAACTTTGTACACCGATATTATTTTTCGGTTTCTTGTCAATGATAACAGGCGGTATTATTGGGTGGTTTATCGCGTTAAAGGGAGCGGAAAATATTATGGGTGACATGGTAATGGGGTACGATATTGGTTTTGGCCTGCCGTTATATTGGTTCGCGGTTATGGTGGGTGCGTCATTCATTTTTATGCTTGCGGCGGTGTATTTGGGCGCGTTACTTATTGCAAAACGTCCCGTGTTGGTGCTTTTACAAGGCGGCGGCAGCAAGCGGGTAAAAAGAAGATGAACAAGGAGAGCTTACAATTTGTTATGCGTCAAATTTTCCGCGCGCTTATTAAATCCGGTTTTTTGGTGATAACGGCTTTAATTATTATTGTCGCTTTAGGTGTTTTGCAAAAAGTGATAAATAATTATGAACGTGAAATTGACCGGCTATATAACACAACGGTTGTAACCGGATATGTGCATAGGGCAGACCCTATGGGAATCAATATTTTGTCCCATTGGATGCGTAACGATATTTTACGTACTACGGTTGATAATCTGACAGCGTTGGAGTTTATTAATAACACATATGTTGAAGCCTCATATCCGTGGTTTTTTATTATCCCAACCGATAGTGACGGAAATTTCCCCGCGGGGATTGAAAAAGATTTTTGGGACGAATTTTTTGAGGAAATCTATCTATATTACAACGCGCTGTATGGCCGTGATGACGGTTGGATAACGCGGGTTGACCCGCTTTTTTCGTTTAACGACTTTGACTTATTTAAACGTGAATTTGAAACGCGGCCCGATGTTGCCCCCGGTGGAATCAGAATGACGGATTTGGAAGGGCTTTGGCCGGATATGGTAGTCCCGCTTTTGGAAATTCATTTTATGCCGGGGTTTGATAAAAATAATTTTGTATACTCCGATGCCACCCTTCAATCGCCGATTCCCGTCATTGTTTCGGAACACACACTTGCACAAAGGGGGCTTAGTGTGGGGGACACGGCGTTTATTGGCCGCCCTTTCAACGATGAACCCCCCTTTCACAGAAGCATAAAACAACGGCACGAACAGTACCCAATCATCATTATTGGTTCGCACAATGGCGGTATTGACCGTCAAATGGCGCGTAACGCCACACTCCTGCCATTATACGCATTGGAGTTGATTCGCGGGAATGAATTGGGTTATATCACGTTACGGTTTGAGTTGGATACGGCGGTGAACAGGTATATAATTGCCATTCGGGAAGAAATCACGGGCGTTGTCCGTAATTCACGGCAAAATCATTTTATGCAAATGAATGTATTTATACATGATGAGGAATTGCGGGTAGTCGTTGGGCAAATGGAAGATACGTTGGCTTTATTCCAACTTTTATATCCGGTTGCGGTTGCCTTTTCCGTAGTGATTGGTACGGGGTTGTCGGTTTTGTTTACGCTCCAAAACGCTAAAATCGCCGCTATTATGCGTATGTTGGGAACGACGAAAACCCGTGTCCGTATTGTGTTACTCGCGGAAAACACCGTTTTATGTTTAATAGGTGTGGCCTTGGGGGTCATAATTACGCAATTTTTAAGTATTGAAAGCATTGCAAAAATATTGCTTTTTGCGGTTTTATATCTGTTCGGAACAAGCATGGGGTCATTTGTCGGTGCTGTGTTGGTCAGCATACGCGCTCCGCTTGATTTGTTGCAAGTTAAAGAATAACCGGGTATTGCGTGGAGGGAAGCCAAATGCTAAGACTTGAAAATGTAAGCTATCGTTATAAAAACAGCGGCCATGACGCTGTAAAAAATGTGTCCTGTATATTCGAGGATGGCAAACTCAACGTGGTGATGGGTGCGTCCGGCAGCGGTAAAACAACCTTGCTGTCTGTTTTGGCGGGGCTTGACAAACCAACAAGCGGTGAAATCTTTATTGACAATGAAAGCCTGACGGAGCTTGACCCGGACTTATACCGCCGTGAGCGTGTATCCATGATATTCCAAGCGTTTCATCTGTTCCCGCTTATGACGGCTATCGAAAATGTTTGTTATCCCATGAAAATGAACGGCATCGTGCATTACAAAGCAAGGGAACGAGCGAAGGGCTATTTGGAATCCGTAGGTATAAACGAAGAAAAGCACGGACGTTACCCGTCAAACCTTTCCGGCGGTGAACAGCAGCGCGTCGCCATAGCCCGCGCGCTTTCCACAGGTGCGAAGGTACTGCTGGCAGACGAACCCACCGGAAACCTGGATGTTCAAAACGGCGAAAATGTAATGGATATCCTAAAGCATTTGGCGGATAAAAAAAATTATTGTGTGGTTGTTGTTACGCATAACATGGACATAGTTAAAAAAGCCGACGTTGTTTACAAAATGTCGGATGGGGTAATGCAACCCCTGTTATGTGATTAAACTGAGCCACGAAGTTCGACATACCCCATCATGTACGGTATAATAATAAAAAACCGAACATGTGGAGGATCGCCGATGCCAAAGAAAACATATGCACCGCCGTATAAAATATCGGAAGCAATCATTCACCTGGTTGCCGATATAAGCGAAAATGTAGGTGTTATATCAATAAAAAGCGAAGCGTCAACCAATCCCAAGCTGCGCAGGGAAAATCAAATCAGGAGTATCCATTCTTCACTCGCGATAGAAAACAACACCCTAACACTTGAACAAGTGACGGATATTATCAACGGTAAACGTGTCCTTGGCGCACCCGACGAAATAAAAGAGGTTAAAAACGCGTACGAAGTCTATAACATGCTAAGTACGCTTGACCCGTTGAACATGGATGATTTGTTAACCGCACATAAATTGCTGATGGCGGATTTGGTTAAGGACGCGGGTAAGTTGCGCACGGGGGGTATAGGTATCTTTGCCGGAAAAAGGCTTGTGCATATGGCACCGCCGGCTGATAAGGTACGGGAACATATTAATAATTTGCTGCATTGGGTCGGGGTTTCCGACGCGCATCCATTGATTAAAAGTTGTGTTTTTCATTACGAATTTGAATTTATCCACCCGTTTTCCGATGGCAACGGCCGTATGGGGCGCATGTGGCAAACGTTACTGCTTGTGAAGTGGAAGCCCCTTTTTGCATGGCTTCCCGTTGAGGAATTGATACGCGAAAGGCAACGGGAATATTACGATGTTTTAGCCGCCGCCGACAAAGCCGCCGATTCCACGATTTTTATCGAATACATGCTTCGTGTCATTAAGGATACCTTAAATGAGTTGATACACACCGAACAAGTACGCGAACAAGTAACCGTACAAGTAAAAAAGTTATTGGAAGCATTGGGTACGGAAACGCTTTCGACAAAAGAATTGTTAATGCGGCTCGGGTTAAAGCACAGACCCGCTTTTACCGCGACATATTTACGTCCTGCTTTAAACATGGGGCTGGTCGAAATGACTTTTCCCGACAAACCGAACAGCAATCAACAAAAATATAAAGCGGTAAAAATAAAATCCCTGATTTTTGCAAAAAAAATTGAATAAATCGCAAACAGGAACACAAGGGTTAAGCCGATAAAATAATCAATACAAACTCGGCGCGTACCCCACAACCCTCTCGTACCCCGCGATAACGCTTTCGGCGAAACCGTCAACCGCGTTTTTCTTCACCAGCGCGATCGCGCAGCCGCCAAATCCCGCCCCGGTCATCCTCGCACCGACACAAACGGGGTTTTTTAATGCTTCGCTTACGAGGGTGTCGAGTTCGATTCCCGTTACCTCGTAGTCGTCGCGCAGGGAAGCGTGGGATTGGTTTAATAATTCGCCCAGCGTTTCCATATCGCCCGATTCGAGCGCGGCTACGGCTTGTTTGACGCGTTCGTTTTCGTGGATGACGTGGCGCGCGCGGCGGCGCAGGGTTTCGTCGGGGATAAGGTGCGAAAGCCCGGCGAATGCTTCGGGGGAAAAATCGGTTAACATTAATTCTGACTGACTTGTAATTGACGCGGATTTCACTTTTGCTAAAAACGCCAACGCCCGTTCGCATTCGCTTCGGCGTTCGTTATACTTCGACTCGTTGAGTTGGCGGCGTTTATTGGTGTTCATCACAACGATTACGTATTCGCCCAAATTGAGCGGTACGTGCTTGTAATCCAACGTATCGCAATGCAGGTAAATCGCATGGCCGTCCTTGCCCATACCCACGGCAAACTGGTCCATGATGCCGCAATTGACCCCGCAGAATTGGTTTTCGGCCCTTTGCGACAGCTTAACGAGCTCGATCGGCTCGTACCCAAGCGAAAAAACATCGTTGAGCGCGGTTGCCGTCACCAATTCAATGGAAGCAGAGGACGACAAACCCGCGGCATTGGGGATATCGCCCGAAAAGAGGATATCGAAGCCGCCGATCGTATGCCCGTCGTCCTGCATGAGGCGGACGATGCCCTTGGGGTAATTTGCCCAATCGTGCGCGGGGTCGAACACCACATCATCGAGCGGTATTTCCGCTTGCAAATCAAAATTCGTACTCGCGAAGCGGGCGGTATCGTCGCCGCGCTTGCGGATCAACGCGTTTGTCCCCATCTTAAGAGAACAAGGCAGGACATACCCGCCGTTGTAATCGATATGTTCGCCGATAATATTGATGCGCCCGGGGGTGAAGAACGATTGTATTTCATCACCCGCATCGCCGAAGGTTTGAATAAAAACGTTCATTAAACTATCCATAACAATCTCCCGTTCCTCATAATTTTACAAACGGAGTGTAGCATCACCCGGAATAATTGCCAAGCCCTTCCTTTTTTTGCTATACTCGTTTAAAAGGAGGGTTTCATATGCAGTATTCAACTTTCGGCAATACGGGTGTTAAGGTATCCAAGCTGGGCTTCGGTGCGATGCGCCTGCCTATGCATCAAGTAGACGGTAAGAGCATGGTCAACGACGAGCTCGCCATACCGCTGATGCGCCGCGCGTTTGACTTGGGCGTGAATTATATCGATTCCGCGCCGTATTATAACGACAAGCAATCCGAAATCGCTGTCGGCAAAGCCATCAAGGGCTACCGCGACAAGGTATACATCACCACCAAGAACCCCATCGAAAACGACTCCGGCGCGGATTGGACAAAGCGTTTGGAATCCTCCCTCAAGCAAATGGACACAGATTATATCGATTTCTACCATTTTTGGGGTATCGGGCGGAAGGGTTTCAGGCATTGGGAGACGCTGACCGACGGCCCGTTGCAAGCCGCGCAGAAAGCGTTGGACGAAGGATTGATCAAATTCCTTTCGTTCTCCTACCATGACAGCGCGGAAAATTTAAGATACATCGCGGACAGCGGGAGGTTTTCATCCTGCTTGATCCAATATAACCTGCTGGACCGTTCCAACGAGGAAAATCTCGCCTACATGAAGGAAAAAGGCATGGGTGTGGTCGTTATGGGGTCGGTAGCGGGCGGTCGTTTGGGCGCGCCTAGCGAAGTAATCCGCGGCCTGCTTAAGGATAAACCCGCCAGCACCGCCGAAATGGCCCTGCGCTTCGTATTGGCTAACGAAAACGTAAACGTTTGCTTATCGGGTATGGAAAACATCGCCATGCTCGAGGAAAACGTAAAAATCGCCTCAAAAACAGGTCATCTGACCGCCGACGAGCTAACCCAAGTCAAATCTATGATGGAAGAAAACAAAAAACTGGCGGAACTCTACTGCACCGCGTGCGATTATTGCAAACCCTGCCCCGCCAATATCAACATCCCGCACCTATTCGGCATGATGAATACCCACAAGGTATACGGCCTAACCGAACACGCGAAAAAAGCCTACGCCGAAATGATGCGCGGCGAAGGCTGGACCAAAAGCGCGGACGCCGCCCAATGCACCGAGTGCGGCGAATGTGAAAAAAAGTGTCCCCAAAAATTGCCCGTAATGGCACAATTAAAGGAGACGCACGAGATACTGGCAAGTTAATCAATGTTAAGAACCGTATTAAAGGACACAAGAAAAGGATCGGCGGTTGCGGCGAACGACTTCGCCTTCAAGAGAGCGCAACCGCCGATTCTTTTCCGTGGCTATTATAATGTAGTTTCTTTTATCAACTGTTTAATCTCTTCCTCCGCGAATATCTTCCCGTAAACCTTGCAACCTGCCATTACTTGTGACAATCGTTCGCGGGTGATGGTTTTATCAATGGTCAACGCACCCAGTACGCTGATATGCACCTTTGCGCCGAAGGTGAACAGGGTTTCGATATAAGCATCGGTAAGCCGAAAGAAACCCAACCCGCCGAAGTGCCGCCGTTGCTCCGTTTCCGGCAGCTCCGGCGCAAGGAAACGGTTGATATCACCCGAATGCGATTCGGTTTGTTTGCGAATGGCCAAGCGGATGAAGTCCGAACGGTTGGTATACAAGCCGCGTTCCACAAGATAATCGATTTGTCCCACTTCGGTGGGAGTGAGGTTGATCGTGATCTTTTCCGTTTTTATCTTTTTCGCCCTGCGCAACCTACGCATGGTTGAGCCTCCCGTCACCCAAAAATACCGCCGCGACCGTCCCCGGGCCCGTGTGCGCGCCGATAACGGGACCAATATTATTCACCAAAAATTCGCAGCGACCGTAGATAAAATTAAATTTATCCATCAATTGCTCCGCCAATGCAAGCGAATCGCTGTGCGCGATGGCGATGATTTGCTTGGGGTCCGCTTTGTGGACTTCCATACGGTTGGTTATATAATCGAATGCCTTATTATAGCCGCGTGCCTTGTACACGGGGACCAAGCGCCCGTCACCGAACACGGTTAGGATGGGTTTGATCTTAAGCATGGTACCTACGAAGGCTGACGCGCCCGATACGCGTCCGCCTCGGCGTAAATGGTTAAGGTCATCCGCCATAATCCAATGCAGGATACGCGGGATGAGGGTTTTTGCGTATTCCGCGGTTTCCTCCAACGACTTACCTTCGTTGCGCGCCAGAGCGGTATAATAAACGAGCAGCGCTTCACCCAGCGAAGCCGACTTCGAATCGATCGATATGATCTTACGTTCGGGGTATTTCTGCTTCAATTCCCGCACGGCGATCAGGCTTTGCTCATAGCTTTTACTCAACGCGCCGGAAAGGCAAAGATACAGGATGTCCGATCCTTCCTGCAGAATAGGTTCCCACGCCTCAATATAACGGAAGGGTGTGATCTGCGTGGTGGAACCCGTTTTGCCTTCGCGTAATAGATCGTAGAAGGCTTGGGTACTTATTTCACGTTCGTCCAAATAATTAAAATAATCCTTACCGTCAACGGTCACGATAAACGGGATGGTCGTTTTAACCCCCCACGCTTCCGCCCATTGGGGCGTTATGTCGGCGGTGGAGTCGATTACGAGTTCGAATCGTTTTTGCATATAACATCACCTCTAATTACATATTTTAACATATTTGTATTTATCAACGCAATGAATCAAGGCAAAAAAAGACCGCTTGATATCAACCCCGATGGGATTCGCAATCGAGCGGTATTACTTAAAATTGAATTTATTCCTTACGCTTCGGTCGGTGTTTCCCCGGGAATTTCCCGTTCCTCCAACGATACGGCTGCCAAAGCCTCTTCGTATTTGGCGAGTATCGCGGTTTGGATCTTGTCCCTAAACCCCGCTTTAATGGGGTGGGCAATGTCCTGATAAGTACCGTCTTCCATCTTGCGGCTGGGCATGGCGATGAAGAGTTTATCCGTACCCTGTATCACTTTGATGTCATGTACTACAAATTCGTGGTTCAGCGTAATCGACACGATCGCACGCATTTTATTGGTTTGCAAGCTGGTCGTGTTTAACCGCCGCACGCGTACATCCGTGATTTCCATAAGGCAGCCCCTTCCATTGTCTCCGTCCGTTAACGTACGCTCCCCTTGGATAAGATGACCGGTTTTTCCGGCGTGCCGATGATATTAATCCCCGGAGACAACACCACATCTTTATCCAAAATCGCATATTCAACCACGCATCCCTCACCGATGCGTGTACCTTCCATGATGATCGAGTTGCTTATCTGTGAATTTTCGCCTGCGTACACCTTACGGAAAATAACGCTTTTGTTGGCGTTGCCGTCCAAGATCGCGCCGCTGCCTATCAGGCAATTGGTAATGACAGCCCGCGCGTTGAATTTTGCCGGCGGTTCATCCTTCGGCTTTGTTTTAATATAGGGTTGTTCAATCGTCAGCAATGCGCGGATATCACGCTTTAGGAAATCCATGTTGCAATCGAAATATGAAGAAATATTACCCAAATTACGCCAATAACCGTCGAAACGGTAACCGAAGATACGCTTTTGCTTGCGGTAACGGGCGAACACATCGCGAACCAAATTATACCGCCCTTCGCGAGAGATCGTTTCCAACAATTCGATTAAGAGTGTGCGCGAAATCACGTACACCCCGATGCTCGCCAAATCGGATTGCGGGTCCAACGGTTTTTCCTCGAGGTCGGTCATGCGTTCGTATTCGTCCAATTCCAATACGCCGTAATTACGGATATCCTCGTTATCCGGCACGCGGCGGTATGCAATCGTAATATCCGCGTTCTTGCGTTCGTGGTAGGCAATCATGTCGTTAAAGTCCATTTTGTACACGCAGTCGCCCGAGGAAATAACGACATATTCCTCTTTGCTTCGCCGCAGGAAGGACATGTTTTGATAAATGGAATCCGCCGTGTCCTTAAACCAACCGGAATTGGTGCCCACCAAATACGGGGAAAGGACAAACATCCCGCCTTGCTTCGAACCCAAGTCCCACCATTTGGGGCTGGATAAATGGTCATGCAACGAACGCGAATTATGCTGCGTGATAATCGCGACTTTATTTATGCCCGAGTTGGTCATATTGCTGAGGGGGAAGTCGATGGTACGGTAGCAACTGCCCACGGGTATAGCCGATGTGGTGCGGTATGTCGTAAGTTCGGCCAGCCTTTCGTTGCCGCCACCCGCTAAGATAATCCCTACGGCTCTCATGCTTCAATTCCCCCCTCCGATGATTTATGCTCGCGAATGATACTTTCACCGCTTGTCAAAAACCCGTCGGCATAATCCGCCGGATAGGTTTCACCGTAGATTACGCAATTTTGCCCGATGCGCATACCGTCCGGTACGACGGTATTTTCGCCCAAAACAGTAATACCCGTATCGTAGATTTTGGGTCGCAGCTTGTTGGGGACGTTGCCGCCGCCATGGCAACCGATAACGACGCCGTCGCCCACGGTACAGCCCGCGTCCACGATACAGCGTTCCAGAATCGCGTTTTTACCGATATAACAATCCTCCATAATAATGGAGTCCTTAACGGACGCGCCTTCCTCCACGATAACGCCCGGCCCCAGCACCGAACCCGCCACATGGCCCAATACCTCGCAGCCTTCGGAAAGGATCGCGCCCTGCACGATAGCGCCGGGCCCGGTAAATATGGGGGGTTGATGGTCGGATTCGGTATATATCTTATTAAACTCCTCGTACAGGTTAAAATCGGGCACGGTTTTGATCAAATCCATGTTCGCTTCCCAATAGGATTCGATCGTACCCACGTCGCGCCAATAATCGTTGAAGGGGTAGGCGAACATCCTTGCCCCGTCGCTGAGCAGCATCGGCAATACGTGCATCCCGAAGTCGGAATCGGGGTGGATTTTGTTGTCGCGTTCCAACGCGTCCCGCAGGATATCCCACCTGAAGATGTATATACCCATGTTGGCCATGTTGCTTTTGGGATTGGGGGGTTTTTCCTCGAATTCGTAGATGTGCTGGTCGTCGTAGATGTTCATCAAGCCGAAGCGGGGGGCTTCCTCCCAAGGGACTTGTAAAGCGGCGATCGTCACATCCGCATTGTTTACCTTGTGGAAGTCGAGCATGGCGGAGTAGTCCATTTTATAGATATGGTCACCGCCCAGTATGAGCACGTATTCGGGGTTGTGTTTTTCGATGAATGATATGTTTTGGTAGATGGCGTTGGCTGTGCCGGTAAACCATTCGCCTTGGTCGGACTTCAAATGGGGTGAAAGGATCGTCACACCCCCCGAACGACGGTCCAAATCCCACGGGATACCGATGCCAATGTGTTGGTTGAGTTGCAACGGCTGGTATTGCGTGAGGACCCCTACCGTGTCCACGCCGGAGTTGACGCAGTTTGACATGGGGAAGTCAATAATACGGTACTTTCCGCCGAAACTCACCCCCGGCTTCGCTTTTGTTGCGGTAAGCACGCCCAATCGGCTGCCTTGCCCGCCGGCCAAAAGCATGGCGATCATTTCTTTTTTCCGCAAAATTTTCACCTTCCCCCGTATATAATTTAGGTAATTTGGTTTATTATATCACAAATGTAAAATATTTCATATAATGCATTTTTATCACTTTGGAGGAATTTATGCGGTATAAAAACGTCCATTTCATCGGTATCGGCGGCAGCAGCATGAACGGCCTTGCCAAAATATTAAAACAAAACGGTTGCCGCGTCAGCGGTTCGGACAACAAAGCCTCGGAAATAACAAAGCACCTGCAAGAGATGGGTATAGAAGTATACATACCCAATACAGGCGAAAATATACGATCGGAACATGATTTGATCGTTTATACGGCGGCGATACGCCCCGACAACCCCGAGTTCGCGGCGGCACGCGAAAGGGGTATCCCCATGATGGAGCGGTCGGTTTTGCTGGGTGAAATCACGCGCGGATACGAAAGGACAATTTGCGTCGCGGGCAGCCACGGCAAAACGACCACGACGGCGTTGTTGGCGGGTGTAACCGTTAACGCGGGGTTGGATCCCACCGTACACATCGGCGCAAACGTAAACAGCGGTATTAACAACCGTATCGGTACAACCCCGTATTTTATATTGGAAGCCTGCGAATATAGGGACACCTTCCTCCAATTAACGCCGTATATAGGCGTGATCCTAAACGTAGACGCCGACCATATGGATTTTTACGGCGGAATGGACGGGTTGATCCATTCCTTTGCACAATTCGCTCGGAGGATTCGCCCGGAAGGGGTATTGCTCATTAACAGGGCAACACAGGGGTATGAAAAAATAATCGAAGGGTTGCCTTGTCGGGTGGTTACCTTCGGCGAGGATGCCGATGCTTGCCGGCGGAACCTCCATTATTTCCCGGAAAATGTTGTTTTCGATGATAACGGCAGACCCATTTTCGACGTGATGCGCAACGGTGAAGGGGTGACGCGGGTCGCACTGCCTTTAATCGGCCAATGTAATATGATGAACGCATTGGCATGTTATGCCGTATCGGAACAAATGGGTATCGAACCGGATGTGATCAAGCGGGGACTGGAAGCGGCGAAGGGCGTTAAGCGCCGCTTCGAATACAAAGGCAGCTTTAACGGCGTGGATATCATCGACGACTACGCGCATCACCCAACGGAAGTACGCGCCTGCCTTGCCGCCGCCCGAAAGAGGCACAAGGGCCGTATCGTATGTATCTTCCAACCGCACCTGTATTCCCGCACGCGCGATTTGATGGAGGATTTCGCGCAGGCATTCGAGGAATCCGACATGGTTTTATTATTACCTATATTCGCGGCAAGGGAACCCTTTGACCCGACCGTAAGTTCGGCTATGCTAGGCAAACGTATGTCCGATTATAAAGATGACGTGCAATGTTTTGAAGATTTTTACACGGCGGAAATGTACCTACGTAAAAAACTTATCCCGAATGACTTGTTGATTACGATGGGGGCGGGAGACGTGTATTTAATAGGCGAACATTTGTTATAAACAACATTATCCACAGTATCCACAGCATCGAACAACCATGATGTATCACGTAAAAAACACATATAGACACAATATATATTTATAACAAATGAATGCTAAAACATCACATTTTTGAAAAAGCCTTGAAAGTAAAGGCTTTTTTGATTGTATGGGATCAATTAAGCGCCACACCGATGTGCATAAATTCCTCTTGACAAAAAATTATTGGCGCCAAAATGCGATAAAATCAAACAAATGCGGTATTCCGCGTTATCCACAGGCTTATTCACATATAAGACCCGTTATGTTGATAAATTTTCGTGTTCAAGCCCCCGTTATTGGAGTATTATTACAGGACGATTGCAAAAAAGGTTGTGGACGTAATGGCAGCGATGCGTATGAAATTGGGTTACGAAAGTCCGACGATGGCTGTCCCGTGTCCTTTTATAGATCATTATATGAATACCTGTCCGCCGGTATACGCATTGGTTTACATATACAGCCTTCGCCGTACAAGCGAAGGCAACGCATTAACCATGGGGGAAACCGCCGCGCATTTTAATATCCTTGAATCCGACGTGTATAACGCGTGGCGATATTGGGAGAATGCGGGCATTGTTTTATTTGAGGGTACCGCGCCCGATGTGGCGGTGACATTCCTCCCGCAGGAGCAATGGGGCAAAAAGAAAAATGAAGCGAAAGCCGTTAAATCGGCCATTTCGGGTGAACGTCCCGGTTACGACGCGAAGGAGTTGGAATTGTACAAAAAAAACAGCGGCGAAGTGGAGAGGCTGTTTAAGCACGCGGAAAAAACGTTGGGGTTGGTTAAATATACGGACCTCAATATGGTTTTCGGCCTGTACGATTGGTTGCGTATACCCATCGATGTAATCGAATACCTGCTTTCTTATTGCGCCGATAAAGGCATCCGCAACCTGAACTACATAGAAAGCTGCGCCCTTGACTGGTATGATAACGGCATAACCACCGTAAGCGAAGCGGAGGAATACTCACAGACGTTCTTCGGTGAATACCGTGATATTTTGCAAGCCATGGGGCAGCGGATCGACTACCCCACACCCATGATAAAAAAACATATCGACAAGTGGCGCAAGGAATGGAACATACCGATCAGCCTGATTATCGAGGCGTGTGAACGTTCCGAAGGGATCCAATTAATCAAAAGCAGGCTTAAGCATATGAATACGACGATAGAATCGTGGCACAAAGCGGGTATCACCACGATCGAGGGGGTACAGGTTGCCGATGAAGAACACGCGAGGGTGAAAGAGACCGTAAAAGCCCCCGCAAGGGTGGTCAAACCCCGCGCCAGCCGATTCGCCAATTTTACGCAAAGGAAAAACGACTACACGAAGTTCGAACAATTGCAACGGGATTATATCTTAAAGGAATTGCAGGGATAATCGATGGAACGCTCGAATATATTCAGGGAAATCATACGGGAATACGATTCCGACCAAGCCGCCGCGCAAAACCTGCGTGAGCGGAGGCAAGCCACCTTGTACAACAGGCTCCCCCGTGTGCGGCAAATCGACCGTGAAATGGCCGATATCGGATTGTCGCTGGCTCGGTTGGCTTTGACGGCGGGTGGGGAAGGCGTTGCCAAGGCGAAGCGGAAAGCGGGCGCGCTCGCACACGAAAAAAGGGTTCTATTGTTAAACGAGGGTATACCCGAAGATTACCTGACCGATATTTACCGCTGTTCGGTTTGCGCCGACACGGGTTTTATCGGTTTGCAAGACGCAGCCCCGCAGCGGTGCAATTGCTTTAATCAGCGAATGATCAATAAATGTTATGCGATGTCGAATTTGGGTAGTGTATTGTCAAAGGAAAATTTCGCCAAGTTTAAATTGACGCACTTCAGCCAAACGGTTGTCGGGAGCGAAGGGCTTTCGCCGCGCGATAATATAAACGCGGTACGTAAGATCGCGGAACGGTTCGCCAAGGATTTTAAGCCCGGTGATGAAAACCTGTTTTTTTACGGGACGACGGGGTTGGGGAAAACCTTCCTGTGCCATTGCATCGCCAAAGCCGTTTTGGACAAAGGTTTTATCGTATTATACATAACCGCGCCGCACTTGTTTAAGCTGATACAGGAGCGTCACTTTAACCGCGACAACGCGGATGACGAAAGCGGGCAATTGGATACCGTGCAGGAAGCGGATTTGTTGATATTGGACGATTTGGGCGCGGAGTTCTCCACCATCGTTACCGATTCCGCTTTGTTCGAGGTGATCAACCAGCGTTTGTTGGACAAGCGTTCGACGGTTATTTCCTCAAACCTCACAATTACCGAATTAAGGGACCAGTATACGGAGCGTATCGTTTCGCGATTTATCGGGAGCTATAAAATGTTTAAGTTTTTTGGTGATGATATTCGGGAAAAGAAAAGATACCAACAAACGGATGATTGATTTTTGATAAAAGCGGCATACTACCCTAAAAGGAGTGTGTGCCGAAATGAAAAAGTGTTTATTATTGTTTTGCACACTGTTGATGGTGTGCTTTTTTTATCCCTTAACGGTTACGGCGGAGGAGTACGAAGATTTGGACGACGCCGCGGTGTTCTTCAAACGCGACAAGGAAGCGGATGTACCGATCATCATGTACCATTTGGTGACGGAAAAAAATAAATATATCGGTAAGTACGGCATAACCCCCAAGGAATTGGAAGCGGATTTAAATTTCTTAAAGGATAACGGTTACAAAACCGTCGTGATGGAGGATTTGATCGCTTTCGTGCAAAGGGGTAAGCGGTTACCCAAGAAACCGATTGTGTTGACCTTCGATGACGGTAATACGGGTGATTTGAATTACGTGATGCCCTTGCTGGAAAAATACAAGATGAAAGCCGTGTTTTCGGTCATCGGTGAAGCCACCGATAAATTTACCAAACAGCACGCCGCCAACCCCAAAGGCAAGTTCCCCAACCTTACGTGGCCGCAAATAAAGGAAATGTATGATTCGGGCCGATGCGAGATACAAAGCCACGGATACAACGTACACGGACGCGGCGGAGCGGGTAAACGAAACGGGGAATCCACCGAGGCATATCACGCCCGATTGCGCGCCGATTTGCAACGGTTGCAAAACTTGTGCCACGAGCATTTGGATTTTATACCGACGACTTTTACCTATCCGTTGGGCGTAATCAGTAAGGAAGCGCAAGCGGTGCTGGAGGAATTGGGTTTTGTCGCCACACTTTCCTGCCAAGAAGGGATGAATCGATTAAAGCAAGGTGATCCCGCGTGTTTGCTCCGGTTAAAACGATCAAACCGCCCCGGCGGTAAACCCATCGGAATCCTTTTGGATGCGATTGAACGCTAGAAAAACAGTTGTATCTATCCCATCCATGGGTTATAATGCGCGTAAAGCCCTCATGGACGGAGGATGGACCGATGCATTTTTTGCTTGTACCTAAGCCGCTATTCACCAGCGGCATGATCGTTGAGGGTTATTACCTCTCCTATCAGTACGGCAACGCCATATTGGAATCCGTCAAATCCAACCCGCTGGATCGGGCCATGACTTCCCCGTTCTTCGAATTTATTAATAAAGTGGGACTGGATGCCCTCACGCAAGATAAGCCCCTGTTTGTCCCCATCACCGAAATCCTGCTCATGACCGATATGGAAAAGGAAATCAAAGAACAACCCAGCAAAATCGTTTTCATCATGGACAAGCGAACCAAGCCCGAACCGGCTGTGCTTGAACGCATGAAGCGATTTAACAAGCTGGGTTATCGTTTTGCCGTCATCTATCAAAACAACTTGGAGGAAAACAGGCCCTACGTACCCTATACGGATTACCTGTTCCTGCGTTTACCTGTCAGTCACCTCGTCAGTCACGCACGCATCGTCCAAAAGGAATTCCCCCGCGCCACGGTCGTAGCGACCGACATCGAGGAGCAACCTATCTTCGACATGATCAAGCATTCAAGCATTGACCTGTTCGACGGGCCGTTCTACAAGGTGCATATCCCGTCCTCGGCTAAGCAAAATGCGCTCACGCCGCTAAAAGTAAACTACATCCAATTACTTAATATCGTAAATCAGGAAGACTTCGACTTCCAAACCTTTACCCGCACGGTGCGGCAGGACATGGCTTTGGCCGTGCAGTTCATGAAGCTGGTGAACACCGCCTCCGCTTCACGTACTGAAATTAAGAACCTAAACCAAGCCGCCGCCATGCTGGGCCAGCGCGAAATACGCAAATGGGTCGCCGCCGCGGTGACGAACGCCCTCTGCGCCGACAATCCGTCCGAAATCACACGTATATCCCTGTTGCGCGCCAAATTCTGCGAAAATATGGGCAAGCACTTCGAAATGGCGATAGCCAACGAAAACTTATTCCTGATGGGTTTATTCTCCGTGCTGGACGTGGTACTCTCCGTACCGATCAAGGATGCGTTGGGTATGGTATTCGTACCCTCCGCTATATTTGAAGCGCTGGTTGATAAACGCGGCTCGCACTACGAGGTGTTGCACTTCATCCTTACCTACGAGCAAGGCGCGTGGGCGGAAATCTCACGTATCGCGTTGATGCGCCACATTACGGTGGACGATATCCATATCGCCTATCGCGACGCGCTTTTGTGGTACAGCAATATGATTAATTTGGTTGTGGATACGGACAATATCTAGCGCAGTTTAACCGCGTTGGCCGCCCGTCGGCGGTATTGCTCGTCCATCTTGGCGTAGTGCTTGCGGGTGGTGTTGACGTCTGCGTGGCCAAGGACGTTGGCCACGAGGTAAATATCCCCCGTTTCCGCATAAAGCTGCGTACCAAAGGTCGAACGTAATTTATGAGGCGAAATATTCTTAAGCCGCGTGACCAGCGCGGCATATTTTTTTACCAAATTTTGTACGGCGCGGTCGGTGATGCGGCGGTTTTGCAAGGATAAAAACAAGGCCTGTTCATGCCCGGCCAGCGGAGTGGTTTTATCCCGTTCCGCCATATAGGCTTCGAGCGCGGCGGCGACTTCTTCTCCGAAGTAGAGGACCATTTCGTCACCGCCTTTGCGGGTGACTTTAATGCCGCCAACCTCGAAGTCGATGTGGTTAAGATCGATGCCCACACATTCCGATACACGCATCCCCGTGCCGAGTAAAAGCGTGATAATCGCGGCGTCGCGTAATTTTGTCCGTTCATGAAATTCCTTCTGTTTGGGTGACAGTTTTTCGCCGCTGTCCACTTCGTCGAGTAATTTGGCGATTTCGTCTACCTCAAGTGTGGTGATCGTTTTATTGGTGATTTTGGGGAAACCCACCAGCTCCGCCGGATTGGCGGGGATGTGTTTCTTCATATATAAATACTTAAATAAACCGCGTACGGCGGCGAGCTTGCGGGATTTGCCCAGGGCGGCGTTTTGCAACGCTTCCTCCGTTTCGCCTTGGGGTATGTAGTAGGTAAGGTATTCCATAAACATCTGTACGTGGTCGGAATCGATTTTAATTAAATCATCGACCGTGATTTCGCGGATGGGTTTGCCGTCAAGGATTTCTTCCGATAGGTAATTAAAAAATATACGCAAATCATACGCGTACCCCACCCGCGTAAGCGAAGACGTTTGGTCACCCAAACTCATAAAATAAGGCCCGAGAAACAACGGTAACTGCCGGAGCATTTCACGCAGGCGTTGGGTTTCTTGGGCTTTTTTTTGGTCGTGGTAGTTGGCGGGCATGGGGAACACGTCCCTTATCATTAAATATAAAGCAATGATATCATATAACGTATAGCGGAATAAACGACGAATGAAAGTTCTTGCAAATACGTGTTGACACAATGTTCGATTTATGTATAATCATATTAAATCAAGGTCATCGTCTTTGCCGAGGTTTGCAAGCGACCCATACAGGCTGCGCAGCCGGGTCACGGGTAATGCATATAATGGGTGCCCTCCCGAGTTATTTACATTTTATCGACACCGCAAAGAAGTAAAATTCAATAAAACAACCCCCAACCGCTTCCACCCGGACTTGGAAGCGAGTGACAACCCCGTGCGGGCGCATCTTTTGATGCTTGAGCTTCCCGCATGGGTTTTTTGTATTGCGTTTATTATAATTATGACAAACTGTTGTCATGTTAGAGGTTTTATTATTTACATAATATGCTCGGCCGGGCAACGCGACGAATATCTCAATGAGTTTGCAAACAGCGAAAATCTGAAAAAAATCGTTTCCGCAAGTATACACCCATGTACAAAATGCGTTCATATGTGTAATAACGGCGAAGGAAAAAGTATAACGATATGCGGAAAAAAACGCGGCAATGTGTGCGGGCATTTTCCAATTTGGTTACGTGACCACAATGCGATGACCTTGGAAAATATAAAAGAATTGATACGGATAAAAAATGCTTTTTAAAAAATTAGGAGCGTGGAAAAAATGTTAAAACATCACGAGGATTCAATTAAAAACATGGTTGAGTATTTCAAAACCGATGCGAGGATTTCGGCATTATTCCTAATCGGTTCGGTGGCAACGGGGACGGCGCGTCCCGATTCCGATCTGGACGGGGTTGCGGTTATATCCCAGGAATACTTTGACCGCAGAAAAGCATCACACACCACAATGGAGTGCCATTGGGGAAAATGCACGTATGAAAACGGCTACTTTGACATTCATTACAAAACCCGCGAGCATATTGAGTCCATTTTGAAAAATGGAAGCGAACCGATGCGTAATATGTTTTCTTGTGCGCGGCCTCTCTATTGCGACGACGCGGAGCTTGCGGAAATGGTTTCGCGTATTCCCGTGTTCCCCGAAGCCGAGTTAGCCGCAAAGAAACAGCGTTACTACTGCACAATGAAGCAATATCACAACTATTTTTGGAAAATCTGTAAACCGCAGGGCTTCCACAGAAACCACGTAGCCAACGGGATGGTTTTTTGCGCCTACAGATTGGTTTTACTCGAAAATAAAATCCTGTTCCCGTCACTACGCAAAATGGAGGAATGTGTAATAAACGCCCCGAACAAGCCCGAGGCGTTTATAGAAAAATGCCACAGCTTCCTGCACCATTTAACCGATGAAGAAGCCGCCGCATTGGTAAACGACTACGAATCATGGACGGCATACGATTATCCGAAGGATTTTTCATTTATATCGAATCATTTTGCCGACCCATACGAGTGGCAGTAATTAATACCAATCCCTAAACAAAACCATTGATTATCCAAGCGCGACCGGTAATGCTTTTTATCACAACCGTGGACAATGAATTAATGACTTCGCAAAGTCTGTCCATGACATGATTAAGCGTGGGGAAGATTTCGTTTTTGAATCCCAATTTTCGAATCTCCTTCCAAATTTGCTCTATCGGATTCATTTCCGGCGTAGCCGGTGGCAAAAAAATAAATCGTATGTTTGACGGTATATCAAGTAATTTTGACCGATGCCAGGTTGCACCGTCACATACCAATAAAATACGGTCATCAAGGTATTCGTCAGATAAATGCTGTAAAAATATATTCATGCAATGCGTGTTGGCGTAGGGGAGTATTAGGAAAAACGATTCACCCGTCAGGGGTTCAACTGCACCGTACGCGTAGCGGTATTCACGGATATGATGGCAAGGCACGGTAGGGCGATACCCCGGAAAACACCAACAATATTTAGGCTTGTTGATACGGCCAAAACCCGCTTCATCTTGGAACATCAAGCGCACTCGGCCACTTGTAAAATTTACCAGTTCTTCCTTCAAGATTGTGTTAATTTTTTTGAGGCGGTTATCTCCTCATCGCTTGCCTTGTTCGGATGCTTGCTCCGTGGCATGACCATTCGCCAGCCGTGGCGTTTCAAAACCGTGTATATCTGGCCATTGCTTTTGCCCATCGGACGCCCCATCGCTTCTTCGTATGCTTTGATGATGGCCGAGGTTTCCACAATTTGACCTTGTTCCGCTTGCTTTCGAAATTTATCGAGCAATGCCTTTTCTTCGTCGAAGTTCAGGTTTCTTGGTTTTGTGTGATAGTTGTTATCAGCGACAGCACCAAGCCCCTTTGTCAGGTAGCGCGTTACCAACTCCCCAATGTATGTGGGTGCAAACTCTGTCTGTATAGCGATTTGTTTGTGCTTTTCGCCCTGCGCGTATAGCAATAATGCTTTAAGCCGCCGATATGTGTTTTTAGTTTTGGTTTTTCCCCAGGCTTCTGTTATCTCCTTGATTTGTTCCTCGCTTATTTTCTTACGTTTTGGCATCCTTATCACCCATTGCCAGTATACCATTCTTATTAGCTTCACTCAATGATTATGGTTAGGGATTGGTATAAAGGGGCATTTAAGCGAAAAAATTCATTATACACCCTGCTTTGTGGTTGAAACTATAATATAAAATATTTCAAAGGAGTGTTTTACATGAGTAGAAAATTAGAGCTTGAATGTGGAAACGAACATAAAATCATTGACATGCCTAACGAGAACCGCAGCGGTGTAATGGAAATTGTTAACCCGAATACGAACGATTAATTAAGTACGGAGCAAAGCATGTACATGGGCCTGTATCGCAGCCATACGGACTGCATGAAGCCGTTGTCGCAGACCCCGAAGGAAATTTTATTGAACTTGTGTGCGGGGTTTTAAAATGAAAAATAATTTGACGTATGTCAGCGAATATATGAAAGCCCTTGTCATTACAAATATGCCCGGGGACTTTACCGTGGCGGAACTTATTCGCCACGGTTTAACCGATGATGAATTACGAAGGGGCATGATGACTTTCCGTGATTTTCATTATGCAATGTTCGATAAAATTACCGCCAACCAAGACACGATTGACGTGGAAGGAAAACGCAAATTCGATATTTACGGTACACAGGGCGATAGGACATGGGAATCGCGCGGTTTTCATTTATGCATAACAGCATCGAATATAAGGGATGTCGTCATGCCGGACTTCGGTGCCAATTTTCCGGCGGCAACGGTTATCAAAAAGCAAAGCAAAGTGCCGCTTTTCCGGATACAGATTTGATTTATCTGACCCCGTTGTCCGTGATTTGATGGAAAAGTGGATTATATTGGAACTCGAATCGGCATAAATTAAAATGAAACCCTCAACTCATTCACAGGCTTGTTCTATGGGGTCGGTATCGCTTTGGATGCAATCCGTTGTTGTTTAAATAATATTTTTTATTTTTTATTTTTTATTTGCAAATGATTTACCCCAAACTTTTGACGTTTCCTATTTTCCTTGATATAGTAATCGAAAGAAAAAAGATGGGTGGCAATTTTATGGTTGCATCAAAAAATTTAATAATTGATAAGAAGATAATTAATGTAACGGCTAAGCGCCAGGTTACAATACCGCTTAAATTTTACGAGCAATTACAATTCGGTAAAGAAATCGAATGTTTCCTCACACACGATGCAGTCGTTATTCGCCCGCTTTCAACAAATGATGACAGCTTTACTATGGAAATATTAAAAGACTTGGTTGCGCAGGGTTATAACGGCGACGAGTTAATTAACGAGTTTGCCAACCAACGAAAAAACATAAAAAAAGCTATTGGCATCATGATTGACGAAGCAGATAATATCGCTGCAGGTAAACAGCTTTCGGCTACCACGAAGGATATTTTTGGGGAGAAATAGCACATGTATAACATCAGCTATTCCAAAGCCGCCGAACGATACTTCAAAAAACTAAGGGACAAGAAGTTACCGCATCTACGAAGAAGATGAAGGGCTTGTCGTTGTTATATTAGCCGGAACGCGAGAAAATTTTTACGAGGAAATAAAGAGGCTTGTAAAAATAAAAACATGAGCAAATATATTTTATTTATAATCAAACCACCCCAGCCATTCCTTAACCTCGCTGCCGTCCATTTTATCAACGACATAACCCTTTCTGATTAATTCCTGCGGGACGTACACGTCGTAGCGTTCGTAGACGGGGTTTTCCTTTTCGCCCACAAGAGAATTTAAGTCGGAATTATGATTAAAAAATGATTTAATATCATTTATTAATTCATTTCCGTCGCCTTTATTTATATTTAGCCGGATGTAATACCAATCGCCGTATTCGATGTCGGTCAAGCCGAATTTCTTTACGCAATTTCTTTTAACAAAACGACGCAACGCCCAATTTGATTTGGAACCCAACCACGGGAACAACGCCCATTGCTTACCGCCCAAGTGGACGATGGGTTGCGCCAATATCCCCGATGATCGGGCGATTGCGCGCGCTTGGTTTAAACGTTCCGCCGCGCGGGGCTTTAGGTACGGGTAGGGCGTGTCCTCCATTAGGATTTTACGTATTTGGCGGATGATTTTCGTATGGATGTCGCGGTACGTGCCGGGCCACGGGAACGCGCCGTAGCCTTCGGCTTTTTTTACGAGGATGACCTTTTGCGCGGGCACGACTTCGGCGACCTCCCACGTAATGCCCGCGAGGGTGAATATATCGCCGATGGGCATTTCGCCGGTGAGCGTGCCGATATGCGACGTGCCGTGCATCACCTTATATTCCTCGTACGCTTTAAAGGTGGCCAGGAATTTATAGGAATTGATTAATTTTTCACCCTCCAAGCCGACGATGACCGTGCGCTCGTCGGTGAGTTGGAGCATTTTTGTTTTCAGCATATGGCGCAATAGGATGCGGTAATCCTCTTCCTCCACATGCCTAAAGGGCGACAGCGTGAGGATGCGTTCGAAGAAATCGTCGGGCTTTAATTCGTAAGCAGCGGCGAGGACGGTCAGCGTTTGGTGGAAGAGGAGCGAAAACGGCATTTTTTTAAGCACGGGGGGTTCGATCCAGCGTTCCTCGATGTAGAGCTGCGCGACGGCGATGGATTTGAGTAGTTCCCACGGGAGGGAGTGGGGGAGGAGCGCGTCGGGTTTAACGATGTCCTCATTGATGATGATCATCATTTCCGGCGGGATGTCGCGCCTGCCCGAGCGCCCCATGCGTTGTAAAAATGATGAAACCGAGTTGGGCGCGCCCAAATGCACGATGCGTTCCAAGTAACCGATGTCGATGCCCAACTCCATCGAAACCGTGGCGCAGGTTACCGTTTGCTTGTGTTCGTCCTTCATGTCGGCTTCGGTTTCTTCGCGTAATTGCTTGGAAATGCTTCCGTGGTGGATGTAGAAGATATCTTTTTCGCGTTTGATTTCGGCGATGCCACGCAGGGTTGCGGTCATGTATTCCGTTTCCTCGCGGGTATTTAAAAATATTAATGATTTTAATTTATTTTTAACGTGTTTATAAATATATTTATTCGCTTCGTCGGAGAAAAGGAAATACGAATATTTGTCCCCGTAGTTCTCATACATTTGGTTTTCTTCAACGGTGTGGGACTTTGTATCCGCCGTGAAAAAATGCTCGCACGCCAATTTGAATTTATATTTTTCGTCCTTGATAAAGACGATATCCGTACCGCGTTCGTTTTTTTCGCCCAGCCATTCGGCGGAGGCCAACGGGTCGCCGATGGTCGCCGAAAGGCCGATACGCCGCGGGTGGCGTTTGATTATCCGCGCCAGTCTTTCGAGGATGCATTTGATTTGATTACCCCGGTCCGTACCCGCCATAAAGTGGATTTCGTCAATAATAATAAATTTTAAATCATTAAATAAATGATAAATATTATTTGTGCGGTTTACCATCATCCCCTCGAGGGACTCGGGCGTGATTTGCAATATCCCCCGCGGGTTCTTAATCGCCGCTTTTTTATGCGAATAGGAAACGTCCCCGTGCCAATGGAAAACCGGGGTATTCGATTCCCTCAACAATAAATCGATGCGCTTGAATTGGTCGTTAATCAACGTTTTTAACGGAGCTAAATAGATTGCGCCGAAGCTCATCGGCGCTTCCTTTTCCAGCTCCGACAAAACCGGGAAAAAAGCCGCCTCGGTTTTACCCGACGCGGTCTTGGCGCAAATCAGCACGTTATTATCCGAAAGGAAAATCGACTTCGCCGCTTCGGTTTGCACGGCGCGGATTTCCTTCCAGTTATTTTGGTAAATAAATTCTTGTATGAAGGGTGCGTAGTGGCTGAAGATATCCATTAATCCGCTAATTCCCCCTTCTCCCGCAAATCGCTTAAAATCTGCGCGTGGAATTCCTCGGTTATTTTAAACTTCACGCGCCATAAAATATAACTGACGGCGATGCAAACCATGGGGAAGAGGAGCATTGCGGTACGCATCACCAGTAAGCCCTCGCGGGTAACGTCGGCGGCGGATTGTGCGTCCTGGATGCCGGAAAAAATCAACACATTGATCACGACGCCGCTGCCGATCGCCGCACCCATTTTGTTAATTAAAGGCTGGAGGGAAAAGCATATGCTTTCGTTGCGCTTCCCCAGCTTCCAATGGCCGTAATCTACGCTGTCCGCCAAAAACATGAGCATGAGGATTTGGATAAAACCCTGCCCTACAAAAAGCAAAACCCCCGAAATACCGATGAAAACCATCGTCGTTACGGGAGCGAAGAAGAAGATCACGTATCCGGCGCTCATCATGGTAAACGCGGCGGTAAATAAATCCCTGCGTTTAAAGCGTTTTGCCAAGAGCGGGAATATCACCAGCGCCGTAATTTGGCTCACGCCCAATATCCCGGCGAAGGCCGCGTACATATCCACGTTGCCGTAGTCGTATTCGAAAAAATAAATACCGAAGGTCGTCGTCGTTATGTATCCGACCATAAACAGCGTCATGGCGATGGCGGTATAAAAGAGTTGGTCGTTTTTACCGATGATTTTAAATATTTCCCGTAGGGGTGTGTGTTGGGGCTTGGCGGTGATGATCTTCGGTTCCTTCACACCGAACAAGGTAACGCACATACCCGCCGCCATGATGACGGACACGATTACAGCGAACACCGTATACCCCCGCGCAAGGGAGCCGAATCGCTCCCCCAGCATACCCGTAACGGGTACGATACCCACCACCACGATAAACATACCCACGCTTGCGCAAATGCGGGCGATGGAGCCGATCTTCTCCCGTTCCTTTTGGTTTACGCTGATGGCGGGCAACATCGACCAGTAGGAAATGTCGTGCGTGGTAAACGCAAGCCCCCACAATACATAGATAACCGCAAAGCGGATGATATACCCCGGTCCGTCGAAGCCGCCGAAATCCGTAAACAAAAGTACCGTAAAAATAGGCGAAGCCAGCGTACCCACCGTTATCCACGGCTTGAATTTACCCCACCGCGTACGGGTATTGTCCACGATTAAGCCCATCACCGGGTCGTTAAGGGCGTCGAAGATACGCGCCCCCACGATAATCCACCCGACCCACATCATGGTGGAAGCGGGCAGCGCTAACGCGTCCGTCATATAAAATATCAAGTACATGCTGAAAAGCGCGTAAACCATATCCCGCCCGACCGTACCCAATCCGAAGGTGAAGCGGTTGCGTTTACAGGTTTCGCCGTGCCCCGACGATGGCTTCATAAATATAGCCCTCCCGAATTAATAGAATAACGCGAGCAAAAATATCCCCGTATAATATAAGCCCAAATTGGCGCGGTTCACCCATTCCCGTTCCTTAACGAACCGGCAATAAATTAAAATCAAATCCGAAGTCATAAACGCAAGCGCACCCAAGAAAAGCCAGCCGCCGCGGCCGACCGATAACCCAATCATAACCGCCAGTAATAGTAGATAAACAAAATACACGGGATTTTCGCGTTTAAGCAGCTTCCATTGTGCGATTAATAATCCCATGGACGACAACGCCACCAAAAAGGATATAGTAAAAGAAAGCAAATCTATTTCATTAAAAGCAAGCGCCGCGATAAAAAATATGTGCGCCAACCCGAATAAAGCCACCCCGGCATTAAAACGGAAGCAAAGGGTGATATCGGCGGCCACGCACAACGCTATAGCCGTAGCAAAAATAATCGCGTGCAACTCGAAGCCGTTTTCAAGGTTCCCCGGTAATACACGGTAAATAAAAACCGCAAGGCACAGCGCCGTAGCAGCTCCCTTAAATAACGCGGCCCACGTATTTTCGCCGTGTCTGATTTTTATGTAGTCGTGGATAGCGTAGGAGGTTAAAAGGGTTAAAAACGCAAGAACATAAAAAAGCGAATGTAAGGCAAGCATAATGTCCCCCCGCTTATGGGTTTATGTGTGTGCGATCGATTATACATGTTATAATGAAAAAAATCCCTTCGGGAGGAAATATAATGGCACAGGAAAAAGTCACTTTCGAGCAATTTATGTCAGCCGTAACCGACGCAAACAAACCCTTCATCCAATCGATCCATGATTTGATTACCGAAAAAAACGGCAAATCCGCTTACGAGGAAAAGAAAAACGGCTACCTCGCTTCATACAAAGTCGGTAAACCGCCCAGGGCGTTGATCAATATGGGTTTCCGTAAAAACGGCATGTTCGTACGCGTCTACGGTGAAAATATATCCGCTTACCCCGACTTCATGCACGCCCTGCCCGCTAAAATGATGGATTCCATCAAAGGTTCCGGCGAATGTAAACGGCTCACACAAAACGGATGCAACCCCAAATGCGCGGGATATGATTTTATAATCGCAAGCGAACGCTTCCAAAAGTGCAGGTACAACTGCTTCGAATTCTTCGTGGGGGAAGGAGACGATGAATACATTAAGGCGTTTGTTGAAAATGAAATGAAGGAACGGGGTTTAATGTAAGCAATCCATAATCAATACCTCTTCGCCGTCGGTAAATTCACCGTTCGGTACGAAGCCCAACCCGATATATAATCGCCTCGCCGCGTCATTTCCCGGGACGACGGACGTACGGAATATTTTGGGATTAAGCACATCCTTTACATATGAAAGGACCTCCAACATCGCGGCCTTGCCGTACCCCTTGCCTTGATATTTTTTATCAATCAGAGAGCCACGCTTCTGCAAGGGATTTAACATTTGACGCGACAAAACTTTGTTGACTTTCGTGGACGGTTAGGGCTAAACATGCGTAAAAATTATCAGCAGTGATTGGTTTAAGGGTTAACATGGGTTAGCTATCCCCCATTTTATCAATTTATCATTATCGGGTTCCTTAGCAAAAGCGGGATCATTCCATAATTTATTAAAATATTCATTATAATATTTGTAACCTTCGGAATTATTCGTGTACCCCATCGTTATCGTATTTACGCTGGGTAAATCATACCTGTGAGGTCCGACAAAGATGTAATCATCCGTTTTCATATACCATTCCAACAGCATATAATCATAAGTCTTTATTTTTATATTTTCGGGATTTGGGGCTACTTTCTTTAAACTGAGAATCCACTCATGCAGGCTTATGTGGTCATCCCTGCTGCTGCCCTCCGTCAGTTTTTTCGTTTTGTGCCGCAACTCCAAGAATATTGAATCCGGATCGACAGCCAATATATTAATTTTTAATCCTTTTTTAATCTTTTCTTTTATGATTTTATCATTTTCCGAATCACGAAGCATTTTAAGGCTTGCGAATAATATAAAATCCAAGGTTTTTTTGGTATTCTTTATGTATTCGTCGTTTTGGATTAACATTTCGCTCCTTGTCTTGAATATCTTTACCAACCCCCATTTATCGATATCGCTGCTTTTGTGTTGGTCTATGTAATGGGAATAAAGACGCGCAATATAAGCACTCGCAATCAACGACGATCCGATACTGATCGCAATGATGGAAATGGCGGAAACTATATCATTACTTGAAAAAATTAGGGCTACGCCCGTAATGACGAAAACGATACCGGTCAATAAGACATTGGAATTTGTTAATTTTTCAATGGTTTTTTTATTTGTTTGTTGGTGGGTGTTGGGATTATCGTTCATATATGTTCCCTCCGGTTGATGTGATTTGTATTGTAACTATAGCCCGAAACCATAATAAAAAACGCATAAAATCAATATTTGTACATAGTTTTCATTATACCGCTTGTTACATATAATACAATATCCTTATTTTTCCGGCATGATAAGACAAAAACAAAATAAAAATAATATAATAATATTTATATTACATAATAAATAATTAATATTCCATTTTCACCCCGTACCCCCCATTTTTTTATCAATCCCTTCCATGTCTTAAAACCCATTCGCTCCCGTTGATATCTGCGAGCCGTCGCTCGTAAACCTTACCCCTTCGCTCATGGTGAAGAAGATTTTTGAACCTATATATTCGAGCGCGTATATTATGCGTTCGTCGGCGGGGCGTTCGGGGCGGTATTTTCTGATGTCCGAGGGGTGGAAGCCCGTGATTACGGCATAACGCGGGCGCGTCGTATGGATAAGCTCCAAACCGCGTTCGGTAAAGCGGCCGTGGCGCGGCAATTTGACAAACGTATAATCCGGCGCCATCAAAGCATCGTTCGCCAATACTTCCTCCAAGCGGATTTCCATCGCGTCACCCATGAACAGGAAATGGTTGTCCCCGTGGGAAACGGAGGTGATGATGGAAAAATTGTCGCCGACAGGCACGAGGTCAGGCGTGTATTCGAGGGAAAAACGATCGTCGTCGTGTTCATAATCGGAGATATCCTCGTAACGGGGGAAATGGACATATCCCAACCTCGAAGGGTCAAGGATAAAAGCCGCGCCATCCAATTTAAAAAGCCGAGGTTCCTTTAATATATGGGGTGTCAATCCCGCGTTTGCCAAGGAGGCGTCAAAGCGTTCCATATGCCGTGATTCGCGGCTGTAGTTGGGTACGATCACCTCACCGATTTCCACATTGTCGATGATCATATGCGCGCCGCCTACATGGTCCGAGTCGAAATGGGTAATAATAAGGTAATCAAGCCGTTTTACGCCCAATTCGGCCAAGCGCGCAACCAAATATTCGCCGTGGCGGTTTTCGCCGGCGTCGATCATCACGGCGTGGTTTTCGGTGGTGATCAAGATGGCGTCCGCACGTCCGATGCCGAAGACGGTGACTTCCATCGTGCCGATGTTATGGTCGCGGGAACGGACAAAAAATAACGCGATCAACGTAAACATCGCGATCAATGCGAATATCGCCGGGGCTTTTTTCGCGAACACAACCGAACCCCCTTTCGTTACGTCCCATTATATACATGCCTCTATTGAAAAAATAGTATAAGCGTGTCAAAATAAAGCGATTATTACAAATAAAAAAGGCGGCAGGCATGTTAAAAAGCGGTCGGCTTCGCAAAAGGTTCTATCAATCGTTTTTGCTCACTTTATTCGGCGGGTTGGCGATCGTCGCCTGCACGGTATTTTTATTACGCATGGTTATTTCCCCGCCCGCCATCCCCGCCCATGCGATAATGCCTTTTTTCCCCGAAATAGTCATTAACCCGGAACGCAACTACCCGGCCTTTGATATCGTGGACGCCCACCCGGACGATGAGCGGGTCAATACGGAGCTCCCGATACAGGACGAATGGGTGCGCAGGAAGGATTTTTTCACTTTACTCCTCTTCGGCTACGATTCGGGGCTCAACACGGACACGATCATGGTGGCTTCCTTCGACGCGGTAAGAAGGGAAGCTCATATCGTCAGCATCCCGCGTGATACGCGGATAAACGTGCAGCGTAATATTGCCCGCATAAATTCCGCTTACCCCGTAGGGCGTCAAGGCGGGCGCGGGCACGACGGCGGCGTGGCACAGCTCCAGCGGGAATTGCAAACGGTCATCGGTTTTATCCCCGACTTCTATGTAAGCGTGGAAGAACGCGCTTTTATCCGCATCGTGGATGCGGTCGGAGGCGTGAATATCAACGTCCCCTTCCATATGTATTATACCGACCCCTGCGACGACCTGCATATCAACATCCCCGCGGGGCAGCAGCGTTTGGGCGGGCAGCAGGCCCTGCACTTCGTACGGTACCGTTTGGGCAACAACCCCGGCCGCAATATATCCGATTACCAACGTATGAGAAACCAACAGCACTTCATCCGCGCGATGATGGACGAACTCCTTTCGCCCCGCACGGTCCTGCGTATCCCCGAATTTATCTCCACCTACCGCGACCATGTCCGTACCGATTTATCCCTCACCGAATTGCTTTGGTTCGCCGAGCAATTCGTCCTTGGCGACGTTACGCTTCACACCCACAATTATCCCACCGAAAGCGTCCGCCTCACCCATTGGTACGAAATCCCCAAGGCGGAGGAAGCCCTCGAGTTGATCAACCGCACGATCAACCCCTTTACGAAGG
The DNA here is from genome assembly GCA_009779755.1 of Defluviitaleaceae bacterium. Classification (GTDB taxonomy): domain Bacteria; phylum Bacillota; class Clostridia; order Lachnospirales; family WQUN01; genus WQRX01. The sequence goes on along the minus strand of WRDO01000025.1, from coordinate 11,748 downwards.
CGCTTACGCTTGATAATTTGCAATTGGCGGGATTGGAGTGAAAAAGGGGCTGTCTTACTTGTTTTAATTCCGTGGGGCGGGGGCGAGCGGCTGTTCCAACGCCGCGCTGAACGCAATCGGGCGATGAACGGCTCCGTGCGCGAAGTGGTTGCATCGGTTGCAAGCACCCGATGCCAACCACATAACGCGCCCGTTCACCGTTCATCACCCGATTGCGTAGGCGCGGCTTATGGAACGTCCGCCCGCCCCCGCCCCACTGGTGTCCGGTGTGTTGGCATCCCGTTTTTTCTTTTGGAATATCCAACCCAACTTGTGCTCTAGTAGGGCCGAAGTCAAAGTAATTGTCTTTTCTGCTGTTGCTTGCCTTCGGTAGCTTTCTTGTTAAATCAACCCCTATTTGACGTTGATTTTGATACAACGAAATGTTAGAACGTGTGCTGTGGAGGGTGGAAATAACGCTTTATGGATAATTCATCAGGGCATTGGGTGGCGTAATGATTGTGACGGTGTTATATCCATTATGCTATAATCGAAAGCAACCAAACGAACATAATTTATATTGACAGGGAGGAATTGCTATGTTGGAAAAAATCGAAGTAAACGAAATTATGACCACGCAGGATGCGGTGAAAAAATACCCAACGAAATATTTTATGATGGTCATAACTGAAATTGTTGACCGATGTGACAATGACCTTGGGTATGTGATTTATATTGCGGATGACCAAAGGGACTTGATGAAAGTATCTATGGATGAATATAAAGGTCAAAGAGTAGCTTCCATGTATGGTACATTAACAGAACCTTATCCGTCCATAGGAAACGTGGTGTACTATGAATAAGATTGGATTTTCGGAATTTGGCAGGGTCTATGTTCCGATAGACATAAAACCGATAAACGCCGTAACCATGTTGCCTGTGCGATTTAAAGTAGATACCGGTGCTGATACGTCAACAATTTCAAAGCCGGAGTTGTGGCGTTTGGGATATGATATAGATTGGATTCAAAAAAATGCTATCGTGTTCGAGGACAAAGATAAACCAACAACTGCCTCCGGAGATAAAATAGATGCAGGATATGTTCAGTTGCCTTTAATTAATATATTTGAGTACGAAGGTAAATATTGGCCATTTCAAATTATAATGGATGAAAAGCAAGATTTCAGGAATTTATTGGGACGTGACTTGCTGGCGGGATTTAATTATCAGTTCAGTAACGATGATGATATATTTTCAATCGACAGAACCCAAATTTTCAAGCCACGGTACAGATTTTTACCGAATCAAGAAATTCATGAGGTAATATTATAATGAACAACGCACTTATGTGCAACCAACGTGGTACGTGCGTAAAAATTTATATCGGGCGATGTAATTATGTATTTTTCGATGGACGAAATAGGCTTTGAAAATACCGAAAAGATAAAAAACATAACATCAGAAGCCGACAGGTGGCAATTTATTTATGATGTTGCCAAATCATATGGCTTTGGGGGTATTCATATCACCCCCTCGCTTTATAAAAATAAGTTTAGGTTAGATATAAACAACATACCCGATTATTTTCAAGATTTTAAACTGACTCTGCATTTTGGTGGTTTACATAATTCTACAACTGACCGTGATACTTTTGATGTTGCTTTGGCACAGTGCTTTGAAATTGCAACAAAAAATAATATGCACGATATATCACTCCATCCATGCAAAAGTGTTTATGGATTATCGGAAGATGATAAAAAATCAATTTATGAACTTATTCACAAGACGATAGATAAATGGTTGAGCATTGCCTTGAAAAGTACTTTCTCATTATCATTGGAAACTCATGTATCAGGCAAGTATTTCTTGTTTGATGGGTTAAGTGATTTTGTAAAATTTATCGACCACCATCCCGACTTGGGCGTGCTTATTGATGTCTCACACAATTATTATGACGGATATTCGGAAGATGAAATTATTAAATTCTTAGCGAATAAAAATGTAAAAGGACTGCACATCAGCGATGCGTTACAAAAATCAAAAGGCGCAAGTTTTGAAACGGGTACGCACGTGGCTGTTGGTGATGGCTCGGTTGACTTTGACAAAGTATTGAAAGGCTTTGCGCATATTCCAAATTTATATTCAGCTTTGGAAATCAAAGCAAGTAATAATAGCGTAGCAAGAAGTTTGCAATTATTGCATGAGGTACATCAACGAATAGTATAGGCATGGGTTCTTGCGTTATTTTCATCCTTCACGGCACACACCATATGATTGGGGTTTCTTGCATTTGTATCAACCTCAACGTACAAACGCCCGTATCAACGATAATTTTAATACAAATGAATTTTTTTCAATCCTTCGCTTTACAATTTTCAATGCCAAACAATGCCCAATTTTCACATGGTCGCCGAAAATTATAGTAAATTTTATGCCATTTATTTGTCCATTCCAATAAACTTTCATCTTGTGGCGCTTTCCGCAACCGGGTCAGTAGTTGTTTTGATTCGCGCATTATATATCTTTCCCATGACGCATCTGAACCACTTGCCATTGATGTAATTAAGTACCCCAGTTGCCTTATTTCATCATATATCTCGCCTAACGTAGGAAGCGAACCGTCAAAATCAATAAGTTCTTGCGGTGGGTTTTCTACTTCGGAAAACAGCTTGCCAAACACAATCATACCGTTAGGTTTTAGAAACCGTTTAAGAAAAATAATTCCTTCACTAAAATTGTTAAACAAGCCGGTCGAAAGTTCTGTGCAAACGACAACATCGTACTTTTCGCAATCTTCGTATTTCAAAACATCGCCGCATATTAAATTAATCCGGCTACTGGTTAAGCGTGATAATCCATTTTCGATGAATGACGAATTTATGTCTACACCTTTCCCACCAATATTAAAGACTTCATTCCATACCTTCAACATAGTGCCGTACCCGCAACATAGGTCAAGCACACGGCTGCTTCCATTTAATCCGATTGAACATCCAAAACGTATAATATCATCTATTAACACCATGTTTACAAGATACTGTTCATCTCCATATTTTTTATATGTTTCGTGATATTGCATTACGAATTTCCTCCTTATACGAACAAGAACCGTGTTATTGTATCGACCTTAACGTCATTACCCCCCGTTTGACGTAAATTGTGTTTCCCGTCAAGCAGGGCGGCAGGGTGGGGGGATGTTCCATAAGCCGCGCCTACGCAATCGGGTGATGAACGGCGAACGGGCGCGTTACGTGGTTGGCATCGGGTGCTTGTCAACCGATGCAACCACTTCGCGGACGGAGCCGTTCATCACCCGATTGCGTTCAGCGCGGCGTTGGAACTTCCGCCCGCCCTCCCGCCCGGAGCTATACAGGAAAAACAACCCTTTTCCGGATAATCATATGTTCTACGCGAAATCCCCGGTATATTCCACCAGCACTACGTTTTCCACGCCTTCGATTTCCCGCAGAGGTTCAAGGAACGCGGATTCGTTTTCCTTGATTTTAACCTCGGCGGTAAGTTCGGTATAATCGGTGCCGTGGGTTTTGTTCTTTAATTTGTACTTGATTTTGGTCAGATTCGAATTTACGTCGGCTTCCGCCGCGGTGCCGTAGCGGATTATCAATAAAAACGACCGCTTATCCAAACGTATATAGAAGAACGTGATATATATAAAAGCCACGAACGCCGTACCCAAGAGCGCGACGGTATGCATCCCCGCGCCCGCCGTCAAACCCGCGGCTACACCCCAAAAGAGGAAACCCACATCCAGCGGATCCTTCACCGCCGCGCGGAAGCGTACGATAGACAGCGCGCCCACCATACCCAGCGACAACACGAGGTTGGTCCCGATGGTGATGATAATAAAAGCGGTCACCACGCTTACCATGATGATGAGCAGGTTAAAACTTTCATTATAAAGCACGTTTCGGTTAAAATAGCGGTATACGAGGTAGACGATCAATCCGCAAAAAGCGGCCACCCCCAACGTTAGTATGATATAAGCGGGTGGTACGTCTTCCAGTAGGCTTAATTGCGGGTTGCCGAGCATTTCGCGAAGCGTTTCGAATCTTCCCATTGCTTGTGCAGCTCCTTCTGTGTGTTTTGGGGGAAAGATGAAAAAATATTTTGTTTTGGCTTTTGTCGTTGCGGTTTTGGTTGCGGCGTGGGTGCTGCATCGGGCAAGCCGCGATGATTATACACCGTATATCCAAGTACCTACAAGCCCGATGGGTTTGGGTTTTCCCTTCCCCGCTTTACATATCGATACCGACCAACGGCCGATCGCCAACCGCATCGATTGGGTGGATGCGGCCGTTTCCATGGATAACACCATCGAAGCCTACTCGTTTGAAAATATAGCCGCACAAATCAGGGGGCGGGGCAATTCCTCGTGGGGTTTACCCAAGCGGCCCTACCGTCTCCGCTTCGAAGAAGCGCGGACGATGCTGTGCAGCGACCATGCCGCCCGCAACTGGACGCTGATCGCCAACCATTCGGATAAGACCCTCATGCGTAATTACGCCGCGTATTATTTGGCGGGGATGCTCGACGGTATGGACTTTGCCCCGTATGCCCGTTTCGTGGATTTGTATATCAACGGGTTGTATCAGGGGGTATACATGCTTTGCATCCAACCGGAGGTCGGCCCGGGGCGTGTTCGGGCGCAAGGCCACGCCGACCCGTATATCAGCGAATACTTCATCCAATTTGACCATCGGCAAGTGGAGGGGGATGCCGTGCGCGGGTTGGACTTCGTCACCGTCAATTCAAGGCATTATCAAATACGGTACCCGCGCTCAAGCGTGCGTACCGAAAGCCACGCGGAATACGTGCGGCGGTTTATCGCCAATGCGGAGGCGCACATGTTCCGGCAGGACGAAGCAGTATTCGATTTGATATGTAAGGATAGTTTCGTGGATTTTTATTTGGTGCAGGAATTGTTTAAGAATCAAGACGTGGGATTTTCCAGCGTATTTATGACGATAACGGGTCAGGGAAACGAACGGCGTTTGGTTATGGGCCCCGTGTGGGATTTCGACATTTCCGCGGGCAACGCGTATTACCAAGGGCAGCACGCATACCAAGGCGGCTACAGTCCGCAGGGTATATGGGCGGCATCGGTTAACATATGGTTCCGCGCGTTGATGCAAATACCCGCTTTCCGTGAAGCGGTCGCTGAACGCTGGCAAAGGATACGTGATACGTACGTAAGGCAAACGATCGAACGCGTGGATTTCCTCGCGGAAGTGTATGCGGACAATTTCGAACGCAACTTTGAGCGTTGGCCTATAATGGGTCGCTATATTTGGCCCAACCCGCGTAATATCGTGGCGATCGATACCTTCCGCGGGCAAGTGGATTTTCTGATTCACTTCTTGGAAGAGCGAATCCTTTGGATGGACGGGTTCCTGATAAACCCCTAATCGAAGGGTGAGTATATTTCGATAACCTCTTCCTTCTTACGGGTGTACAGCACCGCGCACACGAATGCCGTCAGCGGCATCGTCAGGAAAATGCCGAAGCTGCCGACGATGGCCTTTAATAATTCCACGATAACCAGCTCGCGGTTCATCAAACGGAAAATCGAAACGTCGAAGCCGAGGAAGATCAGGATAATCGTCAACGAGCTCCCGATATAAGCGAGTATCAGCGTATTGATGTTCGAGCCCAAAATATCCTTGCCGATTTGTAAACCCGATGTAAAGATTTCGCCGAAGTCCGTGTCGGGCTTTTTTATTTTGATTTCCCACAGCGAAGACGAAACCGAAACGGCCATATCCATGATCGCGCCCACCGCACCGATGATGATCCCCGCGAAGATGATCGCGTTCAGGTTAATCGGCGTCGCCGTTAAGTGTAACAAGTGTATGGATTCACTTTGCGTAATACCCGTCAGCATCATAGAGGTGTTCATGATAAACGTAATCAACCCCGCGGCCACCACACCCCCCAAGCATCCGGCAATCGCGGCGGCCGTTTTCTTCGAAACGCCGTTGATGATGAATAACGTAACCAGAACCGTATAGACACACACGATAATCGATGACAAGTAAATATTACGCCCTTCGAAAATCGACGGGATAAACACCAAAAATACCGCTCCTGCGGTTAACCCCAACGCAAGCAACGCGTTAAAGCCCTTGATCCGCCCGAAAATGAGGATCAGCGCGACGAATATCCCGCCCAAGATAATGATTTGATGGACGCGTACGTAATCGATAAAATTCCATGTGCCTTGCGGGGATACGCCCAGCATAACGCGGTCACCCGCTTGCGCCGCCCGCGGGAACCGCTCTAAAAAGTGCCCCCGCACGTTTTGGGTGAATTGCACCCTGTCACCGCGGCGTTCCCCTTTTTCGGTTATCTCCGCTTCAAGGACGATCGACCGCCATATTTCATCGCCGCTCACATGCTCCTGCTCGCTGACGACCGATGTCACCCGTGCGCGGTAGACATTCGCGTTGCTGTCACGCTCCTCAGGCGTGTAACCCACCACGCGGTTACCCACAACCAAGAAGGCCAACGCCAAAGAGACGATGATCAGGTAGTGGGTAAGCGCGCGTTTATTATCCTTGTCCATCCGTTACACCTTAAGGATTTCGCCTGCGGTAACGCCGTTTTCGTTAAAGCCGTCCACGGCGATATAATATTCCGTGCCTTTACTCAGGAACGAGAGGTTCAATTCATTTTTGCCGAACAGCTGCCAACTGTTGTACAGCTTATCCGCCGCGATGCCGTAGCGTACGTTGTAACCGTCGGCGCCATCGATCGGCGGCCATGACAGGGATACGTCCATCCCTTCGTCGGAACGTTTTGCCTCCACGGCCTTGACCTTGGCGGGCGGCATACCGTTACCCGCGCCGAATACGCGGAGCCCGCTGATCGCCACCGCACCGTCCACCGCGTGGGAAATATGGGAAATACGGATATAACGAAAATCCGCCGCTTCACGTTGTACGATCAAATCATGGGGATTATCCTGCGCCGCGTGCCGCGTATCCTTCAGCGTAATCCATTCGTCTCCGTTCGCCGAACCCTCCAGTAAAAATGAAAGCTCGCCCGAATCGTTGTAAATCCTTCGCCCGTACACCACGCTTTGCGGGTTTGCGTCCCAATCCGACGGGGGGGTCAAAACATGGTCGGCGAAGTTCACCTGTACCGCGTGTACCTTATATACGCGGCCCAAATCCAATTGGTACCACGGGGATAAATCACCCCTGTCCGCGGCCCACCACGTGCAAATATCCTCGTTTGTACCCTTGTCCAGTTCATATCCCGCTTGGTATGACGATGCCGTGGCCTTTTTACCGTAGGAAAGCAGATTCCATTCGGGCGCGGTGCGGCCCATGTCCCCGCGTTTCCCCTTCGGCAACGCGTACGGGTAATCCGCGAAGTGCTGGTTGCAATGCTTAACCCCGTCCGCGTCGAAGTCACACGGGAACAACCCCAACCGCCGTTCGAATATCTCATTGACGCTGATACGCATGGAGGCGATATGCCACCAATTGCCGTCAAAATCCTGTACCGTGCTGCCGTGCCCCGCGGCGGTTATGAACCCGCCCGGCCGCGACGAGAACGGGTTGTGCTTTTGGTATTCGAACGGCCCGAGCGGCGTGTCGGCCACGTACACGCCGTTTGCGTATACGTTAAACTCCGTACCCGGTGCGGAATATTGCAGGTAATATTTACCGTTCACCTTATTAACGAACGCGCCCTCGATATAGGGATGGTCGTGGGGATTTTGGTTATTTTCGCCGATACGTTCCCAGCCGTGGATATCGTGTTGTGCTTTCATGACGGCAACCTTTTCGCCCAACGGCCCAAACGTATCCGCGTTCATCTCTACGCCCCAAAGGGGGTGCTCATTCCCGCAGCCCCAATAAAAATACACGCGCCCGTCGTCGTCTTGGAACAACGCCGGGTCCCAAAAGACAAACGGCGAAGCGACTTCCGCGAACGGTTCGATTAAAGGGTCGCCGCTTGCGTAGAACGTACACGGTTTGTCCCCCCGCGACGCGCTGAAGATAACGCGCCCGTTTACTTCATGCACATCGGGGGCGTAGTCGTAATTGGGCAGCTCGGGTGTTTCCTTAAACGTCCATTCATACAAATCCTTCGAATACCAAAACCCGCCGCTCATCGACACGAACATATAGAACATGTCCTTAAACCGTATCAATGTGGGGTCGGCGGCCTCGCGGAACATTCTGACGTCATTTTCGCCGCAATGCTTCACTTGGTAACGGTACGGTAAGGGCAGGGGATTGCAAATATACCGCGTCATTTCGCCGCACCCACGGAAACGGCGTATACGGTATATTCGTTGATACCGTCCACGCCCAACGTTTTATCGCACAGCGCTTGGTCGTACGCCGCCATGCAGCAGCTACCCAAACCCAAACCCGCCGCGCTGAACATCACGTTCTGCCCGAGGTGCCCCAAGTCGATGAGCATGACGCGGTGCGCCATATCCACGTAACGCCATTCCGCGCGGTACGGCACACAGGTGTAGAACAGTACGGCAGGGGCTTTCACCGCCCAGGTTTGCCCCATGAGCATCGGCCCGATTTCGTTTTCGTAATCGAGGTCGCCGATCCGTCCGATCGTGGCCTTTTTTTCGCCGATATCGGATTGCGGCACGTAGCGGTATAAACCGGGTTGGATGCCGCTGACGAATCGGACGGCGATATACGTCTCAAAAGGATGGCGCGCGCCGCCGGACGGCGTGGGCCGAAAGCTGGAATGACCCCGCGTAAACTGTATCCCTTGTGCGCTCCATAATAAAAAGGACAATTGCTCCTGCGTCAACGGTTTATCCGTGTCGTACGTACGCAGGGAACGTCGTTTGTCCAATAAATCCTCGTATGCGGGGCAGTGGAGCGGGCCCTTGAAGGGGGTAAGCGTGATGGGGTCAACGGTAAGCTCGTTGTGGAACGGCGGCGCGGCGACTTCCTTGGATTGGTCGCTCTCGGCCATCTTCTCCTTAAAAGACGGGCAATGCATAAAACGGCGGTTCGATTCGATCGCGGACATGGTATAAGCCTCCTTATATATGGCGAAAATTCCCATGGAATGAAACGATTATAAACGGGAGGGTATACAATGACAACAGCCGAGCGGGTCATCCTCATCCAAGGCGACGCGAACAAATGGTACGATCAGGCTATCTTTATCGTAAAACCCCACGCGCCGAGGCATGAAGTCCCCGTGGACATGGTAGCCGAAGCGGAAAAAATCATCCATAATTATATGATAAAAAACAAGAAACCCTTGCCTGCGGGCTTTCCCCCGACACAAGTGACGGGTTATGCACCCGAAGCCCCGCCGCTCCCCGCGAAGCGTTTACCCGGGCGCCGGGATTTTTTTATCAACATAGCCATGATATTGGCGTGCTTGGTTATCGCGGGTTTGTTGGCTTACGGGATGTTCAATTGACCCCCGTCGCGGTATAATCACCGCAAGGGGGAATCGATATGAACCGCGAAAACAAACGCAAGCAATTCACGAAGGGGTACTACAAGACAAACCCTTGCAACGAAGGTTTTAAATGCAAGACCTGCGGATATGACGTATATCCCGCGGGTGCGGGTTCGGAACACCGCAACCATTGCCCCGTATGCCTCTCCAGCCAACATTTGGACATCGAACCCGGCGACCGCGAGGCCGATTGCGGCGGCTCCATGGAAGCCATCGGCGTATGGGTACGAAAAAACGGTGAATGGGCGCTCCTCCACCGTTGCAAGGTTTGCGGGTACATATCATCCAACCGCATCGCCGCCGACGACAGTCCCCTAAAATTAATGTCCATTGCCCTAAGGCCCCTCAGCAATCCGCCGTTTCCGTTGGAACGTATGCAGGAGTTGACCGAGGTCATGGGCGGGGAATCATTCGGTTAAATCATATAAAACGATTATAATAAAACACGGTGGACGGGGTGATTTTATGTATCGTACCGCAATGGAGCAATTATACCGGTGGAAAGCGAAGGCCAATAAAAAACCTTTGATTATCCGCGGTGCAAGGCAGGTCGGTAAAACATGGCTGATGAAAGAATTCGGGCGTGAAGCATTCACCGAAACCGTTTATATTTCATTCGATAATAACCGGCGTATGCAGGGATTGTTCGACACGGACTTGGACGCGGAACGTATAATCACCGGTTTGGAATTATTTTCGGGTAAAAAAATCAATCCCGCCGATACGCTTATTATTTTTGACGAAATACAAGAAGTCCCGAAAGCGTTGACATCACTTAAATATTTTTACGAAAACGCGCCGCAGTATCAAATTATATGCGCGGGATCAATGCTCGGTGTTGCTTTACATCAAGGCACATCATTCCCGGTCGGCAAAATTGAATTTATGGATTTATTCCCTTTGTCCTTTTCGGAATTTATGAGGGCAATGGGTAAAGAACGGTTCGTGGAGCTACTGGAAAAAAACGATTATGCGATGGTTTCGACGTTTAAACAGGAATACATTGACCTGTTAAAATATTATTATTATGTCGGCGGTATGCCGGAAGCCGTACTGTATTTTTTGGAAAACAAGGACTTTATTGAAGTGCGGGAAATCCAACAACGGATATTAAACGCTTATGAACAGGATTTTTCAAAACATGCCCCAAACGAAATCGTCCCGCGAATACGTATGCTATGGAACAGTGTACCCGCGCAGCTTGCCAAAGAAAATAAGAAGTTTATCTATGGGCTAATCAAAGAGGGTGCGCGGGCGAAGGAATATGAACTTGCCATGTTGTGGCTTTCCGATTGCGGATTAATCCATCATGTATATAAAGCGATGACACCGAACCTACCGTTAAAATTTTATGAAGATTTAAAAACGTTTAAATTATTCTTATTGGATGTGGGTTTGCTTTCGTGTATGACAGGGCTGCGGCAAAATGTTTTGCTCGACGGTAATGATTTGTTTAAGGAGTTTAAAGGAGCCTTAACGGAGCAATATGTCCTTCAACAATTAAAAACGCTGAGGAACATAAGACCGTATTACTGGACGAACGACAAGGGAAGTGCGGAAGTGGACTTTATCCTTGATAACGGGAACGAAGTAATCCCCCTTGAAGTAAAGGCCGAAATTAATTTGCAGGCAAAGAGCCTTAAATTATATAGGGAAAAGTTTAACCCAAAAACCTCCGTAAGGAGTTCCATGGCTGATTATAAAGAACAGGACGGATTAATAAACCTGCCGCTTTATGCCGTTGAATATATAAACAACGTAATATAAAAAGAGGTTGGCTCGCCATGGTATATCCACGGTAAGCTAACCTTTTTGCGTTAAATCGCTTGTTTTTACTTTATGTGCCCGGGTACCCGATTGCGTTACATTGCCTCATGAGGGCTTGGTTGCCGTGCCTTCTGGAAGGTGACGTCGTGGGTGATACATTCGACTGAGCTCTTGGTCGGATGCACTACCCCCTTCCGCGGGGCATGGCGGTGTTACGGAGCGGTATAATTTACAGCAGGTGTTGAGGAAAAACCGGCACGGTGCGGTGCGCCCCGTTTCAGGGTCCGAAGGCCCCTTCTCGGGGAAGGCAAAACCCGCCCTTGGCTATCGGTTGCCTCGGTCGTTGCTGCTGCGTTAGTCTACCACGGATGTTATGTACATATATGCGGCCAATGTCTGAGAAGCCGTCGGGAAAGGGGAAATTGGGCAGTAGTGGGAAGGGAGTAAATCAATGGATTAAACAACAGTGAAAACAAAAAATCAAAAGATAGGGTCATAAAGCGCAAACGTTCGTCCAGCCTT
>WRDO01000024.1 GCA_009779755.1 Defluviitaleaceae bacterium | reverse complement strand
TTTATTGTGTTTGGCTTATAATTTCAAACGGGTAACCAATATACTGGAATTCAAGGATATCATGGCAAGGCTGGACGAACGTTTGCGCTTTATGACCCTATCTTTTGATTTTTTGTTTTCACTATTGTTTAATCCATTGGCTTACTCCCTTCCCACTACTGCCCAATTTCCCCTTTCCCGACGGCTTCTTGGAATTTGGCCGATTTTTCATTTACCCTTTACCAAATGCGGCTTTTAATAACAACGGGGTAATCAATACCGTCACCAATACCACAACGATAATACTGGGGAATAATTGGATACCGATATAACCCACGGCGATACCCTTTGCGGCGACGATAAACGAAACCTCGCCGCGTGCGATCATCCCCGCGCCCACCTGCACGCTTTCGCGGTTGGTAAAGCCGCACAGCTTTGCGCCCAACCCGCAACCGATAAATTTGGATAAAATGGCGGCTGCCACGAGAAAGGCCGAAAAAGCCACCAAACTGCCCATCATTCCGCTAAAGGAAGTATGGATACCGATATTCGCCAGGAAAACGGGCGTAAAAAACATATATGATATGTCGTGCACCTTCGTTTCAAGTGATTCGACGCACCGCGTGGAGCATAACGACACGCCTGCGATATATGCTCCGGTTATGTCGGCCAACCCAAACAATTCCGCAAGGTACGCCATCGCAAAACAATAAGCGATGGCGAAAATCGTCAGCCTTCTCCTTTCGCCGAATATCCTGTGCATATAATTAAACAGCTTGTTGATAAAATACCCCGCCATAAAAGCGAAGATAAAAAAGCCGGCGATTTTTAACAGGGTAAAGGCTATCGACGCGACGGATAAACCACCCGTGTCCGTCCCCATACCCATCAAAACGGCAAGCATCACGATTACGATCACGTCGTCGAACAGCGACGCCCCCAACAATGCCGTACCGGTTTTTGTTTTGAGCTTACCCATTTCCTGCAGGACCTCAACGGTAATGCTGGTTGACATGGAGGCGATGACAACGCCGATAAAAAAGCTCTCGAAGGAAGGCTTGCCGAACAGGAACGCCACGGCAAACCCGCCGCCCAGCGCCGCCGCCACACCCAATACGGAAATAAGCGCGGATGATTTCATCGAATCGCGCAATTGCTTAAAATCCGTTTCCATTCCCGCGGTAAATAATAAAAGGATAACGCCGAATTCCGCGATGGTTGAAATCACTTCATTCGGCGCGATCAGTCCAAAGACGGAAGGCCCCAGCAACACGCCCGCAATCAGAGCGCCGACGACCTGAGGCAAATGGATCCGCTTCATGAATATAGCCAATACTTTTGTTGACAACAGGATGATCGCGATAAAAAGCAATAAATTAATGTCTATCATATAACCGATACCTTCCCTTGTTTGTGCCGTTAATTGATTATATGCCTATAAAAATTTTGTGCAATGATTTGTATAAAACGGGCAATATAAATATAATGGCGTGGATTGGAGATGATACCATGGACCTTGCCATCATCGGCGGCGGGCCGGCGGGTTTGTCCGCGGCGATACGCGCGCGGGAGGAAGGGCTTGACGACGTATGGGTCATCGAGCGCCACGCGGCGCTTGGCGGCATACTCAACCAATGCATCCACCATGGCTTTGGGGTACATATTTTCAAAGAGGAATTGACGGGGCCGGAATACGCCGCCCGCTTGCTTGACCGCGCGATGCAGTTGGACGTCCGTTTCGCGATGAACGCGATGGTGACGGGATTGTCGGCGGAACGGGAGATTACGTACGTTTCGCACAAGGGTTTGGTGCAAAAACGGGCAGGTGCGGTCATTTTGGCGATGGGCTGCCGCGAGCGGTCGCGGGGTGCCGTGGGTATCCCCGGCGGTCGGGGTATTGGGGTGTATACGGCGGGTACGGCGCAAGCATTGGTTAATATGAAGGGAATCCTCCCGGGCAAACGCGTAGTGATATTGGGTTCGGGTGATATCGGTCTAATCATGGCGCGGCGGCTTACGTTGGAAGGGGCGAAGGTACTCGGCGTATACGAAATCATGCCCCACAGCGGCGGGTTAAAGCGTAATATCGCACAATGCCTGAACGATTACGGCATACCGCTGTATCTGTCGCATACCGTAACGCGTACCGTGGGAGTGAAACGGTTGACGGGTGTATGGGTCGCCCCCGTGGATGAAAACCTTCGACCCGTAAAAAAGGATGAACGGTTGATCACCTGCGATACCTTGTTGCTTTCGGTCGGTTTGATCCCCGAAAATGAATTGGCGCGCGGAATAGGTGTTGCGCTTTCACCCGTTACGGGGGGCGCAATCGTCAACGATCGGTTGGAGACGAACATCCCGGGCGTATTCGCCTGCGGGAATGCGCTGCATGTACATGATTTGGTGGATTATGTAACGCAGGAAGCGTACGAAGCGGCGGAATGTGCCGTACGGTATATACGGAACGGGGGTGCGGGGAACGGCAACCCCTCCCCATGCGGCATTCCCGTAAAACCATTCGCAGGCGTACGCTACACCGTACCTATGGCGATCATCCCCGATAAAAAGAACCCAAAGGCCGCGCATACCCTTTCTTTCCGCAGCGACGCGGTGTATAACGACGCAACGATCGAGATATCAACCGATAACAAACCCATCCGTACGTTAAAAAGACGTATCATCGTACCTAGCGAAATGGAACGGGTGAAGATCGTGTTACCCGAAAATAAAGATATCGGGGAAATCGGCGTTACAATCAGGAGTGCATTATGTTAGCGTGTATTTGCGTCAATTGCCCGGCGGGATGTATGTTAAACGTAACGGACGCGGGTGAAGTATCCGGTCATTTGTGCGGTAAGGGTATAACGTACGGCAGGGAGGAATTAACGAACCCCACACGTAACGTCACCACATCCGTACGTATACGCGGCGGTTTGACACCCATGCTGTCGGTTAAGACGGCTCGCCCCATCCCGAAGGGTAAAATCATGGATGCGGTGCGCGAAGTCCACACGATCGTATGTGAAGCGCCGTTTGCCGCGGGTGACGTTGTCTTACGAAACGCCGCCGACACGGGCGTGGACTTCGTCGCGACGCGGAACGTACCCATGCGGGCGTATATTTTCGATTTGGACGGTACCATTTTGGACAGCGCACGCGTATGGAATAAAGTCAACCGCGCATTCTTTGAAAAACGCGGTATCCCCTTCCCCATGGATTACCAGCAAGTGATTGCCGCGATGCCCTTTCCGCAAGTGGCGTTATATACGAAAGAAACATACGGCTTACCCGAAACGCCGGAGGAATTGATGAAGGAATTTTTGGCTTCGGCCGTGGACGCATACACAAACGATATAGAAATGAAACCCGGCGCGAAGGAATATATCCTGCGCTTACACGCAAACGGGCACAAATTGGCCGTGGCTACCGCCGCGCCGCCGGAATTCCATGTACCCGCGCTTAAGAACCACGGTATATTCGATTTATACGATGTGATATGTACGACGCAGGACGTGGCGTACGGCAAAACGCGCCCCGATGTATTTTTACTGGCGGCGAAGAAACTAAACGCCAAACCCGGGGATTGCGTCGTGTTCGATGATATCCTGCCGGCGGTGAAGAGCGCGAAGAGCGCAGGCATGACCGTCTGCGCCGTATACGATGGACAGGACGCGGCCGATTGGGAGGAAATCAAACGCTTGGCGGACCATACGCTGACGGATTTTAAGGATGCCTTGATTTAACCGCTTTCAGCCTCGCCAATTCATCCCTCGTACGTTCCTCCAGTTGTGATTGTATGTACCTGATGCGTGCCTCGTAGGTTGGAATGGTGACATTACCCAATGCGGCGGCCTTTTTTTGCGCTTTACGTATGCCTTGTGTGAGGTAATGAATCCTTTCCAACGCGCCGAAAAGGATTACCAGCGTTTTTTTAGCCCGTTGCCATGTTAAAAACGCTTCATCAAGGGATGCGGTCGTACCGGCAAGGGAATAACGGGGTTCATGGCGGATACGTTCAACCGCGTCGCGCCCCATTTCTAAATGGACCTCTTCCAACGCTTCGTAGGCCTTATGTACAGCAAAATCGGCTTCGGCGCAAATCGCGTCGAAGTTTTTTTTTGCCGCACGGAGTTCCGTTAACAATATCCGCCGTTTTTTGTCCATCAAGTCATAACCTTGCATGGCTAATCGTAAACTTTGCTTCGCTTGCAACAAATTGTATTTTGTCGGATAATCGCTTGGATTCATATTCCCCTCCTAATCATTAGCCATATATTTGATGCATATTATTAAAACCAACGGAGAAAAATGATAAACATGGGAGGGATGTAAAAATGCCATCGGTGGGAATGGTCGGTACAAACGGACATAAAATGGCAAGGGCTTTTTTACAATTATGCAAGGGTGCGGCGAGTTGTTACCATATTACGGATAACCAATCATATGGACCAAAAATAAACGTGTTGGTAGCGGATAATTCCGCATCGATTCTTTCCGATCTGATTTCATCATTGACATGTGACGATTATTTGGTTATAAACGCGGATAATGTCGAAATCTTCGCGTCCCTTGGGCAAAACCAAGCGAAGGTTATCACCTACGGCTTTAATCCGCGTGCGTGCATCACCGCATCCAGCGTAACCGAGGATGGCTTGCAATTATGCATACAACGCTCATTCGTGGACATCGAAGGCGTAACCCGGCCGCCGCAGGAATTTTCCGCCCCCGTGACATCCTTGGGTGCGGCTGCGGCTTGGGCGGTGGTAGGAAAAGACGGTTCTAAAGCATTCAACATGTGAATAAATTTTACAAGCACACAAGTAATACGAAATCCATACTTTACATGAAACATTTAATCGTGTTAAAATAGGATTCGTATAAAAAAGGATGGTAATTTTTATGGATAACACCAGTAATTACATCGATATCGGCGGGCGCATTTGCTCGGAATTCACGTTCAGCCACGAAATTTATTCGGAGGGTTTTTATCGCTTCGACGTGGAGGTGGAGCGCCTTTCAGGCAGTGCGGACATCCTTCCCGTAACGGTGAGTGAACGCATCATCGACCGTGCGGTAATGATGATAGGCACGCACATACGCGTCCTCGGACAAATCCGTTCGTATAACAACTATGTGGAAGCCGACCGCAAGAACAAACTTGTGCTCACGGTGTTCGCCCGCGACATCGAGGTCTTGACCGAACCTGCCGAAACCAGCCCCAACGACGTTTTCCTTAACGGCTACCTTTGCAAGCCGCCCGTATATCGAACCACACCCTTCGGCCGCGAAATCGCCGATCTCCTTGTTGCCGTTAACCGTTCCTATAATAAATCCGACTACATACCCTGCATCGCGTGGGGTCGCAACGCCCGTTTTGCAGGTAAGCTCCTCGTGGGCGAAAACATCCGCATTTGGGGGCGTATGCAAAGCAGGATATATCAAAAGAAAAAGGACGACGGCGAGGTGTTGGAAAAGACCGCGTACGAAGTAAGCGTGGCTAAGGTAGAAGTCGCGCAACCGGACGAAACCGGGGAAGCAATCGAAAATCAAGCGGAAAATGACAATACGATTGAAACGATAAACGAAACGGATGCTTTAAAAGCGGAAGAAATGTAGGAAGAATAATCGGAATCCCATATAATCCGAACCAATGCCGACGCGCATGGGTTCGGATTTTTATTTTTAAACTGTATCAACGAAGAAACCCGCCGACGGCGGGTTTCTTCGGTTCAAGGTTTAATGCCCCTCTTCCATTTCTGCTATCGCTTTCGTGGGGTGTACCGTGCCGTGTTTGTGCTCCGGCGGCGCGTAGATGGTATAGAGCCTTATCGGTTCATGCCCGACATTCACTGGGTTTGTAATAAGCCCCGACAAAAACCTGTCCTCTATCTACTGGATATTGTATTTCAAACTGTGGGACATGTCAATACATAATGTATTTTTAAAATCATTATATTTGTTATACAATAAGTTTTTCGGCGCGGGGCAGAAAACGCACTATCTCGGGCTCCTATCATCCCCCGCCCCTCGCTTCATAAGCCGTTGGATGGGCTTGCTGTGCTTTTTGACGTACGCAAGTTGTTCATTCCAATCTTTAAACCCTTCATCGGGCGAGCGGTCGTAAAATTCGATGTCGGCGTAATCCATCTCGTGCCCGAATGTTTGCCCGGCGGTGTCATTGTCGATGCATAGCACGGCTTGCGTGCCTTTATAGAGGTTCAAATAGTTCATAACAACAACCTTTTTTAATCCGGCCATTGAAACCAATATACACCGATTAAGGCTCTTTTTTTCATAATTCAACTTATAGTCTATAAAGCTAAGCAAATCCACCGCGCTTTCGAAAAATAGCGCATAATCGAACGTGTTATCATCAGAGAACCGCACGTTGAACCCATGCCCGTACTTGCTATCCTTTGCGATGCCCTTGAACCGCTTGGCGGTCACACCTTGAAGTTCTGCACCCACGAGATTGCCGTTTTCATCGTGCATGGGAAAAATGATGTTGTTCGTTTGCTTTTCTTGAAACAGTAACCGTTTATCAACGAGAAGGTCTATAACCCCTTGCCCGATGTGTCGTTTTATCCGTAAATATGCTTTTGCTTTGTCGCAGTTTGAGTTTAAAGCTATACCATGAAAATCAAATGCCTTTATTGGTGATTCTTTTTTATCATGTTTCAATTCGTTTATGGTCAACGCCACAACCGCACCCACAAAATCCATATCCATGTGTCTGACGAGGTAATCGACGGCGTTGCCGTGTTCTTGTCGGCTGTTCCAAAAATATGAATTATCAGTAAACACAAGGCTTTCGTGTTCTTTGTGTTTGTGGCGGTGTCCGCTTTTTATCAACGGAACGCCCTCGCTAATCAGATATTTCGCAAGATTCGCTTGTCGTGCTTTTTTGATTAACTCTTCATTCACGGTTAAGCAGCCCTATCCCTCCCCCAGTTTTGTAATCAACAATTTTTCAAAATCCTTTGGTTCAATATCCTTGCAATCAAGGTATTTTTCCACAATCGCACCGAGTTGAATCAATCGGCGCGTGCGTTCTTTACGCGTGCGCTCCTTCTCACGAGTGAGTATCGTTTTTTCCTGCGCCTTGATGTGCGCCATTTTCTCCCGAAGACGTTGTAATTTTTGCTCTTCGCGCTCAGTCACTTTGCACCCCCATTTTGACATTATATGTAGTAGTGCAGCGGTGTGATAACCGCGCAAAGCTCTATGTAGAAATGGTTGTTTTACAATGCGTTAATCGCCATTCTATCAGTGTGCAAAAATCTCGAAGAGCGCACTTATACATTCCTTCGGAATGTGTGCGCACCTGCGGTGGGCTTTCTGCATATCGTGATGATATGCATATTCGCACTTTTTCGGTGCGAATTGGGAGGGTTAAACCGTGGCAATTTATCATCTTCATGTTCAAGTGATTAGTCGTAGGACGGGACGGTCTGCCGTAGCGTCTGCGGCTTATCGTTCCGCTGAAAAAATATATAACGAACGCGACGGCCTCACCCACGATTACACACGCAAAACGGGCGTGGTTCACACCGAAATCATGCTACCCGGAAATACCCCAAGGGAGTTTAAAAATCGCGCCATATTATGGAACGCTGTTGAGAAAGCCGAAAAACGTGGCGATGCCCAAACGGCACGGGAGATTGATATCGCCCTGCCGGTTGAATTTGAACACCAAGAACATATTAAAATCATACAGGATTATGTGCGAGAGAATTTTGTTGAACGTGGAATGTGTGCCGACGTTGCCATTCACGATAAAGGAGATGGCAACCCGCACGCTCATGTTATGTTGACTACGCGCCATGTGACGGTTGATGGATTTGGCGGGAAAAATCGGGATTGGAACGATAAAACGTTATTGGAATCATGGCGGGAGAATTGGGCGGAGGTTTGCAACGAGCGGTTGATGGCGAAAGGGCTTGACGAAGGCATTGACCATCGTACGCTTGAAGCGCAAGGAATTGACAGAGAACCGACCATCCACATCGGCGTTGTAGCTAAACGTATGGAGCAAACGGGGCAAGTAAGCGACCGCATGGGGGAATACCGCGAGATTGTCGCACGGAACGAGGCCCGCACCCCCGAAGCCAAAGCGGAGTATATCCACGAATTAGCGCAGGCGTTTGTGATTGTTGATAGGGAGATTTCGACGATACAGCGTGATATCAGCGATATTGAACGCGAAAGGAATATCGCGAGGGTTAAAGCGGAGGACATTGAGGAACGCGCCGAAATGATACGTCAAATGCCGTCAAATTCACGTTCATACCAACAAGCGGTAAACTATTTCACGAAGACATATCATATCGCTCCCGAGGAATCGGAAACCGAGATAAGACGCCTAGAATCAAAAGCGAAGGAATTAAAACAAGCAAAAACCCGCTTGCATGATAAACTGCCCCCTCTTCTCATCGATAGAGAGGAATTCAAAAATGAATACCACAGGCAACGGTTACTTGCGGACGTCCACCGTGATAGGGAGCGGATATTAAAGCGGTTTGAACAATTGGAGAAGGAAACCCGCGATAAGTTAACGCCCAAAGGCAAGCAAGAGCGGTTGAGGATTTTGGGCTTGCTTGAGGAATCGAAGGAACGTGAAAGGGTACGGGAACGTGATATGTATAGGGAGCGGTAAAACGCATATACTGTATGACTAATCATGAGAGGTTTTACAGGTTATGTCCGCCGTTCATGGGTTTGTTTTCGGTAAACTGGGCGATAAATACGTCGCCAAGAAAGAGAATAAAGACGGACATATTTTAATTATCGGCGGGGCGGGGAGTGGTAAAACATCGTGCATCGCTATACCGTCGCTTTTGGCGTGGCGCGAGCCTGTATTTTGTATTGATATCAAGGGGGAGTTATACCAACACACGAAGCACAAACGACCAAACGCGAGGGTATTTGACCCTTTAAGCGTAACTACATACGGTTATGACCCATACTACCTTCTCAAATCTAGCGATAATCCGGCGCAAGAAGCCCGTGCCATCGCGCAGGCCCTTGTGCCGTTGCCAACGCAAACAAAAGACCCTTTTTGGATCGAAATGGCGCAAGGGATTTTTACCGCCGTGATATTACACTACAGCACACAGGGGTTATCTTTTCTTGAAACCGTTGAGGCGATGCAAAGCATCGCACCAACGAATTTAATCCAAGAATTGCGCGATAGTCCGGCACGGGAAGTGCGTTACTTCGTGAATAGCTTGGCAGATATGGATGTGCGAACATTATCGTCAATAATGGCTGAACTAAGCAAAAACACCGTGTCGTTTGTGACGGATAAAAACCTAATCCATGCGTTATCACGTCCGAAGAACATAACACCCGATGATTTGGAATATGGCATGGATGTGTTTCTTTGCATACCCGAACACCTTTTACGGCAATGGAAAAATTTATTAACTCTTATCGTAAGCCAGTTTTTACGGCACTTTGAGAAACGTCCAAATATGACGGCGAATCCCATTTTATTCTTGCTTGATGAATTTCCGCGTCTTGGAAAAATCGAGGAAATAACGGACGGGTTAGCGACCCTGCGTAGCAAGAAAATCACAATTTGCTTAATCATCCAATCGTTGGCGCAATTGGATTTGATTTATGGCGTGTCGGCACGGCGCGTTATCGCTGATAATTGCGCCTTTAAAGCCATACTAAACGCCACAGATGCAGACAGTCAGGAGTACTTCTCGAGGCTTGTCGGAACGTACGAAAAGACGAGAACCACCCATGATATGAGATTTGAACCGATTACCGGGTTTGTTGCGGGTAGTGGAACGAGCCGGACTACAGAGGAGAAGCGAACCATAAAACCCGAAAACTGGGCAACGCTGAAACATATTGCACTTTTTACGCCTTACGGCTTTTTTAAGGTCGATAAAACACCGTATTGGAAAGGGGTTTAACCATGGGAGGATTTTTTAATTTTAGTCTTTGGGATGTTATAAATCATCCGGCTATAAGAACCACATATCAAGTTGCAAAACTGGGAGTGAAAGCCATTTCTAGCGCAAGTGCAAAAGCGGAATACAACAAAATAACCGTGTCAGATATAGCAAAGATAAAAGACGATGCATTGAACGGCGATTCCAACGCCGAATTGATGGTTGCGATGTATTACACCCAAGAAGATGATTTTGATAGGGGTTTGTATTGGCTCGAAAGGTCTGCCAAG
Organism: Defluviitaleaceae bacterium; assembly: GCA_009779755.1. Lineage (GTDB taxonomy): Bacteria > Bacillota > Clostridia > Lachnospirales > WQUN01 > WQRX01. Next base: position 37,307 of record WRDO01000024.1, on the reverse strand, counting down.
CATGGCAATGAACAAGCTAAGGCTGTTTTGGATATGTTGCAAACATAACATTGCTAATTGTTTGTTTGATTTCGTACATAAAAAATCCCACAAGGTTAGCTTTATAACCTTGTGGGGAATTGGTTTGCTTCAAAGTCATAAAAAAAATGGGATTATTATTTGAACTATCATTAATACGATTTGTATCCATCCAGTAATAGCACCATGCAGATCTGAGCTTGCCACACTCGCCTCAATATTTTCTATGTTTCCCGTAGTTTCATTATTTACGCCGAGATATACAAGACTGATGACCATAAAAACAGAAATAAATATGAAAAAAACAACACAAATTTTAGAAATTCCCAGCAATTTTTCAACCAAGGTGGCTAGGCATTTATATAACTCTTGCTTGGTTTTTTCTTTTTCGGCTTTACGCTTAGTTTCTTCTTGGCCCCGTTTGGTTACTTCTTGCTCCCGTTTAGTACCTTCTTGCAATAAAGCAATGTGAATTGCTGTTTCACCTTGGTTAAAGGTTTTAATTATTTCTGCTCTAACAGGTGGAATATCTTTATCCAAATCACCATTTAAGATTGTGTCCATTAAAACATGTGCAGATGGAAACGGCACAATATTATTTATCCTATCCCGTTTTTTTAATTTGAACATATGGCAACCCCTTTCATGACATTGGTTGGTTGCCCTAATATTAACAATAAGGTTACATCAAGGATGGGGCAACGTTAAACATCATTGATGTGTTTATATCTTCTATGCTCATTTAAATCACCAAGCCTTTCATTAATTAAACGCCCTACATTGTGATCTGCATTATGCATGATAATTTCATAATGTCAATACATTAAAATATAAAAACGTTTTTATTGTTAATTAATACATGTTTATTTTTTTCGATGTTATTTATATTGTGCATTTATACTATTTTATCTTGACATAAGGCGAATTTAAATGTATAATATGAACAAGGGTGATTATATGATTGATGTAATTATTAATATGTTGGAAGAAGAAAAAAAGAGGAATTTGTTGTTAAAAAAAACGTATGAAAAAGAGCTCGCGATGTTACCTAAAGGTGTATATAAAACTAAGAGCAATACATCAAATGTATATTATGAACGTGTATATTATGATTCAAAAACTAAGAAACCGTGTGCCGAATATATTGGGAAGGAAACACCGGAGTTAAAACCTTTGCTAGGACGCCGGGGATATATAAAAGAAGAATTAAAGTTTATTGAATATGATTTAAGGTTAATTAGCCAGATGTTAAATATTGCCAACAAACAAAGAGGCAATTTTGATATACGGGAAAATTTACGAAAACTAAGAGCTGATAAAAATGGAGGAAATATAGTACCACCCCAAATTGCTACTACACACGAAAAAAATTATAATTTCTCCCATTAATGTATCAAGCGGAACACGTACATAATTAAAGGTACACCCCTTTCTGTAAAATTAACCCAAAACAGAAAGGGGTTGTTTTTATTATGCAAACATATGGTTATGCGCGGGTATCATCGCAAGAACAACACGAGGACAGGCAGATTTTCGCTTTGCACGAAAGGGGTGTGCCATCCGGTGACATCTTCATCGATAAGCAGAGCGGTAAGGATTTTAACCGTACGGCGTACATGCGGATGGTTGAAAAATTAAAGAGTGGTGATGTGATTTATATAACATCCATCGACCGCTTGGGAAGGAATTATGAAGAAATTCAAAATTGGTGGCGTATTCTTACGAAAGAAAAACGAGTGGATATCGTTGTCATTGATATGCCATTGCTTGATACGAGAGTATATAAAGATTTAATCGGCACATTCCTATCCGACATTGTGTTGCAAATCCTATCCTTCGTGGCTCAAAACGAACGGGAAAACATCCGCAAACGTCAAGCGGAAGGCATCGCCGCAGCCAAAGCCCGGGGGGTGCGATTTGGGCGTCCGTCCAAAAAACTCCCTGATGATTTTGGGGAATTGGCAAGCCAGTGGGAGCGCAGGGAAATTAAATTAGGCGCGATGCTGAAATTGTGCAATATGAGCCGTTCTACGTTCTATGTAAAGTTGCGAGAGCACAAACTTTCGAGCGTGTAAATGCGTCCTAAATTGTACACGTTTAAAGATGTTTCACGACAGGGGAAATCTACCACATAAAAAATGAAAACGCAAGCGTTTTCGTAGGTTATAAAATTGAAAATACATATTGTGTCACATTGTTGATTCTAAAGCACTATTCCGGAATTCTGTGAGATTTAGGATTAATCATGGTTTTAAGAGAGGAGCATTAACATGGGCGAGGTTATTGGAATTATGCTTGGTGTTGCTTTTTACGTTGGATTTTTTTATTTAATCATCTACATGACGGTTATCATTCCACGAAAAAAAAAGAGAATGCTGGAAGAATATTCTATGCAATTAGAATCGGCAGGGTTCGTGATATCAAAACGAATAGTGACAATAGATTACATGCAGAACCCCGTTCGTGATCCTAATGTGGGTCTATGGGTTGATTATCATTCGCAAAAATTTGCTGTGCGAACTTCCCAAAAAGAAATAGACCCGCAAATATATAACTTTAGTGATTTGAAAAACATTGAAAATGTAGATGGAGCGAGGGGTTACGCTACTACGGGCGGGGGTGCCGGTATTGGGGTAAGAGTTGGCATGATTGGCATTGGCGGGGGGCGGATGAATTCGCAGTCGGAGGAACTTGCTTACGATACATCTATCCGAATTGTCATCGGGGGAGGGCTCTCGGGTATACACACCGTAAAGTTGGATTTGTGGAAAACCAATACGTCTTTCTTAAGTGCTGATAGTGAAGTGCGAGCGAAATCGAAGGCATATCAACGGATTCTTGAATGCAAGAGGGATATATATAATGAATTAATAAATATCATGGAAATTAATAATGGGTGATACAACGCACGCATGTGTTTGATTGAACGTGAGTTATCGTTTTTAACGAAGAAGGGATATACAATGGAAAGCCATTTCATATTAACAGACACATACCCACAGTTTTATAACTATACAATAACCACTAACTGTTTAATCGATTTCGGCAGTTATACATGGCGCGTGCTTGATTTGCGTGATGAATGCGCGTTGGTGATTAGTGAAAAAGTGGTATGTTTTAAATACTATAATAACGTATATCATCCCACGTCATGGCGCGAATGTTCGATGCGCCGTTACTTGAACAGTGTGTTCTATCATAAATTTTGGGAAGAGGACAAGAAGTGGATAGAAACGGTTCAATTGCCTTTTAGTTACAACCCGTGGTATGCAATGGGTAATAGCATGATTGGTATGGAAACGATTGATAAGATTTTTTTATTAAGCGTTGAGGAAGTTGTGCGGTATTTTGGCGATAGCGGGCATTTAAAAAATAAAATTAAATCCGATGAACACAGATACATGGTTTTCGATGAACATAATCATGCGCGGTTGGCTTATGATGAATGCAATAAAGCCGTTCCGTGGGTTTTACGTTCGCCCGGAATAAAAACCGATTCGGTTTTGATTGTTCATGGCGCAGGGGTTAATAAGGGTGCCATTGAAATGGGCGGCTTTACCGTTACGGATCACTTCGGCGTACGCCCTGCGATGTGGTTGAATTTGCGAGCGCGGATGCAGGTGGTACCGCAAGAAGTCCGAAACGTAACTGAAAACCAAGACCATGATTTGTATATGTTGAGGAAAGTAAGGCGTTGGTGAACATAGAATAACTGCTTTTCCATGCATTCTAGGCCGCCAAAAACGGCCTTGTTTTTTTTCTGTCCCGATGACTTGTAAAAGGGGTTCGGGACAGGGAAAAAACTACTTTTATATCGCCGAAGAGGGGGAATTGTCTACCGCATCAACCCCTTTACTCCCATAATATTTTCACGAACCTTTTCTCTCCTAATTAAATCGTCCGAATGAAATTCAATATTGTCAATTCTCACAACGCTTCTTATACCGCTTCCCTTTTCAACGGTTATAATTATTTTATTAACGAATTTTTGAAAAAATATTGCTTTTTCTACGTTACTTAAGTGTTTCCAGTTTTGTTGTAAACTTAAAACAATATCTTCTGGTAGCACTTTTGGGATTTTCATTAAATTTGACAATTCTGTTTTTTGTCGTACTAATTCGTTTTCAATAATTTCGGAATTTTCGTTGGATATTCTTACCATTCGTTTGTACTCGTCAAATTCAATATGTCCTTGCATATACTGCTCCATTGCTTGATTCTTTCTATTCAATAAAACATCAATTTTTTTCTCATTATTGACAATATCATTCAATAATATTTGCTCCGCTTTTTCGGTGCTTTCTTCGATCTCAATATCTTCTATTTCTGAAATATCGTTTATGCGCTGTATGTATTCACAAAAAGCAATTTCCATTTTTTTATGGCTTATATCTGGGCTTATACATTTATCAACGCCGCAGGATTTCTTTGTACGGCATCTATATGATGTACTGTAAGTTATTTCGTCGTTATTGGCTCTATAATTATGTGTGGTAAATTTCCCTTTGCATCGCTTGCAATAAAGTATCCCGCAAAAATAGCTTTCTTCCCGTGGGGTTTTAGTTCTTGATTTACTGGGTAAGTTCTTAATCTTTTCTCCTGCGAGGTAAAATGTTTCATCAGAAATAATGGGTTCATGATGTCCGTCTGCTTCAAAGTATCTATCTTCATCATCTGTGCAATAACGCACTTTACCTACGTATGTCGGGTTCAATAATATTTGTCTCACAGTGCTTGAATTCCACTGGCTCATCATTTTGGTCGGAATTTTTCGCTTATTTAGCATTATTGCAATTTTATTCATTGATACATTTTTATCAAGAAACATGGAAAAAATCTCTTTTACTACTTCCGCTTCGCCGGGGTGTATGATTTGTATTTTTTGTCCCTTTATCCTTGTATATCCATAACTCACAGACCAACTCGCTAAAGTGTAACCTTCTTTAACTTTGCGTTCCCTGCCTAAACGAGAACGCATAGTTATATTTTCGCGCTCAAATTCAGCAAATATTCCGATAATTTTCAAAAACATCCTACCACTTGGCGTGTCCGTGTCTATAGATTCGGTCAGCGAATTAAAAGCACAATTGCATTCTTCAAACAATTCTACCAATTCAAGCAAGTTTTTAGTGCTTCTCGTTAGTCTGTCAACCTTATAAACAAGAACATTGTTGACATTGCCTTCGTTAATGTCATTAATAAGCCGATTTATTGCGGGTCTTTCCTCAATATTCTTTCCGCTTATGCCTTCGTCCGAATAAATATCAAAAATATCCCATTCCTTGAGCAGGGCATAAGATTTCAGCTTTTCTACCTGCGCACGAATGGAAAACCCCTCTTGTGCTTGCTCGTCTGTTGATACCCTTACATAAATTCCTGTACTTAAACTTCTTCTTCCGCGTTCATTCATTCTCCATCGCCCCTATCTGATTTTTCAGATAGATGAGCAAGTTTTTCTTGTTTTATTCTTGGTATAGAAGTTTTTAAGAAAAATTTCAACATTTGCCTTTGCAACTTTTTTGGCAAGGTTATTTTCTTTTCTTCTCTTTTTCCATTCAAGCCCTCATCTCCAATATACATTCTTTAAGAAAATATATTGAAATTCAGCTTGCCTTATAACCATGAATAATATTAGCAATCAAAAAAGCCTTTATTAGCGCAACATTTTAAGCCACTGGGCTTTTTAGAAAGCCAAGTTTGGTCAGGTTGTGCCACGTACCCGCGGGCACGAATATGGCGGAATCCTCAAAGGCCATTTGGCGGAAGGGCAAATGGTTGCGGTCCGGCCCCATTTGCACCAGCCCCTGCCCGCCTTCCAAGCGCAGGAATTGATCGGTATGGGGATGGACTTCCAGGCCGATGCTTTCCCCGGGCGGGATAAGCATAACGGTCAATTGCAAGTTGCGTCCCGTCCACAAAGCCGTGCGGAAATTGCGGTTTTGCATCGTAGCGGCGTTGATGTTAACGACGTAGGGTTGCGGACCGTGGTCGCGTAATATCATTTCCGGCGGAGGGGTAGGATGCACGTGCGGCCTTAACGGCGGATACGACGGCCTGACGGGTCCCGGCATAGGCGGGTGGTACGGATGCGGCGGGCGCGGGTTCGGATGTGGGTTTGGCATTCTCGGGGGTGGCCTGAATATACGTCTTGGCATGGTGATGAGACCTCCGTTTGATAGAATCGTTTCATTCCATCCTATGAGACAAGAGGGTATATTGCGCATGATGGATTTTTTTTGGCAACAATAGTAATATAAGTAAACCAAAGTGCGCATTTTGCAGTATATATCCGCAAAGGCCACTTCCAAGGAGGATTATTTTATGGGTACACTCGGTCTGGACACGGAACGGGGATTATTCCTCGGCATCGACTTCGGCACCACCAACTCTGTCGTAAGCATCTATAACTTCCAAGAGGGGGAAGCGCAAACCATCCCCATTGACGGTTCCAACATCTTCCCCACCGCTATCCAATTCGAATCCGATCCCGAAGACGAAAACAAGCTCTCCCGTATCTTCGGCGTGCAAGCCAAGGAAGCGGCGATTATCTACCCGCTTTCCACGGTGCTTTCGATTAAGCGGTACCTCGGCAGCGATCAAAAGATCAGCGTTGTCGTGGATGAAAAGGAATATCCTTTCACCCCCGAGCAAATCGCGGGGGAAATCCTCGGCCACCTCAAACAAAAAGCCGACGAATACGCGCAGGAGGAGCTCGGCATTACGGGCGAATTTTCCGGCTGCGTAATCACCGTCCCCGCCAACTCCACCGACAAGCAAAAGAAAATGACGCGCGACGCAGCGGTACTCGCAGGCTTTGACCCGGAAAACGTTTTCCTGCGCTTGGAGCCGGCGGCGTCGGCCATTTCCTATGCGGTGGGCGAATCGGCAGACAAAAAGGTGCTTGTATATGACTTCGGCGGCGGCACCTTCGACGCTTGCGTCCTCCAAATTAAAGTGGAGGAAACGGGCGAACCGACGATTTCGATCGTTTCGACCTACGGTGACAACAACCTCGGCGGCAACGACGTGGACAAAGTCATTATGGATATCGTCTATGAAGAATTTAAAAAATTAACCAACGAGGAAGTTGACCTCTTCGATGAAAATGCTGACGACGGTGTGTCCAAACGGCAAAAAAAGGTAGCCCTCGTACGCTTGCAACAAGCCGCTACGCAAGCAAAGGAACGCCTCTCCCACACGAAATCAACCAAGATCACGCTCGCGCCGCTCATCCAGGAACCGCGCATCGTAAACATCAATATGGAAATCACCCGCGAACAGTTCCTCACGCACAAGCGCGTCAACGCACTCGGTGACAGCGATACGACCTTCGAAAAATTTAAGGGTAAATCCGTCACCGACCTTATCGACGAAACCCTCGCGTGCGTCACGCGCTGCTTGGAAGCGGGCAACCTCACCGAAAAGGATATCGATGAGGTCTTTATCGTAGGCGGTTCGTCCTCTATTTTATATGTAGGTGAAAAGATCACCGAACGCTTTAAAAAGGAACCCTTCAAGTCGCGCATCAGCCCCGCGCTTTCCATTTCGCAGGGCGCGGCGCATTATTGCAACATGATCATGATGCCCACCGTACGCGGCCCCGTGGTACACGAACGCACGATCCACCCGCTCGGCCTTGAAATCAGCGGCCGCCGCTTCCTCGAAATCGTACCCGCCGGGCAGGACATCCCCAAGGACGGCCTAACGATCGACTGCGCCGAACCCCTCGTCACCAACCATGACAACCTTACCAGCGTGGCCATCGTCGTATACGAAAGCACCCTGCCCAAAACCGGCGAAAAGACCCCTTCCGTTAACCAAGAGGGCATGAAACGCCTTGCGGGCACTTCCCTGCGCGGCATCCCCCAAGGCCCGCGCGGGCAGGAAAAGGTAAAGGTCATCTTCCACGTCGGTCAAGATAACATGTTGAAAGTAACTGCACGAAGCCTAAGCACCGACGGCGTGGTGACGGAACTTTCGGTGGATGAATTGTATGTATAGTTGAAACGCTGATAATTATAAGTAATCCCCTTTCCGCGACGGTTAGGGGATTTTTTAATGCACACCGCGCCGTATTCTATAACCTAAGGCAAACATCCAACGCCAAGCGCAGAACGGATTCGCGGATATCGGTACGGGTTGTCCATTCGCGGTTATCCCATTCCTCCCCGGCCAGGCTGTCCCCGGCGTACAGGATTTGCCCGAAGTCCACTTGGTTGTATTGCGCCGCCGCGATGAAGGCGCTGGCTTCCATTTCTACGGTCATGCAGCCTTCCTCCTTGCGCCGCTGTACCTTTGCGGGGGTTTCGCGGTAGAAAGCATCCGTCGTCCATGTCTTTGCCTTGATGAAGGGGACATTCTTTTCAAGTAAAACGGATTCGATGATTTCAACCACGCGGCTGTCCATCAAAATCTCCCTCGACGGCTTTACGTAATGGTAGGACGTGCCTTCGTCCCGCACGGCGGTTACGGGGATGATTAAATGCCCCACGGCGATGTCCTTTTGTAAAACGCCGCAGCCGCCGCACGCGATGAACTTTTTGCATCCGTAAGCGGTCAATTCCTCGATATGGCCCACCGCCAAGGGTGCGCCGACGATTGCCTGCACCAACGCTATTCGCTCGCCCTTATATTCCAGTTCATAGACGGGGATAGAAAAGCTCTCGAACCGTATGTTCGCAACGGTTTTATGGGGATGCTCGGAAAGGACCTTTTCAATGGCGTCACCGAAGAAGCAAATTACGACGCGCTCCGATATGTCGATGGGTTGAATAATCCTTTCGGGGCGTATTAAAGCATTCCTGTCTTCGTCATATTCCAAAATCGGAAATTCACTTTTTATCATGGGGCAAAATCCTCCCTACAATTCGTTTAATAATAACTGCCCCTGCTCCACCGGCGGTACAAGCCCCAAGTGCTGATACCCCAGCCGCGTAACCGTCCGCCCGCGGGGCGTGCGTTGGATGAAGCCGAGTTGTAATAAATACGGCTCCGCCACGTCCTCCAACGTCCCCGCTTCCTCGTCGATGCTGGCGGCTAATGTATCCAACCCAACCGGCCCTCCGCCGAACTTATCGATGATGGCGCGGAGGATTTTTTTATCCACGGCGTCAAGTCCCATGGGGTCGATATCCAAGCGGTCGAGAGAATCTTTCGCCACTTCGTGGGTGATGATGCCGTCATAACGCACCTGGGCGAAGTCGCGCACGCGCTTAAGCAAACGGTTGGCGATACGGGGGGTGCCTCGGGCGCGGCGGGCGATTTCATCCGCACCCTCGGGTTGGGTTTCCACGCCGAGTACATTCGAGGAACGGATAATAATCGTGCGCAAATCGTTTACGCTGTACGGCTCGAGGTGATGCACCACGCCGAAGCGGTCGCGCAGGGGCGCGGTTAATAAACCGATGCGCGTGGTGGCGCCGATTAACGTAAATTTGGGAAGGCCGAGGCGGATGGAACGCGCGGCGGGACCTTTGCCGATGATGATATCCAGCACAAAGTCCTCCATGGCGGGGTACAGGATTTCCTCGATGTTGCGGTTAAGGCGGTGGATTTCGTCGATGAAGAGGAAGTCACCCTCATTAAGGTCGTTGAGGATCGCGGCCATGTCACCTGGGCGTTCGATGGCGGGCCCGGCGGTGATGCGCAAGCGGGCGTCCATGGCATGGGCGATGATGCCGGAAAGGGTCGTTTTACCCAACCCCGGCTGCCCGTAAAGCAGGACATGGTCGAGGGTTTCGCCGCGTTGCAAGGCAGCTTCGACGAAGACTTTCATGTTTTCCTTCACTTTGTCCTGCCCGATGTAGTCGTCGAAGCGGGTGGGGCGGAGCTTTAATTCGATTTCTTCGTCTTCTTCGCGGTTGTAGCCGGTTGTGTTGAGCAGTCCTGTCATGTTTTGTCCCCCGAAATTATCTCGCTAATTTTTTCAACGCGGATTTAATGATCGCTTCCGCCTTCATACCTTCGTCGGCGATTTCCAAGACGGCTTGCATGGCCTCGGCGCGGCCGTAGCCGAGTGCGAGTAAAGCGTCCATCGCGTCTTGCTTGGCCGAACCGCTTTTATCGAACAACGCCATGCTTTGCGCGCTTGTCACGTTTTCCGACGCCCACGCGTCCTCGGTTTTTATCTTGTCGCGCAGCTCAAGCATGATGCGCTGGGCGGTTTTCTTCCCTACCCCGGGGGCCTTACTTAAAGCGGTTGCGTCTTCGGCCATGATGGCGATCATCACTTGCTCGGGGGACAAGGTACCCAGGATGCCTGCCGCTACTTTCGGCCCGATACCCGAAACGGAAATGAGCAGCGTAAAAAGGCGCACTTCTTCCCGCGTGAGAAAGCCGTGCAGCGCTTGGGCGTTTTCGCTTAATTGTAAATATGTAAACAATTGTACTTCCGTACCCTTGGCGGGTAAGCGGCTTATGGTAGCGGCGGAGGCTTGCACCTGCATCCCCAACCCACACACGTCGATGACGGCGTATTGCTCAGTTACGTAGGCCAGCGAACCTTTTACGTAGGCTATCATGTGCAATCATCCTTTTTTGTTATTTACAAGTGATTATAACATACTCTTCCAAAATATCGCCTCAACCCCGCGTTGGATTTTACAAAACACGCCTCCATTGTTCCAACCGACCATTTATTTTATACTACCTCCCAACGCAAGGTTAATCCGTTGGGAGGCTTTTATGCATGAATTAAATATCGGCGGGCACATTACGGAATTACGCAAGGCCAAAGGCGTAACGCAGGAAGCGTTGGCGCGGGCGATCGGCGTGAGCGGGCAAGCGGTTTCGAAGTGGGAGGGCGGCGGCTCGCCGGATATCTCGTTGCTGCCGGCAATCGCAGATTATTTCGACGTGGCGATTGACTGCCTGTTCGGGCGGGCGGCGGAAATCCATAAAGACATTGAAGAAATCGTGCTCAACCATGTGGCGAAAGCCATAGATGAGTTCGACGGCGAACCGTGGGAAGCGCCGGAGGAATGCCAAGCGGCGGTCTTTGAACGGGCTAAGAAGGTTTGCTGGGCAGTACTGTTCGGTATTTTGGGCACGCGAATCTTCAACCAAATGGGTTTGCCCACGAAGGATTTATTCGGCGACATAGTCATGAAATCGGACAGCAGCATATCACTTTACGGGCGAATCCTGTATAACCGGGGTATGGTACTCGCTTCCTCGTCGCGGAACTTCCCATACCTCTTTTTTATGCCCGAACCGGAAAAAGGCTGGGGTGAAGGCTTGCTCCCTCGGGAGGAATACCGAAAAGCCTTCGCCGCGCTGGGCGATGAGGACATACTCCGCAGCCTCCTCCTGCTCCACGCGAAGGAACCCAATACCAATTTTACGGCGGGGTATTTGGCGAAGGAAGCGGGTTTGCCCGCCGAAAGAACGGAACGGGTCATCGAAAACCTAACCGAAATGGGCTTTGTAAAGGAATACCACATTGAATTGGAAGACGCGCGGCAAAAATTCTACGAGTTTAAACCCAAGGAAAGCTTCATCGCGGTATTGATGCTGATGCGGGCGTTTATCCATACGCCCACGCACTATATAATTTGTGCGGCGGAGCGCAGCAAGCCATTGTTACGACCCAAGGGGGACAACGCATGAAAACCTTTTTACTCACACTAAGGAAAACCCGGCTTAGCTATTCCGCGGTGATGCTGCCGTACATATTGGCCACGGCCGTAGCCGCGGCGGGGCTGGTAATCATGAACCGCCTGACCGGGGAAATGGGTGAAGCCGCGCTTTACGGGCACACCGATACGCTGGTGCGGTTGCTTTTGTGGGTCACCGCCGTAATGGTATTGCGCGCGGCGGCGACTTCGCTCTCCACATTTTTGTACGCGCGGTTTACCGCCAACGCGGGGTACGCTTTGCGGGCGTATTTCGTCAGGCATTTCCTTCGGGTGCCCTTCGCGCGGGTAGAGCGGACGGCCAGCGGGGAGAATTTGTCCATCTATTCCAACGACATACCCAAAGCGGAGGCGTTGATTGCCTCGGATATATTGGATTTATTCACGGATTTCGTTTCGTTCGTTTCCGCGTTTATTTTTTTAATGCTCATCAGCCCGCGGTTTACGGCGATTTCGTTCGTCGCCGCCATCGGGATGCTGGTGTTGCAAATCGGGTTGGCATTACCCCTCCAACGGTGGTCGGTGCGGATGTCGGAAAAGCAAGCGGAATTTAACGCTGTGGTCAACGATTCGCTGCAGAACCTTTCCACCGTTATTTCTTACGGCCTTGAAAACGTCCTCGAAGCGCGTTACATGAACGTGTACGGGCAATATTTCACGGCATTAAAGAAGTTCGCGGTTTCCCTCGGCTTTATGCTCGGTACGATGCTGACCATCCTGCTGAGCCCACTGATTGTCATCTTTACCGTGCTTGCGCTGGCGACCATCGCGGGGGAATTGGCGATTGCGGAGTTCATCGCCTTCATCACGACGGTATTCATCGCCGCGACGTCAGTTACGCAGCTCGCGCAGAACGTGGGACGCTTGGCGGCGGATTCCGCCGGGGCGAAACGTTTGAACGAAAACACGGACGATGTCCATGAAATCTCGGACGAGGGCGCGGAAGAGACTTCGGAACAAATTGTGCCGAAGTTGGGTGTGCCTGAATTAGGGGAAATACGCTTTAACGACGTAACCTTTACCTACGGCGCGGAAGAACCCACCGCTTCACCCGTTTTGGATGCGCTGTCATTCACAATCAAGCCCGGCAGCCGCGTGGCCATCGTAGGCGCAAGCGGTTCGGGCAAGTCCACAATCCTTAAACTATTGCTCGGTTTGTACGAGCCCACCGGGGGGACGATTACGCTCGACGGGGAGGATATATCACAGTTCCCCAAATCGCGCGTACGCGATTTATTTGCGTATGTGCCGCAGGATTCCTTCCTCTTCCCGGAAAGCATCGGCAAGAACATAACCCTCGATTGGGGGCAAGAAGCAAAAGCCGACAACACCCATTTCCGCCTTGATCGGGAACAGGAAGCGGCGTCAAACAACGCCCGCCTTCGCCTTGCTTGCGAACAGGCGGGCATACTCGGCTTCATCGATTCCCTGCCCGAAGGCTTCGACGCGATTTTGGGGGAATCCGCCGAAAATATCTCCGGCGGGCAACGGCAGCGCATCGCCATGGCAAGGGCGTTTTACAAGGACGCGCCGATTATCCTCTTCGACGAAGCCACCGCGTCCCTCGACCCCGCCACCGAAGCGGAAATATTAAAGACGCTGGACACCGTTACGCAAGGGAAAACCGTAATCATGGTGTCGCACCGCCTGCAAACCATCGCCGCTTGCGATTTGGTCATTACGATGGACGGCGGCAAAATGAGGGAGGCCGTACAATGACGTATTTTTATAAGATGTTCCGTTTTATGCGGCCGTATGCCCTTCGTTACGCAATCAGCCAAATCATCTATTCGTCCCAGGGGTTCGCGTTCCCGTTTGTGCTTTCGGTCTTCGCGGGGAGCATCATGGCTGCCGTGGCCAACGGTGACCGCGACGCCGTGTTCCGCTCGGGTATCATGCTGGCGGTTATGCTCGGTGCGTTTATCGTCGTGTTCCTCGTGGGGGTATATGTAAATATCGTGACAATCGAACGGGCGGCGATGGACATGAAGCGCGAGCTGTTCCGCAAATTCGTGCGCACGGGATTGGAGGACGCGAGCCATTCCGGCGAAGGCATCGCCGCGATTAATACCGATGCCAACACGGCGTCGGGCGTGTTCGAGGGACCGCTGATGCAATTAATGTACAGCATTATCGCCATCATCGGCGCGACCGTTGTCGTGTTTTCGGCGGATTGGAAGCTGGGCTTCGCCGTCGTGGCGGTGGGGGTCGTCAGCTTCTTCATGCAGCACCGCTTTACAGAGCCGCTGGCGCGCGTGGGCAAGGAACAACTGGAGGCGAACGCCGATTCGCTCAAAGCCTTAAGCAACACGTTTTCGGGGGCGATGGCCATTCGCGCGTACAATATGCAGCCCCAAGCCTTCCTCACCTTTGACAAGGAAAATCTGCGCATGAAAAAGCTCGACATCCGCCGCGGGTTGATTCGCATGGGACAAAGGCTCTTTGGTACGGTGGAGGGTTGGCTGACGCTGGCGGTCGTATTCGGCTTCGGCGGGTGGCTGGTAGCCATGGGGCAAATGGAATTCCATTCCCTTGCGTCGGTGTATATCATGGCGGCGACGTTGACCAACGCCATCGGCAGCCTGGGAGCCAACTACGCGGGTTTGCAACCCCCCATCGAAGGTGCGAAGCGAATCTTCGCCATCCTCGACCGCCGGGAAACCCACGAATCCGATAAAAAATTGATTACCCCGAATTCAACCAAATCCGACAGTTACCATTTATCCATTAATGATTTCACCTTCCAATACCGCGACGCGCCTTCCCCTACCCTTCACGGGATTACGCTGGAAATCCCCGAAAATCGGATGGTCGCTTTCGTAGGGGCGTCGGGCAGCGGCAAATCAACCCTGTTAAAAACCATCGTCGGCATGTACGAACGCGATTATTTAAATATATCCGTCGGCGGTCAAGCCTTCGCGGAAACCCCCATTGAAGAATGGCGCAAAAATTTCGCCTACGTGGACCAAAGCGGCAAGCTCTTCGATATGACCATCCGCGAGAATATCGCCCTCGGATGCGCGGGCGCGTCCGACGACGATATCATCGCTGCCGCCAAACAAGCCGCCATCCACGACTTCATTGAGACGTTGGAAAACGGCTACTCCACTCCCTGCGGCGAAAAAGGCGCGTCCCTTTCCGGCGGGCAACGCCAACGCATCGCCATCGCCCGCGCGCTTATAAAAAAAGCACAGGTCCTCGTCTTCGACGAAGCGACAAGTGCTTTGGATGCGGAAACCGAAGGGCAAATCATGGAGACGATTCACGCATTGCGCAAGGACTACACAATTCTGATTGCCACGCACAATTTGGAAAGTGCGAAGACGGCGGATACGGTCATAACGTTGGTTGACGGATCCGTTTAGGTTTAACGTACCATAATCTTCCTTACCAGCGCCATAATCATGCGTACGGGCAGCGGTTCGAACTTTCCGCCGATCTTTTTGAGCTCCTTGCGGATGGGGATGGATTGCGGGCAATGCTTTTCGCATTTGCCGCAGCCGTTGCATTTGCGCGGGCTGGAGGTCACCTTGCGTATCGCCGCCGTTGAGGTCATATACAGCACCATACTCGTGATAAAACCCTGCGTATAACGCGCGTTGTACGCGGACAGGCACGCGGGGATATTAATGCCCTTCGGGCAAGGCAGGCAATAATTGCACCCCGTGCAATTGACCTTGTACGACTTGCGGAAATGTTCGTTTACCTTTGCGTATACGGATGATTCCGCTTCGGTGAGGGGCTTGTGTTTTTCCACGGCTTTTAAATTTTTTTCCACGATTTGCGAACTGCTCATACCGCTGACCACGACGGTTACCTCAGGTTGGTTCCACAACCAATCAAGCGCCCAATCAGCGGGGGAGCGTTCGGCGTCGGCGTCCTTGAATATCCTTGCTGCTTGCTTGGGCAGGCCCGTGGCCAGCCGCCCGCCCAACAAAGGCTCCATGATCATGACCGATACGCCTTTTTGCGCGGCGGCCTGTACGCCCGTGCGCCCCACTTGGTAATTTTCGTCGTAATAATTGTATTGCACCATACAGAAACCCCAATCGTAAGCCTCCAATATCTTAATGAAATCGCCGCATGTACCGTGGTAGGAAAAACCGATATTTTTAATCAGCCCGGCCTTTTTCTTCCCTTCCAGCCATTCCGTGATACCCAGCGAACGGAAATGCTCCCATTGGTTATTATCCACGACGCTGTGCAAAAGATAATAATCGATATAGTCCGTTTTGAGCCGCTTCAACGATTCGTTAAAGTATATATCGAAGTCCTCCGCGTTTGCGCACCTTAAGAGGGGCAGCTTGGTGGCGATGTATACGTCCTTGCGTTTGTTATTGCGGTGCAGGATGTCCCCAAGCGTTTTTTCGCTGCCGGGGTAGATGTACGCCGTATCGAAGAAGTTAACCCCGCCCTCGATGGCGGAAAGTATCATGCGCTCGGTTTCCGTTTTACTTGCGGGGAAGCGCATACAACCCATGCCTAAAATGGAAAGCTCGTTACCGGACGATTTATCTTCTTTATACTTCATGAAAGGCCTCCAACCCCGTGTGTTAATTTTATAAATCATACCACAACTCGTACAAAATATAGATAACTTAATTCCGTTATGCTATGATTCGACGGATTTTACATAAAACGACAAAAGGTGATCCCCATGCCCGCGTACACACCCATGATGGAACAATATTTTTCAATCAAGGCGAAATTTGAACATTGCATCCTCATGTTCCGTTTGGGCGACTTCTTCGAAATGTTCTTCGAAGACGCGAAAACCGCTTCGCAAGCGCTCGGCATCGCGTTGACGGCACGCGATTGCGGGCAAGAGGAACGCGCCCCCATGTGCGGCGTACCCGCCCACGCGGTGGACAACTACATAGCCCGTTTGGTAGCGCAAGGGTACCATGTTGCCCTGTGCGACCAAGTAGAGGACGCGAAGCACGCCAAAGGTATCGTAAAACGCGATGTGGTACGCGTCATTACCCCCGGCACGGTGACCGACGCCAATTTGCTTGAAGAAAACCGCCACAACCATATAACCTGCATAAGTGCCTTTGATAAAAACGAAGGGTTCGCCATCGCCACGGCAGATATCACCACGGGCCTTTTTATGGTTACGGCCGTGGATTCCAGCCAAAGGATGTTGGATGAACTGACACGGATCGCCCCCGCGGAAATCCTTCTCCCCGAGGGTTTTTCGCTTGCCCGTGTGGTGGAGAACATCACCGGTTTAAAAGCCACCGCCGCCCCCGCGTGGACGTTTACCCAATCGAACGCCTATAAATGCTTGACCGAGCATTTCTATACATTACACCTTGAAGGCTTCGGCCTTTCCCAAAATGCGCCGGAGATCCCCGCCACGGGCGCGTTGCTAACCTATTTGGCGCAAACGCAGTTGAACGCGCTGGCGCAGATAACGTCGATCAAGCCTTACACGCAACACGGCCGTATGGTGCTGGACGCGCCGTCGCGCCGCAACCTCGAGCTTACCACCCGTATGCGCGAACCCGGTAAAAAAGGCTCACTCCTCGGTGTACTGGACCATACGAAAACCGCGATGGGCGCACGGCTCTTGCGTAATTGGGTGGAGCTTCCCCTGCTTTGTACCGACGAAATCCTGCGCCGCCAATCCGCGGTAGCCGAATGGTACGACGCCCCTTTACCGCGGGCCGACCTGCGTGTCTTCTTACAGAATATCCACGACTTGGAACGCGTGATGTCACGTTTGGCCGCTTCGTCCGCCAACGCACGCGATTTGGCCACGGTGCGGTCCTCCCTGCATGATTTACCCGCCATCGGCGCATTGGTAAGTGAAATGCAAAGCCCCGCGCATAAGGAGCTTTACCGAACCTACGACGACTTGGCCGATATATTTTCCACCATTTCCGTACGTATCACGGAGACGCCGCCGCACGCCACCCGCGAAGGCGGGATGATACGCACGGGGGTTAACGCAAGGCTGGACGAGCTTCGGGGCGTACGGGATAACGCAGCCGGTTTCGTTTCCCAAATGGAGGCCCGCGAACGCGAACAAACGGGGATCACTTCCCTTAAGATCAAAAATAACCGCGTATTCGGTTATTACATTGAAGTAACCGCTTCCAATTTATCGAAAGTCCCCGCGCATTACCACAGGAAACAAACGATCGCAAACGGCGAACGCTTCATTACCGAAGAATTGAAACGGCTTGAGGAAACGATATTGGGTGCGGACGAAGAAATCAACGCCCTCGAATACGACCTGTTCGACGCTACCCGCCGCGAGATCGTGGAGCAAATGGCACGGGTGCAATTTACCGCGGCGACGGTCGCCACACTGGACGCGTTGCAATCCTTAGCCGAAGCCGCCGACCGAGGACGTTACGTAAGACCGATTGTGGACAACGGTACGGGTGTATATATAAAGGAAGGGCGGCATCCGGTATTGGAAGCCCTGACAAGCGGAACGACCTTCATCCCCAACGATACCGACATGGACGTCAACGCGAATCGATTATCCGTCATTACGGGACCCAATATGTCGGGTAAGTCCACTTACATGCGGCAGGTCGCTTTAATCGTATTGATGGCGCAGATCGGTTCGTTCGTACCCGCCGAAGAAGCGCGTGTCGGCACGGTGGATCGAATATTCACCCGCGTAGGCGCATCCGATGATTTGGCCACAGGGCAAAGCACCTTTATGGTGGAAATGACCGAAGTAGCGAACATCCTGCATAACGCCACCGGTCGGTCGTTGATTATTTTGGATGAAATCGGCCGCGGGACGAGTACCTTCGACGGACTTTCCATCGCATGGGCGGTGCTTGAGCATATCGCCGACGAAATCGGCGCAAAGACGCTCTTCGCCACGCACTACCACGAGCTTACCCAATTGGAAAAACGTATCGCCGGTGTCGTCAACTTTTACTTCACCGCCCAAGATAAAAACGGCGATATCGTATTCCTGCGCAAGCTCGTCCGCGGCGAGGCGGGGCAAAGTTACGGCATACACGTAGCGCGTTTGGCGGGCTTGCCGTTATCGACGGTAAAGCGCGCCTCGCAATTATTGGAAAAATTAAACCCGACGAAATAAACGCCATTGGAATATAATGCGTAAAAATGAAATAATTAAAAGATATACAGGGTATTGTATACATACTGCTAACATGGTAGACTTAAGCACGTAAATGATCACGTTATTTTACCCTCTTTGAGGGAGGAGGATTTTTAATGGCCACAATGTTTAAGAACATGAAAATCAAAGCCAAATTGGTATTCGGCTTTGGTGTGGTGCTCGTCATCCTTGCGGCGATCTCCATTTTCAGCTTCATCAATATCAACAGGATTGATGAAAACATAAACTTACTTATGGACCATCCCGTCTATAGGTACAACAACCTGAGCGCGGTCGAAGTGGAGCTTATGGATATGCGCCGCGTCGTTTCCGCCATGGCTTTCCGCATGGGGGATCCGCAAACGCTGTCGACCATGCGCAACGAGGGTCAAAGGAGCCTTTCCGAAATCATGAGGCTGCTGGACCTTAACGAAACGAGCCTGCGTACGGATCCCAATATCGCGCCCGAAAGACGGGACGATACGTTGCGCGATTATAACGATTTGCGCAGGTTGGTTAACCGCTACCACGCCGACGTTCTGGTAGGTATGTATACCGCCGCCAACGAAGGTATCGCGGGGGACGCCGCGAGCTTCAGCCGTGTGGAAAATTTCTTTAACTTGGGCTCAAGCGTAGCCGGCGAGTTATACGAGCTTTTTAATGAAATGAACGCCGCGACCCGAGAAACCAAAAATAATCGCGTAGAAGAGTTGGAAGGGACAGCCGCTACGACGACCACTTCGGTGATCATCATCGCATCGATCGGTTTGCTCTTTGGCGTGATTATCGCCATGGTCATTGCCTCAGCGATAACCAAACCCATCCGCTCCATCGTTACTTCATTGCATGAGGTCGCTCACGGTAACCTCAACGTAAACATAGACCGTTCAAGCCTAACGAAGGATGAAGTGGGTGAATTGACCGCCAACGTCCTAACGCTTATCGAAATGATCCGCAGTATCGTTAAGGATCTGTCTGACGTAAAATCGGAATTCAACGAAAAGGGCAGGATGAACTACCGTATCGATACAAGCAAATATATGAACTCCTACCGTGAAATGACCGACGGCATTAATGTGATTCTGACCGGTTTCGTGGGTAATATAAACGAAGTGGTTAAGGTCCTCGGTAATATCAGCGACGGCGACTTTAACGTCAAGGTTTCCGACATGCCGGGTGAATTCATGACCTTGGTAAACGCAATGCGCAGCGTACTGAATAACCTCAACTCTGTAAGCGGCGAAGTAAATTCCATGATCGACGCGGCAGCGGTGAAGGGTAACCTTAAGTTCAGCATTGATTCGAATAAATACCAAGGCGACTGGCGCACCATAATGTCGGGGCTCAACAACGTAGCCGAAGCGGTAGACAAGCCGCTTGCGGATATTAAGAACGCGATGAACGCCCTTAACAAAGGTCTCTTCGATACCTACGTAAACGGCAACTATGCGGGCGACTTCCTCGCCATCAAGAACGATATCAACCACGTAATTAAGGGAATGGCCGGCTACGTAAAGGAAATCGGCGATTGTTTGGCGGATGTATCGAAGGGCGACCTTACCCGTCATATCCGTATGCAATTCGACGGTGACTTTAACCAAATCAAGACATCGATCGATAACATCGTGACGACGCTCCATAAAACGATGTCCGACATCAACTCCGCTTCCAGCCAAGTATTGATGGGCGCAAAGCAGATTTCCGCCAGCGCGATCGACCTTGCCAACGGTGCGCAGCAGCAAGCAAGCAGCGTGGAGGAACTAAACGCATCGATCGATATAATCAACCAGCAAACCCAGCTCAACGCTGAAAACGCCACCCTGGCCAGCGACCTTTCACGCAAATCCGCCGAGAACGCCAACGTGGGCAACGAATCCATGAAGCAAATGCTAAACGCGATGGGGCAAATCAAGGAATCGTCCAACGATATTTCAAAGATTATCAAGAGTATCCAAGATATCACCTTCCAAACCAACCTGCTGTCCTTAAACGCGTCCGTTGAAGCGGCGCGTGCGGGCGAACACGGACGCGGTTTCGCGGTGGTAGCCGACGAGGTGCGCAACCTCGCCAACAAATCCCAACAATCCACGGTGGAAACCACCGCCCTTATCTCCGACTCCATCAACCGTGTGGACGCGGGCTCCAGCATCGCGGAAGCGACCAGCGAATCGTTGGCGGTCATCGTAAAGAACGCAGACGAAGTATTACAAATCATCAACGGTATTTCCGCTTCCTCGAAGGAACAAGCCGAATCTATTTCCCAAGTTTCGATCGGGCTTGCGCAGATATCGAACGTAGTACAATCCAACTCCGCCGTATCGGAAGAAACCGCCGCGGCTTCGGAAGAACTCAACTCACAAGCCGAGGTATTGCAACAACTGGTGGCATACTTCCGCCTGTAGGTAAAACGCAATAAATATTTGCACAACGTTTTATATCCATGTATAATAACGCAACGGGGGTCGCAAACAAGCGGCCCCTCAAGCCCGAGTGGCGGAACGGCAGACGCGGTGGACTCAAAATCCACTGATGGCGACATCGTGGGGGTTCAAGTCCCTTCTCGGGCATTCCGTAACGGAATGTAAAGCAAAAAGGGGATTGTCATAAGACAGTCCTTTTTATTTACTTATTTAAGGATGATTCATATGACTGACCCCATGCAGGAATATAAGGATGTTGAAAATAAATTAATAATCTTGTATTTGTTAAACCGTATGGTATTGCCCATGTCGCGCGGGCAGATCGTGGAAATGGTACTGAGCGGGGATTTTATGGACTTCTTTACGCTGCAGCAAAACCTGTCCGAAATGGTGGAAATGGGGTTTTTGGATACATCGCAAGAAAACGCGTCGGACAACAATACCACGCGGTATACAACAACGGAGGATGGCGCAAATACGCTTGAATTCTTCGAACGGCGGATCGCGTTCGGCACGAGGCAAGCGATTATCCGATACGCCAATGAAAACCGCCAAAAGATAAAAAAGGATTATGAAAAAACCGCGACCTACTTCCCCGATGAAAATAACGACGAATTCCGTGTGAAGTGCGGCGTATATGAGGACAAACGCGCTTTGCTGGAATTGTTCATATCGGTCGATACCCGCGAGCAAGCCAAATTTATACAAATGAATTGGCAACGGAACGCGAGCGTTTTATACGGTCAGATTATTAACGCGCTTACCACGCAAATTGAACAAAACGAAACCTCGCCAAATGACGGGGAAAACAGAAACGATCCCGAAAATCCCGGTTGATATACCGGGTTTTTTTACGCATCGATGCTTATATTCATATAAGCGTTGATCAAAAACGGCAATTCGGAACAACGTATAAAGATGCGGTAAAAAGGTATCGCTAAATAACTCGAACCGCGTTCATCACTTGCTTTGGCGAATTCCAGTACATATACGATATCCATATGCCAAATGGTTTTAGGTTGGGTACCGAGGAGCGTGTGCGCGCGTTGCATAAAGGTGATCAATGCTTCGTCGGGGGCGAACAACGACCGTTCCAAGTCGTCGAAGCCGTGCACCCGACCGAATTGCATATCCACCTCGATAATCCCCGCATCCGTAACAAGGAATTCGATTACATTCGAATATATGATATGACCCCTGTAGGATTGCCGATATACAATGCGTCGGCCTTCTTCATCGTGGGGCGTAAAGAATTCGTCAAGGACGAACTCGGGGAAATGGCGCGCTATAATGGATTCCGCGGTTGTATCCAACCCATCCGGGTTAAAATAGGTGACGAACCCGTCCGTTATCCACATTTGTGCGTTTCCCAACGTAAAATCCACCCCAAACGGGGTTTCCTCGCGTATAACACGGGAATCATCGCCGAAGAAAATACCCGTTAACATATCTTCATCGTAGTAATAACCCGATATACGCAACGCCCGCATCGGCGGGAAACGGCGTATCATATCGGTTTCCATTGTAATATCGTGCCGCGCCAGCACGGTACGGATGATGTCCTCATGTTCGGCGGAAACCGTATACCGCCGATTCTCCGCGAAAAGATAACCCGCCAAAGCGATGTTAAGCAAAACGAAAAAGAGTAATATTAAATTCTTTGCTTTTTCCCATTCCATCAGTTTTCTTCCGCTCTTTCCAACCGTAATTCCAAACCCATACCCAACTCGGCGGGGAAACCTAACGTAAGGCGCTCCCCTTCCCCAACCGCTACATTTAGCGCGTTGGGGGTCAACGTTAATTGGTGCATTATATCCAAATCGAATATATACGCCGATTTGCGGTAACGAGTAACGTGCCCATGGTCCACCGTTATTTCAACGGGATAATACAGCGGGTCGTTCGCGGGTCCCCACCCTTGCTCCGGGGCGAATAAAGGAAAACCACCCGTTGCCGTTCCGCCAATAATGTAATTAAAACGGAAAATATGCGTACGCCCGTTTAACTCATATTCCGCAAGGTAAAAGTCATGGTTTGAAGCATGGGGGTCATTATTGATAAACGCCAGCGCACCCGCGAAGTCCGTCATAAAATCGGGCGATTGTTCACGGCGGATGGGGCGGAAGCAATTGTATTCCAATACATTCCCCGGTAAATAACGTAACCGCGTATTGATCGTCGTTATTGTGATGACGTTACCCTCCATGCGCGGGTTACGCATCGCGGGATTATCAAAGAAATGGGATACCTGCGCATTAACCGAATGTAATTGCACCTCACCGGAACGATTGGCATACGGGTTTGTCATCCGCAGCGGGTTGTGCCGCCAACCGTTTAACGTTCGGGGTAAAAAAATACGCGTATCCGTAGCGTTAAAATACAAATCGTCGTTGATATAGAAATCGGGTATATAAAAATACCCGGAAGGTAACGCGAAGGTCCAAGCGTGTTCATCATCCAAAAAAATTACGCTCGTGGGTAGTACCGCCACGGCGTTAAACGCGTCCAATCCCCTATCCGTCAGCACCGCACCCGTGCTTTGGTTAAACGCCGGGGCAAACACATCCGCACGCATCGTAAACGCATATTCATACAGGATAACCGGGCCGCGTAACGCGGTGTTAAGGATGGGTGCGGCTTCACCCATATTAATAAAAATACCGCGCCGCAATATTTCCGTTATGGCGTTGTCCGCGGACGGTTCGTTTACGCCGTAACGCATGTCAAACCGACCGTCCCCATTGCCGAAGATTACGCGCGAAGGGCGTACGATGTCCGTATACCCGTCAGGTGAAGGGGGGTCAAAGAGTGCCGCAAGGTAAACGAAGAAGCTGCGATTCGTAATATTCACAAACCACAGTTGACCCGTTTGATACACAGCCAATACCGCCAAGGCGATAATCACCACGGATTTTAATTTGCGGATTTTACCTTTGTTTAATAAATTAAACACCAACGCCGCCCTCTTCACGTTTAAAGCGCAATACCATGGTAGTACCAATCCCCGGGGTACTGGCCGCGTGTATCGTCCCGCCGTGCGCCTCCATGATTTCCTTGGCGATGGCGAGCCCTAAGCCCGTGCCTCCCAGCGCACGCGAGCGGGCTTTGTCCACACGGTAAAAACGGTCAAAAATACGTGACAAATCCTCTTCCGGTACACCCATACCTTCGTCGCGGATGCTGACTTGGTGACGGTTTTCGTCCGATTCGACCGACACGTGTATGGTTGACCCCTTGGGGCTGTATTTGATCGAATTGGATAGGATATTCGAGATCACTTGATTAATACGGGGCGCGTTGGCCAATATAAAACACGCGTCCTCCGTCCCGGCCAATTGGATCACTTGGTTCGTTTGTTCGGCCAATACTTGGCATTGGCGGATGGAAATACGGATCAAACCCAGCAAATCCACGATGTCAAGCTCCAACGACGCTTGTTTGTTGTCGAGCCTTGATAATTCCAATAAATCCGTCACCAGCGTTGACATACGCCGCGCTTCCTCGTCGATGATCTCCAAGAAAGCCATGGCTGTCTTTGGGTCCTCGAGCGCGCCGTCAATCAACGTTTCGGTATACGTACGGATCGAGGTGAGCGGCGTACGCAATTCATGGGATACATTGGCTACAAATTCCTTACGCATTTCGTCCTGCTTTTTTTGTTGCTCCAAGTGCTGTGAAATCTCGTTTGTCATAAAATTAACGCTGTTGGCCAACACGCCGATTTCATCCCCGCTATGGACGGGGATTTGTTTTGTCAAATCACCTCCGGCCACCGCTCGGGCATGGCGCGACATCGCGACGATGGGCCGTGTCAGCGTATCCGCGAGGAAATACCACGCAATCGGGATAATAACCAACGCCACCAATACCGTTAGTATCAATATCCGCGTAAGCTCAAAGAGGTTCGCGTTCATGTCGTCGGTCTTCATGCGGGCGTTGATAATAAAACGCCCGTCGGCATGATCGACGGGCATGGCAAAACTTAACCATTCTGCTTCTATGTTATTTAAGTCCATACCCACACGCCCGACAGAAAACCCTTCCTGCCCGCTCATGGCCCACGATATGGCACGGTCGTTGGAACGCGCCCCCACAAACCCGACGGGTGCGATCCCGACGCCCAACTCACTCATCAGGATCACTTCGATTTCATATTCGCTCTGCATCGTCTCCCATTCGGGTGCGTCTATAAAACGGGCGCGGTCATTGGGCAATACGATCGTGTTATAAACCCGGACGGCAAACCCCCGCAGCCGCTCACGCGCCCGTTCCTCCTCCATTTCGCGTACCTGCCGCAGCATAAACGTACCGCTCAACGCCATGACAATCAAAACCACGGATATATAGATAACCATGAGCTTTAATTTGATGCTGTTATATTTCCTTACCTTCATTGGACCGTGCCGTTACCGAATTCCGTAGTGAAGTGATAACCCACGCCGCGTTTGGTCAGTACGTATGTGGGGGATTCCGGTTCGGGCTCCAGTTTCGTGCGCAGTCGCCTGATCGTAACGTCCACCGTGCGCACATCGCCGAAGAATTCGAAGCCCCATACCTCCTTCAGCAGCATTTCACGCGAGAACACTTGATTATTTTGCGTAGCAAGGAACCGTACGACCTCAAATTCACGCCGCGTCAATTCCACCACTTCGCCGTTCCTCGTAACTTCATACAAATCCAAATCAACGACAAGCTCGCCGAAGGTCAGCTGCTTACCCACTTCCTTTTTCGCGTCCTTGTCCCATCGGCGAAGGTTGGCCATTACCCGCTTCATCAGTTCGCGTACGCCGAAGGGTTTCGTCACATAATCGTCCGCACCCAAGTCAAAGCTCAGCACCTTGTCCGTTTCGTCCGCACGCGCGGTCAGCATGATAATCGGTACCTGCGAAACCTCGCGTATACGTTTGCATACCTCGTAACCGTCCATCTTGGGCATCATGATATCCAACAGCACCAAGTCGGGGTTTTCCTTTAACGCCAGCTTTAAACCCGCCACACCGTCGTTTGCCGACAGGACATCGTAGCCTTCTTTCCTTAAGTTGTAGGTAAGAATGTCCACAATCCTTATTTCGTCGTCCACTACCAAAATCTTCGCGCTCATAGGGCCTCCTTTATGGATTGCATTTTTATTTTCGGGTTATTTTTATTACGATTACGGTCTTTATTATACCATTTTCCGATAAAAAAAGAACCGACCCTCACGGGCCGGTTCCCTTTACGTTTTATTAATCGGTTACGCTTTGTTATCTGAGGCCCATAACCCTTGCCGTGTTATCCAATGTTTCTTGGCTTTCACCGCGCAGGTATTCGGCTGCTTCAGCCGCGGTACGTACGCCTTGGAATACCCAGTCGGCTACGTTACCCGGTATGTCGCCGATACCGGCTGCGATACCTGCGTCGAAGCGGGTGTTACGTGCGACGAAGTTGTTGATTTCAACGCATTTTTCCGTCCAAAGCATTTGACGGGTGTCGGCGTCGTCGGCGTCGGTCAGTATCCACAAATCATCGCCGGGCCATTCGTTTAATGCTTCAAATACGCGGAAGACTAATTGGGGATCCTGTACACCGGTGGGGATAGCCCATCCGCCTTGGAAGCCGCGAAGGCCGTGGTACCTGCCGCTGCCTTGCGGTCCGCGCGGGAAGGGTACTATGCGGAATTCGTACGGGGGATCGGACCAGTCATAACCTACCATACCCGCGTGCCAGAATTCTGCGGCCCAGAACAATACATCGTTTCCGTGGAAGGCCGTTGACAGACCCCACCAGTCCCAAATGGAATCGACGTTGCCGGGCTCATGCCAGTACAGTTCTTCGTTCCACAAGGTTTCCAGCAGTTCGATGGCTGCCAATGTATTGGGGGAGTCCAGCGCGTACATAAAGTTGTCGGTTGCGATTTGCCCGTCGTTCATGGCGATGATGCCTTGGGCAAAGTCACGTACCCAACCGGATACGCCCCAATACCCTGCGGCACCGGCGGCGCGTGTCATGCTGAGGAACGCATCCCACGTCCAGTTGCCCGCGTCAAACAACGCTACGGGGTCTTGCAAACCAAGGCGTTGTACCATGTCCCAGTTGACGCCCAACCAGAAATGTTGCCTTGAGGGTGCGCCCGTATCAAGTGAATAGATTGATCCGCCCATTTGGAGCCCGGGCCTTACGACCGTTTGCGCTCCGAACAGGTTGCTGCCCGGGTATTGGAGTGTGGCGATGTCTATGATGTGGCTACCCGCCAAAGCAGCTTGCATGTACGAGCCGGAAATTACGATGAGGTCGCCGATGGGGTCGTTGGCCAATTGGTGCGCCAGGAACGCTTCATGGAACTCATGGTATTCGCCTACGGTGAAGGATTCGAACCTAACGTTAAAGCGTTCCGCTACGGCGTTGGCGTTGTTCCATTGCATCATCGCCACTTCGTAGTCGTCTTCTTCGTTCGGATCGGGTCTTTCGGCCCTGATGCCGAGCCCCGGGCCGTAATCGTGCCAGGAAGCGAGGCGGATAAGACGCGGGGGTTGTGAATGGTCAACGCCCGGAATGGTTTCGCCGGAGTCGCCCCCGCCCCTGTTACAAGCTGCAACCGCGAAAAGTACGGCAACGGCGGCCAGTAACAAAATAATTACTTTACCTGTCTTGCGTGTAAATGCATGCATTTACATTTCCTCCTTTTTTTATGTTGTTTTTTTATACAATCAACCTACGATCCCGCTCCGCTCCAATCCTTCCACAAAGAAGCGTTGCAGGAATAGGTAGATAGTCAATATAGGCGCGATGGCAAGCGATACGGCGGCGAATATAACCAATTGGATGAAGATGGGGTTGCGCGTTTCCTGATCCTCGGAATACGTCCACCCTACCGAACCTAATTGCGCGGCCATCAAGCTGTTACCCGTCATCAACAAACCTCCGTAATACGTGTCGTTGTAATGCCATACGAACGAGAACAGGAACACCGTGGTGACCGCGGGTATGGCATTGGGTAACATAATCTTCATGTACGTGCCGAACGTGCCGGCTCCGTCAATGAAAGCGGCTTCCTCAATATCCTTGGGGATACCGCGGAAAAATTGACGGAAAATGAATATATACAGCCCCGAACGTATCCCCACCCCCGTCAGCGTTAGCATTAACAGCGGTATCGGGTAGTTCGGGTTGATCAAGTTCCAATCCGGTTGTCCCAAAAAGTGGCGGAAGTTCAGGAACATGGGTATCATATACGATTGCACCGGCACTACAATGGAAAGTATGACCAATGCGAACAATATGCTTACCCCGGGGAACTTAAACCTTGCGAACCCGTAGCCGACGAAGGATGCCACCACCACCGACAACACCGCAAACGTACCCGCATGGATAAACGTACGCGTCAACGTGCTTACGTAATCCATATAACGTATCGCCATTCGCAGGTTGTACAGCGTGGGCTCCTGCGGGAACAGGAACACCAACGGGTTGCCGATGTCCTGCGGCGACATAAACGTGCGCGAAATAATCGCTATGACGGGAGCCAGTATAGTATAGCATACGCCGACGATAATAATAGCCATGACTATATTAAAAATAAAGTTTTTTGTACGGCCCCCCCATTTTTGCACGTTGTTTTTCGCCATGGGGGAATTCGCCCATTCGTTAAAGCGCGATTTGATGTTCATTGACCCGCCCCCCTAATCATAATAAAACACGCGTCTGGATATGAGCCAGCATATCGCAAACAACACCAGGCAAACCAATAAGGCCGTAGATAACGACATAGCCGACGAGGCACCGAAGTTATTTTCCATGACGTACATGTCGCGGGCGGTTTCCACAACATCGGAGTTGGCGTAGGTATCCACCACGGTATACACAACGTTGGTGATAATCAACGGTGACACCATGGGAATCGTTATCTTCCAAAAGGTTTCGTAGCCTGTGGCCCCTTCGATTTGTGCTACCTCGTACATGGAAGGGGGTATGGATTGCAACGCCGCCAGGAAGATAAGTATCTGCACGCCCGCCGAGCGGATGATTTCGTGCAGGTTTGCTATCGCTTCGACGATGAACTCCACCACTTGCGGGGGTATTTGGAAGTTGGCCAACAGCATAATGATGGAACCTACGTTAAAACCCGTTTGTTCCCGCATGACTTCGGGCGGTATAAAATTTACCCCGCCGAATATCATGCCGAAGCTCATTTCTATGGTGTCGGCGATGGCGGCGGACGCCATGATAACCGGCAGGAAAAAAATCGCCCTTACTAACCCGCGCCCCATAAACTGCCGGTTAAGCAATATCGCCATAAACAACGCGAAGAAGATGATCAGCGGCACGTTTATAACCATTTGGAATATGGATTCAAACATTTCCACAAAGAAGGTCGTATGCTCACGGAATATGAAATAATAATTATCCAACCCGACCCAAGTGAAATTCCTCTTTCCTTCTTCCATAACCAAAATATTAAAGCTGTACCGCCACGCCTCGATTATATTATACAGGAAGAAAAACGTAATCCCTATCAACCAAGGAGCGATGAATAAATACCCCGAAACCGTTTGCCTGCCCCGCAGACTCAAGCCCTTGCGCTTGGGTTTTTTTTCATTTTCCATTATCGCGCACCCCCTGTTACGGTAAACCAACGGGGCGGAATAATAACGCCGCCGTATTCGAACGTGTCGTTTGTATTATTTACATATATCCGCGTACCGTTGGAAAATACCGTTACCGTCACCTGCCGCGAGGTCATGATATCCGATCCCCTGTTGGCCAGCACGATAAAGTCCACGATACGTTCGCCGCGCAGGTGGCGGTATACGTCGTTAAACATACGGTAATGGTCCACGGCCTGCTCCATCCAATTGATATAATGGGTGGAATAGAAGCGCTCGTGCGGGGAAAATACCGCGGCCCGTGTAGGCTGTCCGGTAAACATGTACCGCGGGCTTGCGCCCGTAGCCATGCTGTTGAGCAATATGCTTGTGGGGTGGAAGTCCTCCCGTATGTTGGCGGGGCGCCCGGCGAACTCGATGAACCCGTGCACTACCATGGGGAAGAAGGGAACTTCGTAATCGATGATGAAGAATACATCCGATTCCACCGGAGCGTCCACGATATGGGACGCAAAAGCCAAGGAATAATCGTTTCCGCCGAATACCACCAGGTTTGAGAAGCTGTCCGTCAGCCGTTCAAGCTGCGATTCGGCTATCAAGCGTGAATGCTCCCTGTCTACTTGATTTCTCCTGTGGATGCTTTCGGTTATGAAGTCACCCATATCCGCCAAAGCCAACCCGTCAAGCCCCATACGCCGTTCAAAAGCGGGTATAAAGCTGTCCAAGTGTTGCGGTACCACGCCGGGGTGCACCAATAAAAACCAGTCGTTGCGGTGATGCGTACCCCGCGTAAACATCATATCCCTTGCTATCCGCGTCATAAACCCGACATAACCCGAAGGGTCACGCGCCGCTTCCAACTGTGTCCTGAAATTGCGTGAATACCAATTGGTCAAGTGAAAGTTGACAACGGGGTTTAACCCGCCGCCGCTGGCTTGCAACCGGGCTTCCATGTTTTGCATATCCCGCTGGTTGCCTACGGCTCTGATGGGCCGTATGCGTTTGGCTACGTCGTGGTTGATGCCGCGGTTAAACCACCCGTGCAATTGCATCTGTATGGTATTGACCCCGCCCGCATTTAGTAAATCCACAAAGCGGTCGGCGTCGTCCATGGTTGTCATGATTTCAAGCGAATCGTATTGTACGCCCAAAAAGTGCCTTCTTATATCAACGGCTCCCAGCACGTCCAAATAGAACGTACGGTCACCGGGGCCGTCAAGCGGCGTCAGGATGCCTTCGTCCACTAAAAATTGCTGATAGGCTTGCGCCATCATACCCACGCCGGGGTCTTCCTCGGCTATAAATTGATAAACGATCGTAATGTCACCGTCATACATGTTTTCCTGTATTACACGCAGGTCGCCGCCCGCGCCGGGGATCCCGCCCATACCCAACGGCATGGAGCTGCGCATATGGAAATTAAACCACGCGTTGTTTTGCGCGTTGGGTATACCCATACCCGGGGTTTCCGCGGCCACTTCGGCATTGATAAAGGTAAGCCCTTGGCCGCTTTGTACATGCGAGATCAAACCGAAGCCGTTGTTTTGTATACCGATTACGGGCAAACGCGCGGCCTGCTCCATTTGCGGGAAGAATACGGTCAATATCGTGTCCACGCCGTACATAGGCATGGCGAAGGGTACCTCACGGTACTTACCGTTATTAAAATTAATGACTCCGCCCGCGCCGCTGGGTACCAGCATAAAGCCTTCCGAATCCTCGCCGCCCGCACCGAAGAAACGCAGTATATCGATATTATAAATCATCAGGTTGTTTGCGCTTGTGGTGGTCAGTTTATCCAGCGGGACGTTTACATACATGCGGTCCCTTTCCAACAATATTTCAAACGTAACCCGCCAAAAATCAAAACTTACGTCCGGTTCATAACCCGCCATGGTGTTATGTTCCACCGTCATGTTCAAGTTCCAATCCAAATAATTTTCAAAAATGGATATCATGCGGTTGGTATTGCCGATGCTGTCGAAAATGGCTGCGCTTAAACGCCTGAACCCAACGCGTTCCTCCGATTCATGCCATTGCCCGCGGAAAAAACGCGCAAGCGATTGGTCACCGGCAGCCAATATCATTTCATTAACTTCATTGTAGAATTCTTCGCTGAGATACCTCGGGAGCCAATGCGCACCCAAATCCAGATTACCCACTTCGTAATTTATACGTATACCTTGCTTGTTGCCGTGGGTAATGGCGAGTATTTCAAATTGCTCGGGACCGTACGCGACCGAATCGTTATACGTCCAATGGTGGCGGCGGCGGCGGTTTGCGTCGTAGAAACTGAAGCCCATGTTGGACCGCATAACCTCGCGGTTAAATTCGTTGGCGATCCGGTCTTCCCCTTGGGGGCTGGAATGCCACACGTTGTCGTTCCTTTTGTCGTGGATGGCGAAGGTCGTATCATCCATGTTTACATACAAAGCGATATACGGGGTTTCGGCGGCCCGCACCATGTCGGGTACGCGCCCCTGTCCCACCCCTGTCAAGGGGATAAACGGACGCCCCTCCCCTACCTCCATACGTTGCGTAAGGCGGGTAAAGTCATAGATCGTGGCGCTGTTGATATATAAAACGTAGAGGAATATACCCGCAGCCACCACCGCCACGAAGATTAGGCGGTTGAGCCATAAACGTTTTGTTTTGCGGCTTATCTTCATTGTCTTTCCCCCCTCATCGGAACGTTATTTCAAGGTAAACGCTGTATATGAAACCATATAACTGTTGCCAAAGAGTAGACAGTAAGGTAAGCAGGAACACGATAATCAAGATCGCCACGAAGGTGAGCAACACCGTAAGCAAAGCCTTGACCGCGCCGTAGTTATGCACCGTTATCAACCCTACGAAAACGAGCAGGATAAAATAGAACATCCCCACGCCCATCAGCAGGAAGTAAAAACCCGTTTCGTCCGACGAAAGGAAATTGGAGATTAACGTCGCGGGTATCATCGTCAGGATTAGAGGCGTCATGGCGTAACATATCGCCATGACGATATCCTTAAACCGCCCTTCGCCGTCGGTCAGCGAAGTCACCGACCAGTTTGCCACGCTGAACAACAGCACCATCGCGATCAAAACCACTACATCCACCACGCTGTTACGCATCAGGGGATGGCTGTCATCGACCAAAATGGACGCGTATTGGTTATTATACATAAAGGATAGGCAAAGCAACGCGAAGTTAAAGAACGCTAACTTCATCGTCCCTTGCCCTTCGAACTTCATGGCGTAAAAACCGGCGAACGGCTGCACCATTATGCGCATGGGCAAGGCGTATAAGCCGAAAAACCTCTTTACCGCGCTCATGCCTCCGCCACCCTCCTCTTGACTACCTTAAATATCTTGTATGCGATTAACAACCCCACAAGACCCGTACCGACGGTAAAAACGGTAGGTAACACGCCTTGTAAAACCTCCAGCCTGTGCCGTCTGAACGCGATGGAATAGTGAACCATATCCATGCCGCGGTGCAGGTAATACATAGCTGCTTGGTTGTCACCTTCCGCCAGCAGACTGCGGCCGATACCCGCCCACGCGAGTTGGAAGTTTTCATCCAAGGCTGTAAGTCTGCGCCACGCATCTACGGCGGCCGCTTCGTCACCCCTGTATCTCATGGCAATGGCTTCGTTGATCAACGCACCGTACTCCGTTGGGGTAAATTGCAATACCCTGCCAAAATGCGCGTCCAACACGATGATGTCGTCGCCCAGCATTTCCACGGCTACGGGGCGGCGGGTCATACCCTCAAGCGACCCCCAACCGCTGAACACGTACAGGAGATTACCTTCCGAATCGTAGGTATATAAACGCCCGCGTACCCTGTCCAGCGCGGTAAACATCCCGTGCGGGCGCGCGATAATATCAATCAATTGGGACGGTCCCGACAATTGGCCGAAGCCTACGACCCTAAAGCGTTGGTCGCCGCTTATCGATACCGTGTCATTTAGGTTGAGCAGTACGTCCTGCCCGCGGGGATTAAGACGCATGACTTGGTTGTTGGTACCCCATGGCTCTATGTTGGTGGTAAATACGAAGTTGTATTGATCCAGAGCCATACCTTGGAATTCGGTGGGGATAAAACGGTTTTGTCCTTGCAACTGCCTATCCGTCATAAACAATCGCCAAAAGATTTCCAACCATTGGCGGCCCGTTTCGATGGTGCCGAAGTAACCCACGAATTCACCTTCGACGTTAAAGTTCATGATCCCTTCGAAAACGTGCTGTACGATTACGTATACGCGGCCGCCCCTGTCCACAAGGATGGATAACGGCCTAAAGGCAAAGCCGTCTTCCAAACCTTCCACTTGGGGTTCCCTTATCATGCGGATAAAATTACCGTCCCAATCCAATATCGGTATACGTTCGTTGAGTGTGTCCGCTATATAAATGTCGCCGTCCCATGTGACGAATATCCCGTTGGGGCGGTCAAATTCCTGCCATACGCCGTCCATGTAAAAACCCGTTATTACACGTTGCAGGTTCAATTCCTCGTCGGCGACCACGATACGGTTGTTGCCCGTGTCAACGATGTAGATATAACCGAACGGACACACATGCAAATCCGACGGGTTATTGAAGCCCCCCAGCTCCGGGTCGATATCCGCCGCGTTAAAGGACCGAAGCGGTACGTAAGCCGCCGGTGCGGGCACAAGCGCCCCCCAAAAGTTGTACGAATATCCTTGGAAAGGTGTACTTTCGGCCAATACGGGTATTACCCAGCCCGTGGTAAGTACGATAGCCAAGACGACCGCCGCAAACTTTTTTGTGATTTCGTAATATTTACCTTGCATATTTTATGCCCCCCTTTTTACTCCTTCATACCCGAAGTCGCCATCGTTTCCACGATGCGGCTCTGGGATATGACGAAGAACGTTACCGGCACGATCATGGTGATGAACATAACCGCCGCACCCGTACCCGCGCGGGCAATACCGCCGCCCGCTAACATATTCATGGCGAAGGTCAGCGGCCTTAACTCTTCGCTGTGTATCACCACACCGCCCGTGTTGGCCCACAACGCTTGGAACATAAGGATTACGAGTGTCAGCCAAGCGGGCTTTACATTAGGCATAACGATCCGCCACCATATCCCGATTTCCCTGCAGCCGTCCATCCTTGCCGATTCCACCAGCGAATCGGGGACTTGTTCCATGAATTGCTTCATCAGGTACAGCCCCAAGGAAGCGGCGAAAGCCGGGACGATCAAGGCCCATTGGGTATTGATCATGTTAAGCTGTGACAGGATCAAGAAGTTGGGTATCCCCGTAACGACCGGCGAAAACATCAGCGACAGGATAACCATGGACATCAGGAATTGACTGCCCGGAAATCTGTTTTTTGCCAAGGGATACGCCGCCGCCGAAGCGATGAGCAAATGCCCCAGCGTACCGAAACCCGTAATAATCAATGAATTGAGGAAATACCGCGAAAAGGGTACCCACGACTGTTGAAGCAATATAAACAAATCGGAAAAGTTGGACAGCGTCGGGTTACGCACCATAAAACGCGGCGGGAAATAGAACAGTTCGTCCAAGGGCTTAAAGGCGTTGGATATGGTCAGTACCATGGGCAAAGCCATAAACACCGCAAACAACCCGATGAAGAGGAACAACGCAATCGTGCCGCCGGTGGAACGGCTTAATTTTTTACCGCGTTTTGCCAGCTTTATTTTCCTGCCCCGTTCGTCGTATACGGCGAATTGGGATTTGTGTATCCGTTTGGATATAACCGGCGCAGCCATTATGACCCCACCTTTCTTAACAGGCGCTGGACGGCCTTATTCGAGCCTACCATCATTAGGAACAGGATAACCGCGATGGCCGACGCGAAGCCCATTTCGAATCGTATCCACCCGAAGTCCATCATGTGGGTTACGATGGTTTCGCCCGCGTAGTTGACGCTGGGGAAACCTGCCAACTGTATCGAGATATCACCCACCGAGAAGGCCGCCGTGATCGACATAACCGCGCCGAACATCAACTGCGGGCGCATGGCGGGCAGTGTGATATACCAAAGCTCCTGCCAGCGGTTTTTGATCCCGTCTATGGCACCGGCTTCGTACATCGCTTTGTCCACAGTTTGCAAGCCCGCGATAAAGGCAAGGAACGCTACGCCCAAGCTCAGCCACACCTGCACGACTAACAAAAGCGGCAGGATAAAACGCGTGTCACGGAAGAAGTTGATAGGCCCGTCAATCAGCCCGAAGTTTAACAGCCAACCGTTGACCAAGCCGTAGCGGTCGCCCGAAAAGAAGAACTGCCATATGAAAAATACGTTGCCCGATATGCTCGGCGCGTAAAAGATAACCGTCATAACCGCACGTACCTTGGGCGGCAGCTCGTTTATGATCCACGCGAAGGTGAAACACAGCACATAGCTGACGGGGCCCGCAATCACCGCGATAATCAAGGTATTTTGCAACGCGACCATAAATACTTCGTTTTCTAAAAAGAGGCGGATGTAGTTGGTCCAACCTACGAATTGGGGCGTTTGCAAAATATTAAAGGTCGTAAAGCTCAGCGCGATTGCAATAACAACCGGCAACACCGTAAATGTGAAGAACAGGATAAAGTACGGTGCAAGCAGCATATAACTCTGCTTATTTTGCTTCACCAATGCCCATGTCGTGTTCCTTTGATGGTTGGCGGGCTTGGGGAAAAATATTCTCTTAAATAAACTTCGTTTTTTCATATCCGCGCCCCCCTAATATTCCAACCCGAACTCCCTGCGCTTGGCGCGCAGTTCGTCGTTGATAAGCCTTACGGAATCCACCAAGGCTTCACGGGGGCCAATGTCCTCCGCTTCTACCGACATATAGAAGGCGTTACGTACTTGGCGCGGGGTGAAGTACCCGCCCGGCACCTCGGGGATGCCTCGGATATTGTCAAATTGCACGCGTAACATACGGTAGTCCTGTACGGGCCACGGCATCATACCAAACGCCTCCAAGTTGGCGGTCGGATGGCGCGCGGCGGCACCCATCAAGGATTCCATTTCACGCCCGAATTGTGTTTGTATCTCCGCCGAGGTCCACCATTTCATGAACTCCCACGCGGCGTCGGGATCGTTGGCTTGCTCCATCATGACCACGGCCAAGCCACCCGTGGGTACGGTACGGTCGTACGTACCGTCTGGCCGTATCGTGGCCGGTACGGGTTTAAAGCCCCACAACCCCCTGATTTCGGGCGCAAAGACTTGGAGCGCGTTGTACATCGTATAATCGGCGATGGCTAAAGGCATGTCACCGAAGCGGAAACGGTTGAGGAAATCGTATACACGCGGCAAGCGGTAATCCGTAAAGAATCGGGTGAAGTCCCTAAACGCGGCGAGTGATACGTCCGAATCCAGCGCCGAACGCGAACCGTCTTCGTTATAGAAGTTGCCGCCCTGCTGGTACAGGAAAATCCCGAAGGGTTGGTGGGGGAAGTCGGTCGGTGCCGTGGCGCTGCCGCCCAAGGGTATGCCGAACGCCATATGGTGCATGGACAGCGTCGCGATGGCACTCCGCACTTCATTCCATGTATCGGGGGGTTCGATGCCGATTTCATTTAAT
>WRDO01000023.1 GCA_009779755.1 Defluviitaleaceae bacterium | reverse complement strand
TCCGCTTGGGAGAAATCGCGTAACCATTCTACAAAACACGTCGATTGGCACTTCTCTTCTTCAGACGCGAGGGTTAAACTAAAATATTTATATCCTAACTTATAATGCGGTCGCGGTACTAGTCGTTCCGTTGTGTCTTTTAAGGTATGGTAACGCTTCCGCCCGTTGCTCGCTTCAACCTTCGTGCCGTCAATAGCGCAGGTTTCATTACCGAACATCTCTATGCTTTGACAAAATCGGTTGAACCGCTTGAACAGCTCTTTCAATGCCTTGCGGTTATCTGTACGGAAGTTACTTATCGTTTTGTCGTCGGGCCGCAGACCTTCCATTAACCACATGACTTCTACGTTGCGTCCCGCTTCCGCTTCCAGCCGCCGTGATGACCGTACACGGTTAAGGTATCCGTATACATACAGCTTCGCCATCTGCTTCGGGTCGTATGG
This sequence comes from Defluviitaleaceae bacterium, assembly GCA_009779755.1. Lineage (GTDB taxonomy): Bacteria > Bacillota > Clostridia > Lachnospirales > WQUN01 > WQRX01. Next base: position 49,073 of record WRDO01000023.1, on the reverse strand, counting down.
CGGGCGCCCCGTCGCTTTTACCACCGCTTTTTCAAACCCCATCCCTTCAAAATCCTGTTGTTCGATGAACAGGTCTATCACGCGTACGATATTATCTTTATCTACAAAATCATCTAAACATCGTGCTTCCAACCACTGCTGTTCCCGTGACACGCCTGTTATATACCCCATTTATCCCACCACGCTTTGTTTTGGGGGTATTATATCATATCGTGCCATTTATTACCATTTGTTGTCGACTTTCTTGTTCTTGCGCAGTCTGGCAACCACTTCGCGGACGGAGCCGTTCATCGCCCGATTACGTTCAGCGCGGCGCTGGAACATCCGCCCGCTCCCGCCCCACGGAACAACAGCATGTAAGGCAGCCCCTTCTTTTTTAGCCATGCAAACATTAACCGTCATAAAAAGTTTAGCAAATCAAATTTCCGGGGGATATGCTTGAAATAAAACACATCGGGAGGCAGGGCATGATTAAAGTGGGCATCCTTGGCACGGGGTTTGGGCAAACGCATTTGGAATGGTATAGGAACGTCGAAGGATTCCAAGCCGTATCAATTTTCGGTCGCAACCCGGAAAAACTACGGCAAATCGCCGATAAATACAAAATACGCACAACAACGGAAATAAACGAGGTCATCGAGGACCCGAGCATTGATTTGATCGACGTTTGCCTGCCGACGGAGCTCCATGCCGAATGGGTGATCAAAGCGCTTGAAAACGGAAAACACGTCTTTTGCGAAACGCCGGTTACGTATTCATCAGATGAAGCGGATGCGATACGCCGGGCTTCGGAGAAATACGGGAAAAATGTATTCGTCAGCATGTTTATCCTATTTTCCGCCCCGCACAAGCTCGCGGCGGAATTGGTGGAAAAATCGGAATGCGGTAAGCTGATAAGCATAAGGTCATATAACAAAACATCGGCGAGGTGGGGTGATTTGGGGCTTTATAAAAATATTACGAATTTCCACAACCACATGATGGATTATGTAATCAGGCTTGCGGGTATGCCCAAGGCCGTAACCGCCGCGGGGATCGATTACGGTGCGAAATCGGTCGTTACCTCCATTCTTACCTACGATCAATTATATGCGGTGATGGAAAGCAGTTCCGCCATGCCGGAATGCAACCCGTTTGAAATCGGGTTCGAGTTGGTATGTACGGAGGGGGTAATACGTTGTGACGCGGTTTACGGCGATTATACAAACGAAGTGTTTTCCGTTACGTGTAACGGCAAACCGCGCGAAGCATGGGATGTTACGGAAGTCGATGATTATGTGGAAGTCGTTAAGCATATAAAACATTGCTTGCAAAACAACAAAAAAAGTGACCGAATCGACATCGTAAACGCAATCGATTCGGTCAGGCTGAAGGAAATGATCGTCAAATCAATGCGAGAAGCAACTGCCCCCGATAAACTCGCGTAAAATTGAATTCGGTGGGATATGTTCGCTGGGGATGCCCAAGAACGTCGACAGGAATTTGATCAGCCGCCGCGCCTCGGTGTATTGAGGTACGTTCGGTTCGAGGTTAAACAGGAGCGGTTCGGCGTATTGCTTAAGCACGCACATCTCATATACCAGCGCGGAATTAAAGAACGCGTCGGCTTGCTCCTGATGGGGGAAGATGTATTTCGTTTCGCCGCGCAGTACCGACGGCCACATGCCGATGGTGGTGGCCGCGCTCGCGCCGCGGTATTGGAAGTCACGTACCAAGCGGCGTACCAAACGTGTGTCCGTGGTGGGGATGCGGTTATGGTCGTCGATGTTGATTTGCGTCATAGCGGAAATAAATATCCTGAACTTGTCGGACGCGGGAACCTCCTCGCTCACGCGTTCGTTAAGGCCGTGTATACCTTCCAGGATAAGGACATCCTTGGGCGATAAGGCAAGGAAACGTCCTTTGTATTCCCGCTTACCCGTAAGGAAATTAAACGTAGGGATCTGTACCCGCTCACCTGAGAGCAGGGCTTGCAGGTCCTTATTGATTTGCGCGGTGTCGATGGCGTCAATCGTTTCGAAGTCGTAGTTACCGTCCGCGTCGCGCGGGCAATCTTCACGGTCAAGGTAATAATTGTCCAAACCGATGGTGTGCGGTACCGCGCCGTTTACCTTCAGTTGAATACCGAGGCGGGCGGCGAAGGTTGTCTTGCCCGATGAGGACGGCCCCGCGATCAACACGATGGGTCGGTGTTCCTGCATGATTTGGTCGGCGAGCAGCGCGATCTTTTTTTCATGCAGCGCTTCGGTGATGCGGATGATTTCGCCGCTGCCGGCGGTACATAATTTATCGTTGAGCGCACCCACGGTATCGGCCTTTAATATACGCGCCCATTGGCCGGCTTCCATAAATATTTGTGAAACCTTGCCTTCCTTACTGATGTCGGCGAAAGCGTAGTCAAGGCCGATGTTCGGGAATTGCAACATAAAACCGTGCGATCGCCTTGACAGTTTGAACCGGTCGAGGCATCCCGTATTGGGGGTCATTTCCCCATACAGATAGTCGTACATCCAATCAAATTTGTAAAAGCTGACGGTAAGGTTGTGACGGTATTTAAGCAAGCGGATTTTATCATCCAAGCCCAAGCCGTCGGCGATCTTTAGCGCTTCTTCCTTGGGGAGCGTGTATTTTACGATGGGGAAGTTTGCCTTAACCGCGTCGTGCATAACGGCCTCGATTTTACTCAGCAGTTCGTCGGTGATTTCGTGGCCGGGTATTTCGCAAAAATAATTCTTATTAATGGAATGGGCGACCACTACGCGGGTTTTTCGGCCGAGGACGCTTTTCGCGGCGTATACGAGCAGCATCGTCGCGCTCCGCTGGTAGGTACGGAAGCCGTTGGGATCGGTAATGTCTAAAAATTCGACCGTGGCGTCGTACAAGAGCTTGCGTGACAAATCCTGTAATTCGTTGTCGACCTTCGCCGCCAATATCGTGTACTTGCGCAAATGCGCGTATTGGGCGGAAAGCGCCAGAAGGGTTGTACCGCGCGGGACGGAAGCCTCATCGCCCCCGATGACTTTAATGGAAATGTTAGACATGGGCGTTCTCCTTTTTTGACGAACCTTCTGTTTATTATAACACTTCATACGGATTTTTACAGGTATAGCCGCTCTCGATTCAGGCGAAAATAGACAAGGAAATTAACGATCAACGGATTTTGGGGGCGGTAAATATTATGCGGCGAACATATACGATGTTATTCATATTGGTCTTAACGTTGGTATTGGGATTTGCGGCGGATAAAAATGACGCCGTTATTCCTGTATTTGGTTCGCGCCGTGCCTCAACGGAAGCCTCGACGGAAACCCAAGTCGTCCCCTTGGGTATGACCATCGGCGTACGCATCAATACCGACGGTGTAATGGTGTTGGGTACGGGTGTTGTGCACGGAACGGACGGGCAAGCCCACAGCCCGTCGGACGATAAGCTGCTTGCAGGGGATTTGGTATTAAAGGTTAACAACGCCCCCATCAAAGATAAGGAAGCGTTAAGCCGATTGGTGGCTGAGTCCGAAGGGGACCTTTCATTATTAATACGGCGCAACGGCGTGGAAATAACGGCTAAACTTACACCCGTGTTATCCGCAACCGATGGCGTACGTAAAATCGGCGCGTGGGTACGCGACTCCACCAAAGGTATCGGGACGCTGACGTTCTACGATCCGACGACCCGTGTATTCGGCGCGTTGGGGCATGGCATTATGGACGTGGATACGAAATTGTTAATGAGCGTAAAAAACGGCATTATCATGCCTTCGACCGTAACGTCCGTAAAACGCGGCGCACGCGGCGCACCGGGCGAATTGGAAGGCGCGGTCGAAACGCAACGTGTGATGGGGACGGTCACGGCCAATAACGCCCGAGGTATTTACGGTACGTTGGACGCTTCCTTTATCGGTAAGCTGCCCACCGTCGCCATCCCCGCCGCTACCCGGGCGCAAATCCAAACGGGCCATGCGACGATCCTCACGAACGCCATCGATGATGAGGTACGTGAATTCGATATATACATCGAAAACGTAAACCGTTTCGCATCTGACGAAACCAAGAGTATGGTCATCCGTATCACCGACCCCGAACTTTTGGCGATAACGGGCGGCATCGTACAAGGCATGAGCGGAAGCCCGATATTACAAAACGGGCGCATCATCGGCGCGATCACGCATGTATTCGTGCAGGACCCTACAAAGGGATACGGGATATTCATCGAATATATGATTGCCGGGATCACATCCGCGGTCAGCCTTGCATAAAAAGGCTTATATGGTATTCTCTTTACAGAAAATACATATAAGGGCGGGAAGGTAAATGAAATCAACGGATAATTTCCCCAAGTACGTTAACGAAAAACGTCTTTTACACGGCGGGGATTACAACCCCGACCAATGGTTAAAATACCCGAACATACTGGAAGACGACGTCAAATTCATGAAACAGGTGAACGCCAACACGTTCAGCGTCGGTATTTTCGCATGGGCGGCGCTAGAACCGCGCGAGGGTATATTTACCTTCGAATGGTTGGACAAGATCATGGATAATATCGCGTCCATCGGCGGCAACGCCATCCTCGCCACGCCGTCGGCGGCGCGCCCTGCGTGGCTTTCGCAAAAATACCCGGAAGTGACCCGTACCTCGCACCGCCGCGAAAAACTGATGCACGGCGGGCGGCACAACCATTGCTTTTCCTCGCCCGTATACCGCGAAAAAACGGGCATTATCAACCGCAAGCTGGCCGAACGGTACAAGGACCATCCGGCCTTATTTATGTGGCATGTCTCCAACGAATACAGCGGCGAATGCCATTGCGCGTTATGCCAAGCAAACTTCCGCAAATGGCTGGAAGGGAAGTACGGCACGATCGACGCCTTAAACGACGCGTACTGGGCGGCGTTTTGGGCGCATTTGTATAACGGCTTCGATCAGGTGGAATCGCCGACCGACATCGGGGAAGGGTGGATCCACGGGCTTAATCTAGACTGGAAGCGGTTCACTACGTATATGACGATCGATTTCTATAAGCACGAAATCGCCCCGATACGCGAAATTACGCCCAACGTGGCCATCACGAATAACTTCATGGGGGACTTTAACGCGCCGTCGGTGTTTACGGGGTTGGATTACGCGCCCTTCGCCAAGGAAGTCGATGTGATTTCGTGGGACGCGTACCCGCCGTGGCACAACGATTACGAACCGACCGCCCACACTGCATCGAAGCTCGCCTTCATGAACGATTATTTCCGCACATTGAAAGACTCGCCGTTTTTGATACTCGAATCCACCCCCAGCCAAGTTAACTGGCAGCCCGTCAACCGCGCCAAGCGACCCGGGATGCACGCGCTTTCAACGGTGGCGAGCTTGGCGCACGGAGCGGATGCCGTTATGTACTTCCAATGGCGCAAATCGCGCGGCTCGACCGAAAAGCTGCACGGCGCGGTGGTTGACCATGACAATTCCCCGGAAAACCGCGTATTCAAGGATGTGGAAAGTGTCGGCCAACTGCTGGTAAACGTTAGCGAAATCCGTCACAGTCGCACCTTATCGCAAGTAGCCGTGATGTTCGATACCGAGAACCTTTGGGCGCTCGATAACGCCGAAGGTTTTTCACGTAATTCGAAGAAATACCAACAAACCGTCCACGCCCATTACAAGGCGTTTTGGGATGCGAATATTACCGCAGACGTGATTACACCCGACAAATGCGCGAATTTATCGCGTAATAAAATCGTTGTCATCCCCATGCAATATATGATGACCGAAAAAATGATGGACGAATTACAAGCCTACGTAAAAAACGGCGGTACACTGGTTGCTACCTACATCACGGGTTTGGTCAACGAAAGTGATTTGATGTATCTGGGGGGATTCCCCGGAAAATTAAAGGAGCTCTTCGGCATCGCCGTCACCGAAACGGATACGCTGTACCCCTCGCAGCGTAACGGTATCCTGTACGGCGGAAAGGAATATGAAGCCGCCGATTATTGCGCCGTGTTTGATGTGTGTGGCGCGGAGGTATTGGGTACGTATACGTCCGATTTTTACGCAGGTAGCGCGGCCGTAACGAGGAACAATTACGGCAAAGGCGCGGCGTATTTTATCGGCGCACGTACGGGAGAGGATTTCCTTGCCGAGTTCTGCATTAATGATTTGGCAAAGCCGTTGGATATAACGCGCCCCCCCATCGAAACACCCGCGGGCGTAAGCGTACAAACCCGCGAAGGTAACGGTAAGGCGTATTATTTCGTGATGAATTATACCGAAGAAGTGCAAACGATAACCCTGCCGCATGATATGTATGATTTGATAACGGGACAAATGATTAAAAAAGGTAAATATTCAATGCCGGTTTATGGCGTATTTATATTTAAAAATCCGTCGTAGGCCGCAGGGTACGCCCGTTTCTCCGCAGGTTATCCAATATTTGGTGCAGGGGGGAGCGGGCGTCGTATTGTATCGTTAATAAATTGTTTTCATCACGCGACACTTCGATAAACTCGTAATCCAACCACGTATGGAAAAAGAAACTCGCGATACCGCCGGCGCGGTTGAGTCGGGCGAGCAAGTCGTTCAAATGGCGTTCGCCCCGGTCAACCATGTGGTCCTCTGCGGTGTTCATGTAAACCACTTGCCGTCCGTCGACCTCCACCCGCCGTGGGTTGTTTGAACCGCGTGTATTGAAGTTGGGCATAATAAAATCGAAGTATTCCCCCGCGATTTCATACTGGCGTTGGGTGCCGTAATATTTGGCGAAGGTAAAGCTGTAAGGCGTCCAGCCGAAGTGCGCGGCGGCGGCGAGTTGATTCCCGAAATTTTCACGCGTTTCCCTTTCGTTTACATTCGGGCCGAAGTCATAACCCGCCACGCTGTTTTGGTTGCCGCGCTGGTGCGTGTAGCCGTGCAGGCCGAGCTGCCCGCCGCGGGATAATTGATAATCCATGGTGTATACGAATTCAACGTTGTAACGGTTGTAATCGCGCGGGTCGTTGCGGAATTCTTCCAAGGGACGTACGTGTACGGGTACCCACGCCAAGGTAAACGCCGCGCTGTGGGAATAAAGGAAATCCGCCATTACGCGGCGTTTGAGCATATCATGGGTGTGGTGTATATGACCATGGGCGATCACGTCCTCGAAGCGCATGAAGGCACTCCGCTCACCGTCGGGTGCGGGCAGGCGTTCGGGCCGTTCGTAACCCGTAAACAATTCCAACCTGCTGCGACTGCGACTGCGGTTAAAGTACGCGAACAAGCCGTGTTCCTCCGTTAATTCGAAGAGGTGATGCTCCTCGTTTTCGTCTGCTTGCCCGAACGCGGGCAGGTTTAACGAAAGCGCGAAATAATAGGCGTCGAAATACATACGGCCGTTACGGAAAACGGCGTCCAAGGGCAGCATTTGCCTGACGCCGTTTAAGCTGATGATCCAGTTATCCAAGATTTGTCCGTCCGAATCGAAAAGCGACGTTTCATTTATTTGCACGACCGTTATGACATGCCCCGCTTCGCACAACCTATGGTATTTTTCATCGCCGATAAGCAAAGCGGACAATTCATCCGTCGGAAACGGAAACGTATATCCCGTTTCATCCATCGCATGGGATAAATCACGCGCGTTGATATAATCCCATCCCATCACGTTCAGAAAGTCGAACTCAAAACCCTTGCCGTCCATAAAAAAATTATAGTTCGGCGTGGGAGTGGGGGTGGGGGTTGGCGCAGGGGTCGGTGCAGGGGTTAGCGTGGGGGTCGGCATTGCCGATAAAAGCGGCGGATTGGGTGGGGTTTCGGTAACCGTCGCAACGTCTTCACGCGCGCAAGCCGTTAACGATATTAATAAACCGAATACGCACATGAATGATATGCATATCTTTTTCATCTTACGTCGATTTTCCTTCCTTCGCCGCGTCGTATATCCCGTTGACCAGCCTTTGGGTAACCAAGGCCGATGCGCCCGTAATCTCCGGCGGTTCGCCCTTGCGCAGCGATTCGTAATACGCCGCGATTTGCTTTACATGCGACACGCCCCAATAATCCTTTATACTAAATTTTCGTTGCGCTTCGGTGTCCGCTCCGGCGGTACGGAGCGTACCGTCGTTTAACGTAACCGTCGCGTCTTCGCCCGATAACACCGCGCGACCCTTTGTCCCCACGATTTCCAACCCTACAGGCGCGTCGTACGGGTGGTACGTGTTTACGAAGAAGGAAACGGGGATGGTACCATTTTCGCCGTAAAAAATCATACCCTCCGCCATGTCCTCCACTTCGATTTCGGGATGGGCGCGATTGGCGATATTTGCATCCACACGGAAGGGGTCACCCAAAAAATAATTCATCAAATCAAAGGTGTGGATCGATTGGTTGATCAAAACGCCTCCGCCTTCGGTGGCCCATTTGCCGCGCCAATCGCTTCTTGTGTAATAATCCGAACCTCTGTGCCACGTGACGCGCAACCAACCACCCGTTATCACGCCCAGAGCGCCCGTATCAACCATTTCCTTTATTAATCGGGAACCGGGGTTGTAACGGTTTTGGAAAATGACACCCAACGTTTTATTATTATCCTGTGCCGTTTTTATCATTTTTTCTGCGTCGGCAACCGTCGTGGCCATGGGTTTTTCGCACAGCACATGGTAACCCGCTTGTATCGCCCCGACAGCGGCAGGCGTATGCAAAAAATGCGGCAAACATATGTGCAGTACATCGAAGCCGCCCTGTTTCAACATTTCCTTATAATCTGTAAACGCCCGCTCGCCCGTGAGTCGCGCGGCTTCCTCGGCGCGTTTGGGGATTTTATCGCATACGGCCGCAACGGGTACGCCGATCGCCGCCAACGAATAGGCGTGCATGGGATATACGCCGCCCAAACCGACGATGGCTGCGCGGAGGGTCATGCACGATTCCCCATAATTATCCCCCCGCCGTCAACCGCTAAATATACACGGCCTTGCACCCGCATGTCCGCTTCCAATATATAGGGCTTTACGTTGGCGAATTGGTGTATGTCGTCGTTGATTCTGGCGAAAGTGTCGCCGCCGTTTTCGGAGGCGTAAATACCCCATATACCGTCAAAGGTACCCTGCACGAAGATCATGTCCCCCTTACCGAATGCGACGGACGTTATGTTTTGGCTGCTTTGTTTACGGTATGTTTTACCGCCGTCGGCGGAATGCCATAAACCCGACTCCCCGCCAGCCAGCCAAATATGACCCTCGCGGAAGGGGACGGCTTTGGGCGTCGCTTCCTCGGGCATTTCTTCTTCGCCTTCGCCGATCAAGGAGAAGGACTTGCCGCTGTCTTCGCTTTTATATGTTTTCTTGGCGTTGTATGCGTACATGACAAGGGGGTTTACGCGGTCGGCCGCGTAACGCGCTTTACCGTTTAAGCACTCAGGTCCGGTAACTTCGAGCCAATTGGGTCCGAAGCCGTCGATATCGAAAGACCATGCGGGATCACTCCCCATCCCCCGCGCGAATAAAAGGGATTTGCCGTCGGCGGAAAGCACAACCGAAGCGAAGTCTACGTGTGCGGGGGTTTCGGTGGGGGCGGGGAGGGCTTCCCACGTATCGCCGCCATCGCGTGAAAGGATCAAATGCGAACCGCGCGGATGGTCGCAGGAATAGGTGGCGATTATCTTTGGGTCATTCCCAGCGTAGTCCAATGAACGGTATTGCCTGTGGATGGGTTCGCCGTTTTCGTCACGGGGGAAGATCATCTTATGCGATTTGGTAAAATCGTGGTGGACGAAGCCGCTGATGTCACCCACGCCGCTGATCAAATGTGCGCCCTCAGTGGGGGAAATCAATCCGAGAACGGCGCATTGTTCCACACCGTCCGCTTTTACCTCAATATCGATCTTTTGCCCGCTATCAAGGTTGGTCAGGTTATCCGAACCGTAAACGGTTGCGCCCGTGGCATACAGGAAGGAATCGGGGTTAAAGGGGTCGATGGCCAACGCGTAAATCATCCAACCCAATTTTGGGGATTGATCCCCGGCGGCGTATGTGCCGGTGCGGCCGGGCCTTCCCCAATCCAACCAATTAACCTTATCCTTGTACACGATATCGTTATATTTGTTGGTGCGGATCGTGTTGTCCCCGTTCATTTCCCACATGGGTGACCATGTTTTGCCGCCGTCAACCGTACGCAGGATTTGTTCGTCGGGTTCCCATAGATTAGCGGTGGCGGTCATGATGATATCCGGGTTGCCGTTACATACCGTCAGCCCGCCGAAACCTTCCACACGTTCGCCGCCCGGTTTGTTGCCGCCGATGGCAAAGGGGCTCGGGGAGATATCGTGCCATTCAAGCGTTTGTAGGTCCAATTTATACACCGCCCCGCGTGAACCGCCGTTATACGGACCGATGTGCGTGGTGTAATTAACGATGAGGTGCTTGCCCGCAATGATGCCGTTAAACGGCGCAATCGTGTTACGGTGCGCCGCGACCGTACCGTCTTCGTTGGAGTAGGCGTTTTTGGCGGTGGGTTGGTTGGGGACGGGTGCCCATGTATCCCCGCCGTCAAGTGAATGAAAAATAGAAGGCGCGGTTTCGTGCGTACGGTGCATCCCGATAAAAATACGCTTATTTTCAACGTCGAAGGTTACCCAAGTGATACCGTTTGACCCGGTATCCTTGGGTAAAGGAAGGATATGCTTCCACGTTAGCCCCGCGTCGTTTGAACGGTACAAGCCGTACGCCGATTCATTCCCTTTTTGCGTATCAATGCGGAGGTGATCGGGTATTTCGCGCCGCAGCGGCGGCGTTTTACCCCGCGTACCGAAGAAAACTTGGTTCGAATCGGTCGGGTTGACCGCAAGCCGAGGCCCCGCTCCCCGTCCCGCCATATTGGCTCCCATATAAAAGGGCATTTGTATCATTTGCGCCCATGTTTTGCCGTAATCGTCGGAACGGGCAATCATACACGTATTGCGGGCATAGGTACCCATCGCCGCGTATACGCGCCCTTTGTCTACCGGGCACGGTGCGATCGATTCCACCCCTTGGAGGTCCACACCCCGCTGCCAATTGGAAAGCTGTACGTATTGCGTATCGTTCGGCTCTTTGCGGTACATGCCGCCCATATCGGTACCCAAGTAGGTGAGGCCGCGTTCAATCGGGCTGTACACGATATAGGGAATAAAACCGCCCCCGCCGCCAATTATCACATTTTTCCATTGATAGGGAGGGGTTGTATATTCCGCTTCGCCTTCCCGTGCTTCGCGGAAGGTGATGACCGCTTTGTTGATGTGTATGGCCATCGGGTTCTTATTTTTCAACCGCAGATGGATGTTATGCATGGAGAGGAAGTCGTTGATTTCGATTTTGCTTTCGACCGAATCAATATAGCGCAGTTCATCCTTCGCATTAAAAAAACCCAGCGAAAGCTCGCCGGGTTTCCTCGTAAACGTGAGTTCCACCGATTCAATGAACGCGCCGCCGGGTACACCGGGGTTTTGGATGGAAAACGTTTTTCCCGGTTCGATGATTTGATAGGGGGCGTCCGCGCGGTTTGTGTGGTATGTGTAGACCGCAGTCTTCATGTTTACCATCCTTTGCTGTAAATTTAACAAACAATGTCGCACATTTATTATAGCATATGATAGAATGCTTTGTCGTAGGGGAAAGGGAGATTTTATTGGGTACATTCGCCGAATACGGCAACGAAAGCATCACTGCGTTAAAAGGCGCGGACCGCGTACGCAAACGCCCCGCCGTCATCTTCGGTTCCGACGGCGTCGAGGGTTGCCAGCACTCCATTTTTGAAATCATATCAAATTCCATAGACGAAGCCCGCCAAGGCTACGGTAAGAAAATCGAAATCATCCGCCACAGGGACTTTAGCATAACGGTCACAGACAACGCCCGCGGCGCGCCCGTGGATTATAACCCCATCGAAAAACGGTACAATTGGGAGCTGTTGTTCTGCGAGCTGTACGCCGGGGGCAAATACGACAACAACGAGGAGCGTGCGCATTATACGTTCAGCTTGGGCCTTAACGGTTTGGGTTTGTGCGCCACGCAGTACTCGTCGGAATATATGGACGCGACGGTTATCCGCGAAGGCTTCCGATATTCTCTGCGCTTCGAAAAAGGCGAAAACGTCGGCGGATTAAAAAAAGAACCTCACGCGGGTAAAAAGACGGGCACGACGATTACGTGGCGGCCCGACCGCGCGGTATTTACCGACATCGCCGTACCGCTGGAATGGTACGCGGACATGTTAAAAAGGCAAGCCATCGTTAACGGCGGCTTGCTTTTTATATTAAAGGACGAGGAAAGCGGCGAAACCTTCCACTTCTGCTACGAACGGGGCATACACGACTATATTCGGGAACTTGCAGGGGAAAAGGCCATCACCGAGCCGCACTTCCTTTCCCACGAAACCCAAGGCCGCGACCAAGAGGACAAGCCCGAATACAAGCTCAAATTCGATATCGCTTTCTGTTTTTCGCAGGACGGGGGCGCGCTTGAGTATTACCACAATTCAAGCCACCTCGTGTACGGCGGTTCGCCCGACAGAGCGGTACGCACGGCGTTCGTGAGTGCGGTGGACACGTACTTAAAAAATAACGGGCACTATAAAAAGGACGAAAAAAAGATTTCCTTCCCCGACATCGAGGAAAGCCTCATATTAATCACGAATTCTTTTTCCACGCTCATCAGCTTCGAAAACCAAACGAAAAAAGCCATCACGAACCGCTTCGTACAGGAGGCCATGACGGACTTTTTAAAGAAGCAATTGGAAATCTATTTCATTGAAAATAAAGCCGATGCGGTAAAGCTGGCGGCGTCGATACTCGCCAACAAACGCAGCCGCGAATCCGCGGAAAAGACCCGCGCAAGCCTGAAGAAAAAGCTCACCGGATCAATTGACTTGAACAACCGCGTGGAAAAGTTCGTTAATTGCCGCAGTAAGGACGTAAACAAGCGGGAGCTGTACATCGTGGAAGGCGACTCCGCGCTGGGCAGCTGTAAACTGGGGCGGGACGCGGAATTCCAAGCGATTATGCCCGTACGGGGCAAGATATTTAATTGCTTAAAAGCCGACTACGACCGCATATTTAACAACGAAATCATCACGGACTTATTACGCGTGCTGGGCTGCGGGGTGGAAATCCGCCACAAACAGGAGCGGCGGGCAGCAAAATCGGCGGCCTCCCCAAGCAGCAAGGGGGAAACGAGCGCGTTTGATATCAACCGGTTAAACTGGCGGCGCATCGTCATCTGTACCGACGCGGACTACGACGGCTACCACATCCGCACGCTTATACTCACCATGCTGTACCGCCTGACACCGGAATTAATCGATCGGGGAAAGGTCTTTATCGCCGAGTCACCCCTGTACGAGATCACAGCGGGCAAAAATACCTTCTTCGCCTACACCGAACGCGAAAAAGCGGAAATCCTCGCCAAACAGGAAAAAAACGGCGCAAAATGCCATATCCAACGTTCAAAAGGCTTGGGCGAAAACGAACCCGAAATGATGTGGCAAACCACCATGAACCCCGCCACCCGCCGCTTGGTGCAGGTCATCCCCACCGACGCAAACAAAACGCAGGAAATGTTTGAAATTCTGTTGGGGGATAACTTAAAAGGACGCAAGGAATTTATCGAGGAAAACGGATATTTGTACATCGATATGGCGGAGACGGGGTGATTGATATAAAAACCATAGATTTGCGTTCCGACACGGTGACGCAACCGACGGAGGAAATGCGCCAAGCCATGTTTTCGGCCATTGTCGGTGATGATGTATATGAGGACGACCCCACCGTTTTGAAGCTACAGGAAAAAGCGGCGTTTATGACCGGCTTCGAAGATGCGTTGTTTGTACCCTCCGGTACGATGGCCAACCAACTTGCTATAATGACGTATACCAAACGCGGCGATGAGATTATTTTGGGTTATGATTCCCACATCGCCGTACACGAAGTGGGCGCGGCGGCGGTCCTTTCCAATGTCGGTTACCGAACGGTTAAGAATGCCGATGGCGTTATTACGGGTCGGGATGTGGAGGAAGCCGTACGGGTCTCCGACATCCATTACCCCGATACGGGACTGCTATGTTTGGAAAACGCGTTGTCTAACGGAACGGTCGTACCACTTGAAAAAATGGAGGATGCATATACCGCCGCAAAGCGATACGGTCTGCCTATTTTTTTAGACGGGGCGCGTCTGTTTAACGCCGCCGAATATCTGAAAGTGTCCCCAAAGGAAATCACCCGATATTGCGATTCGGTTATGTTTTGTTTGTCGAAAGGGTTATGCTCCCCCGTAGGTTCCATGCTGTGCGGGGATACGGCATTCATTAAAAAAGCGCGAAAAAACAGGAAGCTGTTGGGAGGTGGTATGCGTCAAGTAGGGGTACTTGCGGCTTGCGGGCTTATCAGCTTGGAAAAGATGACGAAACGGCTTCATATCGACCACGGAAACGCGTTATACCTGGCAGATAAGCTGGTTGAACTGCCCCATATATCGTTGGACAGGGAAGCGGTGCATATCAATATCGTGTTTTTTAAGATAACGCAGCCGGGCTTTGACCATGACGGATTTGCCGCTTATTTGCTTGATAACGGTATAAAAATAAATGGAGGCGACGGCGGTTTATACCGCTTTGTCGTGCATAACGACGTCAACCGTGATGATATAGATTATGTGTTTGGTGTGATAAACAATATATTGCATTAATAATAATTATTTTTTAAATAAATCCGAATTAATAATAAATTTTTTAGCCGCAAACAATCCGATAATCGCCGCGACGCCTATCAGCATATCGATCGGTTTTTCATGGTAGACGACGATTTGGCGCGCTATCGCAAACAAAAGCACATCAATCACCGTTTCGGGTGTGTGTTTGCACAGCATCCTCACGAATTCGACGCTGATCACGAGGGAGAGCGAAACCGATAATACCTTATCGAATTCCATGGTTAGGATAGTGATATCAAGCCCCATCAACGCCAACACGATTTCGATAACCCTTATCGCAATCACGATCAAAAGCAACAGGGCAATCGTAATTTCAAAGAATACGGTTATTTTATCAAAATAATAAAGCCCTTTGTTTTTCATCGTCCCCACCTTTCCACTATTGTTTGGCATGATTATATAACAATTATTTTATTTTTAAAATACTTGTTAATTGCTTACGATAAAAATATAAAAAATTAATATTAAATTATTATTAAATAAAAATAATAAAAAGGTGTGATTAAATGGATTCACAACATGACCCGATAATAATCAAACCGATTGATGAAGTTGCAAAATACCTGAAAAATTTAATCCCGGCGAACATACCCGAGGCATATACGGTGAAACCCGTGTTTAAAAGCATGGCAAGTGAAGAAAACATACGAAACGGCGTCATTGCCTTTAGGGATTTTTTATATTTATTTTGTGACCGTTTAATTACAGACGGGGACGAATACGCGAAGCCGCCCAAGAAACCAAGCGGTATGGCGGATTATCCGTTTTTACATAATATCACGAACCTGTTGGTGGAAACAGGTTATCACGGCACGCTTTCCGAAAACGGCGATTCGTTATCGTTAACCGAAATACCTTCATGCAAAGCATCCGTTGACGCGGACGGTAAGAAAAGGAGCCCTAAAATTTCCGCTTCCGCCAAAAATGAATGTTTGCGTTTTCTAACCCTTTGCGGGTTTGTTTTTACCGAATCGGAGGTATTTTACCCGAGCAACCCAATCCTGCTCACGGGATTAAAGGCATTATCGGTCGCGGATATGGAACTGAGGCCGGGAAGGAGATATTGGAACGATAATAATCTTTTGCGGTGCGATTACAGGCTGATAAAAGCGGAAAACTCGGACATGCTTGACGTTTTGAAGGATTTCCTGCACCCGCTGCCCGAGGAAATACAAAAGTTTGCATTAAAGCTGCATCAGCGATATTCGGACCATGGCTTAACTTGTTTAAACACAAGACTTGGGCAAAATAGCTTTGCATACGTTTATACAGGTAAAAGCAAAAAACCCTTGGCGGAACGGGATGCGTACGCAAAGAGGGTATGGGAATTTTCATATTCCTTAAGGCATGGATATTGTTTATTCGTAAGGGCGAAAAAGTCAGCGCAATATGCGGACACTATTGATACGTTTCCCCTGTTCCTGCAGGAAAAATCCGAGCGGGGTACGGCTGTTACAGGAAATTGGGACGTAAACGCTGTCAAAGTGACTGTCAGGGGATTTGTTTGCCTTTGGATGAAGGAATATTGGATATTGCCGAAGAGATTGTTGTATGGCTTGATAATGAAGTGTGAATGAATTTATTTGTTTCATAAAATGTTATAAGAATTACATTTATTACGACATTTATTACGACATCGGACACTTTTTTTTGTCGTATTAAATTGCTCATCGGGTTGGAAATTAAATAATTCGGTGGGAGGGTTTTATTACGTTGTTTTAATTATCTGCCCACATTTCGCATTGGTTTAATATGGTTTGGACGGCGGCATCTTGACCTTCGGGCGGATATTTGTATTTTTTCAACAGCTTCTTGACCATGCGGCGCATACCGGCGCGGGCTGATTCTTTCTTTTGCCAATCAATAATGCGGTTCTTTCTGAGCATTTCTGCCAATTCACGGGTCATTTCCACCAGCACGTCATTTTCGTAAATATCCTTTATCGCTTCCGGGCGTGTCAGCGCGTCATAAAATGCCTGTTCTTCGGTACTTAGTCCCATGGATTTTCCTTCTTCATGAGCGTTTGCCATTTCTTTTGCCATTTTCAAAAGCTCCGCGATAACTTCCTCATTGGAAATTAACCCATTTATATACGATTTTATGGCTCTTGCCAGCCTTTCGGAAAACTTCTCACTTTTCACCACATTTGTTCGGCGGTAAATGGATACTTGTTCCGCGAACAGCTTTTTCAAAAGTTCCACGGCAAGGTTCTTTTCCTTCATCTTGGATATTTCATCAAGGAATTTCGGGTCAAAAAGGGAAAATTCTGTTTTCTTATCCGAAAATAGGTTTATTACCCCTTCGCTTTTTATGCCGGCTTTCAGCAGTTCGTTTATTCTGGCGTTGATTTCCTTTAATGACAGCGGTCTGCCATCTCCGGTAATTCGTGTTAGGATGGTGCGTACCGCTTCAAAATATGCCGCTTCAAACCGCTGTTCGGCATTTACCAATGAACGGCAAAGCGACAGGGCTTGCCGCAGGAGCATCGCTTCTTTTATGAACGCTTCCCGCTGTTTTTCTTTTTCTATGCCGGACAGGAAATTCACACCGCCGCTGATGGTGGTGGCGCGTACCCGGTCGGTGGCTTTTTCATCCATGAATGCCGAATAGTTAAAGCCATGGAATAAATCATGGCAAACTTCCAGTTTCTCCACAAATTTCGGGAGTGCGGTTTTGGCGATGTCTGTATCGCCGTAGTTGTTCTTATCGCGGTTGGTATAATCGTTCATGGCTTGCTTCAACGCGGAAGCGATACCCACATAATCCACTACCAAGCCGCCTTCTTTTTCCCCGTAAACCCGATTAACCCTTGCGATGGCTTGCATGAGGTTATGCCCGGACATTGGCTTGTAAACGTACATAGTGGCAAGGGATGGAACGTCAAAGCCTGTCAGCCACATATCTACAACAATGGCTATTTTTAACGGGTCATCGTTATCCTTGAATTTTTTTGCCATTTCGTCACGGCGGCGTTTATTTCCAATAATGCTGCGCCATGCTTCCGGGTCTTTGTTATTTTCGGTCATTATAATGCCTACTTTTTCCGTCCATTCCGGTCGCATATCACTGAGTTTGTTATATATGTCCATGGCAATGGTGCGGTTATATGCCACAATCATTGCCTTGCCTGTTTGTTCATATTGTCGGTTATCTTCGTAGTGCTGGATAATATCTTCACATAAGGCAGTTATTGTTTCTTCCGCGCCGAGGATGGATTCCATTTTACCCAGTTCTTTTTTACTTTTTTCGATGGCGTGTTCTTCCGCTTGTTGTGCCATAATGTCATATTCTGCATCTATCAGCTTCAGCACATCGTCATCCAGTTTTAGGTGAATTACCCGGCTTTCGTAATAAACCGGGCGTGTCGCGCCATCCTCCACGGCTTGGGTCATGTCGTATATGTCAATATAATTCCCAAACACCTCCATGGTGGAGCGGTCTTTGCTGGAGATGGGTGTTCCTGTAAATCCGATGTATGTTGCGTTCGGCAGGTTTTCCCGCAGCTTCAAGCCGAAGGATTTTTTTATTTTTCCTTCTTCGGTGACTTTTTCGTCCACAAATTGGGAACGGTGGGCTTCGTCTGCTATTACGATAATGTTACGGCGGTCGGACAGCGGTTCGTCATATTCTTCTATTTTCTGGATGGTTGTAAAAATAATGCCGTTGGCTTCACGGCCCCGTAGTTCTTCCTTTAAATGTGTGCGGCTTTCTGCTTGCACCGGTTGTTGGCGCAAGAACTGCGCTGCTTGCGCAAATTGGACGAACAATTGGTCATCCAAATCGTTCCTGTCGGTGAGTACCACAATGGTTGGGGAATTTAATACATTCTGTAATAAATGGACGTAAAACACCATCGACAAAGATTTCCCGCTTCCTTGCGTATGCCAAAATACGCCGCCTTTTCCATCGGATGTTACGGCGTTGGCGGTGGATTCCACTGCCTTTTTCACGGCAAAATATTGGTGGTACGCACCCAGTATTTTCACATCACCGGAAAAGCATATAAAATTTTGGATTATATCTAAAAACCGCGCCTTGTCGAACATTCCTTCCAGAAATGTATCAAACTGGGCGTACTGGGTATTTTCGTAGCTGCCGTCTACGGTTTTCCATTCCATGAACCTATCTTCCCCGGCGGTTATGGTTCCGGCTTTGGAAGTGGCAAGGTCGCTCATCACAAGGAAAGCGTTGTAAATAAAAAGCGATGGTATTTCATGCATATAGTTCCGTAGTTGTAAAAACGCCTCGCTGGCATCGGTGTTTTCGCGGGAAGGTGATTTTAATTCCATGACAACCACTGGGATACCGTTCAAAAACACGATGATATCGGGGCGTTTTTCGTTGTTTTCGGTGAGCGTCCATTGATTGGCTACGGTGAAGGTGTTGTTTTCCACGTTTTTGTAATCAACTAGATAAGTATGGTGGTATTGCTCTTTTCCTTCGTGGAAAACGCTGGTCGTCAAACCGTTTTGCAAATATTCCATGAACTGCTTATTTTTTTGTAATAAAGAACCGCCCGCAAGGTTATGCAATTTGTAAAAAACCTCATGAAGGGCGGCTTCCGGCAGGGTTGGGTTTATCCGGCGCAAAGCCGTCAGCAATTGTTCCAAATAAAGCGGCTCGGAATAATCCCGCGTCAAATCCGGGGCATACATATAATCGTAACCGAGGGTATCACGGAATACTTCGATCACGGCGTTTTCGTAGTTGGCTTCGGTGAAGGTCATGAGGTTTTTTCCAACCAATTATGCTCAATTAATTTGTCAATGGCTATATTAATTTGGCGTGGGGAAAACATACGTTTGCGTTCGTTCCATGCATGGGTGTGTCTGACAATATCGTCCCTTGTTTTCGCTTCATGCTGCGATACCCAATGTACGGTAGCCAACAATTCCATGCCGAACGGTGTCTCAAAGCCCTTAATAAGTGAACAAACACGCTTCATGTGAAGCAATGACAACGTATCGGCATGTTCAATTAAAAATTTTCTTGCATCATCGTCCGCACCAGGTACGATGTGTATTTGCTTGTTTGGGTCATCGCCGCCGTCGGCATAACCGGACAGCATATGTCCCTCAATCGCATTAAATACATAGGAAAGGTTCAACGCATAAGGGCCGTATTGGCCCTTTATATATTTTAGGCGAAGCGGTTCACCACTTACCTGCAAAAAATACATCAGTTTGTGTATTTCAATTAATGTAATGATAGGGTCTAACAAACCGTTAAGATATTGCCGCACAAGGCTGATTAATGCCGCGCGTCCCATCGTCATTTTGGGTACAACGCGGTTACGGGCCATACCATCAGCCGGTGGTGCGCCTGTGGGTTCAAATACAATCACTTTTACCCCATCCAATTGTGACAATGCCGTTTCTATACATTTCTTAACTTGATTCCAATCAAGCCCGCCCAATCCGCAACCCAACGGGGGTACGGCGACGGACTCGATTTTATATTCCTGTATAACGCGTACCAAATCCTCCAAGCCATTATTAATATCCTCTATCCGGCTTGCACCGCGCCAATGCCTTTTTGTGGGAAAGTTGATTATATAATTGGGGTATGGGAGGGTTCCCGTTTCAAATACAAGCATTTTTCCCGGTACGACATCACCCCGTTTGCAAGCCGTTTCGTAAAATTTATTATTTTCCGGGAATCGTTTTTTGAATTGTAAGGCGATGCCGCGCCCCATTACGCCTACGCAATTAACGGTGTTTACGACCGCTTCCGCATCGTATCGCAATAAATCGCCTTGTGCGTACGTAATCACACCATCACCCCCGGTTTAATAATACCATTCGCGCTTGGTATTTATACGCACGCGTTTTCCGTGCGTTTTAATCATGTTATGTATTGTTTCATGTTCAAGGTTTGAATACACGCCGATTTCTTCAATCAATCCCCATGGGAAGCAATGCTCAAATAAAAATTCGGCTTGTTTTTCGTCCCTGCAATCTTGCCAGTATATTTTATTGACCGCGTTCCAGTTTACCATATTCAATTGCGCCAAGTCAGCATAATCATGAAAATAATACGAACCCGCATTCGAATCGGTAAAAGCCCATCGCAGGTTATTATTGTCCGCCCATTCAACGGTGTGATGCATACTTGCCACCAAATGCACAATCGGCTCTTGCCCGCCGCGGTATGTAATATCAAGCGAATTTGATTTGTGAAACATATACAACATGGGTGAACGAGGGCAAAAATAAAAGGGTACGCACTCCCCTACATGTAAACCGGGACGGGATTCCAACGGCTGTGTCAGGCGACGGTTTTTTATCGTGTCCATGCCGATAACAACGGCGTCCTTTTTGCGTTCACGCATATATGCGTCGGAATACAAAAAGCCATCGCTGATAATCGATGGTAGATTATCCATGTGGACGATGTGGTAGAGGTTGATAGTGCTTGGCATTACGATGTTTTGTAAGTCGTTTCGGTGTATGTCATGACTCAAGCCCCTTGTTTACCATAAATTATGTTCGTCACAAATTTCATTTATTCTATCTCTAATATTAACAAAGTCACTTCTTGATTTCATTAATTTCCAATCCGATTTTAATATATTTACTATATCAGATTCGACGTAGGGTGTTATTTTTACGATTGCATTATCAAAACTTGATTTTATCAGTGTAGGACCGTATTGATAAATAGCGATATGTAAAAAGAATAAAACAAATAATGGCATAATTATTTTAATCAATAATTTTTTATTTTTTATTTCTTTTTTTATAAGATTTGATTTCCTTTTTAATTCTTCAAGTTCCTTTTTGGCTTTTTCAATTGAAAATTCTTTTTCATGGTCGATTTCTAATCCTTTGTTTTGTATTATTGTTTCATTGAATAATGATTTGTTTAAATCTTTATATAAGGTAAAAATATTATTAAATATTTTTAAAAAATATATCCATGCAATAATAAAAGCAACATATGTAACAAAATCATATCCTTGAATTGATGCTGCACGAATATAATAATAATCCACAATAAAATTTTTTATATTTCCGCTATAATTTCGTAGAGCATCAGCGATTGGTTGTAAGAATATATAAAAAATAAATGTACAAAACAATGTTATGAATATAATACCCCTTGTTTTACTTCCATCAAATAAATTTTTCATTTTTTACTCCTTTAAATTTGATTTTTTATCATTTCATCGGTCATTAACCGGGGTAGAAGGGTATTGCGTATATTAGCTAAGTCTTCATTTTCTTGTCCATTAGCAAAAATTTTATCTATGAATACCCCAATTACTTCATTAAATTGTGAAACAATTTTTAACGGTGGAATAATAATAGGTTCGTTTTCAAGGAAACCCGTAATATCAAAATTCTTTATTCCAGTTGTGCCATTTTCGTATGAAAACATAACATTTTGATTATAAAGGTATTTCCAATAAAAATAAACAAATACGGAATATCCCACCAAAGGTTTAATCACGCGACAAAAATTAGTGCAAACCATGCTTCGGTCGTAACGGTCGAGGAGCGATTGGGATATCATGACACAACGCCCTGTGGATTGTGTGGGGCTTCCAACGGAAATTTCAACCACAATATCACCAGCAGCCAATTTTTTAGAAGCGTAGTTTTTTGGGAGGATATATCTAATTGGCAGTTTCCCTTTATTTCCGTTATTCACATCTGGAATATCAGTACCACGAATGCAGTAAATTTCTTGGGTATTGTTTCCTACAGATAAATCTTTTCCCCAATCACCACCTAATGTTGTTGATATTAAATCGTTAAATGTACCTTCGTTCCAATCATCGGGCATCACACCATCAAATGGTTCAAAATCCACAAACCATGATTTAAAAATCGTTTGCGCCACTTGACCTAAGTGTCGGTTAATTTTAGTGTTAATAACGATTTTTTTGTCAATGGTGAAAAGTGTATTGGCAATTATACGCTGTGTTGGAAGATCTGGTAAATCGATTTCAAATTTTAATAATGTTTCGATTGTTAGTGCTTTTTGGGTTGAACCAATACTTTTTTGGTCTATTTGTATTTTCCCAAATGGACTTAAAAACCAATAATAAATAAATCTACTATCTGCGCCTGTAAAATTTCGCATCCATGTAAGATTTCCATCTTTAAAATAAAACCGTTCTTCACCTACAACATATGGAATTCCAAGCGTTCCAACAGATGTAAGCAAAATATCACCTTTTTGTGGAGTTCCAAAGCGTTCTGTTATTTCATTATAACGGGATTCGTCAATGTATAACTCTGTTGAAACATTTTTCCCCATTTGTTTTTCGATTATTTCTTTGCCACGATAAAACGGCACACCAAAAGTTCGATATTCACGCGCAAAAATCCGTTTACTCGATGTTATGTCGCAAATATCACCCAAACGTATTTTTTGTTTTTTGGAGTTCATTTTTTATAACCACCTGTACCCATTCAAGAAATTGATCCTTCACGACATCAATACCATTTTCTAATAATACGTATAGCGGTATTTTTTCTGTCAAATTGAAAAGCCTATCTTTTAATTGCCTTAAATGTATATCTTCTACAGAGATAAATTCTTGCCTCTGGTAGGGGTCTGGTTCGGGAGTTTTATACCAAAAACCTGATGATGGAATATTATTTTTTTTACATTCGTCTTCAATAAGAAAATTTATTATTTTTAATGCCACTCCATATCTCTCTTTGGTTTCATTTATCCGATTGCTTATATGAACGGAATTATACCTTTTTAAAATTATATAACTCTCTTCATAAAATCGATAATCCTGGTACCAGTCATGTAATTTGTTCGCAACTTTAAGCGCGTTCTCTACGTATTTAAAATCATATTTCAAACCCAATCGCCCCCAACCTTTCGCGGATTTCTCCTTCCAATTCCCGTGACTTCTTAAACATCTCGGACAATTCCCCTGTTAATCTTGCCATCTTTTCTTCAAACGGCTCCCCATCATCACCCTGTTCCTCTATTCCCACATACCGACCCGGTGTCAAAATATAATCATGCTTGGCGATTTCTTCCATGGAAACAGCAGCACAAAAACCCTTTACATCCTCCAGCGTTCCGTTGTTGAACGCTTCAAAAACGGCGGCAATTTTCAATATATCGCCATCGCTTCCATCTTCATTCCTGTATGTCATTTCCCGCAACCGGCGGTTTACCATCGTCCCCATCTTACGGGCATCCACAAACAGCGTCTTGCCTGCTTGCTTTTTATTCCGGCTGATAAACCACAGCGATACAGGTATTTGGGTTGTATAAAAAAGTTGGGTTGGCATGGCAACTATACCTTCCACCAAGTCATCCTTCACAATTTTCCGGCGGATTTCCCCTTCGCCGCCGCTTTGGGAAGATAGGGAACCGTTAGCCAGCACTACCCCAATTTTTCCGCCCGGTGCCAAATGGTGAATCATATGTTGCAACCACGCGAAGTTGGCGTTCCCTGATGGAGGCAATCCGTATTTCCAACGCTTGTCATTATCCAACGCGCCGCCGTTCCAATCGGAAAGGTTAAAGGGCGGGTTTGCCATTATATAATCCGCTTTAAGGGTAGGGTGGAGGGGATTGTGGAAGGTGTCGGCGTTGTACCCGCCGAGGTCGGCTTCTATGCCGCGAATGGCGAGGTTCATAATCGCCATTTTCCGGGTGGTGGGGTTTGCGTCTTGACCGTAAATGGAAAGGTTGCCTATGTTCCCCGCATGACTTTTTACAAAATCGCCGGATTGCACAAACATTCCACCGCTGCCACAACATGGGTCGTAAACCCTGCCGGAAAAAGGTTTCAGCACTTCCACCAATGTCCGTACCACACAGGACGGAGTGTAAAATTCCCCGGCGCGTTTACCTTCCTGTTCGGCAAACTTGGCGAGGCAATATTCGTAAGTACGCCCAAGGATATCCTTTTCCGCACCGTGGTCTATCATCTTTATGTTGGTAAACAAGTCCACCACGTTACCCAAGCGGCGTTTATCCAATTCGGGTCGGGCGTAGTTCATGGGTAAAATGCCTTTTAGACGTTTGTTTTCTTTTTCGATGGCACGCATGGCATCATCGATTACCGTTCCGATTTCTTCCTTTCGGGTGGCTTCCGCAATTGCGCTCCACCGCGCCGTTGGCGGCACGAAAAATACGTTAACTTCGGCATATGCATCCATATCTTCCACATCGTCATCGTCTGCCAGAAGTTCTTGGTAGCGTTCGTCAAATTTGTCAGAAATATATTTTAGGAAAATCAACCCAAGTACAACGTGCTTATATTCACCGGCATCCATGTTGCCGCGCAGTATGTCCGCCGCTTGCCAGATTTGCTGTTCAAATCCGATTGCCGCTGTATTGTTATTTGCCGGCATAAGATACCTCCTCGTCATCATCCTTCGATTCAAAAAAATAATCAATCTCCCGCAAAATATCGGTCTTGGGTATACCCTTACGCCGTTGAAGACGTTCCTTCGCTTGTTCCATGATTTCGCGGATTTTCACGGCAAATTCCGCTTTCGGCGGCAGGTGCGTCCAATATTCCGCTACGGCGATGCCTGCTTTGTCCATCTCCAGCAATTCGATTTTGCCTCTGTTTGCGCTTGGGCATAGTATGATACCGATGGGTGCTTCTTCGCTCGGTTGCCGTTCGTATCGGTCCAGCCATTTTAAATACAGCATCATTTGCCCCATATATTCGGCTTTGAACTTGCCCAGTTTCAATTCAATCGCTACCAACCGTTTAATAATACGGTTATAAAATAATAAATCTAAAACGATGTCGTCACCGTCTATAATCATGCGTTTTTGCCGTTCTACAAAAGAAAAACCGCGCCCGAACTCCAATATAAACGCTTCCAAATCGGTGAGGATTGCTTTTTCCAAGTCGGCTTCCATGAAGTTGTCCTTCAATCCGTACATATCCAGCAAATAAGGGTCTTTGAATACATTAAACGGTACAAGTTTATCGTCTAATATATTGGCGTTTGCGATTTCGCGCCGCTCATAGGCTTTACGGGCGATTTGACGGCGGAGTTCTATCGTGCCATATCCACGCGCGGCTGCGTCATATACGTAGTACATCCGCGCTTCATGGTTTTTTAAAGGGAGGATTTCAACAAAGTGCGTCCAACTCAATTTTGTAGTTAGCTCCGACAAAATCTCAAATTCGGTGAATTGTTTTGAAAACTGCATCATACGATAAATATTTCGCTCAGCAAAGTTGCGACCATATTTTGCCACCAATTCTGTCGACAGCTCCGACAAAATCTTTTTACCGTATGAAGCGCGCTTGTAATCAAGAACGACGGCATTTATAATCCGCCCCACATCCCAAAACATCATTGTCGTTTCGTGGTTGGCGGCGTTACTCGCACGGCTTTTACGTGTTTCGATAATCGACGTAACATATTCAAACAACTTTACTCCATTAACGGTAGTGTCGGATGTACCGATTTCGCTAATGGCATTATCTATCGCCGTCGGTAAATATATATCATCGTTCAACTGTCAAACATCCTTCAACTAATTTTTATAAGCGAGCGTTTATTTATAACGCAATATACTACAAAATACCGCATGATACAATTTGGGATATCCCAACACGGGATTCCATTTGACAACGGCGCAGGGTATAATAAAAAAGCCGCATACAAAGAGTACACGGCTTAAAACCTTGGTCACACAAAGAGGAGCATTGCCTTGGTCAGGCTTGCTTGGGTGATGCGGGTATTGCGTTTTGGTGCGATAATATGCGCATATCGGGGTGGGGCGGTATTGCGTGCGAATCCGGGGATTCGCGTAAGCTGACCAAGGCTTTGGGTGTAATAGAGGCAGGGGCATCCGGCGAGGCGTACGGTGCGGTCCGTTTCAGGGTTTGTGGCCCTTTCCGGAGGTGGCAAAACCCGTCCTGAGCTAAACGGTGGCCTTTCGACTATTACAACGATAGTATAAAAACAAATGTTCTGATTGTCAATGCGTGTAACGTAAATGTAACATTTTATCGTAAAGGACTGACCTTTTATTGTCAAAACAATCAAAGTCTAAAAACCTCCCCGCCGTCGTTGAAGCGGAAATCATCGAGCAAGCCATCACCGACGCGCTGGAAATCAACTTTATGCCGTACGCGATGAGCGTAATTATTTCCCGGGCGATACCGGAAATGGACGGCTTTAAGCCCGCGCACCGCAAACTCTTGTACACCATGTACAAGATGGGGTTGCTTTCGGGTACCCGCGGGCGAGTCAAGTCGGCGGACATCGTGGGCCAAACCATGCGGCTCAACCCCCACGGCGACATCCCTATATATGAAACGATGGTGCGCTTGACGCGGGGGAATGACGCGCTTTTGCATCCCTTTGTGGATTCTAAGGGGAACTTCGGCAAGCATAATTCGCGGGATATGGCGTATGCCGCTTCGCGTTATACCGAGGCCAAGCTGGATGAGGTTTGCCGCGAGTTGTTCGCGGATATCGATAAGAACGTGGTGGACATGGTGGATAATTACAACGCCACTATGCTTGAACCGACGCTCCTGCCCACGACTTTCCCCAATTTACTGGTTACGCCCAACCAAGGTATCGCCGTTAGTATGGCAAGCACCGTCGCCAGCTTTAATTTGAAGGAAGTGTGCGATACAACCATTGCGTTCCTTAAGAATCCCGCCCATCCGATCATTAAGACGCTCCTTGCGCCCGATTTTTCCACCGGGGGCGAGCTGGTATACAACCAAGCGGAAATGCAGAATATTTACGATACGGGGCGCGGGTCGTTTAAACTGCGCGCGCGTTGGCGCTTCGATAAGAAGAATTCGTGCGTCGAAATCTATGAAATCCCCTATAACACCACGGCGGAGGCCGTCATCGACAAGATCGTGGCCTTGGTAAAGGTTAACAAGGTGCGCGACATACAGGACGTGCGCGACGAAACAGACCTGCACGGCCTCAAAATCGCCATCGACATACGCAAATCGGCGAACCCCGAGCAAATCATGCAGCGTTTATTTTCGTTGACGACGTTGCAAGACAGCTTTAACTGTAATTTCAACTTCCTCGTCAATGGCCGCCCCCGCGTGATGGGGATCGCAGAGATATTAAGGGAATGGACGGCCTTTCGTACGGGGTGCATCAAGCGCGGGCTGGCCTACGATATCGAAAAGAAGTCGGAAAAGCTCCACTTGTTGGAGGGCTTGGCGAAAATCCTCCTGGACATCGACAAGGCGATCAAGATCATCCGCCAAACGGAGAAGGAAAAGGACGTCGTCGCCAACCTGATGAAGGGCTTCGGCATCACGCTGCCCCAAGCGGAATTTATCGCGGAAATCCGGCTGCGCCACTTAAACCGAGAATACCTGCTGGGGCGCGTCAATGAGCGGGAGGATTTGCGCAAGGAAATCGCGGACCTAAAAGCCACCCATGCTTCCGATGAAAAAATTCACGCGTTGATTATCACGCAACTAAAGGATATCGCGAAGAAGTACGGCAAGCCCCGCCGTACGGATATCATCCGCGACGCGGTAACGTCAACACCCGCGGAAGAGGTATTCATCGACGACTATAATCTAAAGCTCTTCCTAACCGGGGAAAATTATTTGAAGAAAATCTCCCTCGTGTCCCTGCGGTCGGCGGGGGAGCATACCCTAAAGGACGGCGACGCCATCATACAGGAGCTGGACGCCGCCAACCGCGAGGAAATCCTGTTCTTTTCCTCGCAATCAAACGTTTACAAGATGCGGCTGCACGAAATCCCCGATTGCAAGGCGTCCTCGCTGGGCGAATACCTCACCAACTTATTGGGGATGGACGCGGGCGAACGCATCGTATACATGACCGCGGCGAATGAATATAAAGGTTGCATGGTTTTCGCCTTCGAAAACGGCAAAGCTGCCAAGGTTCCCTTCGCCGCCTACGCGACCAAAACGAACCGTAAAAAACTCGTTAACGCCTATTCGGACCGTTCGCCGCTGGTCGGCATGTGCCGCTTGCCCGAGGACGCGGACCTGTACCTCCAACGCGGCAAGGATAAGGCAATGGTGCTCAACTCATCGTTGATACCCTTAAATACGTCGAAGTCCTCCGGCGGGGTGACCGTATTTACCCTGCGCAAAAATACCGTGCTGACGGAAATGAAGCCGGTCGGGGTCAGCGGCTTCGAGCTTTCCGCGGAGGATTGCGGATACTACCGCGCGGACAAGATACCCACGGCAGGGCATTTTTTGAGGAAGTAGGGTATTATGTTAACGGGTAGAATGGGTGTATTCTTATTCCGCATCGCAAGGTTGCGTATAATGGGTACGTTGGTTGGTTTGATATTTACGTATTTTCCTTTCTTGATACCTGTTAAAAAAATTATGATTAATAAAAACGCAATCGCATTACCACACCCCGCATCTTCCTATCCGAACCATGTGTTAATTATCCCCCGAAAGGTAGCGCGGAGTATATTTTACCTTACGAAAAACGATATCGACGGAATTATTGGCATGGCAATCAAAATCCGAGGCAGCAATCACGATTATTCATTATTAATAAACGGCGGAAGCCGGCAAGACGTGATGCAAGCCCATTTCCATTTGTTCGACGGGAGCTTCACATATCAAAAAGGATTATCAAAAAATGAAGGAAAATGTTTTAATCATTTTAATGAAGAATCTTGGAAGGAATTTATCTCCGGTTTACGGGGTTTAAACGCCTTTTCAATAATTATCCAAGTTGAAAGGGATAATACGTCCAATGTATATGTAATATGAAAAGGAAGTGTACCATGACCGGAATCACCATCACTCGCATGAGCGACATCGCGCCCACACATTCAAGCGATCACCCTAAATATGAATTCTACAAACACGCCGTTACCGACAGCGCGTATAAATATGAAGTTTCAAGCCCGCGCGAGGGCAACCAAACCGTCGCGGCTTTTTACGTTTTACCGTCGGGCAAGTCGAATTATCCGTATCATTACCATACCACCAACGAGGAAGTGTTCTATGTAATTTCCGGCGGCGGCGTGTTGGAAACGCCCGAGGGCGAGCGATCCGTTAAGGCGGGGGATATCATCGTATGCCCCGCCGGAAAACAAGGCGCGCACAAAATAACGAATAACACGCGGGAAGATTTGGTTTACCTTGATGTGGACACGAACCATACGCCCGACATCGCGTATTACCCGCACTCGAATAAAGTGGGGATACGCCACGCGGGGGGTATGCGGGATAATTACAAGCTGGACGGTAACGTAAAATATTATGAAGGCGAATAGGAGCTGAAACCATGCACGATATAAGGAAAATGCGTGAGGATTTCCCCGCGTACAAGGCATTGATGGACAAGCGGGGAACGGATTACGGGTTGGAAGATTTTATTGAACTGGATGAACAATACCGCGAAGCCTTAATGGAAAACGAAAAAATGCGCGCGGAGATTAACGCGATCAGCAAGGAAATTCCGTTGCTTAAAAAACGAGGGGGAGACGTTACCGCGTTGATGAATGAATCAAGGCGGATTTCTGCTAAACTAAAGGATGTTGATAACAGGCTGAGGATCTTCGACGAAAATTTGGACGAGCTTTTGATGGGCATACCCAATGTGCCGCACCCGAGCGTACCCGAAGGGGCGAGCGATGCGGAAAACGTGGAGATACGCAAATGGGGTGAGCCGACGGCGTTTGAGTTCGAACCGAAGGCGCATTGGGACTTGGGCACGGCATTGGGTATCTACGACCCCGAAACAGGCGCAAAAATTACAGGTTCGCGTTTCTACGTGATGCGCGGCGCGGGGGCGCGCTTAAACCGCGCGTTAAAGAATTTTATGCTGGACAGGCACACCCGTCACGGCTACGAGGAAGTAACCACGCCGTATATCGTCAACCGCCGCTCGGCGACGGGTACGGGGCAGTTGCCCAAATTCGAGGATGAAATGATGTACAAGCTGGAGGGTACGGATTATTTTCTTAACCCTACGGCGGAGGTACCCGTCACCAACATCCACCAGGATGAAATCATCGACGGTGTGCGCTTGCCAATCCGTTATTGCGGTTATGCCCCCAGCTTCCGTAAGGAAGCGGGTTCGGCGGGGCGCGACACGCGGGGCTTGATACGCGTACACCAATTCCACAAGGTGGAGATCGTACACTTTACCCGTCCGGAGGATTCCTACGCCGCGCTCGAAACGTTGACCGCCGACGCGGAGGATATCTTGCAATTATTGGGCTTGCCCTACCGCGTGGTTAACCGTTGCACGGCGGACTTGGGTTTCTGCGGCGCAAAAGGTTATGACCTCGAGGTATGGATGCCCAGTTATAATCGCTACGTGGAGATATCGAGCTGCACCAACTTCGAAGCCTTCCAAGCGCGGCGAGCGAACATCCGCTACAGGGACGCGGGCGGCAAGCCGTTGTTTGTGCATACGCTCAACGGCAGCGGTCTGGCCATCGACCGCTCGATTGCCGCGATATTGGAAAACTACCAGCAGGCGGACGAGACGGTGGCGGTACCCGGTGTTTTGCATCCGTATATGAATGGGTTGGAAGTAATAAAGAAGCTATAGCGCAAGCCGTTCTTTTGCATAGCTTGAAAGCACTTGGTTCATCAAAACTTGATATTTTACACCATGATTTTGCGCGTATTGCTTAAAGCGTGTTAATGCGATTGCGTCAATATTTATTGTGATTTTTTGTCGTGTCGAGTTTGCGATCAATACATCCGGCGGCGGCAAGAAGTCAACAATCGGACGTGATGCGTCAATTGCTTCCGCTACCTCTTGTGGTGCGGCGGTATAGTTAACGGTTGTCATATTTTATTTTTCCTTCCCGCCAATAGCCGGCTCCGATTATTCTTACATTGCCATCACGCAGGACAAACCGAACGGTCGCAATACCCTTTCCGGTGTTGCCGTACATGAAGTACCGCGTTTCTTTGGGAGTCGAATGTTTAGTGTCATCGGCTAGAATACGGTTTTCATCAAAGAAAGCAAGGGTGCTTTCTTCAAAGGAAATACCGTGTTTGGCAATGTTTGTTTTGTTCTTGTCTTCGTCCCATTCGAATCTCATTGATAAATTATACATATATTTATATGGTTATGCAATCATTTGTGTTACAACACAACTTCCCTGTGCGCTTCCGCCGAATCATAAATCGCTTGCATCATTTGGGCGGTGATGATGACGGTGTCGATGTGGGTGGGTAGTTTTTCGCCCGTTTGGATACAGCGCAGGAAGGAATCGATTTCGTCTTGGAACATGGGGGTATATTCGAATTCGGGTGAAAATTCGTGCAGCTTGCCGTCCTTGGTGGTAAAAACGGTAAATTCCTTGCCGTATTGTAAGCGGATACCCGCTTTCGTGCCTATAAAATCGATGAACATGCCGCCGGAATTGATGTTCTCCGCCCACGCGCCGTTAACGGTGATGACGGGCCCCGCCGTGCGTATGAGCGCGGTTACGGAATCGTCCACGTCGTATGTGCCGCCCGGGGTAGGGGGGCCGGCCCACATGAAGTCGTATACATAGCCGCCGATGTCCACGCCCAGCTTCGAGAAGGTTTCGCCCGAAACGGTGTGTACCTTGGGGTCGCCGCAGCAGTACATCACGATATCGAGGAAATGCACGCCCCAATCGATGAGCGCGCCGCCCCCGGCGATGGCTTTGGTAGTGAACGCGCCGCCCAGCCCCGGAATGGAGCGAAACGCGCGGAAGCTCACATATACGTGGTAGACCTCGCCCAACTCGCCCGCGTCGATGCGTTCTTTGATCAGGTTTACGGCCTTGTTGAAGCGGTTGACCACGCCGATGTTGAGGGTCATGCCCGTTTCGTGTTGGGTCTTTTGCATTTCGAGTGCCTCGGCGTAGGTACGGGCGGCGGGTTTTTCGCACAATACATGTTTGCCCGCGCGCATGGCGGCGATGGCGATTTCCGCGTGGCCTTTGTTGGGCGTGCAGATGGAAACGGCGACGACCTCGGGGTCGGCCAGTACCTCGCGGTAATCGGTGACGGCCTTACCGCAGCCGTATTCCTCCACGGCCTTTTCGGCGCGTTCGGGTAAAATGTCGCAAAAATACGCAATTTCCGCGTCCTTATTCTTCAAATACGCGGGGATATGTTCCCCGTTGGCGATCGTACCGCATCCGATAATAGCTACCTTCATATAATAATCCTCCCGTGTTTGATTTCCCAAAAAAATAACACAGCCCGCGGTTTGTGGCAACCGCAGGCTGTGCGTGGGTTAATTGCCGGGGTTAGGAAGCCCGTTTTAATCGATTATATTCTTCCATAACCGGGTCCGTGGCGGACAGTCTGCCTACGCGACGGGCACGCAGCCCCATCAATACGGAAACTCGTTTTAACACGCGGCAAGCGATCCATCCGCCCCAAAACAGCATTGCGCCCCACACGATGTTCCATTGGGATTGCGTGTTGACGGTTGCGGTGGGTTGGTAATTCTGTCCCCAATCCGCCCATACGAGGGCCTCATTTATTGCCCTTTCAATGCTTGGGGCGGCATTGGGAAACATGAATTGCAATTCATACAGGGATTGGAATGTTTCATGCTGCGTAGCGGTGTTGATTGGCCTGTAACCAATGGAAGCTGTGTCCCATACGTAATCCATACGAAATCCGACAATGTTTAAGACCCCAATCAACAACAAAGCGGCGATAAATGCGATTACGTGGCGTTTTAAATTTTGTTTGTCTTTGACATTCAATTTCGCTTGATACAACAGAACGCCGTCGTCATACGAGGCTTCCGCTGTTATCGGAGCCGGGGGTACAGCCCCGCCGTTGTTGGTGTATACGTATTCGTCCGTCATTTCCATATCCTCCTTGGGTTTTTCGGAGGAGTCCGTAATCAATTGGAGCGACCGTCCTTCTTCCAGCCATTCGGCTCGTCCCTTAAGTACAAGCTGCTTCGCGCGGCGGGGGAAGAGCAAACCGATTTTATCGCCGTGGCGGTCGTAAAGGTCAATGCTTTCGATACGATCACGACTCCTTCCGTTACTTGAACGGCTTCGCTGTTTTTACCGGGTGCCCGCCCGTAGCCGTTGTTATCAATAAATACGCTGCGCAAAGGCATAAGTTTGCCGAATTATTCATGGATTAAAGTTAACTTCGGGGAAACAACGGGAGTTTATTTTGCGTAATAAAAAACCGCCCATCATACGGAGCGGTTCTTATTGGGTTAAGCACAAATTAGTTAAAATGCTTTCTTTACCGTTTTTAATTCCTTGGGGATATCGATTTTTTGCGGGCAATGGGTCAGGCACGCGCCGCACGCAGTGCAATGGTCGGCGCGTTTTTCAAGCGTTTTGTACATGGCATCGCGGTTCCAATGGGCGTCGCCGCGTTTTAAGCCGTTGTAAAAGGAGAAACACGAAGCGATGTCGATACGTTCGGGGCAATAATTGTGGCAATACTTGCAACCCGTACAGGGGACGCTGGCCACCTTCGCCATTTCGGCGAGGACTTTTTCCAAGAGGTCTTTTTCTTCGGCGTTGAAGGGGCGTAAATGATTTTTGTAGGTGTTTAGGTTATCCAGTAATTGCTCCATGTTCGACATGCCGGAAAGCATGACTGTTGCACCCTCCAGCGTGGCGGCGTATTGCACCGCCCACGAAGCGATTGAGCGCTCGGGCGCGTGGGATTTAAGTAACGCTTCAGCGGGCGCGGGGAGCTTCGCCAGCGTGCCACCCTTGACCGGCTCCATCACGATGATGGGTGTGTTGTACTTAATGGCGAGTTCCTGCCATTCGCCCGCGGGGCCGCGCAGGTTGTCAATATAATTGAGTTGAAGCTGGACGAATTCTGTTTCGGGATGGGTTTTAAGGAGCCGTTCAAGGTACGCCGTCGAGCCGTGGAAGGAAAAGCCGATGTGCTTGACGATTCCTTTTTCCTTTTGTTTTTTGATCCAGCCGAACAGGTCTTGGCTTTCGATGGCTGCTTCCCTTGAATCGTCCAGCGAATGTAACATGTAGAAGTCGATAACGTCCGTGCCCAAACGCTTTAACGATTCGGCCAGGATTCTTTCGCAGTCGCGGTGGTTTTTTACCTGCCACGGGGGGAGCTTGTCGGCGATCATGAAGCTATCGCGCGGGTGCCGCGTGACGAGGACCTTTTTAAGCAATTCCTCCGAGCCGCCGTATTCGTAGGCGGTATCGAAGTAGTTGTACCCGCTTTCGAGGTAGGTATCCACCATTTTCGTGCTTTGGCTGACGTCGGGCATACGCATGTTGCCGAAGCCGAGCGCGGAGGCTTTGCCGACGGTGAGGACATCTTTATGCGTCATTTATTTGTTCCTTTCTGCGATGGCTTTCGCGCGGGCTACGACGTTTTCAAGCGTCAATCCTTTTTCTTCGAACACCTTGGCGGCGGGTGCGGACGCGCCGAAGCCTTCGATGCCCAGCACTTCCCCGTCCAAGCCCGTATACTTGTGCCAGCCGAAGGGCGAAGCCGCTTCCACGGCCAAGCGCGCGCGTACGCCGCACGGGAGGATGCTTTTTTTATACGCTTCGTCCTGCGCTTCGAACAATTCCATACAGGGCATGGAAATGACCCGCGCGTGGATGCCGCTTTCAAGCAATACTTTTTGCGCGTTGTAAACCAGTTCCACTTCCGAGCCGCTTGCGATCAGCAGGATATCCGGCTTGCCCGTGGCGGGGTTCGTGCTTTCCTTCAATATATAGGCACCCTTGTACAGGCCCGCGCCGCTTTCGGGGAGCTGGGGCAAGGGTTGGCGGCTTAAAACGATAGCGGTCGGCTTACCGTTGGTTAACGCAATCGCCCACGCCGCGGCGGTTTCGGCCGTATCGCAAGGGCGGATGGTTTGGATGTTGGGGATCGAACGCAGCGCCGCGAGTTGTTCGACGGGTTGGTGTGTCGGCCCGTCCTCTCCCACGCCGATGGAGTCGTGCGTCATGATATGCACCACGGGCAAGCCCATCAACGCCGACAGGCGCATAGCGGGCTTCATATAATCGCTGAACACGAAGAACCCCGCGACGTAGGGACGCAAACCACCGTGCGCCATCATGGCGTTTGCGATAGCGGTCATGGCGTGCTCGCGTATGCCGAAATGGAGGTTGGAGCCCGTGGGGTTATCCTTCGCGTAGCCTTTGCCGCGTTCCTTCATCCACGAATTGGTGGAGGGCGCGAGGTCGGCGGAGCCGCCGATCAACTGCGGTACAAGCAACGCCAGGCGTTGCAACACCCGTTCCGAAGAAACGCGCGTAGCGAGGGGCTTTCCGTCGGCCCATAGATCCGCGAAGTGTTTATCGATATCGGTGATGTCCCCGGGTAATTGATCGTTTTGCCACGCTTCCCATTCGGCGAAATCGGCGGGGTATTCCTGTTTATATCGTGCGAGCAGGATATTCCATTCGTCTTCCTTGGCTTGCGCACCCTTTTGCCATTCGGCGATTTGCGCTTTTACTTCCTCCGGTACGTGGAACGCGCTTTCATGGGGCCAGCCGAGGGTCTTTTTCGCCGCGGCGATGGCTTCGGCATTTAACGGTGAACCGTGTACGCCCGCCGTGCCTTGGTTGGGCGCACCGTAGCCGATGGTGGTTTTTATTTCGATGAGGGAGGGTTTGTCGGTGATTTTCTTCGCTTCTTCAACTTCGTGTCGAATCGACACGAAGTTGGTGTCCCCGTCCTTTACCTCCCGTACATCCCAGCCGTACGCGGCGAAACGCGCTTGCACGTCTTCGGTAAAGGCTAAATCGGTCGAGCCCTCGATGGTTATATTATTAGAATCGTACAGCACGATCAGCTTACCCAACCCCAGCGTACCCGCCAACGAAACGGCCTCCGCCGCCACGCCCTCCTGCAAGCAACCGTCGCCGCACAGCACATACGTATAATGGTCAACGATTTTGGCATCGGGTTTGTTGAACTTGGCGGCGAGGTAGCTCTCCGCCCACGCGAAACCCACGCCGTTGGCGATACCTTGCCCCAGCGGGCCGGTGGTAATCTCCACACCCGGGGTGTGGCCGTATTCGGGGTGGCCGGGGGTTTTTGAGTTTTGCTGGCGGAAATTCTTCAAATCATCCAAGGAAACGCCGTAACCGAAGACATGGAGCAAACTGTACAACAGAGCCGAGCCGTGACCCGCCGACATAATAAAACGGTCGCGGTCGGGCCACGCGGGGTTTTGGGGATTGTGCTTCATGGCACCGCCCCACAGGGCCGTAGCCATCGGGGCCGCACCCATCGGCAAGCCGGGGTGGCCGGAGTTGGCTTTTTGCACGGCTTCCACACTTAAGAAACGAAGGGTATCGACGGTGGTTTGGTTTACGACGTTCATTTCGCCACACCTTCCCAGTCCTTAAGGAATCGCTCGATACCGCTTTCGGTCAGCGGGTGGTTGAGCATTTGGATAAACGTGGCGTAGGGAACCGTCGCGATGTGCGCACCCAATCTGGCCGCTTGTATCGCGTGGATGGGGTGGCGTACGCTTGCGGCGATGATTTCGCAGTCAATGCCGTGGGTGTCGAAAATGTCGGTGATTTCCTCGATGAGGTTCATGCCGTCCATGCCGATATCGTCCAGCCTTCCGAGGAAGGGGCTGACATACGTCGCGCCCGCGCGCGCGGCCAAGAGCGCTTGCACCGCGGAGAAGACAAGCGTCACGTTCGTTTTGATGCCTTCGGCGGTAAGTACCTTGGTGGCCTTTAAGCCTTCGGCGGTCATGGGTACCTTTATCACGATATTTTTATGGATTTTGGCGAGTTCGCGGGCTTCGGTGAGCATCCCTTCGGCCTTCGTGTCGATGACCTCCGCGCTGATGGGCCCGTCCACAAGGGATGTGATTTCCCGCACGACTTCCTTGAAGTCGCGGCCTTCCTTCGCGATGAGCGAGGGGTTTGTCGTAACGCCGCAAATAACCCCCCAATCGTTAATTTCCTTGATGTGCTTCACGTTTGCGGTGTCGATGAACAGCTTCATATGAATCATCCCTTCTGAGATATAAAAAATCGGACTTGTGATTATCAAGCCCGATTATACCACAGGAACGCACAATTACCATATTTACCCTTGATCATTTATCCAATCCGCGATATCCCGCAGCACATCTTCCCCGAGGCGCATCCCGGGCGGGCGCATCGCGATTATTTCCCCGTGCTCGCGGAAATTGCGAGCGATGGACGGCAGGAAGAAATGGTCCAAACCGTCATATAATTTAAACACCGTGTTGTCGCGCGCGCCAAACAGCGCTTGTAACATGGCGAAATCCGTATCGGCGCGTACCTGGAAGTCGTTCGCCCCTTGCATAACCAGTATGGGGACGGTTATTTCGGCGGCGTACCGTTCGAAGGAATGGACTTCCATATCCCAAAAATAATAGGCGTTGACACCGAGCAGGGGGAGGGGGGTCGATTTCGCTTCGTCTTCGTTCATGGTAACCAAGCCGTCGAATATTTCGGCAAGCGTTTTGATTGACAAGCGCAGCGACTCGACTTCCGTCATATGGCCGAACCCCATCCTGTCAAACTCAGCAAGCTCCGCCGCAAATTGCTCGACAGCGATTTCCATCACGTTACGCGGCGAACCCGCGAACAGAATCAACCCGTCGAAATCGCCGCCGCTTGCGTGAATGCGGGGCGCAAGTACACCGCCCAAGCTCCAACCCAGCAAATAAACGCTGCCGATACGCGGGTCGCTCCGCAGCAGTTGTGCCGCCAATACGGCGTCCTCGATGGTTTCCTCCCATACGGTGAGGTTGCCGCCGAACGCCCGCGTCATGCCCGCCCCGTGGGTATAGGTACGCTTGTCATACCGTATCACCGCGATGCCGTTGCGCGCCAAATAATCGGCGATCGTGAAGAAGTGGCGCGTCCCAAATACCTCCGCGTCGCGGTTCGACGGGCCCGAACCGTGTACGAGTACGACCGCCGGTACGGGATTCTCCGCGCTCGCCCCGGCGGGGAGGGTCAACTCGCCGCCCAATTCCCACACCGTACCCGCGCCCACGGTAATCGGCTCGATGATATAATCCCGCGGCCCGTCGTCGAATCCCACATGAAGGGTAAAGCTATCGGGTTGAGCCACGAAGGCCGAAACCGCGCCGCCCATACCCAAGGCTACATAGTAGGACGCATACCCCAATTCGTGCCGGATAGAAACGTCGTATGTGACCTGCCCCAATTGTACATGGCGATCCGTAATCGAATAATCAAGGATGCCTCCGCGGGTAAAGGTTATGATTTCACGCAGCCGGCGGAAATCCACGCCGCCAAGCGTATCGTCAAGCATGGGTTCCAACGCATCGATATTCCCCGCGGCGAAGCGTTCCATGAAGGAAAGGACGATGGATTCGGGTGTGGGGCTTTCGTTATTTTTGTCGCCGTTACCGTTATTACCGCGCGAACCGCACGCCGTTAGGCCGAATAATACGGCGAATAAAATTGTGATTATCCGTAGTTTTTTCATAAAATAACCCTCCAAACAAATCGAGCTTGTGTTTGCAGGGTCATTATAATGGAAAGATGTGTCAAAAACATGGCTTTTGACTATAGGATATTCAATGGATCTTATATTTTCCCGATTGCGCGTCGAAATTACGGAACACGCTCGCGTGGCTTTTATACGCCCCAAAGCGGGCGTAATAAGGCGTTAAATCCGCGTCGTGGCAGATGTCTATCATATATAAATCCTTACACTCCTCAAGCATCAGGCGGACGAGTTCGCCGCCGATGCCTTTGCCTTTGTGGGATTCGATGACTTCAAGCAACGGGATATATGCCGACAGCACGCCGTCGGATACGGCGTTGATAAACCCGACGACCTTACCGCAATCCTTATCAATTGCGACGAACGCGCGGTAACTGCCGTGTAATAATTTTAAGTGCGTCACCGGGCTCGGCGGGTTCAGCCAACCAACGAAAAAACCTTGTAACATGTCTTCGGTGATGTGTTTTAAATCACGCGTATACTCAATACACATAATTACCTCACATTTTTTATGCTTCCCGCAGCAACGCGCGGACATAGTTAAAAAGTTCAAGCCCGATTTCAACGGACGGGGCTTCCCATTGCGCTTTGGTTTTATCCACCGTCCCTTTCCAGCTTATGTTGGCGGAGGTATCGAAAATATACCCGTCGCAAAGTTCCATTAAAAAATGGTACGGGGGTTCGCCGGTGGTTATGTCGGGTGTGTTTTCCGCGTTGCGCAGGGCTTTCGTCACGCCTTCATATATGATGGGGTAGGTTTCTTGCGGCGAGGGTTCCCATTTTTTTGACATATCCTTTACGGGGATGGTGATGATTTTGTCGGAAAGTTCCAAGGCTTCGCGCATGGATGCTGCGCACCCGATGTTGGCGAGATACGGCACATTATGGAAGTTAAGCACCGCCGAACCGATTTCTGCAATGTGCTTCCCGTTAAAATAGAAATTCTTTATAGGCGGTGATTGGATGGTGTGCGGAAAATAGGCGTCCGCTTCGCCGTAACGCGCGTGCTGCCCAAAGGTGATCAAGCCGGAAGGGTTTTGCTCCGCTTGCCCGCGGATACGCCGCCAATCGAACCTTCTGTCCGGTACGTCGAATACGCGTACGACGAGCGGCAGCCTTTCTAAAATAATATTAAATTCCGCGTTCCCCGCGAAATGCCCGTCGTACAGCAGAATGTCGTCTATGCCGAAATCGATGGCGGCGTTTACAACCGCCAATGCGTCGGAAGTGATACATTCCCGCCCGTGCG
This sequence comes from Defluviitaleaceae bacterium, assembly GCA_009779755.1. Taxonomy (GTDB): domain Bacteria; phylum Bacillota; class Clostridia; order Lachnospirales; family WQUN01; genus WQRX01. The sequence continues at coordinate 8,720 of WRDO01000023.1, read as the reverse complement.
CGCGCCAATCGTCGCCGCCGTTCCAAATCCACGAACGGTTTTCTTCAAAGATGCCGGAGGCACCCTCCATGTCGGAAATAATGATTAATTGCTTCATTCCGTTTCACCCTCCACGAATTTTACGCTTACCAGCTTGCTTACGCCCTGCTCCTGCATGGTGACGCCGTACAGGCGATCGGCGGCCTCCATTGTGCCCTTGCGGTGGGTGATGATGATGAATTGCGTGCCGTCGGTATATTGCTTGAGGAATTGGGCGAAGCGGGCCACGTTGGCATCATCGAGGTTGGATTCAATTTCGTCCAGCACGCAGAAGGGTGACGGTTTTAACCGCAGGATGGCGAACAATAACGCGATCGCCGTTAAAGCCCTTTCTCCGCCGGATAATAAAAGTAATGTCTGCAATGTCTTACCAGGCGGTTGGGCGGTGATTTCGATGCCGGATTCCAGCATATTGCCTTCGTCGGAGAGGCGCAGGGACGCCGAACCGCCGCCGAACATTTCGCGAAAGACTTCGGTGAAATGGTGCGCGATCTGTGTGAATTGTGACAGGAATTGTTCTTCCATTTGCGCGGTGAGCGTTGCGATAAGCTCGAGGAGAGCTTCCTCGGCTTTTAGGATATCGTCGTGCTGGGCGGTCAGGAAGTCATGGCGGGTCTTGACCTGTTTAAAGGCTTCGATGGCGCCGACGTTGACGTCGTTGAGTGCGGCGAGTTCGGTTTTGAGCTGCTGGCTTTCGCGGCGCAAAGCGGCTTCGCTAACGTCGGTACGCTTGTGGGAAAGCGCTTGCTGGTAGGTGAGTTCGTATTCCTCCCAAATCTCGTTGTGCAGGCGGTGTCCGGTTTGGTGGAGTTGCTCCTTGCGCATTTCCAAACGGGTAAGCTCTTTTTCCAATAAAGCGGTTTCATCGGATTGGTTGCGTTCATCGGCTTCCACGCGGTTGATGGCTTCGTCCAGTTGGGTTTTGGCGGTTTCGGCGGCGGAAAGGTTATGGCGGGTTTGGGTTTGGACGGTTTGCATAGCGGATAAATCAATGGTTATTTGCTTGCTTTTTTCTTCGATTTCAAGCGCCTTTTTTTGCGAATCCTCGATTTCACGTAACAGGATTTTCTTTTCCTCCGTCAGCGCGGCTTCTTCTTTTACCAATCGTGCGATATTGGCGGATGCGGCGGCCAACCATTCGGTGTGGCGGCTGATTTCCACGCGGAGTTCCGTAAGGACGCCGGATTCTTCGGAAAACAATTGCCGTTTTTGGTAGATTTCACGTTGGTATTCTTCCAAGCGAACGCGCGCGGCTTCCAGTTCGCGTTCCTGTTCGGCTTGGGCTTGCTTGGCATGGCGGATGGCTTGGTTGGTCTCCACCAGTTTAGCCATGAGCGCGTCGTTTTCCTCATCATATTTTGTGCCGGATGTACGCAGGGTTTCCAAGCCTTGTTCCACGAGCGCGCACCTTTCCCGTAAAGTTTGCGTTTCAAGCACGAGGGATTGGCAACGTGTTCGGGCGCGTTGCAAGGCTTCGTCGGTGGCGGCGCATTTTTCGATCTGGCTTTTTTGTACCTTGGTTATCGTTTCAAAGGATTTTTGCAATATATTTATTTGTTCGGCCAGTTCGGAAAGTTGGCGCGGTCTGCCGATTAACCCGCCGGAGCCGCGTTGCATACTCCCGCCGGTCATCGCTCCCCCCGGGTGCAATCGCTCCCCTTCCAAGGTTACGAGCTTATATGAATATTTGTATTTTTTATGTATGGATAACGCGTTGCTTAAGTTATCAACGATGACGATATCACCCAACAGCTGTGCTATAACGCCGTCATAATCCGCATCACAAGTCACCAAATCGGACGCGGCACCGATGAAACCCGCTTCGTTTGAAATTTTCCGCACGTCGATGGCACGTCCTTTTACCGCTGTAAGGGGCAAGAAGGTCGCCCGCCCTTCGTTTGTTTTCTTTAGATATTCGATTGCGTATTTGGCGTCCTCTTCCGTTTGCGTAACGATGTTTTGCGCGGCACCGCCCAAAGCGATTTCGATCGCGGTTTCGTATTCCGTAGGGACACCGATGAGTTCACCAACCGCGCCGCATATGCCGGAAAAGTTTTTATCCGTTTCCCGCTTGCGTAAAACCGACTTGACGCTGCGGAAGTATCCCTCGTGTTGGTTTTGCAAATCTTCCAACGCGCGATGCTTGGCGCGAGCGGCGGTGAGGGATTCCTGCGTATTGCGGTATTCCTCATTGATGTCGCGTTGTTCTTCGTTTAGCTTGGCCAGCGCGTCGGAATACGCTTGTGTTTGCCCCTCCGCGCGGCGGGTTTCGTCCGTACGGGCGGTGAGGTTTTTTTGTAATTCCGCGAGGACTTCCTCTTGGGATTCCAACTTTTCTTCCAGTTGTTCGATGTTGATATCCAATTTTTCCTTGTCTTCTTCCAAGCGGCGGTAGCGGCTTTCCGCGTCGAGGACTTTTGCCTTGTGTTCGGTGATTAGGTTTCCTTGATTTAGGATTCCTTGGTTGTGTGCGGCCAACTCGGCGGCGCTTTCTTCTTCGGCGGTTTCGTATTGAGCGGAAAGATTTTGGTGTTCGGATAGCTCCGCGTTTAATTTTTCGAGTGATGCGGCGGTATTCGCGCGCTTTTCTTCTTCTTTTGCCCGCTCGGCTTCGTGTTCAAGCAAAGCGGCATCACGCTTGTCCGCTTCGCCGCGCAAACGGATTTGGTCGGTGATGAGTTGCGCAGCTTGATTGGTTAATACTTCACGCAGGCCTTCTTTTTCGGCGATGGCGGACGTTATTTCGAGTAAGGCTTCGTTGGCGCGGCGGTAGCGGGTATCGGCGTCGGCAGCTTGCTGCTTTAATACTTCTTCGGCGTCGCGCGCCATCGCCAAGCGGGTTTTGCCGTCGGTGGATTGGGCGTAGGCATGGGACAAGGTTTCTTCCGTTTTTTCCAGTTCGATTTCCGTTTTACGGACTTCATTGAGAAAGATATTGATGTGCGTTTCCTTATATTTATCACGCAGGGCGAGGTAGCGTTTGGCTTCTTCGGCCTGTTGTTCAAGGGGTTCGATTTGCTCGTTAAGCTCGGCGATGATATCGGATACACGGGCGCGGTTTTGCCGTTCGCGCTCCAAGCGGGTGAGCGTTTCGTGGCGGCGGGCTTTAAATTTGCTGATGCCCGCGGCTTCCTCGAAGATATGCCGCCTGTCTTCGGAACGCGCGCTCAGGATTTCGTCCACGCGGCCTTGGCCGATGATCGAATACCCGTCGCGACCCACGCCCGTATCCATGAACAATTGCTGTATATCCTTCAAGCGGCAAGGCGTGCCGTTGATCGCGTACTCGCTTTCGCCCGAGCGGTATACGCGGCGGGTGATGGTTACCTCGGGGGTGCCGAGTGATGAAAGGGTGTTGTCCGAATTATCGATGTGCATGACGATTTCCGCAAAACCCAAGGGTTTGCGGTGCGCCGTGCCGGCAAAAATGATGTCCTCCATTTTGGTGCCGCGCAGCTGCTTGGCGGATTGCTCCCCCAGCACCCAGCGCATGGCGTCGGCGATGTTGGACTTGCCGCTGCCGTTGGGCCCCACCACGGCGTTAAGGCCCGCACCGAAGCTCAACTGCACGCGTTCGGCGAAGGATTTGAAACCGACGAGCTCCAATTTCTTTAAGTACAAATATTACAACCCCTAAAATGTTACGGTATCTTTACAGCGAGAGATTATGCTATAATTAAACCGTTAAGGCAAGTATTTTCCTTTTGGGAGGAATGAGAATGATAAGATTTATGGCGGGCCAAAAGGGCCAAGGCAAAACGCGCAAGCTCATCGACATGGCCAACGAAGCGGTAAAGCAAGCCGACGGGCATTTGGTATTTATCGATGACGACAGGCGGCATACCCGTGATATAAACCGCGACATACGCTTCGTGGAGGCGGGTAAGGGCGTATTATCTAACTATCGCGAATTCGTGGGCTTTATTTTGGGCATCTTGTCCATGGACGCAGACGTGGAACATATATATGTGGACGGGCTTTGCAACATCGTAAAGACCCTCGACAACAACGAGAGCTTGCAAAAGCTCAACCGCAAGCTGGAGGCCATTTCGCATCGGGACAGCGTCAAATTTACCATAAGCGTGAATTATGAACCGGACACCTTGCCGGATGATATACAGGCGTTGTTAATGTAAGTTTGTAATATAATTAAAAAAAGGGATTGCCTTGCCGAAGAAAAGCAAGGCAATCCTTTTTTGTTGGGTAAAGGTACCTTTATCGGCGGGTATTGTTTATACGGGTATGATAATCGTAAAAATACAGGATATATTCACGCAATAAGGTTGGCAGCAAATGCAGGTCCCCGTAGCGGAATATTTCGCCGCGAGCGCTTACGAACAGAATCGATTCGGGGTCATCCGGATTGCCCGGTGGCAGGTTGATGGACATGGTCATTGACCCGTCCGCGTTATGAAGCCAATCGCCCAAGTATTGTTTCGAATCGGGGTCATCCATTAATTCATGAAGGTACGGACCCGTCCAAATGTGCGCGTCGGGGAGGGGGGTGGGTCGCGGGGAGGGTAGGTCGGTCCCGCCTTGCAAGATAAAGTCCACTGCCCAATTGACGGGGATGTAACCGGAATTAAACACCGTACCGAACAAGCGGAGCGTGTCCATATCCTCGCCGCGCACCGCGAATACAAATTCCCAATAATCCGCCGGGGTTTGCGCGAGGGCGTTGCCTCGTTCGTCACTCATAAAAAGGGGCATATAAAGTTCCCCTTGGTCGTCGATGTTGAAGGCATTTGCCGTAAACGGCAACGGTTCAATCCTTTCACCCTCCGCATTAATAAAGAAGGGCATGATAAGAGCGCCGCCGTTATTGCGAAATTGAAGGCGCAGCAATCCGTCGTCGTAGTGTACGGCGCTGATGCTTGCAACACGGTCTGCTCCGTTTGAGGTATCGGGAATGTTGGGCAGCAGGTAATAAAAACGGATGATGTGCCTGTCGGCTCGCAGCGTTGCGGGGTTTTTTAACAGTTCAAGCAGGTTTGCGGGGATTTCCCGTTCAACTTTGTCCGTCAGATTGTAAACCATATCTACGATGTTAAGCGTCAGGGCACGCGGGTTCGCGTCCCCGATGTCCACCCCTTCATCCAGGGAAGGACGGGACATACGGCTGTGCAGCAGCACCTGTCCGGAGGTTTCGTCACGGTCAATGACCGTAAAGGAAGTGGAGTGTCCGCGGTTGTCGGGCGAATAGCTCCCGCTGCCCCACGTCCTACCCCCCGAAATGCTTAACGAACGGTCGGTAAACCTGAGGTAATGGAAAACGTCCGTATCCTCCTGCCAATAATAGGTGTTCCAATTACGCTTGCCCGTCAAATCCTCCAACAGCAAGTACACGTCCACATAATCGCCGTCCACGCCGATGGCGACCAACTCCACGTAAACGCCGTCCTCGGTGGTGGTACTGCCCACGCGGTATTTATCGTCGAAATCGCGGTTGGCGAAGCCGATGGGTTGCAGCCACGCGGCTTCCTCCGAACCCATTAAGGACGTAAGCCATTCAAAGCCGCCGCGGCGGTAATATGCTTGCGCCGATATCATCGTGGCGGATAACAGAAAGCACGCCGCAAACAACGCGGCAACGTTCCGCTTATTAAATCGGGCGGGTCGCTTCGCCGCCATTTTCGTTTGTATACCCGCCAATGCTTCCTCGGGAGACGGGGCGGGGGCTTGCCCGAAGGCTTCCTTATACTTATTTTCCAATTCATCACGGTTCATGTTTGTTCGCTCCTTTCGATAAAAGCCTTTAATTTATTTTTCGCGCGTTCGTAACGCTTGCGTAAAGTAGCGGCGCGGATGCCGAAGCGTTCTTCCAATTGGACATAATCCATATCCTCGACGGCGCGGCTGTAAAACAAGGCGCGGTCGGCGGGGGACAACGTTTCAAGGGCGGCTATCAGCACGGGGTCGATGAAGGGTTCGGGCATCTCGTAAGCGGTTTCCTTTTTCACGGGAAAAAGCCAACGCCGCTTGCCGCGCAGAATATTCAGGCAGGTATTGTAGGCAATCCTATAAAGCCACGCCCCGTAATTTTCCCGCAAACGCAGGGAAGCCTCCGCCTTGTGTGCCTTAATGAAGGTTTCCTGCATGGCGTCCTGCGCGTCGTGGTAATTGCATAATATGCCCAGACAATATTTGAAAATGGCCTTACCGTAGCGTTCCAGGGCTTCTTCCAAGTAAAAACCCCCTTTTCTATATCCGTCGCGCAACAGCATATAACATTAAGACACGGGTGCGAAGGTTTTTGTGACAGAAAAAATGAAGGTGCTAAGAACCGATTGTAAATTCATACTAAAAATCTTTACAAATTCGACGTAGATTTTTATGTTTTCTATGATACAATACAGGGGGATATTATATTAAGGGGTAACAATTTATGAAGAAGCAAAAAATATATATTGAAACGACCCTGTTCAATTTTTATTTTGACAAGAACAGAGAAGCCCATGCCGCTACTGTAAAACTTTTCAAAGAGATTGCGGTCGGGAAATATGAAGCGTTTACTTCGGGCGCGGTGATTGAAGAACTTGCGGAAGCGTCAACCGAAAAATACGAAAAAATGTTTTCGCTTATTGGCGAATATAATATAACCGTTTTGAATGTAAGTGAAGAAGCGGAAAAATTAGCAGACATTTATGTTTCGGAAAATGTGATACCGTTAAAATACCGCGCGGACGGAGTGCATATCGCCGTCGCTGCCGTAAACGACTTGGATATAATTATCAGCATGAACTTTCAGCATATCGTTAAGCGCAAAACCAAACTTGCAACAGGGAGTATAAACGCTATTAACGGTTATCGCGCCATTGAAATCTTTAATCCGATGGAGGTTGTGGAAAATGAAATCGATTAGTTCTATCGAGCAAGAAGTTAATCAAATCCGTATTGCTATTTATGAGAAGACTAAGAACATGACACCTGCGCAACGAGCGGAGCGTACAAATAAAATTGCTGAAGCCAACGCAAAAAAATACGGCTTTAAAATAGTAGCAAACGCAAAAGAAAGAACGATATAGTACGCTATCGGTAATATGATGCAACGTGAACTATGAGCCGGACACCCTGCCGGATAATATAAAGCGTTGTTGATGTAGGTTTAAAATGTAGGTAAAAAGGGATTGCCTTGCCGTAGAAAAGCAAGGCAATCCCTTTTTTTCGCGCGTTCGTAACGCATCCGAGAAGTTGCAAGCCGGTTAGAAAAAAATGTTTGGAATTCTAGGTCATGATGGCAAGTATTTTATCTCTTATTTTGTCGGCAATTCTTCTTCAAGGTTTTCAAGGGCGACGCGTACAGCTTCGACAACAAAGGCAGTAAAGGTACATTCTTTACCTTTAATTGCCTTGTTAACGGCTTCAATTATATTGGTGGGGAAACGTATGCTTTTATTAACGGTGGCAGGAACAACGGGAATTTTGAACTTTGCCATTAGTGATACCTCGCATTTCAACTGTAATGCGGGAATCATACAGAGGATAAAATTTTCATCTGCCTTGCATAAGTAGCATAAGTGTGTTTCAAGCCAAGTTTTTATGTGGTATCGTTTTATCAAAGACGGTATGTATTCCCAGCTTGATATATACGTATATGGGGTTGTGATATACAGCAAATGAAAATCAAACCGTGAAGAGGATTCAAATGAAGGGGATTTTAGTTGCAAGGGTATCTTAATCATATTACCCAGATTGACACGTTCGAGGGGTACAAAGAGGACTTAAAACTATACGCCGCCTTACTTGCTTCACAGCCGAAGCCGAGCGAAGTTGTGGAGTGGGAAGCGAAAAAATAAGGCAATATAAATGGCAGGGGCGAACCTTACCATTTTTTGTCGTGCGTTTTGGGACAAGTTTTGGTATAATATAGCATGGTGAGGTTGAACAAAAATCAATAAGAGGAGGGAAGATAAATGGATTGGCAAAGCGCATGGGAAGGATTACCAACCGTAATTATTAGCACTGCTGTTATCGCGGCAGCAATAGCAGCAATCTTTAATTTAATAATTAACCTTATTAATAATAACCGCTTAAAATCAATAGAAAAAAGCAAAAAAATGACTGAAATCCAAAAATATAGGTATACAAATTTGTACGAGTTAGTAAAAGGTTGGAATGAGCATAGCACCAAAGTTAATGGAGATACTCCGGGGCAAATTGCGGCAAATAGATTAATTAATATGCCGCTGGATAATATCGGAAGATACGACATTGCTAGACCTCTCTTAAACCCTATATATGTAGATGATTTCGATAAAATGGTAGCTAATGTAAATAGTCTTTTACATAAGCTCATAGACCTAGAAACTGTTAATGGCAAACATTTGGACGGCTTTGATGAAGCGCGAAAAGAATATTTTGATTATGGGAGTAAATTTGGTGATGCGTTAAAAAAGACAATTTACGACCAATTAAAAGAGTTGCTTCTCCATGATGAAAATACATTACATGACCGTTAGTATTTTTCACATTTCAAAACATAAAAACGTCGGTATGATACACCGCCGTTTTTATAATTGAATTAAATATAAAATCAATGAAAAACGGTACATTAACGGTACATAAACGCCGCGCAAAGGTCAATTTTTCCGATAAATTTTAGAGCGGTTTTGGTGTAAAATAGAAAACAGGCGGGGAGAGCCTGTTTTCTTTTCTTGGCACTAATCGTGTTTTTCTAACCC
>WRDO01000022.1 GCA_009779755.1 Defluviitaleaceae bacterium | reverse complement strand
TAAACGGTTCGGTTATAGGACACCGTTGGACTTGTGGCATGAGCATTTGAATGTGATATTATCCGCTTAACCCGTCAACAGTCTTCTCCCCTTCCGGGGGGCAGTTGAAATTACAATCGGGGAACCAAAAAAGGATACAAAAACGGCCTTGCCGCGGATTGAATCGCGCATTAAGGCCGTTTATATAACCAACGATTTTATGCTATTAATACGGTCGGTACGTTCGGGCAACCTCTACCATTAACTCGGCCTTATTAAAATCCGCGCCGGAGGGGTATTCGCAACCCGTGGCGAGCATGTATCCGCCGCCTTTGCCGAAGGTATCGATATGCTTTTTACATTCGGTGACCCATTCCTCGTCCGTACCCGTAACAGCCAAGGTGGGGGATACGCAGCCGATCAGCGTGATTTTGCCGCCGTATTTTTCCTTACATTCGGCAAAATCCTTGCAATCGTCGGGTACATGCAGGAACGAAATGGCACAGGGGTTCATGGCTTCGATTTGCGCGTCGAAGTAAATCCGCTCGCCACAGTTATGCACCATCACCAAGCAGCCGCGTGCGTGGCAGACATCCGCAAGTTCCTTTACGAAGCCGCCCTCCATGTCCTTCCACATTTGCTTTGACATGATGGAGCCCGAAGCGAAAAGGGTATCCAGCATGACTGCGTTAACGCCCGTATCGATCAACGCGTGGATGTATTCCTTTAGTGTTTCATTTATTTCGCGGGTGGCGTTTTTTACCGCTTCGGGGTCGTCGTAGATGTCCATATACAGGTTTTCCTGCTTACGCATCATGGACAGTACGCCCAACGGACCGAAAACGAAGGCGACGACGGGAAATTCCCCGTTCGCTTTTTCCACCAGCCGTTTGCATACGCCGATGTGCATCATCATGCGCTTTGATGTTTTATAGTCGACTTTTTTTATTTTGGCGTAATCGGTGATTTCCTTTACCACCAAGTCGCCGTAATCAGGGTGGGCGGCGTCATTTTCGTTATAGACGATTTTTTGCCCCCACGCGTCGCATTCAATGGAAAGGTCAATCAAGGTCACCGCCGTGTCCAGTTCAAATCGCTTAACGCTTTGGTAAAACGCTTCCGCGCAGATATCCGCGTTTATTGACCATTCCTCGTAGCTTGCGCCCACCAATTTGCGCGTAACCCCGGCCAATATCGGGTACACGGGGGTTCGGTCCGTTTCCTTATGTGCCAGCGCCGCCGCGACGCACTCCATCGCGGTCATCAATTATGCCTTCCCCACAGAACCAAACAGTTCGAATTTTTCCTTCACCGTTTGCCTGATCGCTTCGTATCCCGGGGCCAGCAGTTTGCGCGGGTCGAAGCCCTTACCGGTTTTGTCCTTGCCCTCTTCAATGTACTTACGCGTAGCCGCCGCAAAGGAGAGCTGACATTCGGTATTGACGTTTATCTTAGCCACGCCGAGGGAAATCGCTTTTTGTATCATTTCCGCGGGGATGCCCGTGCCGCCGTGCAATACCAGCGGTATGCCGCCGGAAACGTCACGGATTTTACCCAGCACGTCGAAGTCAAGGCCGATCCAACCTTCGGGGTAAACGCCGTGGATGTTTCCAATACCCGCCGCAAGAAAGTCCACGCCCAGTTCGGCGATTTGGCGGCATTCCTCGGGGTCGGCTACGTCGCCCGCGCCCACGACACCGTCCTCTTCGCCGCCGATGGCGCCTACTTCGGCTTCGATGGACATACCTTTCGCGCGTGCGAGTTCTACGAATTCCTTCGTCTTCGCCAGGTTTTCGGCGAAGGGGTAATGGCTGCCGTCAAACATGATGCTGGTGAAGCCCGCTTCGATACAGGCGTAGCATTGCGTGTCGGTCCCGTGGTCGAGATGCAGCGCGACGGGTACGGTGATGCCGAGGGATTTAAACATTTCCTTAACCATCGCGGCTACCGTGGAAAAGCTGACCATATATTTGGCCGCGCCGCCCGTTACGCCGAGGATCACGGGGCTCGATTGCTCCTGCGCCATCGTAAGAACGGCCTTCGTCCATTCAAGATTATTGATGTTTATTTGCGCTACGGCGTAACCTTCCGCCGCGGCTTTTTCCAGCATTTGCTTCGCGTTTACCAACATAACATATCCTCCGTTATCGCATCACAATGGTTACCGGGATTTTAATTAATAAATTTCAATGGGATCCATCAAAATTATTTTTGGATGATCGCCTTCGTGTCGCGTGCGATGACGAGCTCCTCGTTGGTGGGGATGACGAGCACACGCGTAGCCGCGTTTTCCTTGGAAATATCCAACGCCGTGCCGCGCTTCGCATTTAATGCGGGGTCGATATCCACACCCAAAAAGGTTAAGTATTCGCATATTTTTTCGCGCACGTAGGTATCGTTTTCGCCCACGCCCGCGGTGAATACGATCACATCCAAGCCACCCATGTTGGCTGCGTAACGCCCGATATAACCGACAACGTTGTATACGTAGATATCCAACGCCGTTTGGGCGCGTTTGTTGCCTTCCTTAGCTGCCGCGCCGATGTCGCGGAAATCGCTCGACACACCGGAGAGCCCCAGCACGCCGGACTTCTTGTTGAGCAAATCGTTGATTTGCTGCGCGTTAAGCCCTTCTTTTTCCATCACGAAGGAAACCACCGCCGGGTCGATATCACCCGAGCGCGTACCCATCGTCAAGCCCTCCAGCGGGGTAAGGCCCATGGAGGTGTCCACGGACTTGCCGCCGTCCACGGCGCAAACGGAAGCACCGTTGCCGAGGTGGCAGGTGATGACCTTCAACTCCCCAATGGGGCGGCCCAATAATTCGGCGGCTTGTTGGGATACATACATATGGCTGGTGCCGTGGAAGCCGTAACGGCGGATTTTATGCTTTTCGTACAGCGCGTAGTCGATGGCGTAGAGGTACGCCTTTTCGGGCATGGTTTGATGGAAAGCCGTGTCGAATACGGCTACCTGCGGTACGCCGGGCATATTTTGCGCGCACGCGCGGATACCCGTAAGGTTGGGCGGATTATGCAGCGGCGCCAAGTCGCTTACGGCTTTGATGGCGGCTTCCACTTCGGGGGTAATCAACGCGGACTTGGTGAACGTTTCCCCGCCGTGCACCACGCGGTGGCCGACGGCGGCGATTTCATTAATGTTCTCCAATACGCCGTGCCCTTTATCAAGCAATGCGTCCAACACGATCGCAATCGCGGCGGCGTGGTCGGGCATGGGTAAATCAAACGTCAATTTTTCATGCTCGGGCCTTTCATGCACGAGCCGCCCGTCGATACCGATACGCTCCGCCAAGCCCTTCGCCAGCACCGATTCATCCCGCATATCCAACAATTGATACTTAAGCGATGACGAGCCGCAATTAATAACCAACACCTTCATATAAATTCCTCCCCTATCTTTTATTCCGAATTTCTATTCTCCTTGCGCTTGCACCGCGGTGATGGCAACAACGCCAACAATATCTTCAACAGAGCATCCGCGCGACAAGTCGTTGAGCGGCTTGCCGATGCCTTGCGTAATCGGTCCGTAGGCTTGCGCTTTCGCCAACCGTTCCACCAATTTGTAACCGATGTTCGCCGCGTCCAAATCGGGGAAGACGAGTACGTTCGCTTTACCCGCCACGGGGTTTCCGGGAGCCTTCGCCGCGCCGATGGACGGTACGATGGCGGCGTCGAGTTGGAATTCGCCGTCAGCCTTCAAATCGGGGCACATTTCCTTAAGTAAGCGTGTGGCTTCGATTACCTTGTCCACGTCGGGGTGCTTCGCGCTGCCCTTGGTGGAATGTGAAAGCATCGCAACAATCGGTTCGCCGATCAGCTTGCGGTAGGAATCCGCGGCGGACTTTCCGATTGCCGCCATTTGCTCGGCCGACGGATTTTGCACCAGCCCGCAATCCGAAAAAATAAAAACGCCCTCGTTGCCGTATTCGCAGTCCGGCACCACCATCACAAAAAAAGTGGAAACCAGCGAAACGCCGGGGGCGGTCTTTAATATTTGCAAGCCGGGGAGCATGACCTCACCCGTGGAATAATGCGCGCCGGCTACCATACCGTCGGCGATTCCTTCCTTTACCAGCATGACGCCGAGGTAGAGGGGTTTCGTTTTTAATAATTCGGCAGCTTCCTCAACCGTCATGCCTTTGGCCTTACGTAATTCGGCCAGTTTTGCGGCCAAGCCGTCCATACCCGCGTAACCCGCCGGGTCAACGAAAGCGGCGCCGCTTAAATCCAGCCCTGCGGCTTCTTTTTTTATGGCGTTTTCATCCCCGATAAGTATGACCTTCGCAATACCTTCCTTTATAATCCGTTCCGCTGCTTTTAACGTACGCGGCTCCATCGATTCGGGCAGCACAATCGTCTTAACGTCCGCTTTCGCTTGCGTTTTAATCCTTTCAATGAACCCCATAACCCATTTCTCCTTTATCTTTTAACTCCACATTCCGCTTGCCTAATTCATATTCCCTTCCCTCGCCAATTCCTTAAGTATGACTGCACGTTCCTTGATGGCGGAAGGGATGCCTTTAGCTACGACCACATCGCCCACCCAGCGCAGCGCCTCGGCGAAGTTACCCAAACGGCGCGCCAATTCCGCGATCAAATATTTGGCCGTAATTTCATCCATTTCGCCGAGAGGGAAGCTCTCCGAAGTAAAGGCGTCCTTAAAGCGTATGTACGCTTCGCGCATTTCCTTGATTTCCCGGTCCTTCATATTTTCCATATCGCGGTAGACCCACGCCTTTTTCAGATAAGTAAACGCGAATTGGCTGTCCTTCGCATAAATCGCCTGACAACACGCCAATGCTTGGTCATAACGGTTCAGTACATCCGCTTGGGAAAGGGGTACGTGATATTCCTGCGGTTTGTAAAGGGGTGTGATGAATTTTTTGATCAAGTCCTGCTGTTTTTCCGTAATACGCTCGAAGTACGCATGAATGGCCGTGTAACCGCAATGATAACAAAGGGTAACCCCGTAATGGTTGGGGTCGACCACATAGTAACGCTTACGGAAGTCGTTATCCATTTTTTCCACGCGCAGCTTCGTCGTACGTACGCCGAAGTCAGTAAACTCCCTTTCGCATACAGGGCATTTGATATTGCGCGGATAGAGGAAGGAAAGGATCTCTTCCTGGGTCGGGGGGGTGATTTCCTTTTTATCGCTCATGGTTGGCCTCACTCCTCACAGATTGGCAATGTAACACGATTGTAACGTAATTCAATGGATTTTGCTACCCTTATCAAGCCCTTTATATCGTGTATTTGATGATCAACAATTCCACTCCCATCTCCGCGTCCAATTTTCCCGTTTTGATCCGTACATCGGTGTCGGCACAGTCTTCCAATGCCGATAACAGACGTTCCGTGGTATAACGCCGCGCTTGTGCCAACGCTTCATCCACCATAAACGGGCGCAATCCGAACGCCTTGGCCATATCCGCTTTGGCGTATTTTTTTGCCTGCGCTTCCTTGCACAACAGGAGGATGCGGAATTGCCTGATCAACATCGCCAATATCATGAGCGGTTGTTCCTTCATATGCAGCATGTTGGCATAAAGGGTTAATGCTTGACCCGCATTGCCGCGGCCCATCGCGGCGAGCAAATCAAAGACACGGGTTTGCAAAGCGGGGGTGCATAGTATGTTGATATCTTCGGATGTGATGGACGGACGCGCGCCTGCGAATGCAGCCAGCTTATCGATTTCGGCGATCAGAGCGGTCATATTGTGCGCGGCGGAACGCATGAGCTGCTCCGCCGCGGCGGGGGAAATGGATTTATCCTTGTCGCGGCATTTTTTGACCACCCAACGGGTGAGGTCGGGCGGGTTAAGAGGTGTGCATTCCACGGCGCGTCCCAATTCCGCTACCTTTTTATATAAGCGCGTGCGTTTATCCACATCGGATTCGACGAAGATAAGAACGGTTTCGGCGGGTATTTTCGGGATAAAATCAGCCATCGCATCCGTGTCGTTCTTACGGCCCGTTGCAAATAAGCGGGAATCCTTTACGTATACGGCGCGTTTCTCCGCAAGGAAAGGAAACGCTTCGGCGGCCAATATGATTTGCGCGGTCGGGACCGCCCCGTCGAATACGTCCTTATCAAGGTTTTCCCCCAAAACGCCGGCGTAATGCGATACGAGGTAGCGTTCGTCGCCGTAGAGCAGATATGCCGGCTTCAATTGGCAGGAATCGATATCCTTTTGTATCATCTTTACGTTCATGTAACATTTTCCTTTCATTTGTGTTACGTATATGTTATATTTTATTGGAAGGAGGCGTGTAAATGCTGAAACGTACCGTAATCAAGCTGAGCGGCGAGGCAATCGGGTGCGATTCCAGCCCTTCGGGATACAACGATGACGTTATCGTTTCCATCCTACGACAAATACGGCAGGTGATGCAAGCAAGCACAGAGGTTGCGCTCGTCGTCGGGGGCGGCAACCTGTGGCGAGGCCGGTCTTCCAACCCCGAAATGGACCGGGTAAAAGCCGACCAAATCGGTATGCTGGCAACGGTTATGAATGCGTTGTATTTGGCGGACATGTGCCGCAGGCAGGACATGAAGGCACAAGTAGTTACGCCGATTCCTATCGGTAAGATGACGACCTTATATGAAAAAGAACGCGTCCTCAACCTAATGGCCGACCAAACCGTGGTGATCAACGCGGCGGGCGTGGGGCATCCCTTTTTTTCAACCGATACGGTAACCGCGTTGAGGGCGGCGGAGCTCGAAGCCGATTGCGTGATGTACGCGAAGAACATCGACGGGGTTTACGATTGCGACCCCGCGAAGGAAACCAAAGCACGCAAGTATAAAACCCTCAACTATAAAACCGCCATTTCACATAGCTTAAACGCGGCCGATATGGCTGCGCTGCACCTTTCAGCCGAAGCGATGATCCCTTCTTATGTATTTGATTTAAACCACCCCAACAGCATCACATTGGCTTGCAATTATCCCGTAACGAGGGACTTGGAAGGCACATACATATCTTTTGATGATAAGGAGGATTTTTATGCCGCAAGGAGGCAATAGACGCCCCGAAAGCACCCGCAAATCAGAAAACGTACAACGTTCCGACCTTACGAAAATTTACGAGGAACGCATGGAAAAAACCGTCAGCGTATTGGAAAGCGAATACGAAACCATCCGTGTAGGTCGCGCCAACCCGCGCGTGCTGGATAAGTTGACCGTCAATTATTACGGCACGCCCACACCCTTGTCGCAGGTAGGCAACATCACCGTACCGGAAGCGCGGATGCTCCAAATCGCCCCGTGGGAATCAAATATGCTTAAGGAAGTCGAAAAAGCGATACAAGCATCAGATTTGGGACTCAATCCCACCAACGACGGCAAGGTAATCCGCCTTATCTTCCCCGAGCTAACCGAGGAACGGCGCAAGCTACTTTCCAAGGACGTAAAGAAAAAAAGCGAGGACGCGAAGGTCGCCATCAGGAATATCAGGCGCGATGCCGTTGACGCGTTCAAAAAAGCCGAGAAAAAATCGGAAATCACCGAAGACGACTTAAAAAGCCTTGAACTGGAAATCCAAAACCTGACGGATAAGTTCATCACCGAATTGGACAAAAGGGTCGAAGCAAAAACGAAGGAAATCATGACCGTTTGATGCGTAATACGGGTGATATACGCGTGCTCCCGCAACATATTGCGATAATAATGGACGGAAACGGACGCTGGGCTTCCAAACGATTGCTTCCCCATAACGCGGGCCATCGTGCGGGGGCCCAAAATTTACGTAAGCTCTCCGAGGAAATCGAAAAGTTGGGCATTAAATACCTAACGGTTTACGCCCTCAGCACGGAAAATTGGAAGCGGCCCCAAAAAGAAGTCCAAGGGCTCATTAAGCTCATGCACGAATATTTCCAACAATACATCGACGACAGCAAGAAAAACGATATGAAGCTGACCTTCATCGGTGATGTAAGCCGCTTCGAACCGGATTTGCAACAAAAAATCGAAACATTAAAAACATTGACCCGGGGGAAAAATGGCCTGCACGTAACATTGGCCATCAACTACGGCGCGCGCGACGAATTAACGCGGGCGGTACGGCGAATAGCGGAAGAAGTCAAAAACGGATTGTTAAACCCCGATGACATAAACGAGGAAACGCTGGCAAAAAGACTGGACGGCTACCCCACCCCCGACCCGGATCTATTGATCAAAGCCGGGGGCGAAATGCGGCTCAGCAATTTTATGCTTTGGCAATTGGCTTATACGGAAATGTATTTTACGGATATATTGTGGCCGGATTTCGGCATCAAGGATTTGAACGCGGCGTTGGAATGGTTCGGCAGCCGTGCCAGAAGATATGGTGGTAGATAATCAGATGAGCAGCATACTAAAGCGCGTATTGACGTCGGTTGTGGGATTACCCTTGGTAATCTTTTTGGTCCACATGGGTGGGTTTTTCCTGCTCGTCGTTTGCGCGCTCCTTGCGTTGGTGGGCCTGCGCGAATTGTATTTGGCTTTTGGCAAAACGGATAAACCGATACATATGGCCGGGTACTTGGCGACCGTCGGTTATTATATCGCGATCCATTATTTCGGGCCGGGTTATTGGTTATTGATCAGCCTTACCCTTTTTATCATCGCCGTACAGACGTGCCTCGTGCTCTTCTTCAGGCATTTACCGTTGGAAGACGCGGTGGTAACGG
Source organism: Defluviitaleaceae bacterium (assembly GCA_009779755.1). GTDB lineage: Bacteria > Bacillota > Clostridia > Lachnospirales > WQUN01 > WQRX01. Next base: position 42,652 of record WRDO01000022.1, on the reverse strand, counting down.
TGTACGGATTTTTGTACGTGCCGTTTTTACTGTCGTTTATCCTATTGGTGCGCGACCACGAAGCGTTGGGTACGTTTTATGTATGGCTGATCTTCACGAGCTCTTTCGGCTGCGATACCTTTGCGTATATAACGGGTATGACGCTGGGCAAAAGAAAGCTGACAAACACACCCAGCCCTTCGAAATCCGTTGAAGGCATTGTCGGCGGCATCGCCGGGGCGACGTTGGTCGGATTTTTGTTCGGTTTGTTTGTCGTCCGATTCCTGAATGTGGAATTTGAAGGGAACTTTATCGTAAACGCGACGGTGATTTCGCTCTTCGGCTCGGGTTTTTCGATTATCGGCGACATGGCCGCCTCCGCAATCAAAAGACACACGAAAATCAAGGATTTCGGTAATATCTTCCCGGGGCACGGCGGATTTTTGGACAGGGCGGATTCGATCATCGTAGTCGCGCCCATCGTATATCTGGTCGTTAATTTGCTGATATTCGTACCGTTGTGGCCGTGGATATAGCGGTATTGGGCGCGACCGGTTCTATCGGGACACAAACGCTTGACGTCGTGCGGCAATGCCTGCCCAATGTGCGGGTACGGGTATTGACGGGTTACGGGAATCTGCCGAAGCTGGCGGAATTGATACGGGAATTTAAACCCGATATGGTTTGCGTAAAAGATGAAGGAACAACAAGGGAATTGGAGGGATTTAACCTCGGGCCCAACAGACCCGAAGTTGTGTCCGGTGACGACGGGTTAGTCCATTGTGCGGCGGAAAACCGTTCAAGCATCGTGGTTAACGCATTGACGGGCAAAGCGGGATTGGCGCCCACCTTAGCCGCCATACGTGCGGGTAAGGATATCGCCCTCGCCAACAAGGAAAGCCTTGTGACGGCGGGCGCCTTGATAATGACCGAAGCGAAAAAAAAAGGCGTCCGCGTCACGCCGATCGACAGCGAGCATTCCGCTATATGGCAATGCCTGCAAGGCAACGAAGGGAATGAAATCGAAAAAATTATCCTAACCGCGTCGGGCGGTCCTTTCCGTACGTGGCCTTTTGAACAAATTGAAAACGCGACCGCAAAAGACGCGTTAAAGCACCCCAACTGGTTTATGGGACCCAAGATAACGATAGACAGCGCAACCTTAATGAACAAAGGGTTGGAATACATCGAGGCTTTATGGCTCTTCGGCGTTAAGCCCGAGCAAGTCGAAATCGTCGTGCACCCACAAAGTATCATACATTCCATGGTGCAGTTTACCGACGGTTCGGTGATGGCGCAAATGGGTTTGCCCGATATGCGGCTGCCGATTCTGTACGCCCTCACCGCACCCAAACGGGTTAGGAACGACTTCCCGCGGATGGATTTTTTGTCACACAATACGCTGACGTTTGAAAAACCCGATGAAGAAAGGTTCCCCTGCTTAGCCCTCGCCAAGAAAGCGATAACGATGGGCGGCACAGCCCCGGCCGTGATGAACGCCGTAAACGAATGGGCGGTCGGGCAATTTTTACAAGGCAAGATTAAATTCTATGATATTTCGGCGATAATAAACCATGCCTTAAAAGAATATACTGTTAAACCGCTAAACCGCGCCGATGACGTGTGGGAAGCGGAAAAATGGGCAGGGGAATTGGTGGAGACATGTCAACTGTAATCCCGATATTGATATTTTTACTCATCTTGGGTGTGGTCGTTTTCGTCCACGAGTTGGGGCATTTTTTGGCGGCGAGGGGAGCGGGCGTCTTCGTGGAGGAGTTTGCGCTCGGCTTCGGGCCGAAGCTGTTTTATTTCCGCGGGAGGAAAAAAGAAGCCAACGGCGAGGCCACGGTCTATTCCATCCGTATGATTCCCGCAGGCGGGTTTTGCAAGCTGTACGGGCAGGAATCGGACGAAGAGATAACCAACCCTGACCGATGCTACAACGGTAAATCCGTCCCCGCCCGTATGCTCGTTATGGCGGGTGGTTCGATCATGAATTTCCTGCTGGCGTTTATCCTGTTTTTTGTATTGACATTGCTCACGGGTTATCAGATCACCGAGGTCCGCGGCTTACCGGAAGTCAGCCCGGCCCGTCAAGCGGGCTTGCAGGTAGGCGACCGCGTCACCCACATCAACGGCGCGCGTGTTTCGTTGTGGGAGAATTTCCTTTTGCAAATGGAGTTTTCGGGCGGCGCACCGATGGACGTACGCGTCAACCGTAACGGTACAATCCATCATTTTGTGGTAACCCCGCAGGAAACCTCCCCCGGCGTTTACCGTCTCGGGTTTTGGTCGGACTTCCGCTACGGCTTGTTGGACGAACCCATCGAAGGTTTCCGACGCGTGGGTTTGTGGGGATCGACGAGGACCGCCGGTGAAATGATGTTGTTTAACATCCGCTTACCCTTTACCATGTTGGCGCGGTGGGTCACCGATCAACACATGCCCGCCGGGGCAAACGTGATGGGCCCCATCGGCATGGCGGGCGAAGTGACGGTGATATACCAACAGGTCATTGAGCGCGGCGTAGGCGATATGGTGCTTACCATGCTCTTTTTCGCGGGACTTCTAAGCGCGGCTTTGGGTTTGTTTAATTTGCTGCCCATCCCCGCGATGGACGGCGCGCGCCTTGTATTCCTGATTATCGAAGGAATCAGACGCAAACCCGTACCCCCCGAGCGCGAAGGTATGATCCATTTGGCGGGTTTTGTGTTGATTATCTCGTTGGGGATTTTCCTTGCGTACCGTGATATTATCAGGCTGATACCTTCATAAAGAATGGAGTATACGAAACCCGATGATAACACGCGATAAAACCAAGGTCGTACATATCGGCGGCATCCCCATCGGCGGGGGGAACCCGATCGCCGTACAATCCATGACCAACACCGATACACGTAACGTCGAAGCGACCGTGGCGCAAATCCATGCGCTGGAAAAAGCGGGTTGCGAAATCGTCCGCGTAGCCGTACCCGATACCGAAGCGGCTGCCGCTATCCTTGAAATCAAAAAACGAATACATATCCCTCTCGTGGCTGACATCCATTTCGATTATCGCTTGGCCATCGAATCCGTTAAGAACGGTGCGGATAAATTACGCATCAACCCCGGCAATATCGGATCACCCGATCGCGTGCGTAAAATCGCCGAAGCCGCCAAAACGGCAGGTATCCCTATCCGCGTAGGCGTCAACGGCGGTTCATTGGAAAAGGAATTGCTAAAAAAATACGGCGGTGTCACCGCCGAGGGTTTAAGAGAATCCGCTTTAAACAACGTCGCCCAATTGGAAAGACACGGCTTTAATGATATCGTCGTAAGCGTTAAAGCCAGCTCCGTCCCGTTATTGATCGAATCCCATAAGCTCCTTGCCCAACAGCTCCCCTACCCCCTCCACATCGGATTAACGGAATCGGGTACGCCCCAAAAAGGCGCGATCCGTTCCGCCGCGGGTATAGGCGCGCTCCTCGCCATGGGGATCGGCGATACCCTGCGTATTTCCCTTTCGGGTGACCCGATAAACGAAATCGCCGTGGCGCGTGAAATCCTGGCGGCGTTCGGCTTGCGACCGTATGGCCCGCATGTCATCGCCTGCCCGACCTGCGGGCGCACGGGTATCGATGTCGCAAAAATTGCGGAGCGCGTCGAAAAACGCATTTCCCATATAAAGAAACCCATTACCGTAGCCGTGATGGGTTGTGAAGTAAACGGGCCCGGGGAAGCACGCGAAGCGGATGCGGGTATCGCCGGGGGTAAGGGCCGGGGACTTTTATTCATGAAGGGTGAAATCATCAAAAAACTCCCCGAAGGGGAGTTGGAAGACGCTTTGGTCGCGATGTGTGAATGTTTATAACTACATTCCCCGTACGACCCCCCGTACCAACGCCGAAAACCGCGGCGCGGCGTTCTTCGCTTCGGTCAGCACTTCTTCTTCGGAGAGCGGTTGATCCAATACACCCGAGGCCATGTTCGTCACCAACCCGAAACCCGCGACACGCATACCGCACCGCCGCGCCATGAGGGTTTCGTGTACGGCGCTCATGCCTACAAGGTCGCCGCCGAGGATACGGATGGCGCGGATTTCCGCCGGGGTTTCGTATTGCGGGCCCGTCATGTAGAAATAGACCCCCTCGCGCAGGGGGATTTTTATTTGCGCCGCCACTTCGCGGGACAGCTTTCTGTATTCCATATCAAAGGCTTGCCCCATGTCGAAGAAACGATGCTCAAAGCCCGTTAAATCGAAGGCATTACCCGCGTAACCCGCCAGCAAGCCCGGATGGGTGAAATTAATGTAGTCGCTCATCAATACCAAATCGCCGACCTGATAACCCGTGTTAACCCCTCCGCAAGCGCAGGTAAGCAATAGCTTGTCCACGCCGATAAGGTTCGCGACGCGTATGGGGTATGCCGTTTCCTCAGGCGAATAACCTTCGTAGAGGTGCAAGCGCCCCTGCATGGCAAGCACGTTTTTGCCTTCGAATACGCCCGCAACAAAACATCCCGCATGGCCGGGCGCGGTAGACACGCGCATATGCGGGATTTCCGAATAGGGGATACGTATGGGGTTCTCCAATTCCTCCGCGAGGAAACCCAAACCCGAACCGAGGATCAACAGAACATCCGGTTTAAATCCGCCGAGCCGATTGCAAACAAACGCGGTGGATTCTTGGTACTGCGCGAGCTTGTACATTTTGTATACCCCTTTATGTATTTACAGCGTATGGTATCGGTTTAGTTTTCCCACCGCGTCCGTCTTGATAATGGGCTCCCCGCGTTCTTCCAAGTAATTTTGGCTGAGGTTGCCGGATATGTGCTTTTGGCCGAATTCATGGAGGATTAGTTCTAATTCGGGGGTGGTGCGTTCGTCGTCGGTTTCATTTTGGAACCACAGGTAATAACGGCCTTCCAATTTATACAAGCGGCTCGGCCCCTCGAAATCGGGGTGCAAACGTGCCGCCGCCGCCGCTGCCATTTCCATATCGGCAAAGGAGAAAATGCTTTGGCTTTCTTCCGCGTCCGCTGTTTCCGGCGGTTCGATAAGGCCCGCCCGCTTAAAACGCCCATGGCTATGCGCCGCGGGCATTAAATCAAAGGAATCCTCTTCGCGTCCGGGTTCGGCCAATTTGGTCACCGTCACCACGACTTTACCGTCCGAATCCCACTTGGCCTCCATCATCATTTGGGTGGAACGGAAATCGCATTCATCCTGTAAAAGCTGCATGATCTCCCGGAATAAATGCTGCGTCTTTTCCGAACCGTAATGCAGTTCGTTTATATTGATATCCCGCGCCGCCAAATCATCGTTCATCAGGATAAATCGAATCTGCGTTTCGCTGACACGTTCAATCCGCACGCGAAAGCCCCCCAATACATAATATTAATGCAGTATAGTAAAACGATAACGCTCTGTAAAGAGCCGAACGCTGGTGTTTTATGTCTTTTTATCGTTTCCGTACGGAGGTGGTTTGGTGTTTACGTCCGAAATCCTGGAAAATGAGATCAAGCGGTTGGTAAAAAAATATCCCTTCGCGTATACCGAAGTGATCGGCACGTCCCGCTTGGGCAAGCCGTTGTACGCGCTTTGCGTCGGTCACGGGCCGAAGGCAATCGGTTTAAACGCCGCCCACCACGCCAACGAATGGATAACGTCGGCGTTGCTCATGCGGTTTGTGGAGGAATATTGCGCTTTTTGCGAAAAGGATCACGAAGCGAACGGGTTGGAGCAAATAACCCTTTACGCCATCCCCATGGTTAACCCCGACGGGGTGGATTGGGTAATCAACGGTATAAAACCCGGGGAATGGAAAGCCAACGCTTGCGGAGTGGACCTAAATTCCAACTACCCCGCGGAATGGGACACGGCACGGGTAAATAAGTTCGATCAAGGCTTTACCGCGCCCGGCCCCAAGGGCTTTGTGGGATGGGCCCCCCTATGCGAACCTGAAAGCGCGGCGATAGCGGCCTACACGATGCTGCGTGATTTTGCGGTTACGGCCTCGCTCCATACACAAGGGGAGGAAATCTATTGGCGGTATCGCGATTATGATCCCAAAGGCGCAAAAGAATTAGCCGCCGAAATGCAGCGGGTCAGCGGCTATCAATGCGTGGATGTACCCGACGAATCCTCCCATGCGGGGTATCGGGATTGGTTTATCCAAGAATTTAATCGACCGGGGTTTACGATCGAATGCGGCCTGGGAGAAAACCCGCTGCCGTTTGAGGATTTGGAAGAGATATATAAAAAAACGGCTCCCCTGCTTTGGGTACCGTTTAAACGTTAAGTAAACAATTCGGAATGTGAATCGGTACGCGTAGCGGCAAGAACTGCTTTATTTTGTGTTGCCTTTGTTAATCACATGTGCTACATTAGACAAAATCTTGGAGGTGTCCTTATGGTTAAAACAGAAACCATCCACATGCGTATAGAACCCGATGTTAAACGCGAAGCGGAAAATATCCTTACCCGGCTTGGGTTGTCTACCACCGATGCGATTAAGGTTTTTTTGAATCAAGTGATTCTACGCGGCGGGCTGCCGTTTGAAGTGCGCTTAAACATTCCCAACGAAACAACCAAAGCCGCCATGTACGAAGCTGAAAATAATATTAATTTGCATAAATTCCCAAACGCTGATGAAATGTTTAGGGAGTTGGGAATATAATGAAAACACCGTCCTTTACCAACCAATTTCATCGGGATATAAAGTTATGCCAAAAACAAGGTAATTACCTCGTGTGAGAATTGTGTATCGAATAAGAACATGTGGTACATGTCTTTATTTTTATTCCCTCGCTCAACCCCCCAAAAAACGGCGCGGGCTTGTTAATACTTCGATTCCCCCACTGCCGCGGGCCCGGTAATTTCGCAATAAATAAGCGGTGGTTTTTCCACAGGTGTGTCGGAAAACGCAAAGCATTCCAAAAACCTTTCCTTCGCGGCGTCAGCCTTCCTGGCATCGGAGGTATACAAAGTCGCCAACGGCTGCCCCGCTTCCAAATAATCGGCGGTTTTCGCATGGAGAACCAACCCTGCCGTGTAATCAATTTTATCATCCGTTTTTTCGCGTCCCGCGCCCAATAACAGCGCGGTAATGCCGATACCCTCGGTGTCCATCGCCTGTATATAACCGCTTTGCGGCGCCTTGATTTCCCGCACGATTTTTGCTGTAGGGAAGCGGTCGGGGTCATCGATGTACGCCCGGTCGCCGCCTTGCGCCGCCACTACTTCGGCGAATTTTTCCAACGCTTTGCCGCTTACGATGGCTTCTTCGGCCAGTGTTTTGCAATGCTCGACCGTCCCCTTTTCCGCAAGGTGGAGCATATGCGCCGCCAGTTTTAAACAAACATAACGTAAATCTTCGGGGCCCTCGTTCCGTAACACGGCGACGGCTTCCTTGATTTCCAATATATTACCGACCGCAAAGCCCAAAGGGTTTGACATATCGGTGATAAAGGCAGCGGTTTTGCGCCCCGCGCCTTCGCCGATGGTTACCATTTTACGGGCTAGTTCCTTCGCTTCGCCAACGGTTTTCATAAACGACCCGTTACCCGTTTTTACATCCAATAAAATCCGATCCGCTCCGGCCGCTATTTTTTTACTCATAATGCTGGCGGCGATTAACGGGACGCTTTCGATCGTGGCGGTGGCGTCGCGCAGCGCGTAAATCCTCTTATCCGCGGGCGCAAGGCTCATGGATTGGCCGGAAAGGCAAATGCCCGAACGCCGTACGGTGGCAAAGAATTCCTCCATGGTTAATCCCGCGTTAAAGCCGGGGATACCCTCCAGCTTATCCACCGTGCCGCCGGTATGGCCCAAGCTGCGTCCGCTCATCTTCGCCACGGTTACGCCCATCGCCGCCACAATGGGCGCGACCACCAACGTCGTCTTATCCCCCACCCCACCGGTTGAGTGTTTATCCACTTTGATACCGGGCAGGCTGCTCAAATCAAGCGTATCGCCCGAATGCGCCATCGCTAAAGTCAGCGCGGTCGTTTCGGCCGCGGTCATACCTTTCAAGCATATGGCCATAAGCAACGCGGATATTTGATAATCGGGGATCGTATTACGGGTAACGCCGTCCACGACGAATCGGATTTCCGCTTCCGTTAATTCAACGGCGTTCTTTTTTTTATGGATGATATCGTAGATGCGCATCTAAACCCCCAAGTCATTCGGGCCGAATCCGTACGGCAAAATCTCCGACCATTTGTGTACACGGTAATCGCTTTCCGATTTGACGATAATGACCTCAAAGTCGTCACCCGCGAACTCGTGCAGCATTTGGCGGCAAACGCCGCAGGGATAACAATAATCGCTTTCCCCACCCGGGCGGGAACCCGCTACAGAGATGGCTTTGAACTTCCGTTCCCCTTCCGACACGGCCTTTAACAAAGCCGTACGTTCCGCGCACACCGTGGCGGGGTATGCCGCCGATTCCACGTTGCACCCGATATAGATTTTCCCGTTTTCACAAAGCAAAGCCGCCCCCACATGGAAGCCCGAATACGGCGCGTAAGCGCGATCCTTGGCTTCGACGGCGAGGGCGGCAAGTCGTTTGTAGTTTATCATATTATTTTAATAATCCGGCTTGCTTCGCCATTTCCTTAACGGCGGCTTTCGAAACCTTCCGTCCTTCGTATTCCATCAAATCCTCCGCCGTACCCGTAAAGATACACGCGGGTTCATATTTCTTCAGCACGATACGGTCATTATCCACAAAGACTTCCAACGGGTCCCGATCGTTGATGTGTAATACACGGCGCAATTCGCAGGGTAATACGATACGGCCGAGTTCGTCAATCCGCCTTACGATGCCTGTCGCTCTCATCAATATCCCTCCATTCATATGGGGAACAACCCCAATTCTTGCCTTACTATACCACAAATGTTAATTTTTGCAAGTATTGGAAGAAATTTTTTTATTTTTGTCGAACAAAAGCGGTAACAACCACATTCCATAACTTACATTAGTATATGTCGGTTGCAAGCGATTATACTGTCATGGCGAGAGGGGGATGGAAATGAGGTATATACAAAGATATAGGAACGTATTCGGTATTATCGCGATTACGGGGGTAATCGCCGCCATCATTGCCGTCGCGTTTTTCGTCAACCGCGAAACACCCGACTTTATTGAATACACGGTATTCCTTGATGCTTTGGGCGAGGGGCGTATCGCATCCGCGCAGATAAGCGGGGAAGCGGCGTTTACGTTTACGTTTGCGGACGGCGATTTGGTCTTTTCCACCAACAATCCGCGCCGTGAGGATTTTAAGGAAACGCTTTTGCTCGCGGGTGTCACGGTTACGGAAACGAATGCGCCGCAAACGGATTTCGTCATGCTCGGCTTCACGGTTATATTGGCGGGCGGGATTATCCTTATGGTACGCCGCCGCGGCGGCATGGCGACGGCGAAGAACGGGTTAAACCCCGTGGCGGTAAACACAAACGGCGAAACCGAACGCGTCGGTTGTAACTTCGGCGACATCGCGGGCAACTTGGAAGCCAAGGAAAGCGTCGGCGATATCATTGATTATTTGCGGGAGCCCGGGCGTTTCGCCCGATACGGGGCCCGAATGCCGAGGGGAATCCTGTTGTACGGTAAACCGGGGACGGGAAAGACATTGATGGCGAAGGCGATGGCGGGTGAAGCGGGCGTGCCGTTTTACGCGGTCAGCGGTTCGGACTTCGTGCAGATGTATGTGGGTGTGGGTGCGGCGCGCGTACGTGAACTGTTCAAGAAAGTACGTGAACACGGCAAGGGCGTCATCTTCATCGACGAAATCGACGCGCTGGGTAAAAAACGCGGCGACGGCATCAACGGAAACGATGAACGCGAACAAACGCTCAACGCTTTATTAACCGAAATGCAAGGTTTTTCGGAAAATAACGGCATCGTAGTCGTTGCCGCCACCAACCGTATCGATACACTGGATGACGCGTTGCTGCGCCCCGGCCGATTTGACCGACGCGTGGAAGTAGGTTTACCCGACATCAACGCGCGCAAGCAAATCCTTACGCTCCACGCACGTAATAAACCCCTTTCCCCCGATACCGACTTGGTAAAGCTCGCCCGCGATACGGTTTTCTTCAGCGGGGCGATGTTGGAAGGATTATTAAACGACGCGGCAATCAACGCCGCAAGGCGCAACCGCGACGAAGGGTGCGGCAACGGAAATGACGGCGATATGATCAACGACATCGACATATCCTCCGCGTATTACACCGCCATCGCGGGCGCGGAGAAGAAGGACCGATCCATGCTGCGCGAACACGACCGTACCGTAACCGCGTGGCACGAATCCGGGCACGCGTTGACCGCCGCGCTTGTCCACCCGGAAAATCAAGTGGCAAAAGTGACGATCATACCCTCAGGCGGGGGCGTAGGGGGTTTTTGCGTTAACATCCCACCCGAACGCATGTACCATACCAAGCGGGAACTGGAAGCGCAGCTTATGGTAAATTTTGCGGGGCGATGCGCGGAGGAAATCAAATTCGGCAAGGAAAACGTCACCACGGGAGCTTCCAACGATATCGAAAAGGCGACCGATTTGATTTTGCAATACGTTACGCGCTACGGCTTCGGCGAGGGTATCCTTGACCGCGCGAAGTTGGAGGACAAAGCATCCGTTTCAAAGGAATGCGACACGATCGCAAGCCGCTTGTACGCGCAATCGCTTGAGCTTTTGCAAAAGAATCACGCCGTCCTTGAAACCTTGTCGGCGCAATTGTTGGAAAAAGAAACCTTGGACGGCGACGAAGTGGCGGAGATAATTCAAAAAAACGCGACTTCCAGTTCCGCGCAAAGCGCGTGGTAAATCGGCAAATGATATTCCTGTATTTTCGGCGTCGCATCCGACGGTACGCGGATCGATACGTCGCATAGGTGTATTAAACGCCCGCCGCTTTGCCCCGTTAGCGCGAGTGTACGCAGGCCCATCGCCGAAGCCAGCTCCGCCGCCAAGCATACGTTTTTTGCGTTGCCCGAGGTGCTGATGGCGATGAAGGCGTCACCCTTCCTGCCGTAACCGTAAATTTGTTGGGCGAAGATAACGTCGGCGGAAATGTCGTTCGTCAGCGCCGTGATGAGTGCGGTTTCCGATGTGAGCGAATGGCAAGGTATCGCGCCTTGCAGCTTAACGGACAATAACGCGCGGGTATCGGGAGACAACGCCCCCGCGATTTTTTCGGTGAAGGAAACGGGACGCTTTAATAAAAAGCCCTTCATTAATTCACCCACGATATGTTGGCAATCGGCGGATGAACCGCCGTTGCCGCATACATAAATCCGCCCGCCGGATGTTATCGCTTCACGCAGCAAAGCAAACGCTTCGCGTATCGAATCCCCGCAAGGGACCAGCGCGGGGTGAGCCGTTAATAATTCGTCTATGTTTATCATTTGAGGACAATACAATCCATTCATACGGCAACCCCATACCTTCGGAATATTTAGAAACAAGGCCTTTCGTTATAATGGTTATAATCGGGTTTACATCGGGGAAAATTTCCACATACGCGTCCATGAGCGGCTCTTCCCCGGTTCTACAGGGAAATCACCGAAAATTTCGGGTGAAATCACGCGGCGGGTACCCCACGCGTAAAAATCCGTAACATCGAAATCGCCCCATTCCTGCACACGCAAACCCGCTTTGCCGTCGCGCAGTTCCCAACGCATGGGCGCGTACGCGACGGGGTTGTCACATTTGATCATAAAGGAACCTTTCAAATCGTCCGTAAAGGTAATGTCGTCCTCGTTCATGATAAGCCCGGGTGTTTCGTTTTCGTTTTTATAATCTTTATTAATCGTAAGCGTCGCTTGCGAATGCGCGCCGTAACCGCCCAAAGACAGAAAATTGTGGTTGTATTCCCGCAGCCGCAGGGGCTTTTCTCCTTCATTTGTAAGCGTCGTGGTGATGAGTAGCATATTATCGATGACGGCGATGTGCTTGTGCATGGCATAGGCGATCCCCTTTAAGGGTATGGCGCCCGAATAGAAATCCGCATGATCCCCGTTCGCTTGCATCGTGCAGGGGAAGGGCTTAACCACTTTGTAATCCGTAAAGAAGAAATAGGGCTTGTCGTTTATTTTTTCCAACATCCCCACGCCGGGTTTGAGGAAAAAACGGTCGCTTTCGTCCCAACCCATCGTGGCGTCGTCCGCTTTGAATTCATTGCAAAACCCTTCGCCCCCCGTGCTCGGCGGCCCGCCGGGGTAGGATTCCGTCGTGCAGAATGTTTTCCCGCACAGCTCCGCTTGCGGGATAAATCCCGCCCAATCGAAGCGGGAACGCGCGTAACGTTTCCCGGGTTCGGCCAGCCATACCTTCAAATCACCGCGACCGATTTGTACGCAATTTTCCATAAAAGCCTCCTATAAATTTATGCATGCGTTTTATCGTACCAAGCCAATATTTCTTGGGGGGTTGCCGTACCCGTCATGCCGATTTTTTGTATCGTCACTTCGCCGGACAGCCCCGCGAAGTACGCGGCTTCGATACGGCTTGCACCCGCTGCCGTGGCCAGCGCGAAAGCGGATATAAACGTATCCCCTGCGCCCACGGTGTCGATGGGGTCGGGAACCTTACGTGCGGGTATACGGACGCATTTTCCGCCGGAAGCGTAAACCGAACCACGCGGTCCGTTTGTCATGATAACCTCACGCGATTGGCTTAAAGCCAAGGCGGGATCGGATTGTCCTAAATCATCCGCCGTAATATTTGCCGCTCGTGCCGCCTCTATTTCATTGGGTTTGACGATGATGTTTTTGCCCGCGTACAAAGCCACGCGGTCGCGGCTGTCTACGACGACGGGTAAACCATTTTCGGCCAGCTTGATTATACGCGCGCGTATTTTATCCGTTACGGCGCCGTACACATGGACGGGCAATTGGTCGGAAATACACAGGATATCCGCGTTTTCGGCGATCGCATCCAACGCCTTAATTAAAGCGGCTTCCGTTTCCTCACCCAAAGGTCGGGTATTGGCGAAATCCAGCCTCGGGTCTTCGTACACCGTGTCGGAAATACCGCGCCGCAGCGGTTTGCAAAACGCGTTGGTGATCAAATGCGGTGCGCGTACGATGTATTGCGTGTCGATGTTTTGGCCGTGCATCAAATGCATGAGCTCCCGCCCTCGCCAGTCCTCGCCCGCCGTACCCGACGCCATTACGCGCTTGGGGCGCAACGCGGATATATTGGCGGCTACGTTGCCGCCGCCGCCCAAGTAAATCCGTTCCTCTACCACGGGAAGGGCGAAGTGCGGCGTTTCACGCGAAAGTTCGGATATACGCATATCGGCGTGCCAATAGATATCGAGGCACAAATCACCGTAAACCGCGATTTTTACCGAAGTGATTTTCATCAGGATATCTTCCAGCCGTTCACGCGTCAGCATCATGCCGTCAACCTCTTATATAAATTCGGGATGCTTACCGTGTGGCACACGGTGAAGTGCCGGCCGCGCCCGCTTGCGACCGTGGGTCGGGTAACGATATTTTTAAGCGGACGGTAATAATACCGCGGGTCGTGATACGCCAACCTCTCGTTTTGATCCCCCGCGTCGAACAAATCGAAGTTGGCGGCCGTAATATCGGCGGTGGGATAACCCAAGTTACGTGCGACGGACAATGCCTTAAGGAAAACCTCAGGCCCGATAACCGCCGAACCGAAGTTGAGGTAAACGCCGCCGTCCAACCGTGACACACTTTCGCACAACGTATGGAAATCGATGCCGCTTGTTTTACCGATGGCGGAAAAATCCGCGTTGGGGCTTTGGTGAATGATATCCGTACCCAGCGCGATGTGGTACGTAGCGGGTATGTTCATTTTATACGCTTGGTACAACACGCAATCCGCGGTGAAGGGGAAACGTTCGGGATAAACGTCCATGTACCGCGCGAGGGATTCGCCGTATCCGATATTCAACGCCGCGCCTTCGTTGATGGCTTCGTTCATCCATATACAGGTTTCCTCCCACATTCCGAAGGTGCCGTCTTGGATGGCGGTCTTTACGTCCTCCGACGTACCGCCCAATCCGCATAATTCAAAATCATGGATGCTGCCCGCTCCGTTGGAAGCGATGTGCGTAACCCAACCCGCTTGCATCAACGCGATCAAATAACGCGAAAGCCCGCACTTTATCACGTGCGCCCCCATCGAAAGGATGACGGGGCGTTGGTTGGCGCGGGCTTTTTTTATTTGGCGGATCAATTCGTCGAAATAAGGCGCGTCCCATGCGGGGACGGGGTCGCCGGGGTTGGCGAGGCTGCCGAGCGTCACGAGGTTTTTGCGATTGCGTGCGGATTGGAGTTTAATCCCCGATATATCCATGAGCAAGCACCTTCTCCGTTTTATTATGGAAGTTATGCGCTTATGTCTTCGCCTTTAAAAAATTTCATCAGCGTTTGTAAGTCCGTAAAATCCGCGGCGATGCTGTCCGCGCCGGCTTTTATCAGCCGTTCGCGCGTTTCGGCGTTACGCGCGATGCCGAGGGTGCGCGTGCCGTTTTCGCGGCCGATGGCGATTTCGACCTTGCCGTCGCCGACTACGGCCAATTGTTCGCCGTTAATAAACGCGTCCCCGGAATGCAATATACCCCGTATGACGTCTTCCTTGGCGCAGTTTTCCGCACCCTTCGGCGCACCGGCGATTTTATTAAAATACCGTGCGATACCCAATGCCTCCGCTTCGGCGCGTACGTCGGGTTCGTCGGTACCGCTGGCGATGTACAACTCCGCACCCATTTTCCGTAAAGCCAATATAAGGGGGAGACTGCCGGGAATGAGGTAATCCTCGCCTTTATTTATATTCCTTCGCCTCGCTTCAACCGTTTCCATCAGGCGGCGGTTGTATTCGGCTTTATACTCCCACGGGTCCTTGGCGTTCCCGTACCGTTTTTCCACTTGCGCGGCCAGCCACTTCATTTGGTGGATCGTTTGTATGCCCGTCGATTCGCTGATGTAAGCGGTGACGAGCCCTTCACATTCCGCGCCCAGCAGCTCAAGCATCAACGGCTGCATGATTCCCTCCCAGCCGTCGCGCAGGGTTGAAAACGTACCGTCGAAGTCGAACAATACCGCGCGGACGGGGTTGCGGGGATAATCGGGGTTTATGATTTCCATATCGGATTACCTGAAGCACGCGCGGGCGTCGAACGCCGACGGTAATCCTTCTATGGCGCCAAGCCAACTGTCATACCGCGCCAAGTCCATCGGCGGGAAACCGTTCATGTAATGGCTGCCGTATTCATGCTCGTCCGCTTCCCATTCAATCAGATAGAGCTTGACTTGCCCGGGCAATGATTCGAGCGGAGGCAGGAATTTATTTTCGTTGGCTCCAACTTCCGCCGTACCCCTCGCCACGACCGTGTTCGCCTCGTGGTCGGTGATTTTATATACCACGCGTTTGCGCTCCCGCGTGTCGTTGCACAGGCATACCTCGTGCTTCCAGCCCTTTGATTCGCCTATGATGATATGGATCGGTTGGTGCGCGCGTTGCACGTAAAAATACGCGAGCTTTTTCCTGTTGTAAAAATCCACGACCGAATCGGAGAGCTGCGGCCAGCCGTCGGCCAAATTCCACCAGAGCATCCCCGTTTTGCGCCATTTTTGTATACGCGTATTTTCCACGAGGAACTTTAACGCCTCGGCTTGGGAAATCTGCGACGCCATGATAAAGTCCTCCAAACGTTTCGGCACTGCGCCGAAAAGGACCTTCACTTGTTTAAACATTAAAACGTTGCGGTCATAATCACGCTTGATGCCCGCGATATACTCCGTGTTGTGCATCCGCCACGAGAGGCTTTCCTCGGAAAAGGGCCATACTTCATCATCGGGAATAAATTTGCGTAGGCTCGACTCCGCCGGACAACCATGGTAGCTGATTTCCGAAATAAAATGCGCCTTGCATAAACGATGGAAGTCCCCCTTGTAATAATCGCGCGGGCCATAGTTGTGCTGCTCGGGCATTTCGGAATCGTCGGGGAAGTCCCCCTCTATGAGCGGCGACGACGGCAAATAATCGCGGTAGGGGTCGTGCATCATAACGGCTTTGGGCAGTGTGTCGCGCGTAACGCGGTTGTAACGCGCGTGCGGGTACACATGGCCGAGCACGGCATACATGACGTCGAGTTCGTTATCGCCCGCCCACAGTACGACCGACGGGTGGTTACGCAAGCGGATAATCACCTCCGCCGCTTCTTTGCCCATTACCTTGTCGAACGCCTCGTATTGGCTGTACAACGCGCACGCCAATGAAAAATCCTGCCATACCATCATGCCGTGGCGGTCGCACAAGTCGTAGAATTCGTCCGACTCGTATACGTTGCCGCCCCACATGCGTATCATGTTGCAATTCAAATCACGCAGCAATTCGTGCGCGGCGGGCAGCCGTTCCGCGTCGCGGCTGTGCAGGCAATCCAGGTGTACCCAGTTGGTACCCCGCGCCATGATGGGTAAACCGTTGACGATAAAACGGAAGTTCGCGTTTTCGCCGTAGGCGCGTTCCAATTTTACCGTACGGATACCGATATTTTCCTCCCGAACGGCAACGGTTTTGCCGTGGTGCAACAGCGTAAACGTCATTTTATACAGGTTGGGTTTACCGTATCCGACGGGCCACCATAACTTCGGGTTGTCGATTTTGATACCCATTTTATTGGAAACAAAAATGGTGGGGGCTTCCGCGGAAAAATAACTTTCGCCGCATATACCCTCCACCCGAACGGTGAAGCCTTCCATGAACGGGTCGTCCGTTTCAAATCGGTAAAAGACGTTTAACCCTGCCGCGTATTCGCCCGCCCACGGGACGGAATAATAGACTTCCTTTATATATGTCTTTTCGCGGGTAAAAACCGAAACGCCGCGCCACATACCCGCCGACATCATACGCGCGGAAATATCCCACCCGAAGCTGTGGGCGGGTTTACGCACCACGGCGTATTCGTCGGTCAACGGCTCCCACGTGCGTACCCCTACGGGGAAGTCAGCACGGCGGGCGATATTGACGGCGGAGGCGATATGCACGGTTATCGTGTTACGTCCCCCCGTTTTGGCATAAGTCGTTATGTCGTATTCATGCGGGATGAGCATATTGTCCGCCGTACCCGCTTTTTGTCCGTTAATAAAAATGGAAGCGTATGTATCCAACCCTTCGAAACGGAGGCGGATATCCTTTCCTTTATATTCTTCGGGGATATCGAAATCCCGTTCAAACCACCACGAATAGAACTCATACTTACGGTATTCAAGCGATTCCAGTCCGAAGTACGGATCCTTTGCCATACCCGCGGCAATCAAATCAAGCTCCACGTTGCCGGGTACCGTAGCCGATATGGCGGGGAGGTTCCTTTCATACAATTGCGCGGGGGTAGCGGGGAGGTCGGAACCTTGCTCGGGATAAAAACGCAGGGCCCATTGGCCGTTAAGGGATAAAGGTTTGGTCATGGGAACCTCTCCTATTCGATTTCGATTAAATAACTGGCGATGTAACCTTCCAAACCATCGGGCAAACGTACGCGCAGCCAATATAAACCGCTCACGTCCGCATCGGGGATAAATCCGCCGAGGTATTCAAGCAAAACGCCGCCCCATACCATTTGGGTCACCACACCGCCGAAGCCGGGTTCTTCGCGCAGCCGCGCACCCCCCGACCCGTGCTCATTAAGGCGCAAAGTGGTGGGAGTATCGGGCCATAAAGCGGGGTTTACGTAACCGGGGGGATAGATAATATCGGGCGGGGGTTGTGTCGGGGTCGGGTACATCGGTTGCATCGGGTACGGCGGGTACGGCGGGTACGGCGGTTCGGGGGTGTTACCGTTGTTTTGGTAGGGTTCACCGTTTTCCGTGGTGCTTCCGCCGTTTGTATCATTATTTTCGGGTTGCCCGCTTGGGGGCGGCGTGTTATTTACGGGTGGGGTTTCCGTATACCCCGCCAATGCGGGAACGTAATATTCCTGATGCAAACCGAAGGCCGTAAGCCATAAAGTAAAAACAACCCCCACCGTAACGACGAGAACCCATGCCACGCGCTTTACGCCGCCGCGGTACAAAATACCCTTATATTTGGTATGAATGAGGAGCAAGCGGTTTTTCCTTGCTTTGTCGGTCAGGCGCAGATATGCCTTTCGCAGGGCAGGGTTGTCCTTCGAATGGAAACGGATATAAATAAATTCCTGCGGTGTTTCCACGCACAGGTAATTGTACGCGCGGAAGAGTATATGGCGATAAAACAATACAAGAAAAGGCCCCAAAACGTATTGGAACAATTGCGCGAATAAAAAAAGCACGCCCCATAAAACCAACAGTAAAACAGCGGTTCGCACCGCAAAATGGACGTACAGCCATTCAGCGAACCATACGGCATACAGTTCGGATGCCCAATCAAAGGCGTTATGGAGGTGTGCCATGTTTCGATCCCTCGCTTTTTATGATATGAAGGATTTTTTCACGTTTTGTTGGGGTTAGGCGATAGCTCCCTATTATATAACGCAATTCCTCGGCATTGTGTTGCGAAAGCGACACCTGCCTCAGGATGTCCGCTTTGATGAAATCGGAGGGTTTAAATCCGATGATTTCGCTGTATTTGCCGCTTTTGCCCCGACGTATAAACGCCTCGGGAAGGATACCGTCGCTTTCCAGGATTTGCGCCATTCGTGTTTTTATGGTTCGGCGAAAGGATTTTGCCCGGACGATTCGCGGTTCCCTCGCCAGCCAAAAATCAATTTCGCCGAATACCCGCTCGCAAAACTTTTTTGTCGGCATCGCTTCGTACCGGGCGGCGGAATATTCCTTTTCGTCGCCAACATCGTTTATTATACCCGTTTTTCCCGTAAAATCTATTAAAAAATCCCCTTTTAATCGGGGGTTATCGGTGAAGATGAGGTGGATGCCTTTTTTGTCAAGCGGGTCGCGCGAGCGGGTGCAAAAACCCAACACATGCCGCAGCTCTTCGGGCAGGCGCGGATACAATCCCGTCAAAAAAGCAAGCGCAAAGGTATGTGTATCGGCAAGTTCCTTAACGATAGGCGTGTGTATGTATGTTTTTTTATTTTTTGCCGCAGAAAGGGTCAGGCAGCGGATAAGAAGGGAAAAGTCATAATCCGTTAAATCGTATGATCCATCCGATTCTGTTCCGTTTGCGTATGCATCAATCGGCAATTCCTCAAGTGCAAGCAATGTTTCGCCTTGCTTGGCATCATAACCCGTTTCGAACCGTACCCCAGTAAAACCAGCCGCCAAAATCGCGTTTACCATTTTTGCCGGAATTATTAGATTATGCTGGAAGAACGCCCTCGGTATATGTACCGCTTGCCCCAAGAGCATCCGCCCGTCGGGATAATGTACGACCGTCAGGCATTTGCCCCCTTCCCCTGCGGAATATACGCAATACGGCAGGATATCGTTTTTGACAATATTATCGGGCAGGTTTGGGGAACGCGCGATCGTGCCGTATCCCCTTTTTTCCCTTGTATAATAATGCTGCTCAATCACCCTTGATATAACCCAACTTATACAGGAGCCACAAGAACGGTTCATCCACCCGCACAGGGGCGAAGGACGCGACGCGTTGCCTTTCCGTATCGCCGCTTTCGCGCAGCGGTTGCGCACCCAATGCCGAAACCGCGAAAAAGCCCAAATGCGCGAACCGTCGCTTCAACGCGTTTCGGAAGTTGGGGTCCACGATTTCGAGGAATTCGTCCACTTCATCGTCGATTTGGGCGAAGGCTTCCAAATTGAAGGAACCTTTATGCGTAAAGTTGGAAAAGAACAGGCTGTCCGGGCGCATGTATTCCCCTTCTGCTTGCAAGGGGCGCAGCAAGTCGGTTTTGGTCAGCACCACGGCGGTGGGTATCTTTGATACGCCGCTCGCTTGTTTGTAGATATAATCCTCCACAAGGCCGCTCAGCACCTCCGTCGGTTCGTCGGTTTGGTTCGGGTCGAAGTCCATACCGTTTTGCATGGCGATTTTCTTCCCCACCGTACGGAACTGCATCGGGTCCACCAAAAATAAAACGCCCGAAGAATTTCTGATGTGCGACGCATAGATATCCATATAACCGTTGTCAACCATACCCTCCCCCGCGGCGTCAAAGAAAGCGATGCTGATTTCGGGCAGATTTCCGTCCGTAAATGAGAACGTAAAGATAAACGGCTCTTGTTGCCGTTCCTTTTGCGTCGGATCGGGAAGGAAGCCGTTTTCGATTAAAGGGTCTTCGTAGGTCAGCTTGAACTTGCGTCCCATTTCGTTGTTGATGGGTGTACAGAAAATCGGGAAGTTACGCGGCGTCAACGTTTTGAGGGTATGAACGAGGCCGGTGAGGTATACACTTTTGCCCGCTTGCGACGCGCCCACGAAGGATATGATCGTACCGGGCGAAAACCCCGCGCTTTGCGGCAGGTCGTTGTGGCAATAGGGGCAAAGCCGCTTGGTCGTGACATTGTTATGGTCGTCGGTTACGGACGAAAGGATACCCCGATGGTACCCCTTGTTCACTTCATTAAAATCGTCGGGGTCCAACACCACGGGCAAATCGCCCGCCTCACCCATATGGAAGCGCGCGCGGTACGCGTCCAAAGCGCCGTCCGAACAGGCACGGTATCCTTCCGCGTCCACATGCTCGAGCGCACGGAACAGCACACGGTCATGGTTAAAATTTTTAAAACAATAAAGGCATACGATTTCGTGCGTTTCCTCCAGCTTCGCGCGTTTGACGGCTTCCATTTTCCTTTTGAACAATCCCATAACCGACCTCACATCTGTTTTATCCGCAAATCATATAAAACGCGTTTCACTTCGTCCGTGACGAGGATTTCCAACCGTTCATGCTTGCGTGTCAGGATATGCCTTACCAGCGGCACGCCGCCAAGCGGTTCTTGGAAGGAGTATACCACATCACCCGCCGCCGCACCGTAAGCGCGTCGCTTTATATAGGAAAGCTCCCCTCCCGTTACCGGATAATACGAGGTCAGCGTCAATACATGCGTCGCGTATTCGCTGAAACCCCGTTTCCGTTTGACCGTTCCGCGGATCGTCGTACGGCCGGTTTGGCAGGTAATACTTTCTGCTGCGCCTTCGTTAAGGTCGGTTGTTATATAAAACGTAAAAATCCCGGGTTCGTTGGGCATTATATAACCGCCGCGGCGTTTGTATTCTTGCAAGGTCAGCAAACGCGCGTTTTGCGGGTTTCGGTTTAGGTCGGCCGCCGATCTCGCAGGAGGGTTGCCGGTTTCGTCTGCTTTTGTGCGGAAAACATACACATGATCCGTACCGATCGGCCATCGGAAGGTTAAGCGAACGTTATCGCTGTCATGCACGCAGCGCAAATCGGACACGCTTTCCCGCATTCCGCTCCCCCAATCATGTTTTTTTATTTATATGTTATAATAATCTTTCAAATTACATACGCAAAAGGATTGAACGCCCCATGCGCTTTGTTTTGGATGTGCATTGCCATACCGTCGCTAGTGGCCACGGTTATTCGACCGTCACCGAAAACGCCGCGCACGCCGCAACGTTGGGTTTAACCCACATCGGCATCGCCGACCACGGCCCCGCCATGCCGGGTGCGCCGCATTTCTACTTCTTCGGGAACATGAAAATCGTACCGGATTCGATGCACGGCGTGCGTGTGCTGAAGGGCGCGGAGGTAAACATTTGCAACCACGGCGGCAAACTTGATTTATCCGAGGAAATTATGGAGCGGATGGATTTTATCATCGCCTCCTTGCACCGCGGTGTCTTGGCGCCGACGAACAAAGCCGACCACACCCGCGCCATGATAAACGCGATGGAAAATCCTTTCGTCGGTATCTTGGGCCATCCGGGGGATTCGTGGTTTGATATCGATTACGAAGCCGTGGTAGAAACCGCCGCCCGTACCCATACAATCATTGAAATTAACAACCAAACCTTAAATCCCGTTTCCCTGCGCTACAACGGGGAGGAACCGCAGCGCAGGCTGCTCGCGCTTTGCAAGGAATACGGCGTCCCCGTTCTGGCGTCTTCCGACGCGCATTATCATACCTTGGTGGGCGAATTAACCGAAGCGAAAAAGCTCATCATCGAATCGGGTATCCCCGCTTCTCAAGTGTTAAACACCGACCCTGCTTTGTTTTTCGCCGCCGTCGCAAGGAAAAGGGCGTGCGCGTTATGAACGACTACATATCAACGTTAAACTCCCGCCAACAGGAAGCCGTCCTTTACGGGGACGGCCCGCTTTTGATATTCGCGGGGGCGGGCTCGGGCAAAACGCGCGTACTTACCTACCGCGTGGCGCGGCTCATACAGGAAGGCGTGGACCCCTATCACATCATCGCCATCACCTTTACGAATAAAGCCGCGAAGGAAATGCGCGAACGGATATCCGCGATAACGCCCTTCGGCGACCAAGTGTGGGTGAGTACGTTCCATTCCGCTTGTACGCGCATCCTGCGGCGCGATATCACGGCGTTGGGATACAAATCGGGTTTTTCCATTTACGACACGCAGGACAGCGAGCGTTTGCTTAAGCTGTGCATTCGGGAAGAGAATTTGGACGATAAGAATTACCCCCCCGCGGGTATCGCAAACACGATCAGCGCGCAAAAAAATCGCTTAATCGGGCCGGAGGAATTCGAAAATACCGCCGGGTCGGATTACCGCTTAGGCAATATCGCAAACATCTACAACCGCTACCAACAAAAACTTAAGGACAATAACGCCCTCGACTTCGACGATATCATCATGCTCACCGTCAAGCTCTTCACGGAAAACGAGGACATCCGCAACCGCTACCAACAACGCTTCCGCTACGTGCTGGTGGATGAATACCAAGACACCAACCACGCGCAATATATGCTGGTCAGCCTGTTGGCGGGACATTTTAAAAACTTGTGCGTGGTGGGTGACGACGACCAAAGCATATACGGCTGGCGCGGCGCGGACATCGAAAACATCCTGCGCTTTACCGCCGATTACCCGAACGCGAAGACGATCACGCTCGACCAAAATTACCGCTCGACGCAAACGATTTTGGACGCGGCCAACCTCGTGATTTCCGGCAACCAACACCGCGCGCCCAAATCCCTTTGGACGGATAACGACCAAGGCGTACCCATACGCGTGTACTACGCGCGGGACGAACGCGATGAAGGGCTGTTCGTCACGCAGGCCATTAAATACGCTTACGACCGCGGCGGCAAGTACAACGACTTCGCCGTACTGTACCGCGGCAACGCCCAATCCCGCGCCGTGGAGGAACAGCTCATCCTCGCGGGTATTCCGTACCGTTTGTTCGGCGGGGTGCGATTCTACGAGCGGATGGAGGTTAAGGACATCCTCGCCTACCTCAAGGCCATCGACAATCCCGCGGATGATATGGCTTGCCGCCGTATTATCAACGTCCCCCGCCGCGGTATCGGCGACACAACCATCACGCGCATCGCCAACTTCGCCGCAGAACGCGGAATCTCCTTTACAACCGCTCTCGCGGAGGACATCCCCGGTATTACGAAAAAGACTTGCGAAAAGCTCACCGAATTTTCGCTACTGCTCAACGACTGGACAAAGCTGGCCGAAACCACACCCCCCTTCGACCTGCTAAGACAAATCCTCGCCGATACCCAATACCTCGAAAGCCTGAACGACGGTACACCCGAAGCGCAAACCCGCATCGACAACGTGCAGGAGCTGCTCACCAAGGCAAAGGAATTCGAAACCCAGGCGCAGGATACCTCGCTGACCAATTTTCTTAACGAAGTCGGGCTCGTCGCCGATATCGACAACTACCAGGAAGGCGCGCAAGCCGTGTCCCTCATGACGCTGCACAGCGCGAAGGGGTTGGAATTTAACCGCGTTTTTATCGTGGGCATGGAGGAATACACCTTCCCTTCCGCCCGCAGCGTGTTAAGCGAAACCCCGAAGGAAATCGAGGAGGAACGCCGCCTTTGCTACGTCGGTTTTACCCGTGCGCGAAAGCGCCTGTACCTCTCCCACGCTACCATGCGGATGCGGAACGGGCAACGGATGCTTTGTGCGCCCAGCCGCTTTTTAAAGGAAGTGCCGACGGAATATATGGAGTCGGTCAACGCGCACGGGCGGCCAAAATCCGTTGTGCGGTCGCGAGCGAGGGAAATGTCGCCGCCCCTTGTTGGACAGTCGCGGGCGAGGGAAATTACGTCGTCCCTTTCGGGTACTTCCTTTTCTTCGGGGCTCTGTGAAAGTCGCCCCGCGCGAAAAGGAAATACCCTGCGGGACGGCGGCATTTCCCCCGCCCGCTCTGTCACGGATTTTGCCGACCCTGTTCCTTCGTCCGTAATAAAAAAAGCAAGGACAGACCCTGCTCCGTTTTTGAGGGACATGCATACGCCGATTATGCCGGAAAAAAAGCCTGCGTTTAAACCATTATTAATATCGGGTGATTGCCCCTTCGAAATCGGGGATAAAGTGCGTGACCCGCGGCTCGGCAGGGGTGTTGTGATCGCCGTTTCCGCTAATGGCGCGGATTATGAACTTACGATTGACTTCCCAAACATCGGACGCAAGAAGCGGCTGGCGAAGTTGTTTAAGATTATGAAGGTGTGATTTTGATGCCAATGAATGTGGATATCAAAAAATATATAAAAATATCGATTATAATAGTTGCCTTTATTTTCACAGGATTTTTTCTTACCGCTTGTACTTCGGGTGATGATGAACCGTATGCCGCTGTTTTTCCCGTTATTGACGACACCATCCCCGATGAAATTATCAGCTCTGTGCTGGCTCTTTTTGATTCCATAAACAACGGCGACTTGGCTGTATTCCGTACCGCTCTCCACATGCAGGATTCCCTTGAAACATACCGGAACATGAATATTATCGGAGGATTCTTCAGTAATGTAGTCGGCGTATCACAAGAGGAAATAAGCCGCCGCATTGCCGAAAATATCGAACTCACAACGCTTATGGACATGCTTTTTAATGATGAATTCCCTCTACAGCCACGGGATGATTTTTTAATGGTCATGGAAATCCGCCGAAGCCAAACCGAACCGCCGGAATGGATAACGGATGTTTTAGAAGTTATCGTATCCACCGGTTTACCGGAACGGGGAACGGTACAGCATGTATTTGAAATACATGTCGCGGATGGCGCAAACGGCTGGAGCGGTATAGGCATTACCAATGCCGCCGGTTGGCTTGACATATAACTGTTTTACGCACAAACGACGATTGGGTGCCGCGGAAAGATTAAACCGGAACGGATTGATATTTTGGACAAGATAACGGAGCAAATCATACAAAGGCGTATGCACGGATTGTATCTATCGCGTAAATGTGACGATATTGTTGAACTTGCAAGCGAACTCCTCGGATTGCATTGTTGGTTCCACCGTAATGTCGCGTTTTCCGCGTTGATTCGCGGGGTGGGTTTGGCGGATTGGAAGTACGCGCTCACCAAAACGTGGATTCACCACGCGCTGCACGGCGTAGCCCCCGATGACCTGCCGACGTTGCTTGCGCTCCATTCGGGTGAATGGCGCTGGGGGGAGCATTATAAGGAAATCGCCGATAAGGTAATAAACCTTTTGGAGGACGGTATCTATTCCCGTGCCGAAATGCGTTTATTATTTTCGGACCAGTATGACAGGCAAACGATTGACAGGGCGCTGTCCCCATGGGGTGGCGTTTTTTGCGAACTGGCGAGGCTGGGAAAGGTCGCTTTCCGGGATATGACCAGCCGAGATTTTGATTTGATCGATGCCGAACCGACGCAAACATTCGAAGACGTACTGCCCGAACTGTTAAGAAGGTTTATCGCGGCTTACGGCCCCGCAACCCTTGCCGACGCGGCATGGTTCTTTGGTTTGCCGAAAGAAAGGAAAAAAGTGCTTTTCGCTTTAAACATGGACGGATACCCGCGGTTTACACATAATAAAAAGGATCATTATTATATCGAAGCTACGGAAGAAATGGGCGAAATCCCCGAACTAACGTTACTATCCGGTTTCGACCCGCTTATCGTTTCCTACACGGACAGGAGCGCGGTTCTGCCGCAAGAATACAAAAGCACGGTTATAATGAAGTCCGGCATATGTTTGCCGACAATCGCCGTTAACGGCCAAGTGGCAGGGTTATGGAACATCAAAAAGGGTGAACCAACCGTGGAATTCTTTACTTCACAACCCAAACGGATAAAAGACACCGCGTTTGATTTTGCCGATAATATTTGCCGGAAAACACGGCAACATATATGATTGCGTAATCATCAAGGGATTATAAAAATAAATCGTACCACCCAAGGTTTTAAACCACTTTTTAGCTCTTTTCATTACCAAGCGGGAAAACGCTGTACTGCCTGTGTCCCGCAGTCCATCCGACGTCTGCGCCCGAACCGACGTCAATATATAAAAATTCCTTGCCGTCTGTTTTGACGACCATAATATCCCCCAAGCGCGTGTTGAAAATATTTCCGATTTCATTGGCGTTCAAATTGCCGATGTTAAGCGAATCTTCCCGTAAATCCACGAACCGCTACGTAATTCGCCGCACCCGGCAAAGCCGCGTATACGACCGTATCCTCTGCGGCATCGCCGAATAGCCACGCGGAATAACCGTGAAAGCTGCACCCGGGGGAAACGATGACCCGCATATTGTCCGGGTTAAGCCCTTGACGCCGAAACCATTCATGGTTGATATCCCCGTTAATGTCCCCGATAAACCGTTCTGTATGCGCTTCGTAGTAGTCTAAATTCTCTTCAAAGAAAGCGGCGAACCCGCTCACTGTATAGAAATCATTCAATAATTCGATGCACCGCCATCCGTAAAACGGCATCAAACCCGAATTCTAAGTATTGCTTCGTATACGCCACAACGGGTCATACGGTGACTTTGTAATCAATGACAAGGCGCTATATGAATAGATGCTGCATATTATACAGAGAAGTATTTTTAAAGGGGATGGATTCCATGAAACTAAGTATACGCGCGAAAATTATCAGCGGGTTTCTGATGATATTTTTAATCGGCATGACGATGGGTGCATACGGCCTTGCGTCCGCTCACCGGTTTTCGACGATGCTCGAACGCCTCGATGACCTGCAATTGGCATACAAGGAAATCGATCAGGTTTTAATCGCTCACTATAATTGGCGACAGAACCTGTCCAACAGCATATTCGGCGGCACGGAGTTTACCGGCTCCGTTAATCCGAACACCTGCGCCCTCGGCCAATGGCTGCACAGCGATGGGGCGACAGCACACGCCAACAGCAATGTACGGAATCTTTTGGTAAAAATCGAAGAACCGCATAGGATTATCCATGTCGATGCCGATTTGGTATTGAATCATATAGCAGCGGGGAACACCGACGAAGCCTACGCTGTCTTTTGGAATCGGATACTGCCGAACGCTGATTTGTCGATTTCATTGCTTAACGATATAACAATAGAATATGAAAAAATGCTGAACGACCATAACGATTCGATTGACGCTGCGCAATCGCAGGCGTATGCAGTGAACATCGTGTTGATTGTTTCGGCTGTTTTGCTCAGCATTATCCTAATCATTACGATAACCAAAAGCATACTAAAGCCAATTAAAAAATTGGTAACCATAGCGCAAAGTGTGGCTAACGGTAACCTCAACGTGCAAACCGATGCATCGGTTAACGATGAAATCGGCAAGCTGTCAGCTAGTTTTTCTGATGTTATAGCTGTCATCAACACACTGATGGACGATTTATCGGCCATTAAACGGGAAGTGAATACAAACGGTGACATTGATTTCCGTTTAAAACCCGAAAAGTATAAAGGCTCATACCGTGAAGTTATATCGGGCATCAACGACCTGACCGAAGGCTTCATCAATGATGTCCTTGCCGTATTAAACGCCTTGACCGAAATTTCGGAAGGAAATTTCAACTCGAAAGTAAACAAACTACCCGGCAAGAAAATCGTGCTGTACGACCGGTTTACGGAATTGCAAACGGAACTGCGCGCCATCCAAAACGAGATAGAAACCCTCGCAATGTTGGCATCCGACGGTAGGCTCGACACACGTTCAAACGCCGACAAGCACAAAGGCAATTGGAAAATTATGCTCGTTGAATTAAATAACCTTGTAAACGCCGTGGAACAACCGCTTCTTGAAGTAGAACAGGCTAACCTCGCCATGGCGGAGGGTGAATTCAATAAACGTGTAAACGGCGACTATAAAGGAAAATTCGGTTCGCTAAAGAACGCTGTAAATCAAACACAGGAAACAACACTTGCTTATATTAACGAGATAACGCGGGTGCTCGGCGCGATGGCCGAAGGGGATTTGACGGTTTCCGTAAACCGCACGTTTGCCGGAAGTTATACGCCGATCAAGGACTCCTTAGGTATTATCCTCAATGCTCTTGCCAAAACAATGGATGAAATCATTAATTCGTCCGAAAACGTGTTGGCGGGCTCACGGCAAATATCCCAAAGCGCGACCATACTGGCGCAGGGTGCCACCACGCAAGCCAGTTCAATACAAGAGTTGACTTCGTTGGTTACGGTGATTAATGAAAAATCGCAGAGTAACGCAAGCAGTGCGCAGGAAGCTACCCAAATAGCGAAAAAATCGAAATCAAATGCCGAAATCGGCAACCGTGAAATGGCGAAGTTGTTGGAAGCGATGGATGGTATCGCCCAATCGTCGAAGAAAATCAGCAATATAATCAAGGTTATCGAAGACATCTCCTTCCAAACCAACCTTCTTGCCCTTAACGCCGCGGTTGAGGCTGCTCGTGCGGGCGAACACGGGAAAGGTTTTTCGGTTGTCGCGGAGGAAGTCCGTAACCTCGCGGGTAAAAGCTCCAATGCCGCACGGGAAACGGATGAATTGATTGAAGATGCCATCATTAAGGTAAACGGCGGTGCAAAATGCGCCGAAGACACGGCAAGCAGCCTGCGGAATATCGTGGACAACGTTATCCATATGTCGGATGTTATCGGCAATATCTACGAAGCGTCCACAAGCCAAAAACATGACATCGGTGAAGTCGGCGTGGGGATGAACACGATTAACGGGGTCGTTCAGGCAAATTCCGCCACAAGCGAGGAATGCGCGGCTTCGTCGCAGGAATTAAGTTCACAAGCGGAGATGTTAAAGAACATGATTGCGTTTTTTAAGATAAAGAGATATTAATGAAGTAAAAAACCCGCAAACGCGGGTTTTCGTTTACATGATTTATTTACGGTTACCCTACAAAGAGCCACCGTTTAAACAACCTGCCCGTCATATCGCCCAAATTCGCTTTCGCGATTTCTTCGGCGATGATCAGTTCGCTGCGGCCCACTTCTTCGCCTTCATGCGTGTAAATGACTATGCCCGCGCGTTGGCCTTCCGCCACGGGTGCGTTAAGGGATTCATCGATGCGAACGTCGCTGTCCACCACGATGTGCTTACCCTTGGGCGCGAGTACGTTGGTTTGTTCCTTAATCACCACGGGGGCGGATTCAACCTTACCTTTATATATTTGTATCTCGCCCATGGTCGTGCCGGATTCCTCCTTGGCGATGAGGGCGTAGTTGGCATAACCGTAATCCAAGAGCTTAACCGCGCCGTCGAAGCGTGTGATCGGGTCGGGCGCGGCCAGCACCACGGCGATGAGTTGCATCCCTTCCTTTTCGGCGGTAGCCGATATGCAATACATCGCTTGGGAGGTCGAACCCGTTTTTAAGCCCGTAATGCCGGAATAGCGGCGCAATAAACGGTTGGTGTTGGTCAGGCCGAATTCCTCTTCGCCGCGGGCGGTCCTGTGGGTGATGGAATCCAGCCGCGTGGTGGCATAGGTAATGACTTCGGGGTACTTAAGGATAATCTCACGCGACATCAACGCGATATCGTGTGCCGTCGTGAGGTGACCATCCGCGTCCAACCCGCAGGAATTGGCGAACAACGTATTTTTCATACCCAGTTCCTGCGCTTTTTTGTTCATTTGCGTGACGAAAGCCTCTTCGCTGCCGGCGATGAATTCCGCCATCGCCACGGCGGCGTCGTTGGCCGAAGCGATTACGATGGCTTTGGTCAAATCGCGGACGCTTTGCCTTTCCTCCGCTTCGAGGTATATTTGCGAGCCCCCCATGGAAGCCGCATATGCGCTCACCGTCATCACATCGTCCCATTTAATACGCTCTTGGTCGATTGCCTCGTAGATGAGCAGCATCGTCATGATCTTGGTGACGCTGGCGGGCGCGAGTTTGTCGTTTGCGTTATTTTCATATAACACGCGTCCCGTTTCCGCTTCCATCAGGATACTTGCTTTCGCCTCAATGCCGATTGCACCCACGGGGATGGCGGTATAAATCAAAAACCACAAGGCGCCAATACATGTAAACATCAACCGATACAGAATCCGCTCCATAAAAAAAGTCCTCCCTATTTGCATTGTTGCTTCTAGGGTGGACTATTTTTTACAGATTATGCATT
The DNA here is from genome assembly GCA_009779755.1 of Defluviitaleaceae bacterium. Taxonomy (GTDB): domain Bacteria; phylum Bacillota; class Clostridia; order Lachnospirales; family WQUN01; genus WQRX01. The sequence continues at coordinate 12,262 of WRDO01000022.1, read as the reverse complement.
TACTATTTTCTTTCCGTCGGTTTCTTTCTTTGCAGGAATATCGGAATCTCAAACGGTGAATCCGCGTCTTTGTCCTTATTCGCATCCCTTACGGAACGTAATTCAACCCGGTCATCCTTTTGCTCGACCGGTTCCGCCGGAGTTGCTTCAACGGGGCCGGCAGGATTAACAGTGACCGCCGGGGCAGCTTTTACGGTTGCCTTCATCGCGGCCCGGCTATGCCCGACTTCGCTTAAACCCGTCGCTACCACCGTAACCATCACTTCGTCCTTAAAAGCGTCGTTGATGGTCGAACCCATGATGATCTCCGCTTCGGGGTCAACGGCCATCCGAATATGATCCGCCGCCGCGTTCACGTCCTTCATGGTCATGCCGGAATCGCCCGAGAAGCTGATGAGGAGCGCTTTCGCCCCATGGATGGACGTTTCCAGCAAGGGGGAATTGATTGCTTTTTCGGCGGCGTCCATCACTTTATTTTTACCCGATGCTTTCCCCACACCCATATGGGCGATATGGCCGTTGCCGCGCATTACTGTTTCCACGTCGGCAAAGTCGAGGTTTATCAAACCATCGTCTAAAATCAACCCGCTGATGCCGCGTACACCTTGGTGTAAAACTTCGTCAGCCATACGGAAAGCGTCAACGATGGAGGTATCTTCATCAATAATTTCAAGCAAACGTTGATTGGGGATGACCACAAGTGTATCCACACTCTTACGCAATTCATCGATACCCGCGAGTGCGTTCCTCATGCGCGGTCCGCCTTCAAAAGTGAAGGGTTTCGTCACGACACCCACGGTCAATATCCCCAAATCGCGCGCAATCGCAGCGATAACCGGTGCGGCACCCGTACCCGTACCGCCGCCCATTCCCGCGGTAATAAACAGCAAATTCGTTCCCTCAATCGCGTTTGCCACTACATCACGTGTTTCTTCGGCGGCACGGCGCCCCATTTCGGGTTTGCCGCCCGCACCCAAGCCCCGGGTTAATTTCTCACCCAACTGGATACGCATCGCCGCTTTTGATTTCGTTAAAGCCATATTATCCGTATTGGCGGAAATAAACTCTATGTTCGCTACTTTTTCCTCGACCATACGATCGACTGCGTTGTTGCCGCCGCCGCCTACACCGATTACCCTTATTTTCGCTTTTACTTCGTGCATTATATCGATATCGATCATGTTATCCCCCATCAAAACTTGTACGAATCCGCGATTCAAATCGCTTGTCCGCGTTTTCATATTTTTGTAACACAAATTTAATAATAAAGCAAGTCTTTTACACAATAATCGAAAGAAAGTATTGGTCTGAAATTTCCCGTAAATCCACGGTGCCGCGATAAGATGCGACATTCGGCAGGCTTAACAGGATTTCCACCATCACCCGAACTTTTTCGTCCGCGTCCCGTGCATCACCGACGTTAAATTCGATGTTCGAAAACCGTAACCGTGTGTTATATATATCTGTTACGTCAATGTGTGTAACGGAATGGATTAGACTGTGGCGCTGCAACGATTGTGCGTACAACGTCACAATACCGAATGCCGCGCGGTTGGGAACGTTTAACCGTTCACCCAATTGAAAAGAAGAAAATTTTAGACCCGTCACCAGCGGCAACGGGTCGGTAAAAAACGTCCGCACTTCCAACACACGCCCGGTTTCATCAATGAATAAAAAACTCCCCGGCGTATGTTCCACGTATGCGATAAGCCGACGTTCGCGTATGGTTACAATTAAGCGACCCGGCAATTCGCGCTCAAACGAGACGTCGTCCACGTACAGGTTTTCCATAATACGGCGACGGGCGGCGGATGTGTTGATCAACAGGATATTATCCCCCGTCACCACATCCATACGGTCTTCAATTTCCATTCGATTGACCGCGGCGTTTCCGCTGATCACGATTTCGCGGACGGAAAAATAGGGCGATAATAAAAACATTACCGCCCCAAATACCAAAATGCATATTACTATTGTTACTTTAAATTTCATTTTTGCACGGTTGCCAGCCACGTTGCGAAACGGTCCGTGTGCAGGTTAGCCACCCATTCCTTGTATACTAAATAATATTTACCCTTGTATTTGAAGGATTCTTTCCAATATTTGATCTTGCCGTTAACGCTGCGTTGCGCGTCAAGGTTTGACCGCGTTTCGATTTCCTTAAAGATGGGGGTACGTATGCCGAAGGTTTTTAACGAATATTCCGGCGTGGTTAAACGTTTCGCTTCGGCGTTGGTTAATCCATCCTCTTGCGACAGGGTTAGGAATTGGCTTTTAACCCATTTACGCATCGAACCCTCGTCGATTACGACGGGTGGGGTTTCCCGCACGGGGGCTTCCTTTTTGGGTGCGGGTTTTTCCTTAGCTTGTTTGGGTTTGGTTGTGCGGGGCTTTTTAACCGGGGTCGGCTTGGGAGTCGGTTTTATTTTTTCCGGCACGGGTTTTTCCTCGGGTGTGACCGTATGCACGAAGGATGAACCCTCCGGTACGTTAAAAATGGAATTGTAACGGCTTGCGTCGGGCAGGACGAATTGAAGGCCCTGTACATCCTCAATTACTTCCCCTTTATCACCAACCGTTCCGCGCCACGCGATTTTGAGGCTGTTCTTCTCTGCCGCGTACAGTGACAACGGACTGCCCGTAAGCATAAAACGCATAAAATTGCTGAAACGCGAAAATCCGAAACGATTCACTTTGAAGCCGGGTACGTAATGATTAAGGTATGTCATAAATACGGAAATTTCCAAATCGGGCAGATCCTTGGTCGCATCCGTATGGAGGGCTTGCAACAGCTGCCGTACCACCATTAGGGAACCGGATGCGTCAGCCAAATCGCGCCATACGGGGATATTCGCGGCTATAATCGCTTCGGAATACTTGGTTTTCGGGAATTTGTTCGGTACCTTTGCCTGAGCGGGTACGGGAGGGGTTGGCATGGAAGGGGCGGGTGATTTTAACTCGATCTTCTTACGTTCATTTAACGTCGCGACCAATGTTTTATCTGTTTTTTCCAATCCGATGTACGTATCACAAGCGTTGCGGAATATCGTATTCGTTATTTTATCGAAGCCGATACCGATGACCCTTTTGCCGTGTTCATGCAACTTTTTGGCTAAAAATGCGTAAATGCCGTCTCCTGAAGCGATTACGTAATTCGTTATTTCGGGCCGCTTGGCGATCAGCTCGACCGCGTCTATGATCAGTGATACGTCCGCGGCGTTCTTTAATTTATCATACGGGTTCGTGTTGAAGATATGCATGGGTTCTATACCTACCTGCAATACCGAGCCGCGCAGGTTGCGGTGCATGGGAAGCGACCAATCGGCATAGGCACGTTGTACGGATACACCCGCCACTTCTTCCGTTGCCAGTACACGACGGTATATTTCATCCAAATGTAAGATTGTGTTTGCTTTGCCGGTAAACGGACCGATAAGGTTTTCGATGTCGTAAAAAATTGCTGTGTTTGGAACCATTTTTCGCACCTCATAATTTAGATTTTTCGTCATTATAGCATGTATCTACGGGATTACAACGTTTTTTTCGTTTATCATTGTGCTTTTATTCGATAATATGCGACCAGGCTTTGCGCAGCGTTTTCCATCAAAAAATCAATCCCTTTGGCGGATAACGCGTACATACCCTTCCCCGTTTTTTCGTACCATCCATAGAAATTTGTGCGCAGAATATTATATGTATCACTTTCGCATCCATGGACGCGGATCAGCGTCGGCGCGTTTAGGGGTGCGTGGACTTCAAGGATAGCGGCGATTTTTACGCATCGTTCCCGGTAAGCGGTGTTTACCCTTTCTTTTGTCGCGCCCCCTCGGGTGTCAACGGTACGGCCGGCGATTTCACGTTTGACCTGAGCGGTTTTCTTATTCTTTTTTGCGTCCTTACCCGAAGGGAACGAAACGATTTCCGCAAACCGGACGGGACCGTCCAATGCAACGGTGATTAAACCGATGTTTATTTTCTTCAAAATTTTCGAAAATTGCGTGAAATGCCTGTCACGCGTATTACGCGGACGAGGAACCGCCACAAAAACCCAGTCTGTGGCTGTTTGCCGCTCCACCGCTTGGAAAAGCAGCTTCAGGTTTGCGGTGAGCTTCATTTCGATGATCCATAAAGCCTCGTCCTTAACGGCCGCGATATCGCAACCCTTCACCTCGCCGCGCACGGTAAAGCCTTGCTCGGTCAGCAAACGACGGATCGGATCATACAAATCGGTTTCTTTATATGTATTTTTTTTCATAAAAGGATTATATCACATGATTTGCACCATTCACGCCGATAAAATATAATGGGACATATATTTTTGGCTTAGGCTGAAAGGGTTGGCGTAATGATGCTGCCCGTAATCACCCGTATCCTGACGGAATACGGGGATGATATATTTAAGAATATGCAACGCACCAATGCGATGCTCTTGGATTTGGCACCGGGCCGAAACAAGGAGCGTATCTTGGTGCGTAATTTTATTGAAGCGGACGGTTTTTCAACATTATCGGAAGCGGATAATTACGGCTTGGTTGAACAAAGACTGACGCAGCATTTGACGGAAATATTTTCATTGGAACGGAACGCGGCTCTTTGGGTGGTGCAGTTGTTCGCCGCCGCATTGGGCAAAATCCCCGAAAGTGAATGGCGGGAGGATTCCGAAGGTGCGGTTTCCTCCCATTCCGCGCCGTATCTGCACGGGCAGGTTTCGATGGGGAAAACACACGTCGCGGCGGTGAATGTCGATGGTATGGTTTTCGCCGGGGGTATGGACGACGCATACCAATGCAATGTCACGGGGTGGCACAATGTGGTGGCCGTAGCCGCAGGGGATTCGCATACATTGGGTCTCCAAGCCGACGGTAAGGTATTGGCTGCCGGTTCGAACGCGTACGACCAATGTGATGTGGTGCACCTTTCGGGGGTTAAGGGTGTTTACGCCTTCGGGCACGACAGCGTTTTCGTATTCGCCGACGGTACGGCGGCGAGTGTGGGACGTTCGAAGTGGGACCTGTCGGAATTTCATAACATCGCTTCGATCGCGCAATACCCCGAAGGGGTGATCGGGATACGGGAAGACGGTACGCTTGCGCTGGCTTGTTACGCGGGGGAAGAGGATATGCAACGCGAACGAGAGTGGCTGCTGTCGCAAACCGATGTTGTGCAAGTGATCTCTACCTATATAAACGGAAGCATCGCGTTAAAAAATGACGGACGCCTGTATAAAAGCGGCGAACCGGATAATTATTTTGCCCAATGGCGCGATGTCGTTTCGATCGCCAACGTGGCGGACGGGTTCGCCATCCTATGTGATGACGGGACCGTACGGATCCTTTCATACGACCGCGCAAAGCCGCGTATTTCCTCCTACGCCGACAACTGGCAAAACATCAAAGCCATTTACGGCGGATATCGCCGCCTGATCGCCCTTTCCCATGATTCGCGCTTGTTGACCGCAAGCACAAATCTGGGGTGGTTGTGGAAAAACAAAGCCATGAACATCGACTATATTACCGATTGGTACCCCGTGAGCGCGTATTATGGATAATCGCATCTTGGACGCGCTCTCCGCCATACGCGATACTTTTGGCGACGCGGTGTATTACAACGCCACGACATCGCGTAATCTGCTGGCTGACCTCGCACCCGATTTGCAAAAGGAACGCATACAGATCACGCACTTCCTTGAGATGGGCGGCTTCTTTCCGCTTAAATACGCGGACAAGGAATACGATGTGGTACGGTCCCGTTTGATCGAGCAATTCGTCGTTACCTTTTCGGTGCATCGGAACATTGCCGAATGGGTAATCGATATTTTCGGCAAATTACTCGGTTTCGGTTCGGACGCGGACGGAGCCGTTTACGCACCGCCGAAGGAACCGACGGGCAAACCGCTAATCGGGGATAAATTACCGAAAAAGAAAAAACAACCCACGGCGGAAGTTGCGGTGAAGGAACCCCGCCCAATGGGCGTTGCAATCCCCGCAAGCGCCACAAAGCAATCAAACCCCGCGGAGCGTTTCTCCGCCGATTATCATACGGTCGCCATCACCCGCGACGGTTTCGTCAAAGCCGTCGGCTTAAACGAAGACGGCCAATGCAATACGATTACGTATGATTGGCGCGATATGGCTGCGGTTTCGGCAGGGGCGTTTTTTACCGTAGGGTTGCGGGCGGACGGTACGGTTATCGGTACGGGGCGCAACGACTTCGGCCAGCGGGATTTTCTCGGCTGGCGTGAGGTGGTCGCCGTTTCCGCGGGCGTACGCCATACGGTAGCCTTACGGGCGGACGGCACATGTCTGTCCGCCGGGCAAAACAAACACGGGGAATGCAACGTACGCCATTGGCGTAATATCGTGAAGGTAATTGCGGGCAACGCCTGCACGTTCGGGATAAAAAAGGACGGGCGCGTGCTCGTCAGCGGACAGAACGATACAGGTGACTTGCAAGTTTCACACCTTAACGGCGTGGCGGATATCGCGTACGGCGGGCCGGGGCGCGTCATCGCGTTATTATCCGACGGCCGCATCGCCCGCGTGGGGCAGGAAAACCACATGCGACGCAACTTTACGCTGTACAAGAACGTAAAACAAATCTCCGCCGCGCCGGACTATTTCGCGGGGTTGATGGAAAACGGTACGGTCAAATTGCTGGCGTATTTTTGGACGGATTGCGGTACGGAAGCCGCGACCGCCGATTGGAAGGGTATCACCGCAATCGCGGCGGGGCGTTACCATATCCTGGGCCGTAAAAAAACCCGATTGATCGGAGCGATGCTCCACCCTGATATATCGAAGGATAAAGGCCAATTAAACGTGACCCGATGGGAAATGTAAAAGAAAGAAGGTCAAGGTATGTTATATGCGTTAAAGGACGGCGTTAAATTATTATCAAAGCACCGCATGACCTACACGGTAAAGCGGTTTATCGCCTCGGGCGGGCAGGGAGAGGTGTATGAGGTCGAAGACAAGAACGGCCGCGCTTACGCCCTAAAGTGGTATTACCCCCATGCGGCGACGCCTTACCAGCAAAAACTCATCGAAAGGTTGATCGAACGCGGCGCGCCCGATTCACGCTTTTTGTGGCCGTTGGATATCATTTTCAAGGATAACCTGTTCGGTTACGTTATGCGGTTACGCACGCCCATGTACAAGAGTATCGTGGACTTGATGAAGCGCCGCGCCGAACCTACCTTCAGCGCATTGTGCATGGCGGGGATTAATTTGGCGGACGGTTACCAAAGCCTGCATTCGCAGGGGTTGTGTTACCGTGATATTTCCTTCGGCAACCTCTTCTTTAATCCCGCCGACGGCGACGTGCTGATCTGCGACAACGACAACGTGACCGTCAACGCCGACATCGAAAGCGGCACGTACGGCACACCCCGCTTTATCGCACCGGAAATCATCGCGATTAAAAAATCACCGTCCACGGAAACGGATTTATACTCCATGGCGGTGCTTTTGTTTTATATGTTTATGCTGCACCATCCGCTGGAAGGCGCGATCGAAGCCAACATCAAGTGCTTCGACGCCAAAGCCATGGAAAAAATCTACGGGCATGACCCCGTCTTTATCTACGACCCGCACAACCAATCCAACCGCCCCATCCCAGGCTATCAGGACAACGCGATCATCTTCTGGCACATGTACCCGCCGTATCTGCGCGATATGTTCACCAAGGCGTTCACCGACGGCTTACGCAACGGCAACGCCCGCATCGTGGAGAAGGAATGGAAGGACGCGTTCGTAAAGCTGCGCAACTCCATCCTGTACTGCCATACCTGCGGCGCGGAAAATTTTTATAACAAAAAACCGGTATGCTGGAAATGCAAGGCATCTATCACACCCCCGCCCCGTTTGGAAATGGGCAAGCAACTCATCATGCTTAACCATAACTCAACGGTTTACGGGCATCACCTCCATGAAAACTTCGATTTTAACACCGTCATCGGTAAAGTCACCCAACACCCGCAACAACCGGGGCGTTGGGGGCTTGCCAACCACGGCAAGGACAGCTGGACCTATACGAAAAAGAACGGAAACACGGCAATCATCGAGCCGGGCAAGACCGCGCCGCTGGCCGCGGGTGCGAAGATTAACTTCGGTCCGGCGGAAGGGTTGATTGAATAGGAAGTAAGGATTTAAAAAACGGAATGCGGAATAAAGTGATTAAGGGGGCTGTGATTATGAAGCGTTTAACATTTTTGATTTTGTTGGCATCCCTACTATTGATAACCTCCTGCGGGAGTGACGCGGGGGAGGAAAATAAGCCGCTCGGCCCCGTGCTTCCCCGAAACGGCGGGGCATACGACAGTTGGTCTGCGCACCCTGACGGCGCACCGCGTACACCCTTGGTAAGGGACGAGCTGCGGGGCATCACCATCCATTGGGGTTATAACACGACATTCCACGATAATTCCCAAATAAGTTCTGTCCTCGATTTTGAACGGCGCACGCAAGGCCGCGGACCGTCGCGCTACCACGAAATACCGATCGTTTCCGCTTTTAATGCTATGTTTTCCATACAATTGCAAGGTGTGTTTGTGCCTAATATCAATAACATGCCCGACCCCCCGCCGGACATCTTTTTAGCCAATCCCTTCCAAGCGGAAACATTTGGGCTTACCCGTACCATCCCCGAAAGCATGATACGCCGCTACGCGCCCAACTACGCCGCTCTGTTGGATTTGCATAACGGGTGGGGTGTAAGCCGCGCGGAAAACGGGGAACAGCTCGCGCTCAACACCTTCGAATCCCACCTCCTTGATTTGGAGATATTTTCCGTATACCGTTTGGAATGGCTGGAAATGCTGGACATCGGCCTGCCGGGTACGGGCGTCGTCACGCAAGTGGCCGAAGGGGTATATTTCACCCCCGAATCGTATACCTACATGGATTTCCTCAATATTATGGAATGGTTTACCTTCGAAGCGCACAACCCGAACGAAAGCAGGACAACGATAGCAAACGAGGAGCTTATCGCGGAAGCCCGCAAAAGGACTTGGGGCATGGAAGTGAACTTCAACGGGGATATGTTCCGTGCGATTTCGCCTATCTTGGGGATGCACGGCGCCAACACGAGCATTATGGAGGAGGACGGGAAAGCTGTGCCCTTCTACGCGTCCCGTGCTTACAAGGACACGCTGCTGCTCATAGAGGAGCTGGCCGCGCACGATGCCATACTCGTTTACAGCGGCCCCCCGCGGGATAACCACGTTAACTTTACGTGCGCCGTTTTCCGTGTGGGTTGGGCCCCCGTACACATACGGGATTTATCCCGTGTCATCAGCCAAGCGCAATTTAATGACCCGGCCAGAAGGTTCCTGATTACCCCGCCGGAGCACGGCATCAACGGCCATCGCGGCGCAGGGTCGGAAAGATCCGGCAACGCTTTTAACGCGAACGGCACGGCTTGGGTTATCGGCGCGGACGTGGACGACGACACCCTGTCGCGTATATTAAATATTTTCGACGCTCTGTCCTTCGACCCCGAAGCGTACGTGTTGGCCAATTACGGTCTTTACAGGGAATCACCTTACTATAACCGCGCAAGGAGCTCGGAGTGGGGATACAACCACGGCGGCGGTGAAATGATTATGGGCCATTCGCGTATCGTATGGGACGGCGTACCCTTGCAATCCTCCTTTACCGTCCGCCGTCCGCTCGCTTTTCAATTATTTTTCCGCGAGGGCGTATTCGCCACCGGTATACACGACGGTAATACCCTTCCGCGCGATTTGACAACCGGATTCGGGCTCGTCGCCGACTTTGCCCAAAGCGACGCGGGCGTTCGGCTCAACCTCCTGCCCACCCGTGCGGACACCGACGGTATCTTCACAACGGAAAGGGCAAGGCTGGATAACCTGCATCGGAGGGGGTTGCTCGGGGGTTGGAGCAGTATCACAATGTCCCGCGGCGTGGTGCCGCAATATCTGATGAACGTGATGTTCGGATGGCCCGTGGAAAGGACGTGGAACGACTACCTCGATGCGCTTCATTACCGCGGTTTACAGGCATACATCGATTTGTTTTCACAATTCCCTACAAGGTAACCCAATAAAAACCATATAAGGAGAATGAATGATGAGCGAAAGAAACCTACCCGGAGGCGAAATGTCCTCCCGCAAGCTGGACTTTTTTTGGATAGCCGACTGCTCGGGCAGTATGGACGGGGAAAAGATCCAAACCCTTAATTATGCCATACGGCAAACCATCCCCGACATGCGTAAGGAAGCCGACGCTAACCCCAATGCCGACATTTTGGTACGGGCGGTCAAGTTTTCCGACGGCGCGGCTTGGCATGTGGCGGGCGCGACCCCCATCGAGCAGTTTAATTGGACGGACCTCTCCGCGGGCGGTGTGACCGCCATGGGTATGGCGCTCGAACTGGTGGCAGGCGAATTACGCCAGCTTCCCGCGGATACGAAACGCTTACCGCCCGTGCTGGTGCTTTTGACCGACGGGCAGCCGACGGATGATTTTAAGGGTGGACTGGACGCGTTGATGTCCACGCCGTGGGGTAAAAAAGCCGTACGTATTGCCATCGCCATCGGTAAGGACGCCGACACAACCGTATTGGAACAATTCACCGGCAATAACGAACTCGTGCTGGAAGCGAAGAACCCGCAGTTGCTCGTCAAGTTCATCAAATGGGCCTCGACCGTCGTAAAGAACGTTTCCGCACCCATGGCGGGGGCCGACCCCGTGGATACAAGCGCCATCCCGGTAGTGACGACGGACGACGATGAAATCTGGTAGTACCGACTCCGCGAAATGGATTTCCGCAGGCGCGGTGGTGCAGGGCGCGACGCATATCAGGCAAAATAAAATTTGCCAAGACGCGTTATACGTACACAAGGGCGAAGATAAACCCTTCGCCCTTGTTTGCGTGGCGGACGGGCACGGATCGGACCGTTGCCCCTTCAGCGATGAGGGGGCGGACGCCGCCGTTCGCGTTACGGCGGAAATCCTTTCGGAAATATTGGAAAGCGGCGACCCCAAGGGAACGCTTACCGCGCAAAAGGACATCCGTTTACCGAAGCTAATCGAAAAGGAATGGAAGAACGCGATAAAGAGAATCCATGAAGGGAAAGCAAACGACGGGATTCATTCCGAAAAGGCACAACCCGGCGGAATACAACCCGACGAAGTACATTCCGACGGGGTACATCCCGACGCAGCAAATTCCGACGATGCGGACGATTCCGACACGCCCGACCCCGCGCCGCCACTCCCGCCTTTTTCGTATGAATTATACGGTTCGACCCTTCTCGCGCTTGCCGCCGCGCCCGATTATGTTTTCGCGTTGCAACTCGGGGACGGCGACGCCGTTGCCATCAATCCCGACGGCAACGCCCGATGGCTGCTGCCCCCTTCCGACCATGCGGGCAACGAAACGGAATCCCTGTGTATGGACGATTCGTGGAAGTATATCCGTACACAGTTAATTCCCCTCGACGGAAGCGCACCCGACAACGAGCCGACGATGCTGCTGATTTCCACCGACGGCTACGCCAACAGCTTCGTGACGGGCGCGGGCTTTTTAAAAGCGGGCGCGGACATATACCGCTTGTGGCGCGAAAACGGGTGCGGATATATCGAGGAGAATCTTTCCGGCTGGCTGACCCACACCAGCGCAAACGGCAGCGGGGACGACATCGCCGCGGCGATTATCGCGAAGGATATACGTTAATGAAAAAAAGAGCGTTTCTTTTTTTTATCCTTTTCCTATTATCCGCTTGCGGGCGAAGGAGCGGCGGTGATTCATCCTCCCTTTTACCGCAGAGTCCCGTCCTGCCTGCCGATTTTAGGGAACAGGCAACCGATTTACCCGAGCCGATTCAATTACCCGAACGTACGCCCGTTCCGCCCAAGACCGAACCCGCACCCATCCCCACACCCGCGCTTCCCGTCCCCATGCCGGAGGGTAAGCCGTCCCTTTCCTACTATTTTATAGTACCCGCCATTTATGCCGAAGCGTCTCCTTTTTCCGACGGTATCGCACGCGTACTGACGTACGGCGATGAACAGGCTTTCATCGATAAAAGCGGTAATGTCATACATGTTTTACCGGACGAAATGGACGCGGATGAATATATTTTTATAATGCCGTTCTCCGAGGGATATGCGCGTGTGTTGTATTTACCCGACGGGACGCGGGATGAAATGCGTTGGGGCATCATCGATATCGACGGCAACGAAATTATCGAGCCGAAGTACGACTTTGTCGGGGAGGTTTCCGACGGCGTCGTCCCCGT